>CAZPDT010000001.1:0-243551 GCA_964585545.1 uncultured Fluviicola sp.
GCAGGACTATCAATAAATAAAAGTTAAATCTGTAAACTTTTTTTAGGACGGGTCAAACAACTTATTCGTTCTGCAACCTCTATTGGAGCGAATATTGAAGAAGCCATTGGGGGACAGAGTGAAAGGGACTTTTTTGCTAAATTGAGTATATCATACAAAGAAGCAAGAGAATCTAAATATTGGATACGACTTTTAAGAGACACTGGTTACCTAGAGACCGACAAGAGTCAAGAACTGCTCATAGATATTGAAGAAATTCTAAGGATTATTGGAAGTATTCAGAAAACATTAAGAAGCCGATAGGTCAATTCGTAATTGAACCATTTTTAATTCGCAATTGATTAATTTCTAATTGATCCCTTCAGAATTTCTCCAAATCGAAAACAATCTTCATACGAATTATATAAAGGAACAGGAGCAATACGTATTACATTTGGTTCACGCCAGTCGGCAATAACACCAGCTCTACTGATTGCATCAAAGAGCGGTTTCCCTTGTCCATGGGCTAAAATACTTAATTGAGCGCCGCGTTCTGTAGGCTCTTTTGGAGTAATAATTTCAAAAATGGTATGCTCAGAGGCTTCTGAGATAGTGTTGATAACAAACTCTAAATAGGCAGTTAAATCATCGCGCTTTTTACTTATTGCTGTCATGCCAACTTTATCAAAAATATCCAAAGAAGCGAGGTGGGCTGCCATTCCCAATACAGGGGCATTGCTGAGTTGCCATGACTCTGCGCTTTGAATGGGTTGAAACTCGGGTTCCATAAGAAAACGACGTTCCTTATCGTGCCCCCACCAACCAGCAAAACGCACCAAATCATTGTTGGTAACGTGCTTTTCATGAACAAATAGACCTGCTACACCACCAGGGCTTGAATTTAAGTATTTATATGTGCACCAAGCAGCAAAATCTACATTCCAATCGTGTAAATTCAATTCAACATTTCCGGCTGCGTGTGCCAAATCAAAGCCTACAAAAGCACCAACATTGTGTCCTGCTTGAGTAATGGATCTCATATCAAAAAGTTGACCAGTGTAATAGTTAAGGCCACCAATCATCACCAAAGCCAATTCATTGCCCAATTCTTCGATTTTCGCAATAATGTCTTCGTGGCGCAATAAGTGTTCTCCTTTACGCGGAAAAAGTTCTACAATTACTTCGTCTGGTGAATATCCATGGTGTTTGGCTTGAGATTGTAAAGCGTAGTGATCAGATGGAAAGGCTTTCCCTTCACAAAGTATCTTTATACGTTTGCCTGTAGGGCGATAAAACGATACCATTAACAAATGCAGATTGGTTGTTAAAGAGTGTGTAATAACGACTTCTTTATTTGTTGCACCTACAATTCTTGCTGTTTTTTCTGTCAACAATTCATGATAAGAAAACCAAGGATTTTTTGCTTCAAAATGACCCTCAACACCCCATTTTGCCCATTCGTCCAACTCTAAATTGATGTAATCTCGGGTTTGTTTGGGTTGGAGCCCCAATGAATTGCCAGTGAAGTAAATAACAGGATTCTCGTGAAAACTTGGAAAGTAAAATTCATTTCTCCATTTTCTCAAAGGATCGTTTTGGTCTTTTTCCTGAGCAAATTCAAGAGTGTTTTGGTGTTCTGACATAATGTAAAATCTTATACAATCTAAAAGTGTTCGAATTTATGAAAAAACAGAGAGTTTTTGAGTTTAAAATGTAAGTTTTTAGGATTTAAAATGAATGTGGTCTTAACCAGAATTCCAAGTCAAGCGTTTTTTGTAACATAAAACAACTCACTTTTACGCTTAGCATACTCAAAAGAGTATTTGTCATGATTTTCGGGCAAAAATATATGCCAAAATGGTTTCTGCCTTCGATACTCACCCTGAATAAACGCAACGCAGTGAAGTGCAATTCAGGGTGAATAAGATGTCGCACCTACGGTGCTTCTTTCCAGTATGCTCATGAAGACAAAAGAAACAAACAGGACTGAATAAAAAGGAGGTAATGTATAATCAACTAATTGTGAGGTGAGTAGCTAATTTGTTAGATAGAATTATTTACCAACTATTATAAAAACGCCTGTGCTCCCCAAACCTATTGGCATTTTTGCTTTTTATTACGCAAACCTATGAACCAAGCTTGCGAGCTCAACGCAGTTAATAGTCTAGGTTAATAGTGTTTTAAATTTTTTAATATAAGGTTTTTGTGTAATTTTGCTCAAAATCAAAACAAGCTCCATGAATCGGACAAATTCAGAAAAGTTATACAAAAAGGCACTTGAATACTTCCCAGGAGGAGTCAATTCTCCAGTTCGCGCTTTTAAAGCGGTAGAAGGTGCGCCTTTATTTATTAAAAAGGGAAAGGGACCTTATATTTGGGATGAAGATGACAATCAATTTATTGACTTTTGTTGTAGTTTTGGACCGCTTATTTTAGGGCATAATTTCCCTGATGTATATGATAATATCATTGATGCGTTGGATAATGGAACCAGTTTTGGAGCGCCAACCGCATTGGAAAATGAATTGGCCGAACTTATTCTCTCACAGAATAAATATATTGATAAAATTAGATTTGTAAGCTCTGGAACAGAGGCGGTAATGTCTGGAATACGGCTGGCACGAGGATATACTGGGAAAAATAAAATTGTAAAATTTGATGGCTGTTATCATGGTCATTCTGACTCTTTATTGGTGAAAGCTGGTTCAGGATTGGCTACATTTGGAGAAAGCTCAAGTGCAGGGGTGCCCAAAAGTGTTGCTGAAGACACAATTGTATTGCCTTTAAACGATATAAAAGCCTTAGAAGAATGTTTTAAAAAATACAGTGATGATTTGGCATGTGTATTACTCGAACCGATTCCAGCAAATAATGGTTTATTGTTGCAAGAAAAATCATACTTGGTACAATTGCGGGAGATGTGCACAAAACATAATGTTCTTTTGTTTTTTGATGAAGTAATATCAGGCTTTCGCGTGGCTTTTTCTGGTGCAGCAGAATATTATAATATTGCTCCAGATATTGTTTCTTATGGGAAAATCATTGGTGGAGGAATGCCTGTTGGTGCTTACGGAGGAAAAGCTGAAATTATGAAATCCATTTCTCCTGATGGACCAGTTTATCAAGCGGGAACATTAAGTGGAAATCCTGTGGCGATGGCGGCGGGCATTGCACAACTAAACGTGTGTAGAAAACCTGGATTTTATAAAAATCAAGAAGAAAGAACTAAGTATTTTGTTGATCAAGTCAATGCTTATGCAAATGAAAAGGGATACGAATTTGAGCTGTTTACAATTGGTTCTATTTTTTGGATGGCCTTTTCAAATAAAACAGCCATAAGAAGTGCTTCGGAAATCAACAATGATATGACGCCCTTTAAGAAAATGCATAAAGCTCTTTTGGAACGAGATGTTTATGTCGGGCCAAGTGGGTATGAAGTGGGCTTTGTCTCCTATGTTCATACAGCTGAAATATTAGAACATGCTTCCAATCAATTTAAAGCTGCTTTGGATAAGGTTTTTGAAAATTGATTAGAGTTCAATGGGAGAATTATGAATTGTTGAATTACGAATGGTAGAATTATGAATTGTTCAATTAAATGATTCCTAATTGGATAACTCACAATTCGTAATTAACTAATTCTTAATTCGTAATTGATACAGATAGTTGTTACCAAAGATTTTCTGATATTCATCTGTCATATAAATATAATTGTCATCAGCGGCAATTCCTTCCTTCTGTGTTGTCGTGTCGTGACGATATTCTTTCATCTTTTCCCACTCGCCCTTCTTGTATTCAAAAACAATTGCTTTTGAATAAGTGAGGAGGAACAATCTGTTGTTATAATAATTTGCATCGGTGACACTGCTTTCTAACCAATTGGTGGAACTAAGATGAAACTCTCCGTCGAATTGAGCTTGATATACTCCACTTTCTATGGGTAAACTATAGATTTTAGATATGCCGTCGTAAGGAACCGTTCTGTTTTTGGTAAAAATAAATAAGGAATCATCTTTAAAGATGAGTGCCTCTGCATCATAATACAATTGTGATGAATCTGGAGGAAATGCCTTTTGTTCTGGATAGGAAAACAATATCTTTGTAACATCTTCAATGGTATCGTTTTCCAAAACATCATCCATTCTAACTTTATAGATGGTTAAATCTTTCCTTTGATTGAGATTGTTCCCAATATCACCAATATAGAGATATTCTTTTCCATCATAAGCCAAAGCTTCCCAATCCCAATTGATTACATTTTTTATAAAGCTGGTATGTGTGATTTCACCTTTATTGTTAAAAACAAAAACAATTGGAGCGTTATCTGAATCGTTAATTGTAAGGAATACATTTTTGTGTTTTAGCAAAGCAGAGCTTTCTTTTAATTCAGGAGGAAGTTGGGTTAATTTTACTTGGGAAAAGCATGATATTGAAATGAATAGAAAAAATAAGGTGTTGAAAAAAATCTGCATAATTCTTGATTTGGAATTCCTGTTCGTTCTAAAGATAACAATAAACATAAGAATACTTGCCGTGTTTTTTACTTTCAATTTATAGATTAATTTAGTATTTTACCTACTTTTACCACTAAGTTAGGTCACTTATATGAGACATTTTAAAATATACAATTGAACAATTCACTAATTCGTAATTGAAAATTCACTAATTTGTAATTGAAAATTGACTAATTCGTAATTGAAAATTGACTAATTCGTAATTCATAATGATACAACCTGGAGCAAAAAATTGGATCGAAAAATACTTTTCTTTAATTGAGGACGGAACGATTAATTTGCAATCTGTCTCTCGACCTAAGTCTATTTCAGAAGCTATTTATTTGCACAATACATTCTTTGATACAGGGATAACATTGGGCTATCCAGCCAATTTCATTTTTTTTGATAAAGATGAAGTCGGATCCAAATGGACCCGTGATGAAAAAACTGTGCTTCTTTTATTTGAATGTTTATTGACCGTATATATTTCGGAAAATAAGGATTGGACCAAAGAGGAATTTATAGATATTCTGCTTGAGTTCTATATTCAATACAAAGACCAACATTCTATTAATGTTTTTAAGTATCTCTTTAAAGAAACGAATCAGATAAAACTCGAGAATATTCTGAGAGATCGAACACATGTTAAAAAAACACTCACCAATCAATTGTGGGCTAGCTACTTCGATAACAGTGTGGTGTATTTTGATGTTTTAGCTTTCCGTTCTTTTTTGATTTATGGAAAACAACTTCAAGAAAGTTACGATAAGTTTGTTCAAGGGGCTTTACAAACCGTTGCTGCAATGTCTATAGTTGACGGTAATATTGTGGAGATTGAAAAACAAATATTATCTGTTTACCTCAGTGCCTCCAATATGAGTAGTGCAGAAAAAAATGAATTTAATCAAAAATTGGAGAACAAGGCATTTTCAATCTATGATATTAAGGTGCCAAAACATGCTGCAAGATTGTATAAGTTGTACCTCCTAGATTTGGCAGTATTAACGATTTACTCCGATGTTTCAATAATGGATGATGAGATTGAATGTCTTTTTAAATTATGTAAACATTTAGGACTTGATCACACACAATTAGAACATTCAAAAGCAATTATCAATCGATTTGTCATCAAAAACAATGACGAAATTCCTTTTTTACAGGGCAGTTCTTCATATGAAAAGCTGTATGGTAATTTTTCAAAAAGATGGATAAAGATTTTGGGAAGAAATAAAGATAAATTTGTTACAGAATTAAAAGAGAATAAGGAACTGATTGAATTGGTCAATAAATCCTTGAGAAAAGAATTGACAAACGAAGAGAAAGAGAAAGTAAAAAGTCAGTTCAAAGACCTCGTTAAATCAGTACCTGCTATGGCCATTTTTATGTTGCCAGGAGGAGCAATATTGCTTCCTATAATATTAAAAATAATTCCCGACTTAATTCCTTCTGCTTTTAGGAACAATGAAATGAAATAGTTCGGGTTAATCCTAACTTTGAACAGTTTTGGTTAACCACCATCAAGTTTGCAAAAAATATAAAAGAGATTAAAAATTTGGATAAACTCAATTTTTTTTAAAAAAATTATGCGGGCTTTTCATCGGTTAAAGGCACGACATTCTTTACAGATTTTGCCATATAGTCCGTTATAGGTTTTGGTGCTCCACTATCAGCTGTTTTAAAAATATAATTTATACCATCTATATTGTGCTGAGCAATCACGTGGTAGGTTTCGTGTTTTACGCCAATATTTTTATTTCCATTTTTCGATCCTTCGACATTAAGGGTTGTTTTATAATAAGCAAAATCATCTTCTTTCTCAATAAAATCAACGGTGTAAATCTTTTGGTTTTTCAGTTCTTCTAACTTTGCTTTAAAAGCATCATCATCACCCCAATCTTCAATCGTAATTTGAAAATGAGGGCCAACTTGTAGCTCCCATTGATATCCATCTTGCTCGTGTTTTACTTGTGGGTCTACTGCTGCTCCTATATTAGAGGTTTCATCGGGGAGATAAATAAACGCATCAATACCATAAGATTTTAAATTGAATGCTTGAAAACTATATAAATCTTCATTTTCATCAGCATATTTTACATTCAATTCATCATCGGATTGCTTATTGCCACATGAAGAAATAAAGATACCAATAAAGAGGATTGCAAATATAAAATATAGTTTTTTCATGAAATAGGATATTTTTAAAGTCGCATCTAAATTACAAAAATATATTTCATTGAACTATAGATATCGAATTTTATTCCATGTTTTTTTATTTAAAACGCATTATTTTTGATCTTAACTCACATTATTCATGAGATGTTTTAGATTTTAGATTGTAGATGTTAGATTTATAACTTCTTAAAATAGAGCAATCGTATGAAAATCATTTCATTATAGTTGAAATAAAATCAGCTGTTCATAATGCGGGTTAAAAGAGTGTAAATGAGAATAAAGTATAGGCAAGAAGGGGGAAGCGCCGCTCTCACTCTGATTTCATTTGATCGGTTCGCTATTTTCCTTACCACAGTTATTGTCCATCCATAAATCAATCTTTATTTCTGCGATCTTTGCTGTCCTTTGTGTTTTGAACCAAAACTGGTTCTATGTGTTAAGACATTAGATTATGGCAGAATACAAGATCAAAGATTTGGAGACCTTAACAGGTATAAAAGCCCATACCCTTCGTATTTGGGAGAAAAGATATAATTTGTTGTGTCCAAACAGAACTTTAACCAAAATTAGAACATACACTGAACAGGACCTTGTGAAATTATTGAATATTTCAATTTTATACAATTATGGATGGAAGATTTCAAAAATTGCCAAATATTCTACCGAAGAGATCAAGAGTAAAGTAGAAGAAATTTACCAGAACAATCGCAACTGTACCACAAACACAAATTTACTGATCCAGTCCACTATTCAGCTAAAATGTGACGTTTTTAATCAAATCTTATCCAATACAATTAAAAAAGATGGTTTGGAAGAAGCCTATAAAAGCTGCATTAAAGCTTTCCTCGACAAGATTGTCGACTTGTGGAAGGTTGGACGAATTTCACCCGTACAAAAGCATTTTGTGTTCAACTTAATTCGGCAAAAATTAATTGCAATTACCGAGCAACTTCCAGAAGTCAATAAAAAATATTTTGACGCAGTACTCTTTA
Organism: uncultured Fluviicola sp.; assembly: GCA_964585545.1. GTDB lineage: Bacteria > Bacteroidota > Bacteroidia > Flavobacteriales_D > Crocinitomicaceae > Brumimicrobium. The sequence goes on from CAZPDT010000001.1 coordinate 7,640, forward strand.
CTCCCGAAGGCGAAACCTATGAAATTTCATTGCTTTTCTATAATTATATTCTCCAAAAAAGGAAGTACAGAACATTATATCTCGGCGCCAACCTCCCAATTACAGATTTGAAAACAACGCTTCATGAAACACACCCAAAACGCATTGTTATCTCTCTGGCTGAAAACGACGACAAAAAAAACTATTTCCAATATCTAAATTGCTTAAATGATGAGGTTGATCTTCCAATTTATGTGGGGGGATCTTCTGTGAATCATCTGGGGCTTCCCAAATCCAATAGGTTTTTGCATATTAAGGAGCTGTTATAGTCAACTCTGAACTTGCCTGTTTCCAACCAACCATTATAAAAACTCCTGTGCTCGCCAAACCTATTGCCGTTTTAGCTTTTTATAACTAAACCTTATAAATAGTTCAGGTTAACACTAGAAGTCAATTTCCATTCTTGGATTCCTAAATATTTGTTAAATCTTCAATCATACTGTAAAGTCCTTGTAATATGAATAAAATATCTGTATTTTTGTTCCAATAACTGTTTAACTAATTTAAACGTTATGGATATAAAGATTAAACAAATTAGACCAAATAAAGATTAACAATAAAAACAAGAAACGATGTCAACTTTAGAATTCAATAACATACTTACCTCAATGGAATCATATTTATTGGCGTTCGCCATGAAGTTTACAAGAAACATTGATGATGCTAAAGACCTTACTCAAGAAACGATGTTAAAAGCGATACGCTATAAAGATTACTATAAGCCAAAAACCAATTTTAAGGCATGGATCTTCACCATAATGAAGAACATCTTTATTAATCAATACAGAAGAAAGTCGAGATCAAAAACGATTTTTGATGATTCTACAGATTTATATCTTCTCAACAATACAACGGAGAATAGAGATACGCCTTACCATCGGATTACTGATGAAGAGTTAACCTCTAAATTGGAAACCTTGAGTGATGAATACAAGAAACCATTTGAGATGCACTTTGAAGGTTTTAAATACAAAGAAATTGCTGAGGAATTGGATATCCCTCTCGGAACAGTGAAAAGCAGAATCTTTATTGCAAGAAAAAAGATGATGGATTTACTTCCAGAGTATAGATATTTTAATGACTAACCCGTAAATAGAAAGGCTTATCGTTGCACTTCATTTCCAAAGCGTATTGTCTTTTCCCATTATGATTTGTGGGTAGTAGGACGTTTTACCGTGAATTCTTAAATGAATAATTCTATTCGACAAACGAATACTTTTTAAACAATTTAATTAGTTTTGTTTAATTATTATTCCAATTCAGATTATGGGCTTTTTTAAAAAGTTAGGCAATTTCATTAAGAGTAAAAGATTTCTCATCAATTTAGGATTAATTATTGTTGTATGGCTAATTATATTTTGGGGTTCAAAAGCGTATTTTAAGAGTTATACGCACCACGGAGAGATTGTGGATGTTCCTAATTTTTTGTCGAATAACGTTAATGATATTCCCGAATTGATTGGCGATAAAGAACTCCAATATGAGGTGTTGGATTCTATCTATAACCCCAATTTATTGGAAGGAACAGTAATTTATCAAAACCCCATGCCTACAGATTCAACAGGAGTAGGAGTAAAGCCCAATCGAGTGATTCGAGTACGGGTTTCTAAACGTTCCCGATTGGTTAATGTGCCTTCTGTAGTGAGTAAAAGCTTGCGTTTTGCAGAAGCAGTCTTGAAAACCAAAGGACTACGTACTCATGTTAAATATGTGCCCAGCAGTGAAGATCAAGGCAGTGTGATTTCTCAGAAAATTGATGGGAAGAACGTGCATGCAGGTGATAGAGTTCCTATTAACTCAGTTGTTCAATTAACAGTAGGAAAAATTGCTTTGGGTTCATTGGTTAGTGTGCCAGATTTAAATGGACTTACAATAAACGAAGCAAAAGAACGTTTTAATTCCAGTACTGATTTACGCTTGTACTCTGTGTGTATTGGTTGTATGACCAGCAGCGATAGTTTAAAAGCCAGAGTGATTCGTCAAACACCCATTGCTTCGGATAGCAGTAAAGTGCCACAAGGTTCAACGATAACTATTTTTGCATCGCCAAATGAAAATGTTTCTGATGATGGCGATATTTAAACTGAAAATTAAAACGAATGAAATTTAAAATCCTCATTGCCCTGCTTCTTTCTGCTTTTGGAATTTTTGCACAAGACGGTATTGGTCCAATTACTGTGAATCCCGATTTGTTTGGGAAGAAAAAAATCGTTTTAAAAGCTTTATCAAATACCTTTGACAGCACTATAGTCTATAAAACGGATACACTCTCCTTGCCGTTCTATGATGAGTTCTCTAGGGATAAATTCCAAAAATATACAGCTGCGATTGGCGATGCTGGATTAACAGAAAAAGTATACTACAGAATGTTGGATGAAAATACCGACAATCCTTTCACAGATACTACTTTTACAAGCACAAAAACCTACCGATCTGAATATGACCCCGTTTTAGATACAACAATTTTGTACTATTATGATTCTACGCATTTCAAATATGATGATTTAAGTGTTTATGCCCCTGATTATATCCAAACTTATGGATATCCCGAATATAATGTTTATGACACTTTGGAGGTGGGAAATCTAAGCGACACAATATGGGTTGATGACCCTGAATTTATTCAAGATTCAGCACGTATTTTTATCAAAACAATGAATGCACCAGATAAGCTGTGGTTGAATGATCAGGCTTATCACAATTACAGGTTTGCTGTAGAGCCTTGGTCATTAGGCGTTGTTACTTTTGATGGATTAGACGAAAATGGATATCCGTATAATTTTGGAAGCACAATCAATCAAGAAAATGATGTTCTTCTTGCTAAGCCAATTGATATGTCTATAAACACGCCTGCCGATTCCATTTATTTTAGCTTTTTATATCAAAAAGAAGGTTTTGGAGATAAACCCGAAACGGATGATTCATTGTATCTTGAGTTTTACTCTCCTATCTCTGAAGTATGGAAAAGGGTGTGGCGTACTGATGGCGGTCAAACAACAGACTTTCAAGTAGCACATATTCCGGTTAAAGACCCCAACTATTTTTCGAAGGGCTTCCAGTTTCGATTCATTAATTATGGTTCTCCAGCTGGTGGACTTGATCATTTTCATATTGATTATGTAAACCTCAGAACTTTATCAGGATACCAAGATACTTTGTTTAAAGATTTTGCTGTGGTCTACCCAATTTCTACTCTTTTGAAAGATTACATTAGTGTACCGTGGAAGCATTTTAAAAACCATCCGAACAATAAGATGGGAGACAGCGTAAAGGTTACGGTGAGAAATGGAAGTGAGTTAACTGAAAATAATCAACAAGGAAAGGTGGAGATTTTCTATGATGGAATTTTTGAAAACGATTTCGTTCTCAACGCTACTGTATTGTCGGGGGGCAACATTAACTATGCACCGCGTACAACCTATACCAGTTACCATGATTTTTCTTTGGGATATGTATATGACAATACAGTAAATGATACAATGGCTATATTTGACTATGAAGGTTATGTTCCTGCTCAATTTCCAAATGATGCAATAAACGATACTACTTTTGGGCAACAGATTTTTAAAAACTATTATGCTTACGATGACGGCACTGCTGAAAAAGCTTATGGAGTTACAGGAACTCAAGGTATTTTGGCGTATAAATTTGAGGCCTATCAACCTGATTCATTGATTGCTATTCAGATTCATTTTGTGCCTTCGGTCGTTGATGTTTCAAATAATCTATTCCGCCTTATGGTTTGGGATGATCAGAATGGGCAACCTGGAAGTATTGTTTATGAGGATGATATTTTAAACACCCACCAGCCCAAATATACCAATGAAAGAAATAAATTTACAACTTATTTCTTTAAAGACACCATGAAGGTTGGAGTTGGTGAAACATTCTATATAGGAATGCGTCAAGTTGAAGAGGACAGATTAAATATTGGATTTGATATGAATCACGACCATTCCAATAAGATATTTTGGAGTATTGATGGCGGATATAACTGGCACAACGCTTCTTATTCAGGAAGTATGCTGATGCGACCTGTTGTTACCAGTAACATGGATTATCTTTTGGGTGTAAAGCATCAAGCAATTGATAAAAAGGAGAAGAACCACAACTTTACAATCTATCCCAACCCGACAAATAACAGCATTCAAATCAATGCAGTGAATCCAACCAATATTACCCAGTATGAAATACGAGATTTGAATGGTAGGATTGTTATGGTATCTGATGGCCAAACACAAATTAATGTTTCTAATTTACAAAGTGGTATCTATTTGGTAAGTCGAAAAGAAGGAAATCAAACAATAAAAGTAAAGAAACTTGTAGTTCAATAAGAATGGCATCTGAAACATTAAAAAACAGTTTTGAGGAGGAAGAAAATGAAGAAATGTATGAGCACTACAAGTTTATTGCTGATAAAGGGCAAGAAGTACTGCGCATCGATCGTTTCTTAATGGACAGAATGCCCAATACCTCACGCAATAAGATTCAAATAGCGGCAAAAAACGGGAATATCTTGGTCAATAAAAAACCTGTAAAACAAAATTACAAGGTAAAACCCAACGATGAAATTTCAATTGTTTTGCCTTATCCAGTTCGAGAAACAGAATTGGTTCCAGAGGATATTCCACTTGATATTCACTATGAAGATGATTCAGTAATCGTAGTGAATAAGCCAGCTAATATGGTCGTTCATCCTGGATATGGCAACTATTCCGGAACATTGGTTAATGGATTGATTTACTACATAGAAAACCTCCCTTCAAAACCAGATGACTACTATGGAAGACCCGGATTGGTACATCGACTAGATAAACATACTACAGGGTTAATGGTTGTTGCGAAAACAGAAAATGCTCTTACCCATTTGGCCAAGCAGTTTTTTAACAGAACAACTGAAAGGCGCTATCAAGCGCTAGTTTGGGGCGATTTTGATGAAGATGAAGGCACAATTGAGGGCAATTTGGGGCGGTCTTTAAAAAACAGAAAGCTCATGACTGTCTTTCCAGATGGTGATTATGGTAAACATGCAGTAACCCATTATAAAGTGTTGCGTCGTTTTGGGTATGTTTCCCTTGTTGAATGTCGTCTAGAAACAGGTAGAACTCATCAAATTCGAGCCCACATGAAACACATTGGACATCCCTTGTTTAATGATTTAGAATATGGAGGAGATAAAATATTAAAAGGTACAACTTTTACAAAATATAAACAGTTTATACAGAACAACTTTAATCTTTTAACAGGACAAGCTTTGCATGCAAAGACATTGGGATTTGAACACCCAAAAACAAAAGAATATATGCGTTTTGATTCTGACTTGCCCGAAGATTTTCAAACTGTTTTAGACCGTTGGGAAAATTATCTGTCGACAAGGAAAAAAGTTTAATTTAATTTTTTATATCTTTACTATAGAAATCACAACAATGAAACAAATCGTTATCCTATTGTGCCTTGTTTTATTTTGCGCTTGTTCGAAGGAGAAAAGGTCGAATAAAAAGGGGCTTAAAATGCAGGAATTTGTTTCGGCAATTGCAAGTTTTGCAAGACAACAGGATCCAAACTTTATCATTGTTCCTCAAAATGGAATAGCATTGGCATTTAATGATTTATCACCTGAGGAAGGGCTCAGCCAAGCGTATTTAAATTCCATCGATGGGGTTGGTGTTGAAGAACTTTTCTATATGGGGTCTGCCGTTTCAGATCAAGAACGCTTGGATATGTCGATTGAAATCCAAAAAGAGAAAGTGGTAATGGTGGCAGATTATATCCAGAATTCATCAACTTTCAACGCATCAGTTCAAAAATGCCAGAACAACGGTTTCTTGAGTTTTCCTCGTGAAAATGACAATTATGAATACCAATTGATTCCAGACACTATAATAAATGAAAACACCAACAACATTAACCAACTTTCAGATGCCCAAAACTATCTTTACTTGATTAGTGATGAAGGGTTTTCATCAAAAACCACTTATTTAAATGCTTTACAATTGACCAATTATGACGTGATTCTGATTGATGCTTTCTATAAAGGGAATGCCTTATCAAAATCAGAAGTTACTCAACTAAAGACAAAGCAAAATGGCGCCCAGCGTCTCGTTATTGCTTATATGAATATTGGTTCTGCGGAAAAATACAGGTACTATTGGAAAGAGGATTGGAAATTGCATCGGCCACTTTGGTTAAAGAAAGAATATGAAGGCTATGAAGATGAAATTTGGGTAAAATTTTGGAAAAAAGATTGGCAAGAGATTATTTATTCGGGAGACAACTCGTATACGCAAAGAATTCTCAATGCTGGATTTGACGGTGCCTATCTAGACAATGTAGAAGCGTATTATTTTTTGTATTTTGATTGACAAATTCTTTCCTAGTTCCCTTTCTTATACGTAACTTTGGTACTGAATATGGCAGAGAAATTACATATTAAGAACATGGTTTGTCCACGCTGTATTGCCGCTGTTGATCGTGTTTTACAAGAGTTGAGTATCCCAGTAAAAAAGGTTGAACTTGGTCAAGTTGAATTGCTTCATCCAATCAATAACGTTCAGCGGGAAAAACTGAACGATAAGTTGATACCTCTTGGCTTTGAACTGCTTTCAACACAAAAAGCACAATTGATATCAGAAATTAAGACCCTTATTATTCAACAGATACATCATAATGATACAGTTTTAAAAACCAACTATTCCAATTATCTTAGTGAGCAGTTACACCACGATTATCAATACCTCAGTCGTTTGTTTTCTTCAAATGAAGGCATTACTATTAACCGTTTTATTGTTATACAAAAAATTGAAAAGGTTAAGGAGCTTTTGTATTACGATGAATTGACCACTGCCGAAATTGCAGACAAATTGGATTACAATAGCGTGGCATATCTATCAAATGTTTTTAAAAAGGAAACGGGAATGACTTTAACTGAATTTAAGAATTTGAAAGCACCAAACCATAGAAGTATCGACCACTTTTAATTTATTCTTTAAACCAAACAAAAATTCATAATAAACCTACAAATAAACGTAACATCCTTTGCGGTTTATGTTTGTACCTTTAACCCAAACTATTCGTATGAAAAGTGCGGGTGAACATTAAAGCAGAAAACAATATGAGTGCAACAATAGAGAAAAAGACATTTCCCGTGAAAGGGATGATGTGTGCGGGATGTGCTGCTAGCGTAGAAAATATATTAAAGAAAACTGAGGGTGTCGAAGCAGCCAATGTAAATTTTGCATCCAATACAGTTTTAATTGATTACAATCCCAACAGCGTATCAAAAGAGGATTTGAATTCAAGTTTGGAAGATGCAGGCTATGGTCTCATCATTAGTGAAGAGAATCAAGAGGAAGAAAAGAAGAACTTGGAAAACAGTGAATTCCAAGAGAATAAAAAACGAATGATAGGTGCTGCGATTCTAACGTTGCCCGTGTTTGTTTTTGGAATGTTTTTTATGGATTGGCAGCCTGGACATTATATATCCATGGTTTTAGCTGTTCCCATACTTTTTATTTTTGGTCGTACTTTTTTTATCAACACGTGGAAACAGGCCAAGCACAGAAAAGTCAATATGGATACCTTAGTTGCGATGAGTACGGGTATTGCTTTCATATATAGTGTTTTTGCGACTTTTTTTCCCGAATTTTTTATTTCTAAAGGGATTGAACCTCATGTTTACTTTGAAGCAGCTACAGTAATTATCACTTTTATTCTTTTGGGAAGAGTTTTTGAAGCAAAAGCAAAATCCAACACATCGACCGCATTAAAAAAATTGATGGGTCTACAACCTAAAAACCTTCATGCTATTATTAACGGAGAAACAAAAGAAATCCCCATTCAGGAAGTTGAAAAGGGGAATACAATTGTGATTCGTCCAGGTGAGCGCATTCCTGTTGATGGAGTGGTCATCAAAGGTGATTCTTATGTTGATGAAAGCATGATTACCGGAGAATCTGAACCTGTCAAAAAAACGGAAGGAGAGCAAGTATTTTCAGGAACAGTGAATCAAAAAGGAAGCTTTCAATTTACCGCCAAAAAAGTGGGAAAAGACACGTTTCTATCCCAAATTATTACACGTGTTCAGGAGGCACAAGGCAGTAAGGCTCCAGTACAACGATTGGTAGATAAGATAGCAAGTGTTTTTGTTCCTATTGTAATTGGAATTGCCATTGTGACCTTTGCCGTATGGATGATTGTAGGCGGAGAATTGGCTTTTACTCACGCACTCACCACTTCCATTGCTGTGCTTATTGTAGCTTGTCCTTGTGCCCTTGGATTGGCAACACCTACTGCAATTATGGTGGGAATTGGAAAAGGTGCTGAAAATAATATCCTTATCAAAGATGCAGAAAGTTTAGAACAGGGCAATAAAGTTGACACCATTATTCTCGATAAAACAGGTACGATTACCAAGGGGAAACCGAGTGTTACTGATCAAAAGTGGCTGATTCCGAGAAGCTCGACCATCCAAGAATCAGTAGATAAATTAAAGTCGAAGTTGTTGGCTTTAGAATCACAATCGGAACATCCTTTAGCCAATGCGGTAATACGAAAGTTTAAAGAAGAAGGATTGAAATCAGCTAAAATGTCTGATTTTAACAGCATAACAGGGCAAGGTGCAACAGCAAAAGATGAAAATGGGAAAGATTACTTTATTGGTAATAGAGCATTGTTAGAAGCGAAGGGAATTAAGATTGATAAAGATTTGGAAAAAACCATTCAAATTTGGCAAGATGAAGCAAAAACAGTTGTTTTTTATACAGACACCCAAGAATTATTGGCTGTTTTGGCTATTACAGATGCGCTTAAAGAGACATCTAGACAGGCAATTGAAGATTTGAAAGCGATGGGGATTGAGGTTTTTATGCTGTCTGGAGACAATTCAAAAACAGCTCGAGCAGTAGCCAAACAAGTTGGAATTGATAATTTTCAAGGTGATGTAATGCCAGCTGATAAATCTGATTTTGTAAAGAAATTACAAGGAGAGGGGAGAACAGTGGCAATGGTTGGAGATGGAATCAATGATTCTGAAGCTTTGGCACAAGCGGATGTGAGTATTGCCATGGCCCATGGTTCTGATGTTGCAATGGATGTTGCAAAGATTACCTTGACGACCTCTGACTTAGCAAGTATTCCAAAAGCATTGAGGCTGTCTACAAAAACTGTAAAAGGAGTCAGACAAAATTTGTTTTGGGCTTTTATCTATAATTTAATCGGCATTCCGATTGCTGCCGGAGTTTTGTATGGAATCAATGGCTTTTTGTTGGATCCAATGATTGCTGGGGCAGCAATGGCTTTTAGTTCGGTTTCAGTGGTCTTAAACAGTCTACGGTTAAAACAAATTAAATTATAATTGGTATACAAATAAATTCAAAATATAGAAAAATAGTATTGACTAAAAAAATAAGAGTTATGGAAGAATTAAAATTTAAAACAACCCTAAAATGCGGAGGATGTAAAGACAAGATCACTCCAGGAATGAATGCTATAGAGGGAATTGAAAATTGGGATGTAGAATACAGCAGTCCAAAATCAGTACTCACAGTAAAGGCTTCAAAAAAAAATGTTGAAGAGCAGGTTAAGAATGCAGTTGAAAAGGCTGGATTTGAATTGGAAAGGTTTAATGCATAGGGAACGATTCGGTTAGATTTCTTGATTGAAAACCGTTTTCCTCTTATTGCGCTACTTGTTTAAACAAAAACAGTCAAAAATGACACTAAAGGCAAAACGAATTGAACTTACAGGTAAAGCTACTGTATAGGAAATTCAAAGAAATTTGCATTACATCTCGGTTACAGTTACCCCAACTCGTGCAAGATACCATCTTAACCTTAGATCTCCAGACATAAACCCTACTCAAGAATTAATAGCCTACAAAAACTTGCTTTTATAATGGATTTCTAGGTGTAAAAAACGTAAAAACATTCAAAAAAATTGCTGAATAGTAACACGAATAGACAAATGACTTTATAAAACTCACGATTTCAATTGAATTATTGCTATATTTATAAGTATGGAAATCAATTATCGAACAAAAGAAGAAAGCAATAGAATTCAAAAGCAAGAGTTCTTGGCTTTAACACCACATGAAAGAATCATGCATTTTTTAAAGATAAGTGAGCAAGTAAGTCAGTTCAAAACAAAAACTGATAGAGCGCAACCTGAGAAGAATAATTTTATTTTAGAGATGAAGAATGAGTGAGGCATGGTCAGATAATATCTATAAATTCCTAGTTCTAGCAGGAGAATACAATGTTCGAATGATTTTGGTAGGAGGTGGGGCAGTTAACTTTCATGGCTATCAACGGCATTCGGCTGACATAGATTTCTGGATTGATACAGGCACTGAAAATCTTAATAATTTAATTAAGGTGTTTCAGCAGTTAGGATATGATATTCAACAATTCCCTACAAGCGTTTCTGATCAAGAACAAAATATCTCTGTTAAGTTTTCCCCTACTGACTTAAATCTAGAACTTATTACACGTTTTGATGTCAATAAAAGCTTTGAAAAGGCATACCAAGATGCTGAAGAAGTTATTATCCGAGAAAAAAAAGTCTTATGCTATCGCGTTTTATCTCTTGAGGACTTAATAACAAGTAAAATTAGAGCGGGAAGGCCAAAAAATCAAATGGATATCAAGGTTTTGAAAAGTTTGAATGATAAATGAAAACCCGAACTATTCATAGGTTTTCATAACAAAAACCTATGAATAATCCGGGTTAAGTGACAAAAAGTAGCTTTCTCGTGGAGACTTGGGTCAATACTGAAAACTTTATTGTGACTTTCTTTTATAATTTCAACAACAACCTCACCATGAAGTTCCTTCCTGCTTGTGGATAATAGAAGTTATCCTGAATCCTGTCGTTTCCTAAATAGTATGAATAGGTATAACCGTTGTTCTCATACATTTCATTAAAGAGATTATTGATTCTGCCGCTAATGGTTATCTCTTTCAGACCTAAGGCTGCAAATGAATAGGACACATCCAAATGACTGATAAAATAGGCGTCCATTGAACGGGAGTCACTTGAAGTATTGTCGAGGTATTGCTTTCCTACATATTTATTCATTAAACTTATTCTCAATCCTTTAATGGGTGTATAATGCAGGCTCAATCCACTAATAATAGAAGGTGCAAACGCCAGATCGGTCGTTCCATAATCAATTTCCTTTTGTGGAAGAGGATTCCAATTGGTATCGTAGTTGTCTAAATAAGCTGTGAAATTTTTAATCTTATTTTGACTTAAAGCGAAATTGGCATTGAATCCAAAAGTTTTCAATATTTGATAGCCACCTTCAAGCTCAAGGCCCATTCGATAACTTTTGTCTACATTGGTGCGTGTATAACCGCCAACATCGTTAACTTCCCCAGTAAGCACCAATTGGTTTTGATAATCCATACGATAAACATTTGCATTCAAATAACCTTTTTTATATTTCAAATGATAGCCTACTTCTAAATTATATAGCTCCTCTGGATCGGGATATTGATCGGCGACTTGTTCCCGGAAATCTTTACGAACAGGCTCTCGATTGGCAACAGCATAAGAAGCATAGACAGAATGGTGTATATTGAAAATATAAGATAGTCCTGCCTTGGGATTGAAAAAGTTATAGTCTACTTTTTGGTTGCGTTCTTCTATTTTGCCTTCGTATTCATCAATACCTAAAAATGAATAATCTACATAGCGGTATTGAACATCAGCAAAGAAGTTCAACTTTTTCACTTGGTAATTGACTTTTAAGTAGACATTTCCGTCATTTTTAAGGCCATCGTTTTCGAAATATTTTTTATCAATAGGATTATCTTGCATATATTCTCCCCAAATAATTTTGCTGTAATGTGCTCCTTGGTATTGATTAAATCCTCCTCCAAGAAGCAATTCAAGTCCTTTCAAATTATTATAGTTAACACTAAATATACCACCGTAAAAATAATTGTCGAGCCATTTTTGACGGATCATATCCATTTGAGTGATGGTGTCCCCGTTGACTTCTACTGGGGCAAATCCATACGTCGAAAAATCTTCATCTACTCTATAATTTTCATAATAGCCTTTCCCTCTTGTGAAAAATCCAGCAGCTTTCATGTTCCACTTTCTGTTGAACTGATACGCATAGTGCAATTGGTGATGATATTGTTGGTAATTATCAGTTTCGTTAGAATATGTATAGGCATTGTAAGTTCTTCCTGAATTGAGTAAATGCTCTGTTTCTTCTTCAGTTAATCCATTGCGGGCAGCATAATCCAACATCCCTTGTTGGTCATTATTGACCCTGCTTTCGGGGGTTCCATACCATGCTTGGTATGTTTTTTCTTTTCCACCAAAAACTAGGAGGCGTAATTTTGATTTCTTACCGTGATAAGCCGCTTGAGCGTAATAGGATTTTAATTTTGTACTTGCCCGATCGATATAACCATCAGAACTTATTCGAGATATGCGAGCATCAACTGAAAAATTATTTTTCATTAAGCCTGTCCCTGCGCTAATTGAATTTTTTAAAGTATTGAAAGAACCCAATGTATTGTCAATTATTGCATAGGGTTTTTCATGGACTTGACCCGTCGATATGTTGATGCTTGATCCAAAAGCACTGCTTCCATTGGATGATGTTCCAACCCCTCTTTGAATTTGCATGCTGCTCATAGAAGCACTAATATCGGGCATATTTACCCAAAAGACATCTTGTGATTCTCCGTCATTGATAGGAATACCGTTTATGGTCACATTGATTCGGGTTGGATCTACACCACGAATTCTGTATCCTGTATATCCCACACCTGCCCCAGCATCTGATGAAACTACGGTGGAAGGAACGGTTTGTAGGAGATAAGGTGCATCTTGCCCGTAATTTAATGCTTTGATCTCTTTTGCATCCAAATTGGTATAGGTTGTAGGTGTTTTCTTGTCTGCCCGCACAGCTTTCACATCGATACCTTCTTGTAGGAAAAAAGAAGCGTGAAGCGAAAAATTAACCTCTTTATCTTCATCTAATTTAAGGGTAATTGTATGGGCATCATAGCCAAAAAACTGTGCTCTTACTTCATAAGTTCCTTCTTTTAAAGGTTTAATGAGATAGCTTCCGTCTTCAGCGGTAATGTCGCCTCTATTTTTGTTCACAAGGCTTACGGTAGCGCCTTCAATAGGAACGCCCTCTTCATTTTTAACCTTACCTGAAATTTGGAACTGTGCGTGAGCACTAGAAGACAGTAACAATGCCACTGTTAAGGCTTTTAAAACATCTCTTGTCTTCATGTCTTTAAACATTTAACAAGAACAAGGGGCTAATTCTTGGATTAATAATTAATTAGAATTAACACTTTATTTTGTTCATTTCCCGCCGCAGGTATTAACCTGATCCGGTGCTATGGGTATAATCTCAGTCGACTAAAAGTCAACACCCCTTTTGAGACAATGCAAAGGTAATAGAAATAATCATCTTCCAAAGTTAATATTTGGTCAATTACCAATTAAGAATTGAAAGTTAATTTCGTTCCTGCTCCCGTTCTCATTCTCCCTCTAACTCTAGTAGTATGGCGATATCATCAAATAAACAATAACACCAGTTACTGCAACATATAGCCATAATGGGAAGGTAACATGTGCCCATTTCTTATGCCTTTTAAAGTCGCCTTTCCAAGCTTGGAAGAAAGTGATTAAAACCAGAGGTACGAAACCTATGCTAAGAAAGATATGAGAGATTAAGATAATGTAATACACCATCTTATAATCACCTTCATAATGGGTTTCGTGAGAAGTGATGTGGTACAAGATATAAAGCACCAAAAAGAGTAAGGATAAAGCCAAGGCAGTCTTCATCAAGGTTTGGTGTAAAGCTCTATTCTTATTTCTTATAGCAACAACTCCAGCAATTAAAATTAAGGCAGTTACCCCGTTAATTGTAGCATAAATAGAAGGCAAAAAGGTCAAGTCAACACCTCCAATTTTTATATTGAAAAGAAGTGCAATTGTAATTGGGATAAAAATAGACAAAAAGACAATAAGTCTCTTGAAATTTTTTATTTGCTGGGGTGTTCTGACTTTATTTTGCATTGTGCAATAGCTTTACATCACTGATTAATCGTTGACAATCCTGTTCGTCTAAACTGTTGTAGACTCCCCGAATGTGTTTGTTTTTATCGATTAAGACAAAATTTGAACTGTGTAAGAAACCACCAGGTGCTTTTTTATCTTCCTGGGCTAATATTTGGAAACCTTCCAATGCGAGTTGTTTTGTTTCTTCTTGGTCTCCTGTGAGGAAATACCAGTTTTCTCCAGTAAAATTGTGTTCTTTTCTATACGCTCTTAGATTTGCGGGTGTATCCTTCTCAGGATCAATTGTAAAGGAGATATATGCCATGTCATTGTTGATTTCCATAAGAGAATCCCTCACGGCATTTAATGATTCATTCATGGGTACACAAATTGTAGGGCAAGTAGCAAAGAAAAAATCAGCAATCCATATTTTATCTTCAATTTCGGATGATGATAATGGGATAGAATCTTCTGTTAAATACGTCCATTCTGGAACTTTATGGAATATTGTGTCACCAACTTCATATCCTTCCATGGGGGCGTGTACTATATCGTAATTTCCGATTATGGGAAGACCAACCGCATTTTTTTCTTGCGTTGAGTTGCTACAACCTAGAAGAAATAGCGTGATCAATGGGAAGGCTAAGAAATGAAATGTTGGATTATTCTTTCTTGGCTTCTGACTGTTTATTTTTTTCATCTCGATATTGTTTTTGTAAGAGCGATACATGTTGTTCAAAATCTCTTATTAGTCCTTCACTGTTTCCTCTTCTAACAAATCTGAGCTCATTATGTTGGTCAACAAGTAGTAAAATTTCCAAATAAAACTTTTGGGCGAAAGCCGTATCAGATTCTGTTTTATAAAGGTTGATTCCGTTATTTTCTATATTATATATCTGTTTAGGATCACCTGTAACCACATTCCACAATGTTGAATCATATCCTGTAACCATATCATTTAGGGTAAATAACATTTCATCAAGATGGTCGACAGGATTTCCTTCCTTGTCTGTTACAATTGACACAATATCTACGTAATCAAGATTTTTTCTATTCTTTTTATAATATTGGTAGACCAGCATATTAAAACGGAACAACTCAATAGCACAAGCTTGCGGACAAGAGGTTTGTAACGTTGTAAAGATGGTAATTTTTCCTTCTTGTGTTTTATTATTGACTACTTTTCCGTTTGCTCCAGTAAACTCATATTGAGGCATTTCTCCAAAATGGGGAAGTTCCTGATATTGGTTGTTGCATTTGCCCATGGTAAATAAGACCATAAGAGTAGCAGGTCCAAATAAGACTAACGCAATTAACACTTTTTTAAGTGCTTCTTTTTTCTTATTTACTCTTGCCAAATCAGACGATGTTTCGAGATCAACTGTCACATAACTTTTGCTAGTGCCGCACCTTCAATAAGAAGGAGAATTAAGATATCTACTATAAATATGATGTAGGTAACCATTAAAGTTATACGCAACAATCTATTTTCATCGCCTATGTGCATAAACGTCCATACAATATAAAATGCTTTAATTATTGTCATAACAATAAATGCAACTTTCATGGCTGTCCATGCATCACTACCTTGCTTTACAAAAACACCACAAAGTACTTCTATAAGTGTTACAATAGAAAGCAGTAAAGTTACTTTCCAAATGTTTCTTCTTTTTACTTTACCTTCTTCTTCAGAATGGTGGTTGTATAAGGAGTATTCTATAATATCGTCTCTTTCCATGGTTTAAAATATATACAAATGAATAAATTAATTTTATTGTTAAATAAGGTACAAGAATGTAAATACAAATACCCAAACTAAATCTACGAAGTGCCAGTATAAACCGGTTTTCTCAATCATTTCATAATGGCCTCGTCTTTCATAAGTTCCTTTTAAAATATTTCCAAATATTACGAGATTAACAATAACACCAATGGTTACGTGAAATCCGTGGAAACCAGTAATCCAGAAGAAGAATTGAGCATACGTTTGTGGACCGTATTCATTCTGTCTTAAATTGGCACCATAAATAACTCTTCCATTTGTAAGTGCTTCGTAATACAGTGCTTTTGATCCTTCGCTTTCATCTATTCTTGTTTCATCATGAGCGGCAGATGTTAGCTCGTATTCAGCACCAGGTTGTTTAATCAACAGTTGTAAATCCTGATCTGCTTTTTTATTTACTTTAGCTACTGTTCCATCCCCTAAAGTTATCATTAAAGCATCACCTGTTCCCGCAAGCCTTCTGTGCATAGCTGCATGTCGAAAAGCATGCATTAAGTCACCTTCTTCAGCAGATATGTTTGCATCTGTAATAACATCTCCACTGGCGTATTGGGAGGCTGGCCCTGGCCTGACGACTTCAAAACTCTCGAGTTCGCCAAATTCTCCTTTTACTATTGCTTGTGATCCGTCTTTTAATTGTACAGCTCCAAATTCAGTCCCATGGATAAAGTGAGCCCACTCCCAAGCTTGAGAACTGAGGAAGATGAGTCCGCCCAATACCGTTAATCCAAACCATTTGGTAACTCCTCTACGATCCATACGATGACCTGCTTCCACAGCCAGAACCATAGTTACTGAACTAATAATCAAAACAAATGTCATAAAGGCGACATATCCCAAAGGGAAATCGCCGCTTATAAAGGGAATTTTTGTAAAGTTTTCTTCACCTATAGGCCATGCTCCTCCATATGAGTATCGTGTCACCCCATAAGAAACGAGGAATCCACCAAATGTAAGTGCATCGGTTACGAGGAAAAACCAAATCATTAATTTACCATAGCTCACCCCAAATGGAGAGCCCTTGCCATCCATTGTTGTGTATTTCTTTAGTTCACTAGAAGTATGTTCTGACATTATTTAAATAATTTTGTTTGCGAATTTAATGAATAAATACTAAAAATAGCAACAAATATAACCATAAAATCCCTAGGAAGTGCCAAAAAATGGAACCTGATTTTAGAGAAATTAACATTTTATCTGTATTTTTAATTGTGTATGAGCGAATTACCATTACAATTAACATGATCAATCCAGCAATAACATGGAGCAAATGTAGAATCGTGATAATATAAAAGTAAGCTGTGCTTTTATCGCTGTTTCCGCGCAACAATTTGTTCTGTAAATTAGCACTAAGCGGTTGCCCTTTATACATCAAGGTACGTTCCTTATAATCCAATTGATTGCCGTTATAAGACAGTCTAAAATCTTTTCCCAATTCTCCGCTTACGAAAAAATCGGCTCTATCATCTACAATGTTTCTTGCCAATTGCTGTAATCTTTCATAATCAAGTTTTTTTAACTTCTCCCCGTTGGGCCGAATAAATTCTCCGTTGGCATAAACAAGTGGCTCGCTTTTGTAGAGCAATGTAAATCCATCAAAGTTGATGTTTGCATTTTTTAAATCGGAAAGATTATAGGTTAAAAATTGTTGCGCAAAATTATGGAACTCTTTTTTTTCTTTTCCTTCTAATTTCTGTCCCTTGAAGTAATACTGATTGTCCTCAACAGTTAAATACTCTCCATCTTTTTTGATTTCATAATAATCCCCATAACGGCCTTTATCAACAATAATTTTTGATACAAAATGAGCTCCATCATTGACCAAATCTTTATAGCCAATGAATTGAGAAATTCCAAAACCGACACCCAATAAAAGTGTAGTGATCATAAAAATTCTCGCCATTTGCACTTTTTTAGCCTTTACAGACCGTGTAGCAATAGAAAGAGTAATACTGCTCACAATGATAATGGCTGTGCTGACATAAAAGGGAAGGGGCAGATTGACTTTGATCCAAAAACTGTCTCCCATTGAAACAATATAAGCAGAAGTAAAGCCAGCAAACATCATGCATATACTTAATACAATAATCCAAGAGAGTTGTTTTTTTACTTTTTCCTGAACTTTTAACGGATATGAGTCAGTGAATTTTTCTTTCATAGTTCGAGAGTTTAATACTGTTTTATTAAGAATTAATTAGGGGGGACAAAGAAATAATATTTATCAATAACATAGGCAAATTGTATCAAGGGCAAATAGATAAATGAAGCAAACATGAGCTTTAAAGCGTCTTTCTCATTTAAAGTGAGATACAATCTATACGCATATAAGAAGAAAATGAGTCCTAAAATTGTAGCGGCCAACACAGAGAATGTTCCGACTAAATCCAAAATCCAAGGAGTGAGTGAAAAAGGAATCAATAGAACGGTCGATAACACTATGATATAAGCTGAGAACTTTGATTTTCCTGATTTTGAAGGAAGCAGATGAAAGTCGGCCTTTTGATAACTGTCATGAGACACCCATGCAATCGCCCAAAAATGAGGCAACTGCCATACAAACTGGACAAAGAATAAAGCACCAGGCATGGCGGCAAACTGGTTGGTTACAGCAATGGCACCTATCATTGGTGGGAGCGCTCCAGGGAAAGCACCTATAATTACTGCCCAAGGAGTAACTTGCTTTGAAGGCGTATAGATAAAAACATAAGAGATGTAGGAAATGATGCCCAGAAGCATGGTGTTGAAATTGAGCAGGTAAAGCTGGTATGAACCTATGCCTAACATTAAAGCAACTGTAATATAGGCTTCAATTAATGACATGCGTCCGCTGGGCAGGGGCCGACCTTGTGTTCGGGGCATCTTTGCATCTAGCTTCCGCTCCCAAATTTGATTGCTTCCTATACTCGCACTGGTTACCAATAAACCTCCAACAAGTAAATTAAAAGCCTCTAGCCAAGTTCCTCCACCTGCAAATAAAAACCCAGCCAAGGCTGAAATAATTACAGTTAATGACAATCTGAATTTCGTAAATTGTAGGTAATCTTTAATTTTTGATTTAAAACTCATCCTTTACCTTATCGGGGTTTACTATTTCTAAAACTTGCGCCAAAAGTAGTTATTTTTTACCGATAATGATACAATTTTCATACTTTAAAATGCATCTAAAAATGATTTTTATCAGTAAACTTGTTTAATTCGGACAAAATAATCCGATTTAAAACGAAACTCAATTACTTTTATGCATTTGATTCTGAAGATAAGAACAAAACATCCAGAAATAATTACTATATGAGTGAAAGAATGAGAACCTTAACGGAACCATTTAAGATTAAAATGGTTGAACCTTTAAAAGTTACAACGGAAGAATACCGTTTAAAAGCTTTAAAAATGGCAGAATACAATCCATTTCTTCTGCGTGCTGAAGATGTATTCGTTGATTTATTAACCGACAGCGGAACAGGAGCCATGAGTGATAAACAATGGAGTGGAATTATGATGGGAGATGAGAGTTATGCAGGAGCAAGAAGTTGGGAACACCTTAAGTCCGTGGTCCAATCACTAACGGGAATGGAATATATCTTACCCGCTCACCAAGGGCGCGCCGCAGAACGCATTCTATACAGTACAATAGGGGGATCCGACAAAACTTTTATTTCTAATACACATTTTGATACAACAAGAGCCAATATAGAATACACAGGAGCTGAAGCCATTGATATTGTTTGTAAAGAAGCCGATGATGTGGCTTCATTTGAACCTTTTAAAGGAAATATAGATCTTGTGAAATTGGAGCAATTGATCAAAGAAAGAACCCCTGATTCAATAGCAGCCGTGGTGATGACGGTTACAAATAATTCATCTGGCGGACAGCCGGTAAGTATGGCCAACATGAAGGCTGTTCGCAATATATGTGATAAACATCACCTCATGATGGTTATTGATGGATGTAGAATTGCAGAAAACAGCTACTTTGTTAAACAACGCGAAAAGGGATATGAAAACAAATCCTATAATGAAATCGCACATGAGATGCTTAACCTTGGAGATGCTTTTATCATGAGTGCTAAAAAAGATGGTCTTGTGAATATGGGTGGATTGCTTACATTAAAAGATAAAGAGTTAGCTGTTAAATGTCAGAATTTATTAATTATCTCTGAAGGGTTTACAACTTATGGTGGATTATCTGGTAGAGATATGGAAGCATTGGCTATAGGTTTAACAGAAGTTTTTGATGAAGATTACCTTAACTATAGAATTAAAAGTACCGCCTATTTAGGTGAAAAATTAAAAGAAAAAGGTGTTCCAGTTGTTTGGCCTATCGGTGGTCATGCTGTCTATATCGATGCTAAAAAATTATACAATCAGATTCCTGTGGAAGAATATCCAGGACAAACCTTAGTGGCCGACTTGTATCTAAAAGGAGGTATTCGCACTGTAGAGATAGGAAGTGTAATGTTCGGAAAATACGATGAACAAGGAAAACTTATTCCCGCAGCCAATGAGTTGGTTCGCTTAGCAATTCCACGAAGGGTGTACACCCAAAGTCATATTGACTATGTATTGGATGTTTTTGATGATATCTTAGAGATGAAAAACCGTAAAAACGGATATAAAATCACTTATGAACCTCCTTTTTTAAGGCATTTTACTGCCCATTTCAAACCAATAGAAAAATAAACCAATAAAAGAATAAACCAATGTCAAAAATTGAAAGAAGATCATGGGCAGAGCCCTATAAAATGAAAATGGTTGAGTTGCTCAAAATGACTACACAACCGCAACGAGAAAAAGCTTTAAAAGCAGCTGGATTTAATACCTTTTTACTAGAGTCTGATGATGTATATATTGACTTATTGACAGATAGCGGAACAAACGCTATGAGCGATCAACAATGGTCGGCTTTTATGCTAGGAGATGAAGCCTATGCAGGGAGTAAGAGCTTTTATAAGCTCGAAAAAGCCATTCAAAAATATTATGGATATAAGTACATTGTTCCCACCCATCAAGGACGAGGGGCAGAGAACATGCTATCGCAAATTTTAATCAAAAGAGGAGATTATGTTCCTGGGAACATGTATTTCACAACAACGCGATTGCATCAAGAATTGGCGGGAGGTACATTTGTAGATATTATTGTTGATGAAGCACACGATCCTCAAAATGAATTCCCATTCAAAGGGAATGTCGATTTAAATAAATTAGAAGATCTGGTCAACAAGCATGGAGCAGACAAAATCTCTTATGTTTGTATAGCCACAAATGTGAACATGGCGGGAGGACAACCAATTAGTCTTAGTAACTTAAAAGAATTAAGGGCATATACCAAGAAACACAACATTAAGATCATTCACGATATGACTCGAGTTGCAGAGAATGCTTACTTTATTCAACAAAAGGAGGAGGGTTATCATGATGTGAAAATTAAAGATATAGTGAAGGAAATTTGTTCTCTTACTGATGGGGCGACCATGAGTGCCAAAAAAGATGCTTTGGTGAATATCGGTGGATTTTTAGCAACCAATGACGAAGATGTATTTGAGGAAGCCAGAAATCTAGTGGTTGTCTACGAAGGACTACACACGTATGGCGGTATGGCGGGAAGAGATATGGAAGCGATGGCTGTCGGCATCAAAGAAAGTGTGAGTGACAAACACCAAAAAGCACGGGTAGGACAGGTTGAGTATTTGGGTGAAAGAATGCAGGAATACGGTGTTCCTATTGTAAGGCCAATTGGAGGACATGGTATTTTTGTTGATGCCAAAAGATTCCTTCCCCATTTGTCTCAGGATGAATTTCCAGCTCAGACATTGGCCAGTGAGATTTATATCGACTCTGGTGTGAGAACAATGGAAAGAGGAGTTGTTTCTGCGGGAAGAAAACCAAACGGAGAAAATTATTATCCGAAATTAGAACTGGTTCGGTTTACCATTCCCCGAAGGGTTTATACTCAAGCCCACATGGATGTTGTAGCAGAGTCAGCAGCTACAGTTTTTGAGCGAAGAGATAAAATAAAGGGTTTAAAAATGGTGTATGAACCTAAATATCTAAGATTTTTTCAGGCAAGATTTGAAAAATTAAAGTAATATGATCAATACCCAATTAATTGCTCCTCAAAACATCATTGTGGTTGGGGCATCTATGAATGCACAAAAGCCAGGAGGGAAAGTATTGAGGAACCTCCTAGAAGGAGGCTATAAAGGAAAGATATATGCTTTAAATAAAAATGAAGTATCTATCGATGGTGTGTATCATATAACAAAAGTTCAAGCGCTTAAAGAGGTTGTTGATTTGGCTATATTGGCTATTCCAGCTAAAGCAAGTGTGGCGATAATTAAGGAATTAATTGATTTGGGTACGAGGGCGTTTATTATTTACTCTGCTGGATTCTCTGAAGCAGGCGAGGAAGGCGAGCGACTGGAAAAGGAGCTTTTGGGATACATTAATGATTCGAATTCAACTTTAATTGGGCCCAATTGTATCGGTGTAATTAATGAAAATTACAAGGGTGTTTTCACTTCACCAGTTCCTGAATACTACCCCAAGGGCTGCGAATTAATCTCTAGTTCTGGTGCAACTGCTGTCTTTATTATGGAAGCTGCCATACTTAATGGATTGCGTTTCTCTAATGTTTATTCTATTGGCAATGGCTCACATATTGGAGTTGAAGAAGTGTTGGAATACATGGATGCTACGTTTGATCCAAAAACAAGTCCAAAAGTAAAGTTGCTCTATTTGGAGCAAATCAAACATCCCTTTAAATTTCTAAAACACGCCACTTCTCTCATCAAAAAAGGATGTAAAATTGCAGCGATTAAATCAGGATATTCTGAAGCAGGAGGGAGAGCAGCATCTTCTCATACAGGTGCTTTGGCAACCTCTGATACAGTGATACGTGCATTATTTAAAAAAGCAGGTGTAGTCTACTGCAGCAGCAGGGAGGAATTAATTACTGTCGCAGGTGTTTTCTTGACAAAACCTTTGGAGGGAAAAAACCTGGCAATTATTACGCATGCTGGAGGTTCTGCGGTAATGTTGACGGATGCGCTTTCTTCAAACGGATTAAAAATTCCACAACTTGAACCTAAAGATACTGAGGAGTTACTCCGTCAACTGAATTCTGGCTCTTCTGTTGCTAATCCCATTGATTTTTTAGCCACTGGGAACGCTGAACAGTTGGGCTTAATTGTTGATTTTTGTGATGAACATCCACTCATTGATGGAATGATTGTGGTGTTTGGAAGTCCAGGGCTGTTTAATGTAAAAGATGTTTATGATGTTTTAGAACAAAAGATGAAAACATGTAAACATCCAATATATCCTGTTCTTCCTTCATTAATGAATGCCAAAAATGAGATTCAATCTTTTTTAAAAAATGGGAGAGTTAACTTCTCCGATGAGGTTGTTTTGGGAAAAGCCTTGGCTCATGTTTATGCAATGCAACGCCCCAATTTCTTCGATGTAGAACTTCCACCGATGGATATTGTGGAGATAAGGGGAATTATCAATGCCTCTAAAAATGGTTTTTTGGGTACTGATGATGCCGCTGAATTAATGAAAGCTTCAGGGATTCCATTTGCCCAACAATTTACTTGTAAAAATCGGCATGACCTAAAAGAGATACAGAAAAAAGTTACTTTTCCTCTTGTTATGAAAGTAGTAGGACCAGTTCATAAAACTGAGGTAAATGGCGTGCGACTGAACATCCAAAATAGGGAAGAGATGAATGTTGTTTTTGATGAACTGATTCAGATTTCAAAGGCCACAGGTGTTCTTGTTCAGGAAATGTTAGAAGGTGAAGAGCTTTTTGCAGGTGCAGTTAAACAAGGTGGATTTGGTCATCTTGTGATTTTTGGTTTTGGAGGTATATTTTTAGAACTCCTTAATGATACAGCGTATGCCTTAGCACCTTTAGAAAAAAATGAAGTTCGAGAAATGGTTCACGCCTTGAAAGGATATCCAATTATAGAAGGGTATCGAAATATGCCTCCACTTGATGAAGAAAAGTTTATTGATCTTATTGTTCGGGTTGGGGCATTGGTGCATATTGCGCCCGAAATTGCTGAAATTGACTTGAATCCATTATTGGTAACGGAAAAAACCATTTCTGCTGTCGATATCAGAATAAAGGTGGAGAAGTAACTTTAATCTGAGTTATTTATACATTTTCTATTCCAACACGAAACTGCCTGCTATCTTTGGAGATGCTCGAAATTTTTATACCCCAAAATTGGGTTACAATTCCGAACCATAAAAACTCCTGTGTTCCCCAAACCTATTACCATTTCAGCTTTCCATCACAAAACAGATGAACCGAGCTTGCGAGCTCAACGCAGTTAATAGTCTGGACTAAAATCCTGCGAAAGTCTATAGTTTGTTTTACTTTTGCGAAATAAAAAAAAAGACAGAATGTATCAATATTGGGTAAAACGGTCAAACGAAGAAATTAAGGAAATAGTTTTTAAAGCGCTTGCTAAGAATGTGGATTACAACGAACAAAATGTCCTTGGAATTCCTGCTTCATATTTGGATCGGAACGTATATTCACAAGATGCTAGTTTTCTTAAGGATGCTCCTTTTCTTTCAACTTTAATCCACAACCCAAACCATATTGGATGCCATACTTTAGGTGATTCTGAACCTTTTTTCTCAGGAACTCAAGAGATAGAAAGATTGCTCATTAAAATTTGTGCACACGATATTTTAAATGGGGCTGCGGAGGATGACTTTGACGGATATGTTGCTTCTGGAGGAACAGAAGCCAATTTACAAGCAATATGGATTTATCGCAATTATTTTATTCAAGAGAAGGGATTAAAAAATGAGGAAATTTGTATTCTCACTTCTTCTGATAATCATTATTCATTTGATAAGGCGGGAAATGTTTTTTGTTTGCCTGTTCAAAAAGTAGAAGTTTCTGAAGGAGGAAGGTTTATCAATGAAGAGGCGGTAAGGAAAGCTGTAAATAACCAAAAAGAAAATGGCGTAAAAGCTTTTATTGTTGTTGCCAATATGATGACAACGATGTTCGGATCTATTGACGAGCCAGAGTTTTATACTTCCATCTTGGAGCAGGAAGGATTTGATTATTTTATACATGTTGATGGTGCTTTTGGCGGGTTTTATTTTCCTTTTTCACAAAAGGATCACCATTTGGACTTTAGAAATCCAAAAATATCTTCCATTACTTTAGATGCTCATAAAATGGCTCAAGCTCCGTATGGTACGGGAACTTTTATTATCAGAAAGAACCTTATTCAATATGCCAATACGAAAGAAGCAAGTTATGTTGAGGGTGAAGATTTTACACTTATTGGAAGTCGGTCTGGAGCAAATGCAATTGCAGTTTGGATGATTTTAGCGACCTATGGACCATTTGGTTGGATGGAGAAAATTTATGTACTTCAAAAGAGAACTACTTGGATGTGTAACCGATTGGATGAATTGAATATTAAATATTATCGCCATCCTTCTTCGAATATTATTACGATTAAAAGTGAATGCATTCCAGAAAAGGTAGCCCATAAATTTGGGTTGGTTCCAGACAATCACAAATCACCCAAATGGTTTAAGGTGGTCATCATGGATCATGTTACAATAGAGAAATTAAGTGAACTTGTGGCTGACCTTAAAGCATAAAAGGGAAGGAGCTTTTCCATTAATGTAACCCCGCATTATTATTCATTCTCTAAAATTGTTAAAGGTATTCATGAACTTGCGAAATCAACACGATGTATTGAACCTGTCGAACTGCAGTTAATAATTCTGACTAGTTAATCAGATAAGTAACTTATAATTAAACAATTAGAACATTTGGGTTTTTCATCATCTTTTGAATAGATTTTATACGTTTTTTACGGATTGTTAGCAATTTCATGTTACAATGTACCTCTGTCTTGGAATTCGGGTGTAAACTCTATTGAATGCACTTCACTTATAGTTTTCGGGTTTGTGTCTTGCTGTTGTATAATTTTCTCCATGCAATATAAGTCATTCCACTAATGAAATAACAAAGAATATCCAACGGATCATAAATATAGACTGAGCTTTGTTGTGGAAGTAAAACTTCGAAAAGTAGGGTAAAAAGAACAATGCTGAGGAGAATCAAATATGGGGGGAGTTCCAAATGGGGATTGTTTTGTATTTTTCGAATTGCCCACAAAGCAAAAGTATTTACCAAAAAAATACTGAGGAGATCTGCCAAATAATTAGAGATTAATACGGGAAATACAAAATCGGTTTGTTTTAGGAAGTAGTAGAAAGTGTAAACCAAAGCCAAGAAGATGAAAAGTGGATGTGTTATTGTTCTCATTATCCTACAACTAATGATGCCAAATACATAATAAACATAACTATTCCCACATATATAAACCAAATCGTCATTAAGATGTAGTAAATCATCTTAAGAATGGGATTTGTGGAAGATTTTAGATAATTAAAAGCACGTTCCAGTGCAGAAGGAGGCTTTGGTGGATTTAATTTTGCCTTCTCTTTGCGTTGAATATCGTCTTTTAATTCTTGACTGATTACCGCTCCACAATGTTCACATATTTTTGTGTCGTTAGACCATTTTTGACATTGAAAACAAAGTGCTTTTTTCATTACTTCACTATCTAACTGCAAACATACTTAAATAATCAGAATCAATTTAAATATCGTTGTGTTTCCCACCAGCAACTATACAAACTATTATTATCTGTAAATTACGAATCTCATCCTCCATCTACAATCTAAATTTGATTCTATTTCTTCTTGAAAGCGCTTATAGCGTTGACAGCAAAATCTGATAACACCAATTTTCCACTCATTGCAGCCCGGTTTTCGAGTAATGTATCCCAATGCTCTGTACCTACCCATAAAGATTCTTTTAACAATCTCATGCCTTCAGGATTGGATTTCGAAAGTTGTTGGGTTAATGCCGCTATCCCTTTGTCCATTGCTTCAATATCATCAAATACCTCTGAATAGAGTCCTTTTTCTCTTGCCCAATTGGCATCTTGCCATTCAGTTGCATTGATGGATAATTGTCCCATGGCTGAAACACCAATTTTTCGAATTACAGCAGGACCAACAACAAAAGGACCTATACCAACTGCCAATTCAGATAACTTGACAGATGCATATTTTGTTGCGTAACAATAATCAACCGCTGAAGCTAAGCCAACACCACCGCCAACAGCTTTGCCTTGGATACGACCAATAATTAATTTAGGACATCTTCGACAAGCATTTATCACATTGGCAAAACCCATAAAAAAACGTTTGCCTGTATCGAAATCCTTAATTGAAAGCAGTTCGTCAAAACTTGCTCCAGCACAAAAGGCACGATTTCCTTGAGATTGGATAACAATAACTTTCGCTTTATTGGTTGTTCCTAAAATAGAAATTGTTTCCGCTAATTTTTTCAATAAACGACCAGGTAATGAGTTGCTTAAAGGATGGAAAAATTCTACTGTTGCAATCCCATTTTCATTTATCGAATAACTAACATCTCCTTGATTAACTGCATCTGTTGAGCTCATGTTTATCTTTTTTAATTTTGAGATCCAAAGGTAAAAACTTTAATTATTTTTCCGATGTTTTTATACTTTTTTGGCCTCTTGAAGTGTCATTGAGAGCTTTTTTTCGATAGAAAAATCCATGGTTTGTGGATCTATTTTCGTTCTTAGTGAGGAGAGCCCAGTGCGTAATCTTTTTTTCCAACTATAGAAATAAATGGAAGTCAATTTATTGAAATTGGGATTTGTCACAAATAACTCAATAGATGGTGATGTTATTCCAAAATATTCTCGTTCTGATACCTTGTCAATAAGATTTTTTTGTGAAACCTCCCACGCTGTTTTGTACACCTCTCGGATAGATGCTGGTATATTTTTCATGCTTTGGACGGCACCTTGGGATTGTATAATTTCTTGTAATAACAGGGGCGTCCATACTTTATTTTCAATTAGATCATGAAGTAAGTATGCATTCATTACAAGGGCGTCAGAAGTTGACCATTTGTGGGTTTGAACATAGGAAGAAATTGGAGAAGATCCTTTGACGTTCCCTAATATCTTTGAAACTTTAGGATCAAATGAACATGTAATGTTATAGGGAATGTACAATCCATATTCTTTTACTGCTTTTTTTAGGTTCATCCAATTCCAACGTATACCTGTTGGCATGTTCCATAAATCAAGGTGAAAATAATCTTTCCAATTGGCATCCTCTTCTCTTGATTTGCAAATGCCTTTTTCTTTAGCCAATTGATTTGATGTTGTTGCTGCTGCAAACTGAATAGTTTCAAAAATTTCTTTATTTATTTGAGACGCCTCCTCTGCACAAAAAGGAAGCTTTAGTTTGAGAAGCAGCTCAGCAAATCCTTGAACTTCAATATGGACTGGGAGAGTATCTCCTGTTTTATCGTCGTTTAAATGGTTGTTTTCTGTTGAGGAACTTGAAGTCCTAATAATACGAGCAACAACATCGAAAAGTTGATTAAAATTAAAACCATTCTTGTCGTTTACAAACTGTGGAAGAGATAAGCCTGCAAAATGAGAAGGTTTACACGCTTGTTTTAAGTGTTCTGATGCCTTAATCGTAGCTTGAGAACGACTTAATTTAGGATTATACTGATCCTTGAATAGAATCCGAATGGTCCCAGACTCTATTTGAGTTTCTAAAATCTTAAACCATATTTTTTGGGCTTTAATGGTTTGCAGCCCTTTTCCTTCAACCTCATATTTTTTATAAAGGGTTTCAAATTCACTGCCATAAACATCAGAAAGACCAGGACACACACTTGGACACATTAAAGTCCAATCTCCATTATTTTCGACCCGTTCCATAAATAAATCAGGTAACCATAATGCACGGTTTAAGTTGGAAATATGAGCATCGACATACGAAGCGTCGTCTTGTGACGTTAAGAATTCAAATATGTTGGCATGCCATGGCTCTATATACAAGGTAAATGGACGCTCGTCTGTTTCTTTTGTTTGATTGATGTAATCTACGGTATCATTCAATAAATTGAGAGTGGATATAAATGTTTTAGAAGGAACATTGTGAACGGAAATACCTATTTCTTTGGTTGATTCCGTTATTTGTGCACAATCAGATAAAATCTTGAAAAAAGAAGTTGTATTTTCTTCTTTTATTGTAATTGAATAGGGTTTTGGAGAATATTTTTGCCTTGTTTGATGCGAAGGCAGATTAGAAGGCAGGTATAGAAATAAGCCTTCAGACATTAACGTATAGGTCTTTATGATTTCGTCAATATTGTTTTTGTGCATGGCTACAGCGATGCGCATGAGATAATCTTGAGGTCGTTCAACAATATTGTCCTCAATTTTCGCCAATAAAGTTTGTTTTAATTCATTTAAAGCAAGGATACTGTATGCATAATCTTTGTTGTAATCGATTGCTTTTTCTATACGTTTTTTATGTAGCTT
Organism: uncultured Fluviicola sp.; assembly: GCA_964585545.1. Taxonomy (GTDB): domain Bacteria; phylum Bacteroidota; class Bacteroidia; order Flavobacteriales_D; family Crocinitomicaceae; genus Brumimicrobium. Next base: position 36,935 of record CAZPDT010000001.1, read on the forward strand.
GATGATTTGGATTTGTTCAGCAGTTATTAACGGATAAGAAGCACCTGATGTTGTATCTAACTTGTACAGGTCTTCCATCTTTTCAACAAAAGATGTTTTTGTTGTCCTATGTAGTGCCGCTACAAAGATACGAGAAGCCAAGACGAGGTAATCGGGGTGCAAGATTGATTTAGCCATTGAAGACTTTATCAATAGTTGAGGTAGAGTTTGTTCTTTTTTGTCGATTTTATATACGTTTTCAACTTCCGACAAGATGGAATCAATAGAGATGGTAGGATCCAATCCATCAGTTAGTCCTTTCATAAAGGTTTCAACTTGATTTAAATTCAACTTTTCTTTGTTTTTCTTTTCTTTAAATATTTTCATAATTAGGTTAAATTATTAATGTTTTATTGGGTTAATACACCCATAAATTCAAAAGGGTTAGTTACATCAAATAGTTTTTCATATTGAAGTTCAACTAAAAGTTGATCTGCGACAAACTCAATATATTGTGCCATTAATTCTGAGTTCATTCCAATCAAATTCACGGGAAGCGCATCGATAACAAATTCTTTTTCTATGGCTACAGCATCTGAGATTATTTTTTGCACTTTTTCTTGTGATAATTTATTTTCCAGATGAGAATTGTAGAGCAAGCAGGCAAAATCACAATGGAGACCTTCATCTCTGGATATAAGCTTGTTGGCAAAAGATAAGCCCGGCATTAAACCGCGTTTTTGAAGCCAGAATATAGAGCAGAAAGATCCAGAAAAAAAGATACCTTCTACTGCAACGAAAGCGATAAGACGTTCGGCATAGCTGCCTTTTTCAATCCATCGGAGCGCCCAGTTGGCTTTTTTTTGAACACAATCCATAGTTTCTAAGGCATTGAACAGATGGTTTTTCTCTGCGGTGTCTTGAATGTAGGTATCGATAAGCATAGAATAGGTTTCGGAATGGATATTCTCCATTGCTATTTGGAATCCATAAAAGAACTTGGCCTCGGTATATTGGACTTCTGATAAAAAATTTTCTGCTAAATTTTCGTTGACAATACCATCTGAAGCAGCAAAAAATGCCAAAACATGCTTTATAAAATATTGTTCATCTTTACTGAGCTTAACTTCCCAGTCGATTAAATCTGCTTTTAGGTCAATTTCATCTGTGGTCCAAAACCAGACTTTTTGTTGTTGGTAAAACGTCCAAATGTCTTTGTGTTGAATGGGAAATAAAACAAATCTGTTCTTATTTTCTTCTAGAATAGGTTCTGTTTGTGACATATTTTATCTGTTGATGTTTTTGTAGTTGTAATGCAATAATAAGTCTTGCACTTGAGGACAAAAAAAGGCATAATATTTTATGAAAACAATGAAAAGAAATCCACAAGAAATATTTTCGATTGTTTATAAAATTTCTTTTCGTTGCATAGAGTGGTTAGCATGATTTATTAACATCAAAATAAAAGATATTCACATAAAAGCGGTTTGGTTTATTTAAAAAACTTATTTAAATTTAAAAGCAACAATATCCCTAATAAAAAGATGTCTACCACTTGGTTGATCTGTATTAAGATATTGATAATAAATTAATTGTGATATTATTTGCAAAGATTTTGAAACTGAATAAACTGAAAGACAAGAGGGTAATAAATTGGGGGTATGAATTTTAAAATAAGCGATATAGCAAAGGAATATGCGGAAGGATTCATTTCTTTATTTTATCCTCAATTTTGTGTTATTTGCAAAAAGGAATTGAGTGTTCAACAAGAACATTTTTGTTTTTTATGTGAACAAGATTTGCATTTGACGTATTTTGAAAAATATAAAGTATCGAGCATAGCGGATGAACTATTTTGGGGACGGATAAAAGCAGAAAATGTTTATGCTTTACTTTATTATGAGAAAGGAAATTCTACGCAAAAAATCCTTCACCATATAAAATATCACGAAGGGAGAGCATTGGGTCATTTTATGGGGCGAATGATTGGGCAACGGCTAAAAAATAACAAAAAATTTGCATCAATAGAAGCATTAATACCGATTCCTCTCCATTCCAAAAAGGAGTTTTTGCGGGGATACAATCAAAGTTTGGTGATTGCAGAAGGCGTTCAAGAAGCATTGGAAATACCTATTGTTCATGGTTTGTATCGCAAATCAGATGATGCTTCACAAACAAAAAAATCAAAAGAAGAGCGCTACGAGAATGTAAGAGGAAAGTTTGCAGCACAAGCAAGTGAGATTGAGAAATATCGTCATGTTATGGTGCTTGATGATGTTTTGACCACGGGTTCAACTCTAGAGTTTGCTGCCAAAGCTATTCTTGATGCCACCAACGGTATTCAAATTAGCCTGGGCACTGTAGCAATGGCACATCATTAAACGAATTGGATTTATATTTGGAGCGGTAAGCATGGAGAGTAGTAGCTCTAAGCTGCCTATGCTAGTGTAGCTAACTTTCAGTAAAAAAAAAACAGTTTGCAACCATTTTTAATAAAAATTCGTCTTATTATTTGAAATGTTAAACAGAAACTAAGCTAGAGCTATGGAGATAAAGATCACAAACATGAAAAATTTCTTTTCTTTTTTAATTTTGACATTGGGGATGTTGTTATTTAACACCCACTCCTTTGCTCAACAAATCCAATTGACAAATCCAAGTATGACACCAGCACAAGCCGTGCAGAATGTACTTTTGGGATCAGGTGTTAATGCATTTAATGTTACGTTTAATGGCTCACCTGCTTCGGCCAATACTGCGCAAAATTCTGTGCGCCATTTTAATAATGGTGGCGGAACCTTTCCAATTGCCGAAGGGGTTTTATTGAATACATTTAGTGCACCTTCTGTTAATAACGATTCCGATTTAAACGCTATTGATTTAAGTGGAAATGGAGTGACCAATGGAGTGATTGTTGAATTTGACTTTGTTCCCTCAGGAGATACCCTTTCTTTTAACTATATGTTTGCCTCTTCTGAATATTCTAGCTATACATGTTCTGATTATAATGATGTATTTGGGTTTTTTATTTCTGGTCCAGGCATTTCTGGTCCTTACAGTAACAATTCAGTTAACCTTGCTATTATTCCAGGATCAGATACCATCCCTGGCAATCCCAATGGAACACCTGTGGGAATCAATACAGTAAATTCGGGAGTAGCCACTGGAGGCAACTCTACGAATTGTTCTAATGTCAACCCCAATTGGCTTATAGATGCACAATATTGGACCAATTCCTACAACAGCACGATGGGAGGTGTACCTGGAGGTTATAATGGAGCAACAGTGCTTTTGTCAGCCAATGCAAAATTGGTGTGTAATGATACATTTCATATTAAAATGGCAATCTCGAATGTAGATGATACTGCCCTTAATTCCGGTGTATTTTTAGAAGCCAACTCGTTTTCATCGGAGGGTGTAGATATATCAATAGAAGCCAATACAAGCACCTCAGATACCATGCTTATTGAAGGATGTAGTGAAGGAACAGTATATTTTTCTCGACCTGCTTCACAATCGAACGACTCTTTATCTATTATATTTACTGTTGGAGGAACAGCAACACAAGGTGATGACTTTCCAGTTCTTGCTCCTGGAGATAGTATTGTCTTACTTCCAGGGCAAACGAAAGATTCTTTAACAATATCACCTGTACAAGATAATATACCAGAAGGTCTGGAGAATATCATTATATCTGCATATACTATCAATAATTGTGGAGATACAATTTACACAGAAGGAATAATTTGGATTGATGACGAACCCCACTCTATCGTTACTTCAACAGATACAACAGTTCTGTGTTCTAGCGATAGTATTCCATTAAGCGCATTAACAGAAGACAACTTCCATTTTGAACCGTACACTTATTCATGGAACGAAATAGGTACTCAAGATACCCTTTACGGCAATCCAATTATTGGGGAGGCGTATGGTCATGACACCGTTGTCCAATATTTGGTTACCTCCACAGATGCTTGTGGATTCCAATACACGGATACCGCAACAATTACTTTACATCAAACATTGAATATCGACTCTTTGAAACAGTTTATAGCCACCTGTGGAGAAAGTGATGGTGCCGTAGTAGGATATGGATCAGGGTTTACTGGAACCCCCTCTTACATTTGGACAAGCTCTATTGTTGATACAATTCCTGGGGATTCTGTAAGTGCAACAGCTTGGTTGAATAGATCAGCAGGATGGTATTACTTCTCAATTGAAGATGATGTCTGTAAGGTACTCGACAGTATTTTGGTAGAACAAACTCCACCACCAGAAGCAAGTTTTGAAGCCAATCCTGATTCTGGAATGTCTCCTTTAGATGTCACTTTTGTGAATACCTCTGAGGCTGCTTCATCATATTATTGGGACTTTGGAAACGGAGTGGATACAACAGTCAGTAATACGAACAATCAATACCAGACATATATTGAAGAAGGAACGTACACTGTTACATTAATTACTCAAGAAGGTACTTGTACAGATCAAACTTCTAAAGAAATCACAGTTGTTCTTCCAGTTCTTTATGATTTACCCAATATATTTACTCCAAATGGAGATGGAGAAAATGATTTCTTTACTATTAATGCAAAAAATGCTAAAGCGTTACATGTAGTGATTGTAAACCGTTGGGGGAATGTTCTGTTTGAAAGCAATGATGTTAACTTTACTTGGGATGGAACAACAAAATCTGGGCAGCCTGTAGATGATGGAACATACTTCTATAAGTTTACAATTACTGATCATTCAGGAACAGAAAAACAAGAACACGGCTTTGTTCACGTGGTGAGGAATAAATAGTGTTTGGTTGGAATCATAACAATGTTAAAACTGATCCTTTTTAGCCTATTTCACTTTTTTTCTTGTCGGCTGGTGCGGGTTAAAGAGAGAAATTACTGCATTTCTTTTTTCGTGTGATTTCAAAATGAGATCCTTGGGGTACATTGGGCATGTATGATATAGTATCTCCATGAAAAAAAAGTAAATTCTTTACAAGATACAAACCAAGTCCTGTCCCTGTTTGTCCTCTTGTTTCTTCGCTTCCTATACGGAAAAATTTATTAAAAATATCTTTCCTGTACCGCTGTGGTATGCCTTTGCCATTATCTTTTACGCCCCAAACAATGTTGTCTTTGTCTTTTCTCAAATAGACTTCAATTGTGGCGGCTTTTCCTGCATATTTATAGGCGTTTTCTAAAAGGTTATGGAGTACAGTTTTAATAATAAATAAATCAACTTTACACATAATGTCTGCTGTAATATTCAGTTGGACTGGAATCCTATTCTTCGCCCAATTGTTTGTGATCTGATTTACTTTTTCACTTAAATTACAAACTTCCAAGTTAAGTTTAAAATGCTGATTTTCAATGCGAGTTGCTGTCAGAATGTTTTCAATCATATCTTCGAGCCTATTGTTTTCATTGAGGGCTTGTGTAAGAAGTTGCTCCTGTTGTTCTCTGTCTAAACTTTTTCTTTTTATGAGTGTCTGAAGATTCAATTTATTGGAAGCCAAAGGTGTTTTTAATTCATGGGTAACAGACAACAAGAAATTATTTTGTCGTTTTGACATCTTTATTTCCTTTTGAATTGAACTTCGTATTTTCCAAAGACCAATTAAAAGTAAGGAAAAGAAGACCAAGCCTTCTCCAATAATCATGATAAATTGTTTTTCTTGCGCATCTGGGGTATTGATTTCTGCACTCAATTCCACAAGAAGATATGTCCACCAGGCAAACTGAAATACGACATAAAAGCCCAAAACATAGAACAAGATAGCCGTTTGCCTCTTCATAAAGAAAATTTATATTTAAAGTCCTTCAATATAATCAATAAATGCTTTATTGACCATTTTGTTTCCTCCAGGTGTAGGATAATTGCCAGTAAAATACCAATCCCCCTTATTGTTTGGACAAGCTTCATGAAGGTTCTCAATGGTTTGATACAAAATTTCTAAATCTGATTGCATTCCAATTGGGGTTAGAATTTCCGTTATCTTGGCAGAAATTTCATCTGCAGAAAAAGGAGCATAAACTTCTTTAACATAGTTTTTTATTTGCTCCTTAGGTGCTTGTTCTTGTTCTTTACATTTTTTGTATACATCGTCAAGAATATAAGCTTTTCCCCGTTCTTTTAACAGTTCAATGGCAGCCTCAAATGCAATAAACTCATTCATTTCAGTCATGTAAATACCATAGCAATCGGGATAGCGAACCTGTGGAGCCGAGGAAACAACCACAATCTTTTTCGGTTCTAATCGGTCTAAGATGTTTAAAATACTTTGTTTTAAAGTTGTTCCACGTACGATAGAATCATCGATAACTACTAATGTATCTTTGTGGCGCCGAACAGTTCCATAGGTGATATCATAAACGTGTGCGACCATATCATCCCGGGTATCATCTTGTGATATAAAAGTCCGCAATTTCGCATCCTTAATGGCAATTTTCTCAAAACGGGTCTTGCGGTTGAGAATTTTTTGTAATTTTTTGTCTGTAATATCTTTCCCCAAGTCTTTAATGGCTTGAAATTTCTCCGTGTTTAAGTGATCTTCCAACCCCTTCATCATGCCATAAAATGACATTTCTGCGGTGTTGGGAATAAAAGAAAATACGGCATTGTCTAAATCATTATCAATGCTCTTCATAATTTTAGGAACAAGAAAATTCCCCAATCTTTTCCTTTCGTGGTAGATATCATAATCATTTCCTCTTGAGAAGTAGATGCGTTCAAATGAACAGGCATTTCTTTCACTTGGTCGATTAATTGTGAGCTCATCAACATGTCCTGATTTCTTTATAATTAAAGCACTTCCTGGAGTCAATTCTTTGATTTCCTCTTTCTTTAGATTGAATGCTGTTTGAATAACCGGGCGTTCAGATGCGACAACACACAATTCATCATCTTCATACCAAAAAGCTGGCCGAATTCCCGCCGGATCTCGAAGCACAAAAGCATCTCCATGACCCAAAAGTCCAGCCATGGCATATCCACCATCCCAATCTTCTGAAGCTCGAGTAAGAATCTTTGGGATGTCAATGTTCTCCATAATTTTTGAAGTAATTTCCCGATTGTCGTAGCCTTGTGACTTGTAGTTTTGAAAGAGTGTTTCATTTTCTACATCCAGGAAATGACCAATCTTTTCAAGTACAGTCACTAAATCCGACTTTTCTTTTGGGTGCTGACCCAAATTGAAAAGTACATTGAACAATTCGTCAACATTAGTGAGGTGAAAGTTCCCCGCCAGAACAAGGTTTCTTGTCATCCAATTATTTTGGCGCAAAGCAGGATGGCAACTTTCTAATTTTTTTTCAGTTGACCCATACCGTAAATGCCCCAAAAATAATTCACCTGTAAAACCCGCATTCTTCTTTAAATAATCTACGTCTTTGAGCTTTTCAGGGTGCTTGCGTTCGATGTCTTCAAAGCGTTTATTGATGTGTTGGAAGATGTCTTGTATGGGTTCTTCAGCAACAGAACGGTATCTGGATATAAATCTTTCACCAGGATTCATATCAAGTTTAATGTTGGCTAATCCAACACCATCTTGACCTCTATTTCGTTGCTTTTCCATTAGCAAATACATCTTGTTCAGTCCATAAAAGGCCGATCCATACTTGTCTAAATAGAATTCTAAGGGTTTTTTTAAACGGAGAAGCGCAATCCCACATTCATGCTTTATTGAATCACTCATTGACTTGTTGTTTTTCTGGTACAAAAATACTCCTTATATCTTTTTTTACCATAAAAAAATGAGAATTGTGTTAAAACTTATCAAAAAAGCAACCTTAAGCCATTAAAATAGTTATACTATACAGGATTTAACATGAATCTTTCTTAAGAATAAAGTGAGTATTTGTATATTTGAATAATGCGACGTTTAACACTTATCGGATTTTTTTTGGTATTGATTATCAATCCTCTGTTGGCTCAACAAGATGAGGTTTGGTTCCTCCCCAATAGAGGGCAGTGGGACAGTCGTATCCTATATAATGTTGGATTAACAAATGGAAACTTCTTTGTTGGGAAAGACCAATTTACTTTTGCTCTCAACGATTTGTCAGATGTTTATCATTCTGCTCATGAAGGAGCGAACGTTGATCAGGTCAAAAACCAAACAATTCACAGTCATTTTATTAATTCTAAATGGGAAGGAGAAGTTATTGAAAGTGATTCCTCTTCATTTTATAACAATTATTTTCTAGGGCAAGATCAGTCGAGATGGAAGTCAAAAGTATATGCATACAAAGCCATAGAGCTTATTGATTTTTATCCAGGTATTGATTTGATTATGAATACAACTCCTGAATATATTAAATATTCTTTCAGAGTGGCGCCAGGGGTTGACCCTTCAGTAATTCAGATATTTTATGAAGGCATGACCAAATTAAATGTATCCAATGATCAGATTGAAATTCAAACCCGCTTTGGGTCGATTTATGAAAATGACTTGCGTTCATGGAACCAGGATGAATCGGGAAGAAAAACACCTGTAGCTTCTCAATTTAGGGTCAATCAAGATACAGTTACTTTTGTTTTGCCAGAAGGTTATGATTCAACAAAGACTTTAATTATTGACCCGAGTTTAACATTTTCAACTTTTACTGGTTCTACAAGTGACAATTGGGGTTTTACAGCAGCTCCAGACGATGATGGGAATTTAATCGCTGGCGGAATTGTTTTTGGAACAGGCTATCCTGTAACAACTGGATCTTATGACCATTCTTTTAACGGAGGGGACGGTTCTGTACTCACTTCTTATCAAATTGACATTGGAATCAGTAAATTTTCAAGCGATGGCACCAACTTGTTATATTCTACTTATTTAGGAGGAAACGGCAACGAAACGCCCAACTCAATTATTACAGATAGCCAAGGGAATTTATATATTTTGGGCATCAGTTCCTCAACCAATTTCCCGCTTTCCACAGGTGCTTTTCAAACACAAAATAATGGAGGGCCGAGCACAACCCAAATTGCCATTGCATTTTTTGGAACCGATATCATTATCTCCAAGTTAAGTGCTGATGGAACTTCATTATTGGGAAGCACTTATATGGGTGGTGCTGAAAATGATGGGATGAACATCAGTTCATTAAATTACAATTACGGTGATGTCTTTAGAGGAGAAATCATTTTAGACCACAATGGAGACGTGGTATTTACAAGTTCCACAAAATCTTCAGATTTTCCTATAATTAACGGTTCAAACACTACATTAGGGGGAAATCAAGATGGAGTTGTAGTTAAAATGACACCTGATTTATCCACTGTAATTTGGTCAACTTATTTAGGAGGAGGAAGCGATGATTCTGGATTCTCAATTCAAACATCTTCTTCGAATTCTTTGTATGTAACTGGAGGTACTCAATCAACAAATTTGCCATTTAGCGGTGGTTATAAAACAAGCTTTCAAGGGGGGTCTGCAGATGGCTATGTTGCCGAATTAGACGGAACAACTTCTGCTGTATTGAGTGGAACTTATATCGGGACAAACAGTTATGACCAATCCTTTTTTGTGCAACTCGACCAATCTGATCAAGTTTATGTTTATGGGCAAACTTTAGGCAATATGTTGGTGAGCAGTGGGGTGTATAGCAACCCGAATTCGGGACAATTTATTCAGCAATATTCAACAGATTTATCAACACTCAATTGGTCAACTAGGGTAGGCGGACACAATGGAGTAGTCGAAATATCTCCGACTGCCTTTTTGGTTTCTAATTGTAATGAAATTTACTATACAGGATGGGGAGGAATGGTAAATAGCAGTAATTCACAAGCTACGGGAAGTACAACCAATGGTTTTATCACAACATCAGATGCTTTTGAATCCAACACCAATGGCAATAATTTTTATATAGGTGTTTTATCAGAAAACGCTACGGCATTGAATTATGGGACCTTTATGGGAGGAGTGAACAGCAGCTACAATCATGTAGATGGGGGAACGAGTCGGTTTGATAAGAAAGGCAGTATTTATCATGCTGTTTGTGGTGCTTGTGGGGGAAATAGCAATGGATTTACAACCACTCCTGGAGCCTATTCCGAAACCAACAACAGCAGCAATTGCAACTTGGCCGCTTGGAAATTTGATTTAGGTGCAATTCATTCTAGTCTTTCTGCTCCCGAACCTTTTATTTGTTTGCCTGATTCTGCTTATTTCCAAAACAACTCTCAAAATGGGGATGAGTATTTTTGGGATTTTGGAGATGGATCAACTTCTACCGACTTTGAGCCCAATCACTATTATGCTTCACCAGGAACTTATGATGTGATGCTTGTTGTAGTAGATGGAGAAGGCTGTTTTGAATCGGATACAAGTTATTTAAGTATTGAAGTGAGTGATTTTAATGGGTCTATAGTTCAACCATCTGCTCCCATCTGTCCTGGAGATACTTTTCAGTTAGAAGCATCAGGAGGAACGGATTATTTGTGGTCGCCGGGAAATGTTTTGGATGATCCAACAAGTGCAACGCCTAAAGCTGTAGTTGATTCTACCACTGTATTTACTGTTGTTGTTTCTAATCTTTGTGGAGTGGATACCTTGAGCTTGACTTTACAGGTGCATACTCCTTCATCTGATGCCAGTGATGACGTGAGTATATGTAAAGGAGATACTGTCCAAATTTGGGCAAGTGGTGGTGGCAGTTATTCTTGGTCGGCACCTGATTCAGAGGCAATAATAGGCAGTGACAATACAAGCACAATTTCAGTTGCTCCAGATCAAAGTATGAATTTTACAGCTGATATTACAACAATAAATGGTTGCCAACGTGAGGAAGAGGTTTTTGTTCAAGTGTATCAAGATGTTCCCCATCCGATTCTTGAAGATACCATTCATTTGTGTAAAGGAGATATTGTAAATGTTACTGCTACAGGCGCACCGTCCATAACGTGGACGCCAAATCAGGACATTAATACTACTTCGGGACCACAGGTCACCATTTCCGCAGAACAAACCATTTGGTATTATGTAGATTTTACAAACCCTTGTGGTACAGTAAGGGACAGTCTATTGATTAAAGTTGATGAAGTGTTCCCAGAAGCAGGAAACGATACTATTGTTTGTCCTGAAGAAGAAGTCTTACTTTGGGCTAATGGAGGAATAAAATACAATTGGACACCTCCAGAAGATGTTTATCATCCTCACGATTCTGTCACCTTGGCACGACCAAAGAAACCCACGCTTTATATTGTTATGATAACTGATAAATATGGTTGTTCAGCTTTCGATACAGTACATATCAATCATTTTCCTCAGCCCTATGTTGGGGTAATTCCTGAATATTATGGATTTAAAGGTGATGAAATCCAGCTTTCTGCTAAAGGTAGCGATCCAAATGGGATTTATACTTGGATACCCGGTGAGTTTTTATCTTGTGTAAACTGCCCCAATCCTATTGCTACGCCACCAGAAGCAATGACATATACTGTTTTGTTTGAAGATACAAACGGCTGTGAAGTAAAAGAGAAAGTACGAATTCATTTTGACCCTCTAATTTATGTGCCCAATACGTTTACCCCTGATGGAAGAGGAAATAACGAAATGTTTCGTGTAGAAGGGGGCAATATACAAGGATTTAAATTGCTTATCTTTAATCGTTGGGGAGAAAAAGTTTTTGAAAGCAATAATATAAAAGAAGGATGGGACGGTACCTATAAAGGATTAAATTGTCCAGATGGAACTTATGTCTGGAAACTTTCATATCAAGATTATGGAAGTGTTTGGCACGATCGGGTAGGTCATATTAACCTACTGCGTTAAAATTAAAGGTTAATTCAACCCCTAAGTTAACTTTATTCCAATACTAAAAGAATTTCGGGTTAGATGAGATTACATGGAGGTTAATCTATAAAAGAAACCTTAATTTCATGTAAAATGATTAGCTTTGTTAGAAAATAAAACAAATAAGATGTACGGAAAATTTAAAGATTATCTATCAAAAGAATTAGAGCAAATAAAAGCTGACGGAGTGTATAAAGATGAACGAATTATTATAACCCCACAAGGAGCTGAAGTAAAAGTACAGAATGGAGCTGAAGTGGTTATAATGTGCGCCAATAATTATTTGGGTTTATCTTCTCACCCAGAAGTGATTCAAGCTTCAAAAGATGCTTTAGATACACATGGTTATGGAATGTCTTCTGTACGATTTATATGTGGAACCCAAGACATACATAAAGAATTAGAGCAGAAAATAGCCCAGTTTTATAACAAGGAGGATGCTATTCTCTACGCAGCTGCCTTTGATGCAAATGGAGGTGTTTTTGAGCCCTTGTTTGGCAAAGAGGATGCAATCATTTCAGATGCTTTAAACCACGCTTCAATTATTGATGGAGTGCGTTTGTGTAAGGCACAGCGCTATCGATACAAGCACAGCGACATGGAGGACCTTGAAGAGCAACTAAAAAAAGCACAAGACCAACGACATCGAATTATTGTTACAGACGGTGTGTTCTCGATGGATGGAGATTTTGCCAAAATGGATGAAATTTGTGATCTAGCAGATAAATACGGTGCATTGGTGATGAGTGACGAAAGTCATGCTGCTGGATTTATTGGAAAAACCGGTCGTGGTGTTCCAGAATATTTTGGCGTAATGGATCGAGTAGATATTATTACAGGGACATTGGGTAAAGCACTTGGTGGAGCAATGGGTGGATATACAGTAGCCAATCAAGAAATTGTAGATATGTTAAGACAACGCTCACGACCTTATTTGTTCTCTAATTCATTGGCACCTTCAATTGTTGGTTCTGCCATTAAAGTCTTTGATATTCTTAGTTCAACTACTGAATTGCGTGATCAACTAGAGGAAAATACAAAGTACTTTAAGAAAGCTATTGTTGAAGCAGGATTTGATATCGTAAAAGGGGATTCTCCCATTATTCCTATTATGCTTTACGACGCTGCTTTGTCGCAAAAATTCGCCAATAAATTATTGGAAAAAGGGGTATATGCAACGGGGTTCTTTTATCCAGTTGTTCCTAAAGGAGAAGCCAGAATTCGAGTTCAAATTTCAGCAGGACATACAATGGAGCATTTGGATAAAGCCATTACTGCTTTTATTGAGACAGGAAAAGAATTAAATATAATTGATTGATCCGTATGATTAACTTTACTTCGAGAACTATTAGATGAAAGTCATCACATTATCTTGCATTATTCATAAGTTTAATTTGAAGTATGAACAGGAGAACGATTAATGCTGTTATTCTAATCGGTGTTCTGTCGATTATTAGTATTTTAATGGTTCAGGGATTTTGGATCAAACGGACAATTCGTGCCCAAAAGGATGCGGTTGTACTTCAAAAACGACAGGACAGTCTCAATACAATCCAATTTGAGGAAGCGGTTACAAGAGCATTAAAAGATGTTGATAGAGAAATAAAGGATTATCTTTCAGATAAATCAGGTATTTACGGAACGGTAAAGCAAGAAGGGATCAATTATTTTTTGGTAGATATCAATGACAATGTGCCTTCTTTTTATTTAGAACAACTTCTGAAAAGAGCTTTTTATAAACACAATATTGCTGAAGATTTTCAATATGGTGTCTATAATTGTTTCAATGATAGCATTGTTTTTTTAAATTTTGTTCATTTTACCAAAGACTCCCTATACGAATCAGTAAAAAGCAATGGGGCATATACAACTAAGCCACCAACTTTTTTAAAGAATGAAGATGGTCACTTTTTCTATGTCTATTTCCCAGATTTATTTTCTCAGCAGGAAAATGATTTAATTGTAGGGAGTTCACCATGGCTTTATTTTGCTATTATTGTAGGTGTTTTACTGGTCTTTTTTGCTTATTCTATTGGCGTAATTATTAAACAAAAGAAATTCTCGGAAGTAAGAACGGATTTTATTAATAATATGACGCATGAGTTAAAAACACCCATTTCTACAATAGCTTTAACAAGTGAAATGTTGATGAATGCTAACTTTTCTGTTGACCAAGAACGCTGGAAAAAATATTCTGAAATTATTTTTAAAGAGAATAAGCGTTTGGAACAACAAGTTGAGCGTGTTCTTAACATGGCAAAACTGGATCGAAACGACCTTGAATTGCAGTTGGAGGAAATCAATGTTCATGAAGTGATAACTGAAATTACAGAGAATTTCACTTCCAATCAAACTCTAATGGGGGGCGATATTGATTTAAAATTGGATGCTGAAGATGTTTTAATAAATGCAGATAATGTGCATTTTACAAATATTTTAATTAATTTACTCGACAATGCAGTAAAATACTCTGAAGAAAAACCGAATATTACTGTGACAACAAAGAACAGAAATGCAGGAATTGAGATAGGTGTTGAGGATCGGGGAATAGGAATAGCGAAAGATGAATTGCATCAGATTTTTGAACAATTTTACCGTGTCTCAACAGGAAACCTGCACAATGTAAAAGGTTTTGGTTTGGGACTGTATTACGTGCATTTAATAATTCATAAACACGGTGGTAAGATTAAAGTGCAAAGTAAACTAGGAAAAGGAACAATATTTTATATCTGGTTACCAAATATTTAAAACAAAAAGAAGATGAAACCCAAAATATTACTTGTAGAAGACGATACAAACCTCGGATTTATTATTGCTGATCAGTTGAAGCAAGAGGGTTATGATGTACATCTGGCCTCGAACGGAAATGAAGGGTTTAAAAAATTTCATGAAGGAAGTTATCACCTATGTATTTTTGATGTAATGATGCCTAAAAAAGATGGCTTTAGTCTGGCTGAAGATGTTAGAAAAATTGATAAAAAAGTCCCGATTTTATTTCTTACAGCAAAGACCATGACAGAGGATAAGATTAAAGGATTTAATGTGGGTGGTGATGATTACATTACCAAACCATTTAGCTCTGCTGAATTTAAGGTGCGTGTTCGTGCTTTATTAAAAAGAGTCGATGGCTTAGATGATGAAGAAAGTCCAACCGAAGTAAACTTAGGGAGCTATACTTATGATGTACAGAACTATTCTCTTGTTGGGCCTAACTTTGAAAAAAAGCTGACAAAAAAGGAAGCTCAAATCCTTAAAATGTTGTGTAAATTTGAAAATCAGGTGGTGCCTAGAGAAATGATTTTAAATGCAGTATGGGGAAAAGATGATTATTTTGTGGGAAGAAGTTTGGATGTTTTTATTACAAAACTGAGAAAATACTTCTCTAATGATGCTAAAGTTAACATTGAAAATGTTCACGGTATTGGATTTAAGCTGATGGTTGAGCCAAAATAATTTAACAAAACGCTTAGTTAACCAGAGATGGAGGAAACAACAGAATACTCCATGAGCTTTCCATTTGGACTGTATAATTCTGACCGAATAGGACCAAAACCAGGCAAGTACCATATTACTGTTGGATGGTTTTTCTCTTTTCGTTTGTCTTTAATTTGGAGGGTTTGATTGATTTTTACACACTCAAAACTGCCTGCATCTGTCTCAATGGTTTCTAATCCTACAATTTTTCGGTCTAAAACAGAAACAGTCAAATTAATAACAAGCATTCCATAAGCTTTTGCCTTCATTTCAACACTTCCGTTTTTTAATTTGAAATCTGTCCTTTTCGACGTTGGATAATTAATTGTATTTTGCTTCATCTCCACATCTACACTGGATTCTAGATTTTCCAACATTTCTAGTGTTTCTGAAGGAACTAGGCCAGTTGCTTCCACTTCAAAATCTCCATTTTCACATGTAATTGTATATACGCTTGTATTGATTAACTCTTCTTTTTTGTCGTATGTCTTTTGCTCTATTTCCCAGATGTACTTGTTTCCTTCTTGCTTCGAGACAATTACAGATCGCTTAACTTTTCCAGTGAACTTATCTTTTTTATTGTAGTTGGAAACTGTCCAAGTCTTTCCTTTGGGCAAAAGGACAGAAGATGCACAACTTTGGGTAAAAGCATTGTGTTGAAAGGTCAAAAGCATAAATAAAAGGGGATACACTAGTTTCATGGCAATTTTTTTGATTAAAACGAATATAATAAATTATATTTGGTTTTATTATATGAATATTATTTTAATTTTGTAGTTCTTTATTTGAGGTCAATAAATAAAAGTAAATATGGCCCCGTGGCGCAACTGATACTTTGTATATTTAGTTGCACACTACGCCAAAAAATGGCTCTGTGACGCAACTGATACTTTGTATATTTAGTTGCGCACTACGCCAAAATATGGCCCCGTGGCGCAACTGAATAGCGCATCAGATTTCGGCTCTGAGGGTTACAGGTTTGAATCCTGTCGGGGTCACTAAGAGATGAAACTCACCCCGGAACAGGGTGGGTTTTTATCATTTTATTGGAGTCTGTCGTGCATAAGCGTGACAAGCGGATAAAAAATGATATAAACCCATCGTTCTGGAAGAATGTTTGGGTTTATCTCGGTATTCGGAGCATTTAAGGATTTATAATCCTGCCATTTTTCTATAAAATGTTCTTATTTTATGCTTTAGAGTCATCCAACATTTGGCGTCTTTTCATAATTTTTAATATGAAATAGATAACGGTGGATATAAGCGCACCATAAAACCAAAAATTCAGTTCAAATTCAAAAGGTTTATTGTTTACACAATTGGAGATTAAATATCCAACCACATCAAAGAGCCAGAATAGAAGAAAGATGGCACAAAGTCCATTCTTCTCATTGGCCAGCACTTTTTTAGTTTGGCCAGCACTTTTTTAGTGCTAAAAGAACGAACAGGTTTTTTATAGTTTTTAAATGAGGGGATAATTGCAGGTGTGATTTCTGCCCATTTTAAGTAGGCTTCTCCAAATTTACCGCGCAAGAAACTTTCTTCTGCATACATTATTCGTTCATAATAGAACGCATAGAATAATATGAATGCTACTGTAAACCACGCATTTGCTGTGAGCATTGCAACACCGAGCCACATGAAGAAGTTCCCAAGATATAAGGGATGACGAACGACAGAATAAATTCCTGTGTTGTTTATCTCTTCTGCTACTTGTCCGTTCTTTGTATTTCTTCCCGAAGTGTTTTTTGGTGTAAAACCAACAGTGATGATTCTAATAACAAGTCCCAATAGACTAATTGCTAAGCAGATAAAATTGAAATTTTCTGAGAACCAATTTTGGTTTGATTCTGTTTTGTAATATTGAGAATATGCGAATACCAGCAAGCCTATCACCAAAATAATTAAGGGTAGGAAGCTTCTGTTTTTAAATAAGTAATCCCCTTGTGTTTTTAACTCTTCTTGTAATGCCATTTTATAAAATTATGGATAAAGTTTTGCAAGTTAGAAAAATTTGAGATTTTGGTCATTATTTCATGAGGTTTTTCATTCTCGAAACCTATGGTTTAACTATTTGTGTGGATTCATAATTCAAAAATATTAATATTTTTGTCACAACAGGACATTTTAATGTTCTAAGTTTTATATAGAATGGCAGGGAAAATAATAACAATTGAAGGTCTTGACGGAGCGGGAAAATCTACTCAAATTAAATTGCTAACCGATCGTTTGATTGAAAACAATATAAAACACAAGTTTATTCACTTTCCAATGCTGAATAAAGGTGTCTACGGAAATTTAATTGCTGCTTATTTAAGAGGTGAATTTGGTTCACTCGATGATGTTCATCCGAAACTTGTTGCTTTACTTTTTGCTGAAGACAGGAATGAACATAAAGGCATTCTAAAGCAATGGATTCAAGAAGATTATTTAATCATTATGGATCGTTATGTACATTCAAACATTGCCTTTCAATGTGCTAAAATAAAGAATCAAGAAGCCAAAATAAAGTTAAAAAATTGGATCTTAGATTTTGAGTTTAATCACAATGATTTGCCACATCCAGACCTGTCATTTTTTCTTGATGTACCCTTTCATTATATAGAGCGATCTTTAAAAAAATCAAGAACAGGTACTGATCGAGCGTATCTGAATGGCAAAACGGATATACATGAAGATTCTTTAGATTTGCAAAGAAATGTTTTACAAGAGTACCGTGATTTAATTGCAGAGGAATCTAATTTCTATACTATAAGTTGTTTTAGCAGTCTTGAAGAATGGTTGTCACCAGAAGAAATTCACAAGTCAATTTTTGATAAAATTGGGGTGTAGCTGAAGAGTGTGAACGAGGACAAAAAAAACCCTACTAAAATAGCAGAGTTTTTCTGAAAGTTTTTAAAAACTTATAAAATAGCATCTAATTTACTTGTAAGTTGTTCTTTTGGAACTGCTCCAATAGACTTGTCCGCCACTTCTCCATTTTTAATAAATAGGATCGTTGGAATATTGCGTACTCCAAATTTTGCAGATACTCCTGGATTAGAGTCTACATCAACTTTCCCGATGATTGCTTTCCCTTCATATTCTCCATGTATTTCTTCAACAACGGGACCAATCATTTTACAAGGTCCACACCATTCTGCCCAAAAATCTACCATTACAGGTTTGTCAGAATTCATTACTATTTCATCAAAATTGTCATCTGTTATTTCTACTGCCATAACTTTTTGTATTATTGGTTTATATTCATTACTTATCTTAACACATTATAAATGTAATTGTTTGCTTTCATATAATCAAATAATTTGCCAAGTCACTTTTTCTGACATTAGGTCATGGTATTAAGAATAGAACTACCATTAATGGTCTATAAGCCCCATTTTACGAAGGAGAAAGCTTGCATTCATATTCTTTGCTACCCCATTATGAATACAATAATCAAAGGAAATATTATCGCCTTCTATTTGTGTATCAAAATATCTGTTGATGATACTTGAATAAACATTAGACAGTTGGGTAAGGGATAAATCATGAGTAGCAATAATTCCCTTTACTTGTAATTGATTCAACTTCTGCAGAAATTTTGCAGAACCTTCTTCCTTGTCCTTGGAGTTGGTTCCTTTAAGAATTTCATCCAAAATAATAAACACCTTTTCTCCTTTTTCTACAGCATCTACAATGAACCGCAAACGCAGTAATTCAGCATGAAAATAGGAGGTCTCATCATTTAAATCATCATTGGTTCGCATACTGGAGTATAATTTCATATCGGGAAATGTAAACTCTTCTGCCATAACATGAAACCCTGCTTGTGCTAGCATTAAATTGATCCCAATGCTTCTTAGGAATGTGCTTTTTCCTGCCATGTTTGGGCCAGTAATAATCGCAAATTGCTCTTCAGAAGTGAGGGTTAAGCTGTTTTTCACTAGTTTGTGTAGAGGTATTGTAGGATGACCAATATTTACCACTTTTATAATCTCGTTTGGGGTATTTGTAATATTTGGGACGGATGTGTCTTGTTTAAAATTAAACCGGAAGTTAGCACCCGAAATAAGCACTTCGAGTTCATAAATTATTTTTTCCCAGTCTTTTACGTATTCGCCGTAATTGTCTTTCCAATGTTTCATTTTTACCAATAAACGGAGATCCCAAGCCAGGAAAAAATTAAGGAATAATGCAACGAGAATATTGTCTCTGTACTCGGCTTCCTTTACCAATTTTGAGAGTTCAGTTAACCCTTTTTTCCCATTTTTATCTTTAAGAAAAAGCACTTCTTTGTATTTTGAAAGTAAATCTGAAGAAAATGTTTCAGGCTCTAAAATTGCGAGTTGATTTTGCATAGATGAAACTCGATGGCCTATTGCTGATAACATTTGATGGAGTGCATTTGTTGTTTTTAGAAATTGACGGATAGGTAAAAATATGACGACTGCACCCAATAGAAACTGCAACCCATTTATTAACTCAAAATAGTATGCAAGACTTATTCCAACTGCCAATATAGGAAGAATAAAACGCAAAGCGGGAATAAATTTTTTTATAGGAAAATCTTTTTGGACAGCTGCATCAATATCTACTTCAGTTACTTCTTTCTCTAATGTACTTCCATGGGCCAAATAACCTTGATACCATTCTTTTTTATTCGTCAGCTCGTCAATTGCGTCCGTACTTTCTTTTTTATAATTTATTCCTTTCGTCAACCTCTCTGCTAGGAGTTTTTCGCCTTTCTTGGTAACAGTCCTATTAAACAATTGAAAAAAACCACCTTTGGCAAATAAATCCATATCGTAACTAAATGGATGGTTGGGGTTGATGTATTCCTTTCCATCATAAAAGTCAGAATAATCATAGTGAGCTGCCTTGATTTCATTTTCATTTATATCTATGAGGTGCTTTACATAAGTAAGTTGTTCTTTGTTCTCAACACTTTTTCTAATAAAAAAAAGAAACAAAACGATTCCTAATATTATAGATGCGGTTGAGTATAGGGTATATGGAAAGGTAAAATAAGCCAACAAGCAAATTCCTATAAAAGTGATAAGCCGAACAAGTACCCATAGCTTAGAGCGTTGTGTATACTTTTTAAGTTCAACGGATAGGTTTTCTATTTGGGAGGTATAAAACGCTGTTGAATAATTCTCTTCTGTCATATTTTATTACTTAATGGACTACAAAAATATTCAATCTTTGATACATTCCTATTTTGAGTCAACATAAGATTTGAATTTTTGTTGTTACAAATTAAATTTATGAACCTAGCTTGCGAGCTCAATGCGATGTAGTGAGCCTGTTGAACTGCAGTTAGTAATTCGGATGAAGAGGGGATAGTAATTATGACTTTTAACACATGATGAATTCCACCTTTAAACATGATGAATATCATACAGAACGAAGATAAAGATTACCGTTTATTGTTGTATATTTGTGGTGTAAATGGTGCGACTAATATCTATATCTCTTTTAAGCTTAATGTTAAGCTACTCGTTTAATCAAGTGGGTGTTTTTTTGGAATATATTTTAGATATTGAAGCCTATACCGAATTATACTGTAAAAACAAAGATAGACCTGAGACGCATTGTAACGGTAAATGTCATTTAACATCACAACTTGCCGAAAATGAAGAACAAAAGCAAAACAATGATTTTCAAGCACCACCTGAAATAAATCTTTTTTTAGAACCTTCGCAAATTGATTCTGTATATAGGATTGAACTTTATATTGAAGAAGAAATAGTATTTTATTTTAATGCAGATTTAATTGAAAGAATTAAACGCGCTATTTACCGCCCTCCAGAAGTATTTATTTAACCCGAGTTATTCATGAACCGAACTTGTGAGCTCAGCGAAGCTAATTTAATCTTGCCAAATTATCAGTACCCAAATTTGGAGTTCTAATAAATTGCTTAGAACACGATTAAACACCTGGTTATTAGCTGTTAATATTTTTGAGTCTCAAGATTGGTGAACTGAGTCTGCGAGCTCACTTTGACAAGCTCTGCGCATCGCATGAATACCTTTTACTATTTTAAAGAATGAGTAATAATTCGGGTTAATGTTCAAGAAAGCCTATTGTTAAAGTGTAAATGTATTCCTACAAGAAGGCTTTTATCCAATAATATATTATTAAAAGTTCATTGACTTCTTTATTAGGAGTTAGTTGAAAATTAAGCATTATTTAAAATTTAGAAAAATGAAAAAGATATTTATTTTATCCTTGATCAGTGCATTTGTACTTGTATCATGTAAAAAGGATAAAGATGTTAACCCTTTAGCAGATGGGGTAAATCCTGCTTCAGAATATAAATTGATTAAAAAGGATACTGCATCAAATGATTTAGTTGTAGAGTTATATTCAAAAACTGCAACCGTTGAGGTTGGATATACAAAACTTTATGTGAAAGTAAAGAATTTTGACGGAACTGCTGTTGAAAATGCGACAGTAAAGTTTATGCCTATGATGGATATGGGAACTATGCAACACAGTAGTCCGTTTGAAGAACCTGTTTTTAAATCAAGTTCTAAATTCTATGAGGGGATGGTTGTGTTTACGATGGACTCCGGTCAAGGTGATTGGACCTTAACTGTGAATGTAAATGGAGAAGATGTTTCTTTTCCAATTCATGTTTTAGCATCTCCAGTAGGAACAAAATATGTTGGAACTTATTCCGGGACTGATGGTGTAAAATACATAGTTTCTTTGGTAAAACCTTTCGATTGGACGGTTGGAATGAATAATTTTTCAATCATGGTTCATAAAAAGGAAACAATGACATCATTTCCTCCTGTAGATGGATTTACAATTGCATTTGATCCTCAAATGACTTCGATGGGACACGGTTCCCCAAACAATGTTTCTCCAACAAGTGCTGGTGGTGGATATTATAATGGGAAAGTGAACTTTACGATGACAGGTGATTGGAGATTGAATCTTGACCTTATAGATGCAGGAGACACAATTGCAAATACATATATTGATATTTTGTTTTAATCAATTATTTAAAGGCCCTCGGGCCTTTAATAAATTTAATAAGATGAGAACGTTATTTCT
Source organism: uncultured Fluviicola sp. (assembly GCA_964585545.1). Classification (GTDB taxonomy): domain Bacteria; phylum Bacteroidota; class Bacteroidia; order Flavobacteriales_D; family Crocinitomicaceae; genus Brumimicrobium. The sequence goes on from CAZPDT010000001.1 coordinate 59,224, forward strand.
ATTTATTGCTTTAATGATTGGTTATGGTTTTTCTTTTGCACAAGAAGATACGTTGAGTAATTCACAAAATTATAAAGAGATTGTAATCCAAGGGCAGCAGCAACTAAACAAAAATAAAATATCTCCGCAACTTCAGGAATCGACAGATAAGTTACTTGCTACAACACCAGGAATAACCTTAATTAAACGAGGTAATTATGCGTTAGAACCTACAATTCGGGGGTTGAATGCTGGGCAAATCACAACCACAATTGATGGAATGCAAATGTTCGGTGCATGTACTGACCGGATGGATCCCATTAGTTCATATATTGAACCAACAAACCTTAAAAAAATTCAATTGAGTACTACAGTCAACGAGAATCAGACAGGGAGTTCAATAGGAGGTGGAATTAACTTTGCCTTGATGAAGGCACAACTTGGCGCTCCTAAAAAAATCAGTGGAAAAGTAGGAGTGGGATATCAAACCAATGCCAATAATATTCAAACTTTGGGTACTTTTCAATACAGTACTAAACGATGGGCTTTATTGGTAAATGGAATTTATAGAAAAGCAGACAACTATTCTGCTGCCCAAGGTAAGGAAATTTTATTTTCCCAGTTTGAAAAATGGAATGCGGGAGCAAATCTGATGGTTGGGTTGAATGAAAATAATCAAATCTCTTTAGATTACATTCAAGATGAAGGGTATGATATCGGTTATCCCGCTTTAACCATGGATGTTGGATTTGCAAAAGCTTATATATCAGCACTTACACATACTTTTACAAATAATACTAAGAAGTTGAGAAGGCTAGAAACAAAAGTATTTTTCAATTTTATTAATCATACAATGGATGATACACAACGGCCTGATGAACTTGTGCCCATACATATGGATATGCCGGGAACTTCTCGAACTTTTGGAGCGTTCAGTCGAGCAAAACTGTTGTTAAATTCTAAACATTTGTTGACTCTGAAAGTGAATGTTTTTCAGAATGATTTGCATGCAGATATGACTATGTATCCTGATGTTGGATCTGAAATGTTCATGCTCACAATTCCCGATGCACAGCGAAGAACTATTGGGTTTGATGCTGCTGATAAATGGCACATAAATAATAAAATAAAAATCTTATACGGAGGAAGAATTGAATTCGACTTATCAGATATCACTACTGATATTGGAAGACAAACCTTAACCAGTTTTTATAATCGTGAAGCTAAACAGTCAGGGTTTTCAGGTAATGCATATGCACAAATCAATTATAAGATTATAAATAATATTGAAATATACGGAGGAGGAAGTTACGGACAGAGACCGCCTTCACTCCAAGAGCTTTATGGATTTTATTTATTCAATCGTGTAGATAACTATGATTATTTGGGGAATCCTGATATTGAAAATGAAGAATCTATAAATGGAAATATAGGATTGAATCTTAAGTATGAAAAGTGGGCTATTTCTTTAGAAGGCTTTGTAAATTCTTTTAAGAACTACATTACGGGTCTGGTTTTGCCTGAATACAGCAATATGACTATTGGAGCAAATGGGGTAAAGCAGTCCGGTAACATTCCAAGTGCATTGTTGACAGGAGGGGAATTAACAATGAAGTGGAAACCAATTCAGAAATTAACGATACAGTCTGTTAATAGCTATACGTATGGTGTTGATAATGAAGGAAAGTATTTACCTTACATTCCTCCTTTTAAATCCGTGAATACCATTGTGTATGATTTAAAAGGATATATGTTAAGTATAGAACATGTTGGAGCTTTTGCACAAAACAACGTAAGTACTGAAAGGTATGGAGAGGAAACAACTCCAGCTTTTAATGTATTAAATTTTAAGGTTCATAAACATTTCATGTTCAAACAAAATAGGGCATTACATGCTGAGGTAGGAGTAGATAATATTTTTGACACACCTTATTACGAGCATTTAGATGTAATGAAAATTCAAAGACAAGGGAGAAATTTTGTGATTCGTGCAACTTTTATTTTTTAAAAAAATAAAAAGCACACTAAAATAAGATTGTAAATATTGGTTCAATTAATGATTTGCATAATCTTTTCCCACATGTCATCGTGAAATTGAATGGGTACCATAGAAGAATCGGGAGCTTCCCCCATTCTTATTATCACGAGATCTCGACTAGGAATCACCTCCACAAATTGTCCATTTTTACCAATTGCAGCATATAAATCTGAGGGAGCATTATGAGAAAGGGGTAAATTGAATGAATTGGGTAGTCCTGGATACATAATTGAGGATTTTCCATTCAACCAAACCAAGTAACCATACGACGGATTGAGCGTTTGTGAGGAGTTGATCATGGCATTAAAATAATCCGTATTAGTCATGATTTTATTACTTTCCCATTTTCCTTTATTCAATAAAAGCAATCCAAACCTTGCGGCATCTCTTGCAGTACTGAAATAAACACTATTGTCTCCTATATTTGTCCAATTCCCGTTCATTCCAACATTAGACTCAAGTTCTTGGTCTGTAAAATCATTATACGACATGCTTGAGGCGCTGCTCACCACAGATTGTAATAAGGTGTAGGGAGCATTGTGGTAGTACCATTGATTTCCTGCATCTGTCTTATATTGTAGGCAACTTGGGGATGTGCAATCTACATTAGAGGCGGCATAATCTAATCCCGTTGTCATGGTTAATTGGTGTCTTACCGTAATAAGATTTTCTTTATCTATTGACATACTGGTCCAATGTTCTCCTAAATAATCAGAGGTTTTGTTGTTGATGTTTAATAAACCTTTTTCTTGTGCTAGCCCAACTAAGAATGCGGTTAAGGTTTTTCCTGCTGAAGCCCAATACCATTGAGAACTTTGAAGGAAAGGTCCACTGCCTAAAATATTTTCTCCCCAGTATTTCTCTACAACAATTCTTCCTTTGTGCAATATAAGGAATGCTCTCGTTCCATGTTGTGATAAAAAATCGTAGAGAGTTGTTGTATCGCTTGAATTCCAGTTGAGATCATCCATATTTTCAGTAGCCCAGCTATTTGAGCCTGTTTCAGGAAAATAGTAACCTGTTGTTGATGGATTCGAAGGCGGATTATTCTCCTCGGGGATAGACGTATCTTTTTTACATGCAAAAATCACAGTTAATGAGAGCAAAAAAATGAATTGTTTCATAGTGTTATTTTAAATAATTAGAGCAAACCACAATATATTTCTCTTCTTGTAAAAGTAAGTTAATTTAATTGAAAAGCAATGGATTGAGATAATTTTTACAAGAATACGACCAGAGAATAAATCCAAGTTTAAGTGAAGATTAATTGTCTTTTTCCTTAAATTCAATTTTTCCTGGAAGTTTTTTCGGTTTGGGTTTACCGAGCATCAAGGACAAATGAGATTTTAGAATCCTGCCCATGTGTTTATATCTTGAAAATCTTTTGGTATCGTGGTATTGATTTAGATCTTCTGCTAAAGAAGCAATTTTTTCTGGTGTAGACAACTCTTGATACAACATAGAATCCAACAATCGATTGAGTCGGGCTTGTGCTAATTTGTACCGGCGTTTCATGAGTGTTCTTTCTTCATATCGATACTGGTCAACAGTTTCTGGGGACAACAATTCAATGCAGAAGTCGATAATTTTATTGTTTTCCTTATAATATTGGGGGAGGTAATGGTTTTTGCGTCCTTCATAAGCTGTTTGATCAAAATCTATAGGGCGAACACGGTATTGTTCCTTGTCAAAATCAGGTGTAACATCAACCACGTAATTATAAGAGCGCATATCACCTAAAAGAATAACAAAACAACGCTCGTTGAACTTCACAAATTCTTTGGCCATGCCTGTGGGATAAAAATTAGGGGAGTCCAGATAATGGAGCATAAATTGATCGCCTGGTATGCCTGCGATATGGGCTTCTACCAAAGTATCATTGTCTACCATATACTCAATCCTGTTAGGGGAGAGAATGTGTTCTAATTCCAATCCATAAATCCGAGATGCATCCGCCTTTTTTATATAAAAATAGTCATGGTTGTCATTCAATTTATTCACAATTTTTATTCGAAATGGATTTGAGTTTCCAAACAGACAATAATCTATGCTGCCCACAGTTAAATGGCTGATGATGTGTGTGTCGCCACCTGTTTTTAGCTCTGCGTAGATTTCTTTAAGTCCCATTATTATCTCATCGCGAATACCTACATCGTAAATAACACTATTCCAGTAGGTGTTTTCTCCATCGGCATTGTATACAGGGGTACTGTCATTCCACCTCAACATGTCTTCGTAAGAGATAGAAATAGAGTCTTCTCGTTCATATTTTCTTAAGTATTTCCTAAGCCCTTGATTGACTGGGTATGAAGGTTTCTTTCTTGAAATATCCATGGAGAGCCTGTTTAATTTTAAATCGATAAGAGACTCAAATATACATAGAATTTAAAGAATATATTTGAAGTTTCAAAAGAGAAAGCTAGCAGCGACATTGAAGAAAGAAAAAAGAAAAAGAAAATAGCAAAGGAATCTTATTTTAAAAAGATTCCTTTGCATTCATCAAACAAATAAAGTAGTCGTTAAACCAATAAAACTACTTCTGTTAAAAGGAGGGACATGAAACCGTTTTAAAACTAGGTTTTTTAGTTTTACAATTGAGGTTAATTCCCAAAGAGACTTCATGAGAACCTCCAGAAACACCGTTATTTAATTTTGATACGGTTACATCATAACTGTATCCCACCTTAAAAATTCCTGTATCTACACCAAACGATAAAATAAAGGCATCCCGCGCACGGAACCAAGCTCCTGCAGTAAAGATTCCATATTTCACATAAGTACCGAATAACATTTCCATAAATCCTTGTTGGTATTGGAAAATAACATTGGGCATAATAGATGTTTGATTGGTATATTTTGATTGGCTACCCAAAGCTATATTTGCCCCAGCATGACCTGTAAATTTCATGGGCATAGGACTGTTGCCAACAATCATTGACTCATTGGGCATGTTCAAATGATAGGCAGCTACACCAAAGAAAAAATGCTCAGTGTATCCAACAAGTCCAGCAGAAGCATCAAAGAAACCTCTAGAACCTCCTCGGGGCACGTCACCAGTTGCATAAATAAATCCTCTACGGGGGTCAATCATGTCTCCGAAGGTCAATTTATCCCAATCTAAAAATTTTTGATTCCACGTTGCTTTACCAGCAAACATTAAGGTAAATTTCCTACTCACATTTAAATGGTAGTTGTAAATAACACTTAATGTTGTGGTATTAATTGTACCTTTTCCCTGCTGGTCGTGTGTAACAATTGCACCGATACCACCGTGAATGCTTTTAAAGAATTGGTCGTAAGAAGCAGAGTAAGTTACAAAAGTACCCGATAGGGCAGGCCACTGATTTCTGTAATTTAAGGCGATTCTAGGACAACCATAGCTGCCCGCAAATGCCGGATTCAAATAAATGGGATTGGCATAAAATTGTGAAAATTGAGGATCCTGAGCCTGGACCTTTCCAATCAACAAAATGAGTAATATAAACAACAACTTTTTCATAATCTCTCTTTTTCCTATAAGTTCAAATATTTCGCAGTAAGTCTGCTTGGTTTTATTAAAATGCCTAAAGACAATTGGTGTGATAAGTATTTATTATTTAACAATTTACTTTCTGTATAATCTACATTATAGTGGATATTTACTTGGTCAAAGACAAGTCCAATTGATGCGCCAACATCTGCTTTGGTATTGATTCCTGCCCCAATCTGTACCCAATGGTATTGGAAATTTCCGCCCAGCCAAAGTTCTTTTAAATCACCATAATTTTGAAACAATCCGTATGCACTAACACTCATATCACGAGTAATTGCTTCGTATTCTGTTCCAATAATAGCAGTGTAGTGAATGTCGTCACGGTATTCTTTTTGTAAATTACTAGAATAAAAATTGTTGTTGTGTCGACCTAAATTATCTGCATTAAAACCAGCATAGAACCATTTTGTATTTATCATGAAACCTACACCGAAATCTTTGTACCACATTTGATTGGCTTCCAATTTATTTTCATTGACAAAAAGAGGTGTAATATTATTGCGGTTCATTTCGATGTTGCTTCCAATTAGAGAAGGAGATTTATCAATGTCGATAACACCCATTTTGAATCTAAATGAGGGCTCGAAAGAAAAGTTTTTACTAATAGAGAATTTCGGAGAATAAGTGAGTCCAATTGAATAATTGCTGAGTGAATTAATGTTGTATCCGTCGTAGTTAAGATCTACACCTAATCCTCCTCTCAGTGAATAAAGGTAGCTATCCCATGAAAGGGTGTTTAACAACTGAGCATTTGGCTGGTTGAGCCATTGAATTCTTGAAGTAGCTTGAATTCGGTTGCCCGTTGCTGTTCCCGCCATTGCTGGAACGGGTTTAAATCCAGTCATCATAGGCGCATGGTAATGAGGGTTTTTAGTATTTCTAAGTGCTGTTGGTTGATTCACCATCCTTCTGATTTTCCGCATAATTTGATTTAAGGAACTTTTAAAGGAGGAACTGGAAGAGCTTGCTTTAGATGTTGTTATTTTCTCTTCTGAAGCAATGTCTTTGGAGGGTTCAATACCTCTGTTTAAATAAGCAATAATACCATCTAAATCTTTGGATTTGGCATGAAACTGTTGTTGTATTTTACGCAATTCCGCCCCATTTGATGTTGTCTGGTTTACTGTCTCTTTTTGCTTGTTAGAGTTATTAAAATCGAGCTGATTCAACACTTTATTTTGGGAGGGTGCGAAGACGCTTTTTTGTTGTGTATTCTCCGAATTTTCAACTTTCTGTTGATGCTTATATGAAGCGATTGCATTTTTGATAAATGTGTCGCTATCTTCATTGCGGAGATGAATAATTTTAGCGTCAATTGTAGATTGCGTATATTGTTTTTGAACGGGGAAGTACGAAATCCCTACCCAACCAAGCAAAAAAGCAATCACGGCTATCGAAGCCAATAAAACAGGGCGAAGTAGGGGTGAGGCAGGCTTGATTAAGGAAGCCGTATCAGGCTCATAAGAAGTCAATGGGGTAATTCTTGCTTTTTTCCAAGCTTTTAATTCTTGAATCAACTCAGGATGTTCGCTAACGAAATCCAAAAATCTAGACTCTTGAGCGGAGGTTAAATTTCCTTCTGTATACTCAAAGAACCACTGATCGATATTTTCAAAAGAGGGATTGCTCATTGAACTAATATTAAATCGCTTAACTGTTTTTTAATTTTCTTACGCGCTCGATATAAGTATACTTTGACTTGACTGTCAGAAATATTGAGTATTTCTGATATTTCGTCGTACTTATACCCTTCTAAATCTCTCAAGAGAACTATGCTTTTTTGAAGTGGCGGAAGTAAGGAAAGTGCTAAATCTATTATCTCTTTTGTTTCATAGCTATTATCAATGATAATTTGCTCAGGAACCAAGTTGGAGTTATAGACCGTTCGCTTTTTCTTCTTAGAGAAATTAATTAATGTATTGTGACCTGTTCGAAATAGCCATGCTTTACATTTATCAACTTCTACTTTCTTCCTGTTTTTCCACAACTTCTCAAAAACGTCTTGAACAATATCTTGGCTGTCCTCACTATTGCGGAGGTATCCAAATATATATCCATACAAATTGGATGTATATTTCTTAACAGCGATATTGTATTCTCGTCGATTCAATAGATGCGCATTTAACAGTAAAACAATTTAATGGGTGTAAAAGTTACACCTGATGTTCAATTAACTTATAAATCTATAAAAATTATACTTAAAAACAGCATTAATTTGACTTTATTTTGTTTTGGTTGCTCTTGCCGTTAAAAGATTCCGCTAAAAAAAGGAGTAGATTCACTTTTTTTACTAAATTTAGGGTGAAAAATCAGTAGAAATTATGAAAGAGCAAAAAAGACTGTTTGATATAGCATATTATCAATTGGAGAATTATCCTCAAGAGACGATGTTTTCTTCTAAGATTAATGGAAAGTGGGTTTCAACGAGTACAAAAGAATTTATTGAAAAGATCAATTTGGTATCCAGAGGTCTTCTTGCATTGGGCATAAAACCTAAAGATAAGGTGGCTCTTGTTTCAAGCAATAGGGTGGAGTGGAACATTATGGATATGGGGATACAGCAAATTGGTGCTGTTGGCGTACCGGTTTATCCAAATATATCTGTGAAGGATTATAAATATATTTTTACAGACGCTGAAATAAAGCTGTGTGTTACTGGAGATGAGGAGTTGTATAACAAGATTAGTGGAATCAAATCTGAGCTCCCACAATTAAAAAATGTGTTTTCTTTTGACAAACTTGAAGATACTCCAAATTGGGCAGATATTCTTGAAGCGGCGGATGGTATAGAACAATCAGAGGTGGATAAACTTAAAGCAAATATTAAATATGAGGATATAGCGACGATGATTTATACTTCTGGAACAACAGGAAATCCAAAAGGGGTAATGCTTTCCCACAAAAACATTCTTTCAAATGTATATGGAAGCTATCCCCGCATCCCTCAAGTTCCAAATCATGAAGGGCGCTCTTTGTCTTTCCTACCAATAAGTCATGTTTATGAAAGAATGCTGCATTATCTTTATATGGTAGGTGGATTTTCTATTCATTTTGCTGAAAATATGGATACAATAGGGGAGAATTTAAAAGAGGTGAAACCACATGTATTTGTTGCAGTACCTAGAATATTGGAGAAAGTATATGAGAAAATAGTTTCTGTTGGAGATGAATTAACAGGAATAAAACGAAAGCTTTTCTTTTGGGCTATATCAGTTGGAGAAGAGTTTGAATTGACTGGAAAATCAGGTTGGTACAAGTTTAAATTGAAGATTGCCCGAAAACGGATTTTCTCTAAATGGAAGGCAGCTGTTGGAGGAGAAGCCTTAGCCGTAGCTTCGGGAGCAGCCACTTTACAGCCACGTTTGGCAAGAATATTTTATGCTGCTGGAATCCCAGTAATTGAAGGATATGGACTTACAGAAACATCGCCCGTTATCTCTGTAAATAGCCTAGATGAGATAAAATTTGGTACGGTTGGAACTGTATTGGAGAACGTTGAGGTGAAAATTGCTGATGATGGTGAGATCATTGTACGCGGGCCTAATGTGATGATGGGATATTATAAACAACCCGAGAAAACAAGAGAAGTTCTAGAAGAGGATGGTTGGTTTCATACGGGAGATATCGGTGAAATAGTGGATGGTAAATTTCTAAAAATTACCGATCGGAAGAAAGAAATATTTAAAACTTCAGGTGGAAAATATATTGCACCTCAAGTGATGGAAAGTGCTTTTAAAGAATCTCGGTTTATCCAGGAAATAATGGTGATTGGAGAAGGTTATAAACATCCTGCCGCTTTGGTTATCCCTGCCTTTGACTTTGTAAGAGAGTGGGCCGAAATTAAAGGTATAGAGCTCAGTGATGACAACAGTAAAATGATTGAAAACCCTAAAGTTATTGCTCGGATAGCAGAAGAGATTGAAAAGTACAATAAGAAATTTGGACACTTTGAAACCATTAAAAAATTTGAATTACTTCCCGAAGAACTTTCCATTGAAAAAGGGGAGATAACGCCTACTTTAAAATTTAAACGTAAAAACATCCTTAAAATATATAGCGATAAAGTAGAGAAGATTTATGGTGTAAAAAACTAAGTGTTATCGACAGGAGATGATTTGATAATAAAAGAGATTATATAGGAATAATGATTGTTTAATTATTCCTTTTATTTGTCTCATTTTTTTCCTCCATTCTGGGTTTAACCAAAGTGATTGCAATTTTTCCTTGATGAAACTTTGGGAACCAAGTGCCAGGCTCAAATTTAAAGGAAGTCATAACATAGTGCCGAGCATTAATCTGTGCTTGAACATCCTTTGTTGATGATTCATCACCTAAGACTTTAGCGGAAGTAATATCTCCTTTACTGTTCACCGCAATCGCAAAAACAATTCGAGCGTCTAATTTTCCTTGCAATACATATCCATTTTTAGTGGTTAGCTTTCTTCCGTCCTTAACAATCTCTCCACTGAGTTGACCATAAGAGACAATAGATGTAAATAAAAAAGCGAAGAACAATACGATTCCTTTTTTCATGGTTTTAAAATTAAGATATTTTACTCCAATTGGGCTTTGATTTTAAATATTTTTTTAACTCCTCTTTTAATTTTTTATTTTTACTGCTTTCTAACTTTGGGTCATCTTTTAATAAATCTTGTGCACATAGTCTTGTGGCTGTAACGAGTTGTCCATCCCTTGCTAAGTCGGCTAATTTGAGATTCATAATTCCACTTTGCTGTGTTCCCATAATATCGCCAGGGCCACGAATTTGTAAATCGACTTCTGCAATTTTAAAGCCATCATTCGTTGAAACCATTGTTTGTGTTCGCTTTTTTCCTTCTTGGGATAACTTCTCCCCCGTCATGAGTATACAGTAAGATTTTTCGGCACCTCTACCTACTCTTCCTCGCAATTGGTGAAGTTGTGATAGACCAAACTTTTCAGAACTTTCGATTACCATAACTGAAGCATTAGGTACGTTAACCCCTACTTCAATAACCGTTGTGGCTACCATAATATCTGTGTTTCCCTTTACAAACTGTTCCATTTCAAAAGATTTGTCTTCGGGTTTCATTTGGCCATGGACAATGCTTATTTGGTATTTTGGACGCGGAAAAGCCCGAGTAATGGCTTCATAACCTTCCATTAGGTTGTTGTAATCCAGTGTTTCAGATTCTTTTATCAATGGATAAACAATATATACTTGTCGCCCATTGGCTATTTCCTCTTTGATTAATTGGAATACACGAAGTCTGCTTTTTTCAAAAAAATGTAGGGTAGTAATGGGTTTTCTTCCAGGAGGAAGTTCATCAATTACTGAAGTTTCCAAATCTCCGTAAAATGTCATTGCAAGTGTTCGGGGAATCGGGGTGGCTGTCATGACCAAAATATGAGGCGGTTTAGTGTTTTTTCTCCATAACTTGGCTCTTTGCGCTACACCAAATCGATGTTGTTCATCAATAACAACTAAGCCTAAATCTTTAAATTTAACCGTTGGTTCGAGTAAGGCGTGTGTTCCTATAATTAGATGAACCTTCCCTTCTTCAAGGTCTTTAAATAAAATTTTTCTTTCTGATTTCTTAGTTGATCCTGTAAGAAGCGCAACATTTAGATTTAAAGGTGCAAGTAGCTCCGAAATGGTTTGATAATGTTGCTGTGAAAGTATTTCTGTTGGAGCCAAAAGTGCAGCTTGAAAATCATTTCCTATGGCAAATAACATGCTAATGACTGCAACAAGAGTTTTTCCGCTGCCAACGTCACCTTGCAATAAACGATTCATTTGTTGACCACTCTTGAGGTCTTTTCGAATTTCCTTAATGACTTTTTTTTGGGCATTGGTCAGTTCAAAAGGAATGTGTTTTTTATAAAACTCATCGAAGTACAGACCTGTTTTTTCCATTGCATATCCCTTGGATTTCACTGCATTGATTTTTCTTCTCAATTGCATTTCAAGTTGTAAGAAAAAGAGTTCCTCAAACTTGATTCTAATTTGTGCTCTTTTAACATCATCAAAATTGCGGGGTATGTGAATGTATTTGTAGGCTTTTTCTCGAGATAATAATTGATATTGTTGAAGGATTGATGGGGGCAAAATTTCTGGAATTTGTTCTTCAATATGCGATGCCAATTGGTAGGTCAATTTTTCAATTCCTCTCGAATGCAATCCTTTCTTTGTTAGCTTTTCAGAGCTGTTGTATATGGGTTGTAGCCCTTTCTCATGAGCAACATCTTTGTATGGAAGAAATTCAGGATGTGCAATATTCCACCTGCTTTTATATTTACTGGGTTTTCCATATACACGGAAAACGACATTTGGGGTCAGCTTATTTTTTATCCACTTTGAACCTTTAAACCACACCAAATTAATGGTTCCTGATTGATCGCGTAGGCTGGCTTCTAATCTTTTTCTCTTACCAATACCCACTTCTTGAATCGCAATAATTTTACCTTTTAACTGTACTGGTTGATTTTCATAAAGGGGAATTTCATTAATTGGAGTGTATTTTGATCTGTCAATATATCGAAAAGGAAAATAATTTAAGAGATCCCATAGTTTGTCAATTCCTGCCTCTGTTCTTAAAACACTCCCGCGTTCAGCGCCAACACCCTTAAGGTATTCAATGGGCGTTTTTATAAGGTGTTCCATTGCTTCGGTTTTGTTTTATTGTGTGTTGACTTTTTTAACGAAAACAGGAAGATTGATGTTATCATTGTAGGTGAAAAGAAGAATTCCTTTGCTAAGTTGACTTTTCAAGATGTATAAATCAGCTAAGTTTTTATTGGATTGTAATAAAATACGACCTGCCATGTCATAAATAATTATTTCTCCAACATTCTTTGTTTCTATAACAAAATAATTGTCTTGATTTAATACATTGAAATATGGGGGATGGGTTGCTTTCTTTATATCAGACAAATTGGGGTTATGCAACAGGAATGTTCTGTTAGAAGCCTGTTGCAAAGAGTCAATTCCTCCTGTGATGATCCAATTTCCTCCTCCCAATTTTGCAATTCCTTTGAGATCCATTACGGCAAAAGGGGTATTGAAATTGTTTTTATGGCTTCCCTTTTCTATGTTGTATTCTAAAATCCTTTGATTGGGGGTAATAGTGTTGGAGTTGCTGTATTCCTTTGGATTGTAATCGTAGGTTTGTTGAGCTCCTCCTATCCAAAATACAGTGTTGTTATGCCCTGAACAAGCTCCACGATAAATAGGGTCGCCTCCAAATGAGCCGACTGTTGTCCATGTAATTTGGGTTGGATTGTCGGGGTCAATCTCTCCTTTTCTAAGAAAATTTGTTGCTGTAGTATCAAGACCTATATATGCTCCTCCAAAATAATAAATGGTGTTGTCAAGAATGTATCCTGATGCACCAAAAGTTGTATATTGGGAAGAGCTAGGTAGGGCTGTGCCGCTGGTCCATGAATCAAAACTGGGATTGTAAATCTGCACATTAGGCACTGTCCCACTATTGTTTGCGCCAGATATAACAAAAATAAGACTGTCTTTCCAAACACTTTGGGTTTGTCCATAAACAGGGACGGGAAGTGGTGTGGCATCTACCTCAAACGTATCAATGAAAGGATTGTATACGTGCACCTTATTGGATATGGTCTCAGTGCTATCAGGCGCAATGTATTTACCCCCTATTAGATAGATTTTATTTTTTACAAAACATGCTGAACTTCCTATTTTTCCAAGAGAGTCGGGTACATCAACTGTATTTGTCCATTTGTTTTCTTTTACACTGTACTTAAAGACTTTTTTATGAATACTATTTATAGTGAGTGAATCTCCAATTCCACCGAAGCTATAAACAAATTTATTGTTGTTCAATAGGGCTTTACAAACTGCATTGTTGGCTGATGCAAGTGGGAGCGGAGCCAATTTTGTCCATTTCCAGCTACTTTGAGCATTGACATAAAAAGCAACTGCCAATAAAAATAGAGTTGAAAGAAATTGCTTCATAAATACGAATTTAGCGAATTATTCTTAAATAAGTTGGTGATTTAAAAATTACATAGCGAAATAAATCAATTTTCTTTTAATTCGTGAATAGATTCGGTAAGTTTGCTATAGAAACAAAAAGATATGAAAAAAATTGGTGTTAATGGATTTGGTAGAATAGGGAGGTATTTTACCAGAATGAGTTTGAATCAGGACGATATTTGTGTTGCGGTAGTGAATGACTTGGCAGATATTCATACCTTAGCACACCTGTTTAAATATGATTCAATTCATCGACAGTTGTCCCAAGAATTTAAGATTGAAGGAGATGCACTTGTTTTTGAAAATGGCAATAAGATTGTTTTTACTAAGTTTAAGGATCCCGCTGCAATTCCATGGGGAAATTATGGAGTAGATTATGTTTTGGAAGCAACAGGTGTTTTTAGAACAGAAAAATTGGCTTCTTCTCATTTTAAAGGGGGAGCAAAGAAGGTCGTTTTGAGTGCACCCGCTAAAGAAGGAAATGTTAAAACGGTTGTTTTTGGTATCAATGACTCTATTTTAAACAATAATGATAAATTAATAAGTAATGCCTCTTGTACAACCAATTCAGGAGCGCCTCTCTTAGAGGTAATTGCAAATTTGTGTGAGATAGAAAGTGCTTATTTGACGACTGTTCACAGTTATACCTCTGACCAAAATCTACACGATGCACCGCATAATGATTTGCGCAGAGCAAGAGCAGCAGCAGAATCCATTGTGCCTACGACAACGGGTGCAGCAAAAGCCCTCACAAAAATTTTCCCCCAATTGGATGGAAAAATAGGGGGTTGTGGTATTCGGGTTCCTGTTATAGATGGATCTTTAACTGATTTAACATTGTCAATCACTGGAAAAGTACCTACTGTTGAAGAAATTAATGCTGCGTTTAAACATGCAAGTGAAAATGAACTCAAAAGTATTCTTTCTTACACAGATGAACCTTTAGTTTCATGCGATATTATTGGTAACCCTTACAGTTGTATTTTTGATAGTCAATTGACTTCTGTGGTGGGACACATTGTAAAATTAGTGGGCTGGTACGATAATGAAGCAGGTTTTTCTAATCGCCTTATTGATTTATTTAAAAAGATATAAGTTTGGGCATTGAAATTGAACGAAAATTTCTTGTAGACAGAGAAAAATGGAGTAAAGTACAATCAGATAAAGGTACAACCATAACACAAGGCTACTTATCTAAATCTCCTGATTTAACTGTACGCATTCGAATTAAGGGAGATGTGGCTTTTATTACAGTAAAAGGTGCGACTAAAAATATTTCTCGAGCAGAGTTTGAATATGAAATTCCTGTTAATGAAGCACAGGAGATGTTGAATGTATTTTGTCCTCAAAAAATTAAAAAAACACGTTATACAATTAATCATTACGGCTTTACCTGGGAGGTAGATGAATTTGATAGTCCGCAAAAAGGATTGATTTTAGCAGAGATTGAACTGCCCAATGAAAATACCACCTTTCCTTTCCCCGATTGGTTATTGGATGAAGTTTCTGGTCAATCTGAATACTATAACTCGAACATGATATAACCCGAACTATTCACCAATATCACACCAAGTAACACTTGTTGGGTTCATCATCAATCTATTTTTTATACGCTGTAAAACAATGCGTTAATGTTAATTTCACTTAATTTTCTGGGTTTATGGTGAATGGTTTTTGAGATTCTGACATAATTTTGTAACCTTTTTATGAGAACGCTACTCTATTGGAACAGATAAAAACATTTAATAATTATAAAATTTGAATTATGAGATTAAGAATTTTAATTGCGTTATTGGTATTTGTTCCAACTTTAATTTTTGCCCAAACAATTGATAAAGAAAAGTCGATTGTCCATTTTAGAGCAACAGCAATGGGCATGTTTGGAGTAAAAGGTACATTTAAAGGTTTTTCTGGAAAAGTAAAATTTCATCCCCAAAAACTGGATCAATCAATGATTGATGTTTGTATTGATGCTACAACATTCAAGACAGGAAATGGAACTAGAGATAAGAATGTAAAATCTGAGGAGTTTTTAAATGTGAAAAAGTATCCAAGAGTGTGCTTTAGGTCCTCTTCTATTCAAAAAACTGAGGAAGGTTACGTGGCAAATGGAACATTAAAGTTGCATGGTGTTCAACGCAAGATAAAAATCCCTCTTACCTATGAAAACAATGTATTGAAAGGAAGATTAGAATTGAATCGTTTAGATTATAATGTAGGGAAAGATGTGGGAACAATTAAAGCAGGAGAGACTATAAATATTGATATTGTCTGTGTTCTTAAATAAATTAGTATTTAACCATAGTGTTTAATTAGTTGTGTTCGTATTTGGCTGTATTTAGAATTAAACTGTCTTGAATGGATTTGTAAATTTCTAAAAGTTGATCTTGTTGCGAGGTGTAATAATCCATAGACTGGGTATACCTTAGGCTATCAATATTGTATTTGTAAAAAACAGTATCTA
This sequence comes from uncultured Fluviicola sp., assembly GCA_964585545.1. Lineage (GTDB taxonomy): Bacteria > Bacteroidota > Bacteroidia > Flavobacteriales_D > Crocinitomicaceae > Brumimicrobium. Next base: position 75,224 of record CAZPDT010000001.1, read on the forward strand.
TAGCAGAAGGCAATGCTTTATAGAAAGAGTTTATATCAGAATTGTGCATTTTATAGTAAGCTTCGACAACCATTACATCGTGAAGCACCATTGTGAAGGTATCTTTAGGAATTAAATTGTCGGGAACAATATTACTTTCTAATTGGTAAGTACATCTCGAACCAATAAGTAGTATCAAAATAACACATATTCCAGTAAAAATTTTCATTTTAATTTTTTCTGTTAAAAGTAAGTCTTTTTCCCTTTTTTATAGCTAAAAAGTGACCATTATCGTATGCTAAGTAGCCGTTAACAAAAGTTTTCTCTATAGTGTGACCAAAATTGATTCCTTCAAAAGGAGACCAACCACACTTGTACAAAATATTATCTTTTGAAACACTTGTAGAATGATTGGGGTCGACAATTGCGAGGTCAGCAAAATACCCTTCTCGGATAAATCCTCTGTCAACAACACCATATAAAATAGCAGGTGCATGTGCTGTCTTTTCTATTACTTTTTCTTTACTGATTAAACCAGCATCTGCCTTTTGGAGCAAAGCCAATAAGGCATGCTGAACCAATGGCCCACCTGAAGGTGCTTTAAAATAAGTTTGTTTTTTTTCTTCTAAAGTATGTGGTGCATGGTCTGTGCCGATAACATCTACAGTATCATTGTTTAGTGCCATCCATAGAGCCGCTCTGTCACTCGGTTTTTTTATGGCAGGATTCCATTTCACCAAAGTGCCTTTGCTTTCGTAATCTTCGTCTGAAAACCACAAATGATGTACACAAACTTCTGCTGTAATTTTCTTTTCAGAAAGTGGAATGGTGTTGTCTAAAAGAGACAATTCTTTTTCGGTCGATAAGTGGAGAATATGAAGTCGAGAATTGTACTTTTTTGCAAGTTCTACAGCATAGGCTGATGATTTAAAACAAGCCTCTTCGCTTCGGATTTCAGGGTGGCACTTTATAGGAACATCCTCACCATATTTTTCACGATAAAGTTGCATGTTTTTTTGAACAGTATGTTCATCTTCGCAATGGGTACAAATTAAAAATGGAACCCTACTGAATATTTGATCGAGAGCATTGGAATTGTCTACTAACATATTTCCAGTGCTGGCTCCCATAAAAACCTTCACTCCACAAACTTGAGTAGGGTCAGTTTTTAAAATTTCTTCAATATTGTCATTGGACGCACCCAAATAAAAACTGTAGTTTGCATTACTTGAAGCTGAGGCAATATCAAATTTATTTTCCAATAATTCTTGAGAAAGTGTATTGGGTTTGGTATTGGGCATCTCCATAAATGATGTGATGCCTCCCGCCAATGCTGCTCGACTTCCACTGTGTATGTCTGCTTTATTGGTCAACCCTGGTTCTCTAAAATGGACATGGGCATCAATACTTCCTGGCACAAGGTATTTTCCTTCACAGTTGATTTCTTCTGCAGTGGGGTCAGAAATCGAAGTATCTATTCTCTCGATTCTTTCATTATTGGTTAATACATCACCTACAAAAGACTTACCCTCATTAATTATTGTTGCTTGCTTAAATAAATATTTCATAGTTCAATTTTTTTCATTTTCCACACCCCAAAAAAAGCCTCTTTAAAAATACCTGTACTCATTTTTGATGTTCCTTTCTGTCGGTCAATAAAAGTTATCGGGACTTCTTTAATTCCTAATTTATGGCGTCGTACTCCATATTTCATACAAATTTGAAAAGCATAACCTTTAAAAGGGATATTGTGGTACTTAACACTTTCTAAGGCTTTTCGGGAATAGCATTTAAATCCTGCTGTAGTATCTTTTACACCAATATTTATAATTAAACGAACATAGATTGATGCGAAGTACGACATTAAAATTCTTGTTAAAGGCCAATTTTTAACTTTTCCACCTTTACAATATCTTGAGCCAATTGAAAGGTGAGTATCTTTTTGAGCGCATGCATCATACAGCCGAATCAAATCATCTGGATTGTGAGAGAAATCGGCATCCATCTCAAAGATATAGTCGTATTGTTTCTTGAGGCACCAGTCAAAGCCTGCTTTGTAGGCATTTCCTAATCCGTTTTTGACAGGTCGGTTAAGCAGAAATAAACGGTTGGGAAATTCACTTTGGAGCACTTCTATTTTAGCTGCTGTTCCGTCAGGCGAATTGTCGTCTACAATAAGTAAATGAAAGGGTTTTTCATAACTAAAAATCTTGCGAACCATTTGTTCGATATTCTCAATTTCATTGTATGTTGGTATAATTATTATGCTATCTGACACGTTAAAAAAAACTTATAGATTGCTAATATACTTTAAAATTTAGAGACCTAGCATGGATTATTTGCGATTTTCTATATCTTCTAAAATGTCATAAATTAAATCATATTCATATCCTTTACTAACAAGATATCTTTGGACTTTTAGTTTTATTTCAAATGAAGTTTCCTTTTTTTCTTTCCATTTTTTTGTTGCCAAATCATTAATTTGTTGGCGATAGGCATCTTCATCTATAGTTTTTAACGCTTCGTTTATGCAGGCGTCAGGGACATTCTTTTTTTTGAGATGGGCCTTTATCTTTTGTCTTCCCCATTTCTTAATACGGTGCTTCCCCGAAACAAAATTATCGGCAAATCGCTGTTCATTTAAAAAATTGTATTCAATGAGGTGAGAAAGTAAAGCATTGGTGTCCTCATCATTAATGCCATAGTTTCGTATCTTTTTATAGGTTTCACTATGACAACGATCTTGATAAGCACACCAAGCTTCTATTTTTTGCTTTGCTTCTAAAAAGGAGTATTTCTTTACATCCTTTTTCATTTTAAATTTTTATTTTCTTCCCTTTTTTGTTTTTAAAGGCATATTGAAGCAAATGAAAATTTGTAATTCCAGTTACAGGAATCCATTTCTTATATTTTAAGAACCATTTCACTTGTTTAGAAATCAGTCCTCTTTTAAAGTGAGATTCGATATAGGGATGTACTTCTAAGCTTAACTTCTCAACTTTTTTATCATCAATAAGATATGAAAGAGTGTTTTCGATTTCATCTGCAAACAAGATACTGGCCGTTATTTTACCTGTACCTTCACAAACCGGACAAACTTCAGAAGTTTCTATGTCGGTTTCAGGACGAACACGTTGGCGTGTAATCTCTACAACACCAAACTTAGATGGCGGTAAAATGTTATGCTTTGCACGGTCGGGTTTCATAAACTCTTTCATTTTTTCAAAAAGAATCTTATTGTTTTCCCTTTGGTGCATGTCTATGAAGTCGACAGTAACAATTCCACCCATGTCTCTCAATTGAAGGATACGAGCCAACTCTTTTGCTGCCTCTAGATTGGTTGCCAAAGCATTGCTTTCCTGACCGTTAGCATCTTTTCTGTTCCCACTGTTAACGTCAACTACATGCATAGCTTCAGTATGTTCAACAATGAGATAGCCACCACTTGGTAAAGGAACTTTTTTGCCAAACAAGGTTTTAATTTGCTTGTTGATTCCAAACTTTTCAAAGATAGGAAGCTTTCCTTTGTAGCGTTTTACTATTTTTTCTCTGCCCGGGGCTATTGAGGCCACATACAGTTTCATTGTTTCAAACAATTCCTCATCATTAACGTGGATGTTGGAAAAGTCTGCATTGAGTAAATCGCGAAGTAAGGAAGAGGCCTTATTTATTTCACCAAGTAACCGTTTGGGCGGTTTTGAATTTTTTAAATTGGAATGAACTTTTTTCCACTTGTTTACTAGGTTGCTTAAATCATCATTGATTTGATCAACCTTTTTGTTTTGTGCGACCGTACGAATAATCACACCGAAATTTTTCGGTTTGATGCTTTTCATAATATCGCGTAAACGTTCCCTTTCTTTTTGATCTTTTATTTTTTGAGAAATAGAGACCTTATTTGAAAAAGGTACGAGTACCAAATACCGACCCGCTAATGTTATTTCAGCACTTAAACGCGGTCCTTTGCTAGAGATAGGTTCTTTAGCAACTTGAACCATTATGTGTTGAGAAGATGAGATGATTTCTTTTATTTTACCATCTTTTGGTATATCTTCTTCAGTTTTAAAGTACAATAGGTCGGCTACTTTTTGTTTGCCATGCAATGTTTGCTTGGTGTACTTATTGAGTGACAAAAATTGAGGACCTAAATCGTGATAATGGAGAAAAGCATCCTTTTCATAACCAACATCAACGAAACAAGCGTTTAAACTGGGAACAACTTTTCTTACTTTACCGTGGTATATATCTCCAACAGCAAATTCAGTTTCCCCTCCTTCTTCATGTAATTCAATAAGCTTCCCATCTTCCATTAGCGCTAGCCAAACACCCTCCTTTCGGGAGTCAACCACTAATTCGTAATTCACAGAAGCCGTTTTTTAAGTTTATACAATGTAAAGAACCTAACAAATTGTTTTTTGTTAAGTCATTTACTAATTTAATTCTAATAAGAAATAATAGTTGCTCACTATTTTTTCTTTTTGTGTCTATTTTTTCTCAGACGTTTTTTTCTTTTGTGAGTAGACATTTTATGTCTTTTTTTCTTTTTACCACTTGGCATAGTTGTATATTTTAAATATTAATATTCGCTCTTTTGTGTGTTCGTAAAGTAATGATGTATCAAAAAAAACACTCCTATTTTTGAAAAAATAAAAATAGGAGTGCAAAGATATAAAATTTAACTCTAAATAGAGCTAAGAAGTAGATGAAAAATCATCTACTGTGCTTTTCTACTTCACCTTAACATTTTTTTTAACATCCTCTAAGAATGATTTTGCTGGTTTAAATGCAGGGATATTGTGTGCGGGAATAATAATCGTTGTATTTTTTGAAATATTACGACCAGTTTTCTCTGCTCTCTTTTTAACAATAAAGCTTCCAAATCCTCTCAAATATACATTCTCTCCACCTATCATAGAACTTTTTACATTCTTCATGAATGATTCTACAGTTTTCTGTACTTCATTTTTTTCTAGCCCTGTTTCTTCTGCTACTTTGGCTACAATATCAGCTTTTGTCATAACTTATAATTTTATTTTTTTCAACAATATGATTTCCAGCTACAAATGTAATTATGTTTTCGTTATATCTTTGCATTTAAAAAAATAGTTTTTGATTTTTACCCCAATGCAGCATTTTACACTATTAATTCAAGTTTGGTATCGACTAAATTTCCGTCAACTTCCATGGAGAGAAACAAAAGATGCATATAAAATCTGGTTATCTGAAATTATAATGCAGCAAACAAAAGTGGATCAGGGTATTAAATATTATTTTAAGATAGTTGAAAAATATCCTACAGTTGAACATCTAGCGAAGGCAAATGAGCAAGAAGTTTTGAGAATATGGCAGGGCTTGGGATATTATAGTAGAGCCCGAAATCTGCATAAAGCAGCCCAACAAATCGTCGAAGATTTTAACGGTACATTCCCCAATAACTATAACGCTATTATAAGTTTAAAAGGTGTGGGAACTTATACTGCTGCTGCAATTTCGTCTTTTGCTTTTGATCTCCCATATCCTGTTCTTGACGGAAATGCCTTTCGGGTTTTAGCACGCTATTTTAATGACGCTACTCCAATTGATACAGGCAAGGGGAAAAAAGTATTCTCCTCGTATGCTGAATCGGTGCTCAATAAAGATGAACCTGCCGAATTTAATCAAGCGATTATGGAATTGGGGGCACTTATCTGCAAACCTAAAAATCCAGACTGTTTAAATTGCCCATTAAAAGAGACCTGTCTTGCTTTCAATGAAGGTGATCCTTTGACCTTGCCTGTGAAGTCAAAGAAAGTAAAAGTTGTCAAACGCTTTTTCCATTATTTCGTTTTTTCAGGAAATACAATCCAATTGGAAAAAAGAGATACACAGGGAATTTGGAAGAATATGTACCAATTTCCTTTGATTGAAGTCGATAAAAAAGTTCAAAAGAAAGAATTAGAACAAATGGTATATACGCAGTTCGGAGTGCATCTCGGCAATAAAATCCTTACCAAGGAACACAAGTTAACCCATCAAAATATCTATGCAACTTTTTGGCTTATTCAAGAGAAAATTCAAAACACAAATTACATTTCCACAGATTTAAACTCAATTGATCAATATCCATTGCCTCGATTAATTGATTGGTTTATTGAAAACAACACGAAGATATTTCTGTAACTGATGATGTAAACTTTATTTTATTGGTTTCTGAGGAATTATTAAAAAATAAATGTATATTTAAATTCAATTTTACATTTATATTAGAATATTCTGAATCAAATGAATATAGATGGAAAATTTGAAGGTATAAAATAAAAAAATTATAACTTTGTAAATCTATGGCAGGAAGTGTTAATAAAGTAATTCTAATTGGTAATCTAGGGAAGGATCCTGAGATAAGAACAATAGAGAATGGGACAAAGTTAGCGCGTTTCTCAATTGCTACATCCGAGACTTATACGGATAAAACAACAGGAGAACGCCGGAAAATCACTGATTGGCACAATATTGTTCTGTGGAGAGGTTTGGCTGATATTGCTGAAAGATACCTCACAAAAGGTCAAAAAGTTTACATAGAGGGAAAGTTAAAAACCCGTTCATGGAAAGATGATACAGGAGCAACAAGATATAATGTGGATATAGTGGCAGACAATATGACAATGCTCACTTCTCGTCAAAATGGTGACAATGCACCAATAAACAAACCTGACTTTAACACGCCAGATAAACCACTAAACCCAAAGCCATTAGATAAAGAATTGTCCGATGATGAGGACGATGATTTACCCTTCTAAAATGCATGTTAAATGGATGATACAGATCCCCTGAGTTTTCTTTTACTATCGGCATCTACTTCAAATTTCGGAATAGATTTTTGGATTTCTGTTGTGGTAGTTGTTGTTCTTTTATTTATGTCGGCACTTGTATCTGCTTCCGAAGTCGCATTCTTTTCTCTGTCTCCCGAAGAAAAGGAAGGAATTAGAGAAGGCAAAGATGCCAATTCAAATATGGCACTAGAGCTCTTGAACCATCCTAAGGACCTTCTTGCAACCATCTTAATTATTAATAACTTTGTAAATATTGCCATCGTTATATTAATTAGTTATATTTTCTTACAAATATATCCTGTGAATCTTGAGGGTGATATCGATTATGTTCGATCAATAATTGAGGTGATAGGAATTACATTTATTATTCTTTTAATCGGTGAAGTTATACCTAAGGTTTACGCCAATAGAAACAGCTTAAAAATGGTAAATTTAATGTCTTCTCCGTTAAGAGGAATCGGGAAAACGCCTCCTTTTTCATGGTTGAGATTGTTTTTGGTGAATGGGACTGAAGTTGTTTTAAAATACGCAAGAAAAAAACAAATCGATGTTTCCACAGGTGATTTGGAGAATGCTATTGCTCTTACCCGAGAAGAGAACACCTCTCCTGATGAACAAAAAATTCTTGAAGGAATTGTAAATTTTGGGAATACAGATGTACGTCAAATTATGTGTTCAAGAGTGGATACTGTGGCTGTAGATGTGAACATGAGTTACGATGAGTTAATGAAACTTATCATTGAGTCAGGATTTTCTCGGATTCCTGTTTATAAAGAAACATTTGATGAGGTAGTAGGGATCTTATTTGTAAAAGATTTACTCGTTCATCTTGATAAAGGTCCAGAGTTTCAATGGAAGGGATTGATACGACAACCTTTCTTTGTGCCTGAAAACAAAAAAATAGATGATTTATTAAAAGAATTCCAAGAAAAGAAAATTCACATGGCAGTTGTGGTCGATGAATATGGTGGAGCTTCAGGGGTAGTTACGCTGGAAGATGTTTTAGAAGAAATTGTGGGGGAAATTACAGATGAATTTGATGATGACGGTATAATTTATACAAAGGTGGACGAATCTACATACTTGTTTGAAGGAAAAACTTCTCTGGTGGATATGTATAAGGTTTTGGATCTTGATGGGAAAATATTTGAAGAAAGAAAGGGTGAATCAGATTCAATAGGAGGATTCCTAGTCGAACATGCAGGTAAGATATTAAAAAACAACGAAGGTTTTACTTTCGAAAACCTTAAATTTGTTGTCGAATCCTCAGATAAAAAGAGAGTGAAAATGGTGAAGGTGATTAAACTTTAATATAATGATAAAAAGAAAGAAATTTCAAATATTACTTTTGCTTTTTGCAGTACTGACTTCATGTGGTGATCACAAAAATCATGTACCTAAACCTCCCACTCATCTTGAGATTCATTTTCCAGAAAGGAAGTATGATGTGTATACAGATACTTGCGGATATTCCTATAATAAAGCCAGTTACTTTCAAGTAAAACACGTTAATGGATCCAATTGCAATAGAGATATTTTGTTTGCTACGCTAAATGGAGTAATTCATTTAAGTCGGATTGATATGGATACTTCTCTAGCCGCTTATATTAATTACTCAATCAATAAAGTGGATGAACATAAGATTAAAGCAACTGCTATACTCGATACTAATATCATACGAAAGGAAAGCAGGGTCTTTGGGACTTTATTTGAGCTTCAAGGAAATGTTGCATCTCCCTTTCAATTTTATTTAACCGACAGTACCCATCGATTTATCAACGGAGTGGTATACTTTGATGCTGAGCCCAATTATGATTCGATAAAACCCGTCCTTGACTTTGTTAAATCTGATATTTTGGAGATGATGACTACTTTAAAGTGGACTGAATAATATAGATTATGGTTCTCCTTTTATCGTAAGTGACTTAATGTCTGCAACGAGATTGCTGTACTTTTTGTTTTTATTCCAAAAATAGATTTGAATTTTATCTCCAGGTTGGATATTATAGTCCAAATTACTACTTATTATAAAATAAAAATTTTGTTCCTTCTTCTTTTCTTTGTTGACATGAATATGAATATAATTTCTGTTGAGTATGGAATCACCTCGTTTTAATACATAGACCAAAATTGGATTGTTTTCTTCTTTATCTTCTGCAGCCCAGTCTCCAGAAAATTCAATATTCATATTGAACAGGATTTTTTTATAAGGCAAGGAAACGTGAGATTTATAAATATCGATATATTCCAAAGTATTGTCAATTTTTAGGGATTTGCTCTTTTGGTCCAATAGCTTTAAATTATTTACGGGAGGAACCAATAGATTTTTGGCAACCACATCTTTGTGCATTGTAATTGATACAGTGCGCAATCGTTTCATATACTCCAACTTTTCTTTGTTTTTGGATGGGGTCAGGTGAAAGTGGTCGCCCACTGTATAAAGTTTGTCTTTTGTCAGAAAATACTTGTTGTGCAAAATATCATTAACCGTTCTGTTGTTGAGCATAAACAACACATCTCTATTGCATTGAAAAACAGCCGATGTGTCGAAAGGTTGTCCGAGCCAACTAACAGAGTCTAAGTTGGAGAATCCATATTGATTTTTAAGTAATTGATACAGTGAAGGAGTAATGTCTAAATGAGAGTTTGCACCTTTAATTATTTTGTCTCTTTTGAGAAGCGGAGAATAAATCATTAAGACGGGACGGTATTTTTCAATTTGATTATTTTGCGCAATTTCTCCCATCATGTGATCACCAACAATAACGTAGATGGTATTGTCATAGAATGGCGCCTTTTTTTGTTGTTTAAAATACCATTTAAGCGCATTGTCAGTATAGAGAAACGTTGCAAATTCTTTAATGTATTTCTTGTGTTTGTCTTTGAGCTTTTGGTTTACTTTGGCATTTTTAATTATGTCCTCTACTTTATCATAATAATCTTCATGGTTTTCAATCATGTAGGGATAATGCATGGAAAGGGTGAGACAAATATCCAAATATGGTCCTTTTGTTTTCCGTAGTCGTTGCTTTCTTATTACCTTTTCAAATAATTTTTTATCTTGAATTCCAAAAGGAATTGAATCTATACTGGTCTGTAATCCAGTTCCTTCATAATTGTATTCTTTTTGATCATAGATGTTTTTAAAACCTTGATCGTTCATGAACAAATCCATATAGTCAAAGCGGGCATATCCGCCATAGTGAAAATCGCCTGTATAACCATTATCAAATAACCAAGAAGGAAGTGTTTGACTCCTGGGATAGCCAGTTTTATTACTAGCATACCCTTTTTTTCCATGGGGTAAACTGCCTAAAATACTTGGTAATGCCGCAAATGTGCGTTCTGCTGTCGCTAAGAAGTTTGTAAAATAGAGGCTGTGTTGACCCAATGAATCCAGGAATGGTGTATAGCTAATTTCGTCTGCTTCTGATCCGCTAAAAGAAGATGAAAGGCTTTCAACTACTATAATTTCTATGTTAGGAGGCGTTTCTTTCAAATTAAAAAATGAAGATAGGGGATTGGCGTTATAGGTTGGTCTATATAAAGGATATTTTTTATTTTTTAAATTGGGATTTGTTGCCTCTTGGTAAAATGCGATATCTTTTTGTGATAAAACTTTAACAGAAGATGTTGGGGTATTATAAATCGATTGAATAAAATAGATTGTCTTATTTTTTGAAAGGTCAGAATAAAATCCATGCTTTGGCTCAGTTTGAAAACCTATAAAAATTGAAAGTATACCAATACAGAATAGGGTGTAAAAAACGACTTTTTTATTGATATAGTTGATCCGATTCAATACATTAATTCGATTCAAAAAAAAGTAGATGCCCCATGGGAAAGGGATAAGTAAATAGTACCATTTGAAAACAAAAAAACTTTTGATAATTAGCATGGATTGATCCATTGAAAACTCAAAAATTGTTCTTCCCAATAACTTTAGTGTGATTGAAAAATAGAAAAGGGAGAGGACTTCAATAAGTAAAACAGCACAATAAATAATATGAATTAGAACTGAAGCAACTTTGTACTTTTTCTTAAATAATGCAATTGGTGAGAGCAATAAATGAAACAAACCAACTGCAAGAAGTGAATTAAAAAGACCGTAAAACCAAATTGCCCATAGATTTTCTATGTATTGATTACTGACGATGACAAGAAGTCCAATTCCCCAAGTTATCACTAAAGAAATAAACAAAGAAACTGAATATCTTGAAAGGAATTTTATCATTGTCTACTCATCGTTATCCCGAAACAAGCAGCTTGCAAAGTCTTGAATTACCATATTATTTTATAAGGTAAACGAGCTTGAATTCCAGTAATTTCTTCAAGTTCTTTTATATGTCCATAGGTTTGGATTACCTCTTTTGGAATGAGGGCTCTTTGCTTAATTCCTTCATCTGAATCTTCAGAAATAGATTCAATTATTTTTCTCCACGATCCTTTTTCAACCTTTGGATAGTACCTTATAACAGGTTCAACGATGTTGGCATCTTGAACCGCATAGGCAATGGCATCTTCTAAGCCTCCTAACGTATCAACGAGCCCCACTTTTAAGGCATCCGCACCTGTCCAAACACGACCTCTGGCAATTGTATTGACTTGATCAACAGTCATTCCTCTACCTTCCGCCACTCTTCGTAAAAACTGATAGTAGGTTGTGTCAACTTCACTTTGTATAATCGCTAATTCGGCAGGAGTGAGTTTTTTATTGGTTGACATAACTGCATGTTTATTAGTACTCACTCTATCAAAGCTGAGTCCCAACTTGTTTTCAAGCATTTTCCCCGTATAAGGGATAACTCCAAATACGCCTATCGATCCTGTTATTGTAGTTTTTTGCGCGAATACTTTAGAGGCAGGTGTAGAAATGTAATAGCCACCCGATGCAGCCAAGTCGCCCATAGAAACAATAACTTTTTTCTCTTGATTGGCCAACTTTACTTCACGCCATATCTCTTCACTTGCAAGTGCGCTTCCTCCAGGAGAGTTGACTCTAAATACAATGGTTTTAATGTCTTGATCATTTCTTGCTTTGCGGAAAAGACGCGTAATTTTTGCACTGGCTATACCTTCTCCATCTGTAGATATACCTCCTTGAGCAACAATTACAGCAACATTTGCATTGCTCGCATTTGCAATGTTTTGTTGGGTAATGAATTTTTCTTCGGCGTATTTTTCAAAACTTTTTACTTTCAAATCTTTAGTCTTCTCCACATTCATTTTATTTGCAATCAATTGGAGAACTTCATCACGGTATTTTAAACTGTCAATAAAACCATACTGAACACCGTCTTGAAGTCGTCTTACCATACCGTTATCAGCAATCTCTTCTAATTTCTTCATAGAAATACTTCTGTCTTGACTGATTCCTGTTTTTACAGAAGTCCAAAGATTGGTTAAAAGCACTTCCAATTGAAGTCGACTAGAGTCACTCATTTCTGTTAAAAAATAGGGTTCTACGGCACTTTTAAAGGAATTGTTAGGTCCTCTAATGACTTGCATCTTTAAATCAAGTTTATCAAATAAACCTTTATAAAACATCAGTTCTGAACCCAATCCAAGAAATTGAAATGTAGAGGAGTGAAATCCATAGTTTTCTGTTGCAGCAGATGCGATGTAATATTCTTTTAGTCCTACCAATTCTCCACTGTGGTAGGCTACTACAAATTTACCCGATTCATTTTCAAACTTCTTGATGGCATTTCTTATTTCTGTAGCTGTTTCATAACCACACTGTACATTTTTAAGCTCAATAAATATACCCTTTACGTTTTTGTCTTTTGCTGCTCGTTCAAAGCCATACAACAGCGCAGATAGCCCCGTATTGTTTATCATTCCAAATGAAAAGGGGTCAATATCTTCGTTGCCCATTTCTCTGATAGGACCGTCTAGCTGGAGATGCAGAACGGTGTTCTTTTCAATGTCAAAGCCTGGTTTTGGTTTTAATACAGAGCTAATAATTGAAGAAAAGAAAACGAAAAAGATGATAATGAGAACAATTCCCGAAATTAAGCTTGGCCAGAAAATCTGCCAGAATGATACTTTTTTAGTGTTTTTCATAATGTGTATTTAACAATTGGTTTATTCAATTTTTTTTGAATTGAATAGAAATGTACATCTCTATCAAAAATGTAAAAGTATTTAAAATTATGGAGACAATCTGTTAAGCGTTTGAAAAATAATTAACAAGAATTGCAAGACAGTCATTTTTATAATTTTATAATATAAAATGGTTAATTTTGAGAGTTCAACTGCTCGGAAATTATCAAAAAATATTTGAATGATGATTTGAACCAGTACTTTTATAATCTTTATGGGGAAGAAAAGAAAAGTTATATTGGGTATAGGAAGTAATATTGGAGACAGAAGAGCCTATATTGAACAAGCGATTTCTGAGTTAGAGCAAAGTTTTTTAACATCAATAATACGATCGAGTATATATGAAACTGAACCGTGGGGATTTAAAGCTGAAACATCTTTTTTAAATTGTTGTGTTGGGTTTAAATCTTCTCAAAACCCTGAAAAATTGCTCGAAATTACCCAGAAAATTGAAAAAAAACTTGGTCGATCGAGAAAAAAAAACAAAAATAACTACCAATCTAGGACAATTGATATAGACCTTCTTTTTGTGGGAGACATAGAGATGAAAAATAAAAAATTAGAAATCCCTCACCCTCGTTTATATGATAGAAGCTTTGTATTGATACCAATTTTAGAGCTTTTCCCAGATTTTATAGACCCTTCTTCAAAATTGTCTATACAGGAATTGGTTGACCGATGCAACGATAAAAATAAGGTCTTATTATATAGAGATTAAAATTTAACATTTTAATTAATACTAAAAACTTCTTTTGTATAGTAAAAAAAATTATTATTATTGCAAACATAACTAATATAGAAAGAACTAATAATTTATTAATGATGAAAAAAAGACAAGGATTTAAAAGCATAGCGTTTATAATTGCAGCAGGTCTGACATTTACGAGTTGTGATCTTCTGAAAGATTTAGATTATACAGTAACGCCAGACCCTCTGGAAATGCACGGAGACAGTGTTAAAGTTAAAGTGGATGTAAAAATTCCTGAAAAAGGAATTAAAAAGAAAGTTTATGCTGAAGTCACTCCGATGATTGGCTCACATGCATTGAAGCCAGTAACTATTGTTGGTGAGAAAGCTACCGCTAACGGTACAGTGATTCCTTATAAAGCTGGCGGAAGCCTTGTTTATGAGGATGTTATTGCATACTCTCCAGATATGGAAGTGTCAGAATTAACAGTCTCAGGTAAAATATATAAGAAAGGAAAGGAAAAAGGTGAATTAGAGCCTACCAAAATTGCTGATGCAACAATTATTACTCCTTTATTAGTAAATAAAGATTTTAGAGTAATTATTGGATCAGATGAGTTCAAACGGGTAACTCCTGAAACTCAAATGGCTGAAATTCATTACTTAAAAGGAAGTCCTAAAGTACGACCTGCTCAAAAAAGAGTTGAGAGTATGAAAGCATTGGAGAGTTTCCTAAAAGAAGCACAAACCAATCCTAAGATTGAAATCACTGGGATTAGCATTAAAGGTTTTGCATCTTTAGAAGGAGAGGAAGACAAAAACAATTCTCTTTCTACAAATCGTGCAGAGTCTGCTAAAGCAGCTACAATAGAGAAAGCATCAAAAAGAGGTGTTGAAAATGAATTTGCTCAAGACGATGCAAACTACTCTACTGTTGGTAAAGGTGAAGATTACGTTGGATTCAAGAGTGCTTTGAAAGACTCTAAGATGGATCAAGGTGATAAGGATAGAATTTTAAGAATTCTTGAAATGCAAAATACTTCTGCTGCTCGTGAGCAAGCTATTCGTGACTTGAGTACATATTTGTACTTAGATAAAAACATTTTCCCCGCACAACGTCGTGCTGAGATTAATGTAAATTATGACTTGACTGGTTATTCTGATGAAGAGTTGGTGGCATTGTCAAAATCTAATATTGATACATTGAACTTGGAAGAAATTCTTTTCACTGCAACATTAACTGATGATTTGAATGAGAAGATGCGTTTGTATAAAGAAGCTGCTCGTTTGTTCCCTGAAGACTATCGACCAGTGAATAATATTGGTGTTGTTTATTACAAACAAAACGATTTGGCACAAGCTAAAGCGCAGTTTGATAAAGCTAATGGGATTAAAGAAAATCCTGTAACAAACAACAACCTTGCTGCAATCGCAGGAGTGAATGGCGACCGTGAAAAAGCAAAGGAACTTTTAGAACAAGCTAGTGGTGCTGGAAGTGATGTTTCCTACAACAAAGGGATTCTAAATATTCAAGATGGAGATTATGAAGATGCAATTTCTAACTTTGGAGATGAGGCTACTTTCAATAAAGCCTTAGCACAGTTGTTGAATAAAGAAGAGTCTAACGCCAGTTCTACAATTGGAGACTCTAAAGATGCAGAAACAGCACAAGGGTATTATTTAAAAGCAATTATTGCTGCTCATAATGATAACCTTCAAGATATCGTTTCAAACCTTAAGAGTGCGTTTGCAGAGGATGCATCGTTTAAAGCAAAAGCCGCAAAAGATAGAGAGTTTATTAAGTATTTAGACAATGCTTCTTTCTCTTCTATAGTTAAATAATTAAAGTATTATTTCTTTCTAAAGGGTTGGTCTTTGATCAACCCTTTTTTTGTGTTTATAACCCAAACGATTCATGTTTATATCAAATAGATAGTTTAGGTTAAACTCCCATTATCTCGCATGAATAGGAAACTCGCGAAAAATAATAAAGAATATTGCCGAACCTTGTCTATGCTTTATTGCCTCATTTTAGCGGAGTTATAGAAGTGAGGCAATAAAAAAAATAAAATATAGCCGAAATCTGCAACCCTTTCTTCTTTTTTTACGTTACAGTATGAAGTAAGAAATAAGGTCTGATTTTTGCTATTCACTAAATTAGCCTTATATTTGATATATATAACAATTAAAAAGCATTGCCTATAAGACATTTTTACTCATAAAAGAACTACATTTTAAATTTAATTTTAATCTAAATTGGGTAAATATGGACTTATCTAAACTTGAAGATAGAGATTTAATTGCTCTATACACATCAGGAAATGAACAAGCTTTCGAAATCATTTTGAAAAGACATACGAATAAAATTTATAATTTTATTTTTGTTAAAATTCGAAATAAAGCAGTTGCACAAGACATCTTTCAGGAGACCTTTATTAAGATTATTAATACCTTAAAAAAGGGCAAATATAATGAAGAAGGTAAGTTTTTACCTTGGGCAATGCGTATCGCTCATAATCTTACCATTGATTACTTTCGGAAGAACAACAAGGTGCGTTTGATATCTGAATCAAGTTCCAAATCTGAGGACTTTACAATTTTTGATTTATTAGAAGTGCAAGATGCCAACGTAGAAGACGATCTTGTACGGAATGAATTGATTGCACAAATGGAAGAACTAATTGATCATCTTCCAGCCTCGCAACGCGATATCTTAAACATGAGAATCTATAAAGGAATGTCGTTTAAAAATATTGCTGAGAAGGAAAATATAAGTATAAATACTGCTCTGGGAAGAATGAGATACGCTTTGATTAATATTCGTAAATTAATCGCAAAACATAATTTAGTTACTCCTCTTTCTTAATTGGTGCCTTTCGCTGACCAGGTAACAACTGATACATCCCATGAAAAGGTCAAATAAAAGACGCTAACTTATTTTTTGGGAAGCACTACAAAACAATGCTGGGGCAAACCTGAAACAAATACAGAATCATTTTGAGTTGAAATTACTTGAACAGGAACCGCTATTAAGGTATTGGAAGTGTAAATTAAAACACTGTCCTTTTTAACTGCCGTTAAGGGAATCCCAATGCCTTTATAATTATGTTTTTTCTGTGGAACAACCCGAACAACTTCACCTAAACTTTTCAAAGATTGAGGTGCTATACTAAATGAAACTGCCACCATTGACGAGTCTATTGAAGGTACAGAAGCCTTTAAGAATACTCCGTGTCCTACGGTGTCCATCTCTGAATTTAAGAATTTCATCTTCTTTGTCTTTTTGTAATACTGAACAAGAGAAATTGGGACATGTGCCTTTACTATATAACTCCCTTGTTTTGAAATTGTCATCAGAGGCCTATTCTTCTTAACTTCTGCACCAGGACGAATAGTGCTTTTAATAATCACACCATCAAAAGGAGCAGCATAGATATAGTCTTCAGCAGATAACGCTAACTTTTTAACTTCATAATATTGCTTGTAAATACCCATTTGAGATATGTAATCTTCTTCTCTTTCCCCATTTGTCTTTGGAAGTGATGGAAGTGAACGGGTTTTATGTATTTGATTTTTAAATTGCTCCCACTTTCCTTTTTGGTTTATGATTTGAGTTGGGAGTTTTTGGATTGCCTTATTCACCAATTGCTTATAATCAGTTCGTGCAATTAACAATTCATATAAAATAGCCAGACGGTCAACTTTAATTAAAAGGTCATTCTTTTTAAATGTAGTGCCAGGTGTTAATATGTGATTATCGCTATCAATTTTTCCCGAAACTTTCATTTGGACTTCCATTTTATGATTAGAGATTACCTGCCCATAAACAGAGTCTTTAAAGAGAACTGGGTCAGACTTTACTTCTAATAATCTAAACTCTTTAAGAGGTATTGAAGCCTGTTGCTTTTCACTCCAGTTGTTAGAAAAATACATCAATATAATAATGGAAATTAAAGTGATTATAATTGCAAAAAAAATGAGTTTTTGTTGGGATTTCATGCTTGATACTTTCTTATGTGTGTGAATAGACAAAAGTATAAATATTTACTGAAAGGAGGCTGTTAATAATATTGTTAACAAAGTAATAAATCAATCAGTAGAAGGTTTATACTGCCTGCCTATATTTGTAATATCTAAATATTTAAAAAGCAATGTTTAAATCAATCTTCAAAAAGAAAGTCACAGATGAACAGCTGGCCAATATTTTTGTTAATGGGATTTTTGAAGTTATTGACAAAGGGTTTATTGAAGTAAAATCTTTAATTGAAGAGGATTTAGCTTTTGTAACAACTCCAGATTTGTCTAAAGTATCTGATGGGCATTTCACAATGATTGTTTTAGTTGGGAATATGAATTTATTAGAAACAGTCATTCCTCCTGATCGATTGGATGGGATGGAGGCTCTAATTTATAGACGGTTTGCTGATGTTCTCCAAATGGAAATGCAGCAATTTACGGCTTATTTTAAGGAATATAAAACATTGATGAATCGCGTAAATCATCCTTCAAAAGTTGTCCTATACAGTATGTCTAAGGCGATGTTTTTTAAATATAAACTAAATCAATATCAAGATGATTTCTTTAAAGATATGGATACACCGAATCCATTGTTTTTAAAAAGAATGGATGAAATCATGAAGAACTTTATTTGGAATTGGGAAATTTTCTTTAAAAGGTATAGCTTACACTATTCATAAGGTTTGAGTAGGTAGTAATTGCCTTTTTAGGAAGGCGCTCAACAATATTCCCATTGATGGTTTATTATTATTTATTCTTATTCTGAAAATCACCATCACGCCAAGACTTTATAAATTTACTCCAAGCAACAGGATTCAAGAGATTGTTAACAGGCAATTGCCCTTTTGTGTAGATTTTAGTTTGTCGTTGTTGTGCCTCCCAATTATAAGAAAGGCTACTTGTTGAAGGCAATCTAGAGGCTATGGATGAAAGGTTTTTTCCAGACAACTCTCTTTGGGCATTTCTAAGCGCATCGTCATAAGGATTCATCTCAACAAAAGCACGAGCAAAATCTTCTTTAGATGGCCAAGGATAGATATCTACTTCAGGTAAGATCATGGTGTCTGGAACCATTACATGGATTATAGAATACCGGATGTCGTCCAAAGAGTCTGGAATAATGTACGAACTGGTTTTAAAACCAAAAGCATTAAAAATCACCGTGTCCCCAGGCCGAGTAACAAAGCTAAAGAAACCATAGTAATCAGAGATTGTTCCTTTTTGAGTGGTTTTATCAATAACTTTGGCGTAGGAGACTTGGTTTAGACTGTCTGCCGATACTAAAATTCCAGAAAATTGGATCAGAGTTTCCTCTTTTTGAGCGTAACTCATCTCGGTAAAAACGACTAAGAAAGACAGTATAATAAATATGATTCGCATAACTTATATTTAAATCAATGATACAAAAATCTTCCCGATTTTTGGAGTTAAAACTGTTAAAATTAACAAAACTCAGAAGAGCTTGTGAAACTCTTCTTTAAGTGCTTTTATTGCAATTTCTGTAGGCAATTCATCGAGTTCTCCTACAATTTCAAAAATTTTTTCACTTAACTCTATTGCAGTAGCCTCTTTATCCAATTGACGCGCTGCAACGTTGATTATTTTAATTGTTTCTTCCTTACTTTTATTAACAATATCCCACAATGGAGCAGAAATGAAAATTTGTTGGGCAACATTATGGTCGTATTCGTTGCGGATATTATTCAACAATTCAGTTTGAAAGAGGATTGCACTTTTATTGGCACTATGCAGTCGCATTATTAAGCTGTTTAGACTTATTCTTTCCAACAGTAAAACAATTCTTTGATATGCATCTGCACGGGGTTCTAGGAAAAATTTTTGACGTTCTTTCTTGAGCTGTAAATTGGCGTTTGTGAATACTCTTTCGTTATTTTTCTTTAAGAAAATATAAACGACAAATGCAATCGCAGAAGATGGTATCAAGCCAACAATTATATAAATAAGGTATTCCATAGTTAAATTCTATTCTATGCTTCAAATTTAACATCGTTTATCGAATATTAAGTGGATTATAACATTTAATTTTTAAAAATATAAATAGTTCGGGTAAAGCGTCAAATTAACAGCACCTTATATAAATTTAATTAAAATGAAAAGAATTATATTCAGCTCCTTAAGTTTATTGCTTGCTATAGGCTTTTGCTTACAGCTTGTGGAAAGGCAACAAAAGGAAAGGTAAGTCATGATGGAAAGTAACCGCCTACTCTATGGAAGAAAGTATGGGGTATCCTGGCTCAATGAGTTCTTCATCCGAAACAGGTGATGAGAGTTCAATGACAAGAAAGGAAGTTAGTGATAAGTATGAACGATGCTTATTCTTATTATCTTAAGGATGGATCGGGTGTGACAAATCAGACCTCAAACTCCAAAACAACAATAACCTTAGAACCACAATAAAAAAATATTATTTATTGTAGCTGTCTCAAAAGAGCAGACTCTGTAATAAAATAGTGGCTGTCTCAAAAGTGCAGAAGCGCAAAGTGTTGAAAAATGAGAACGAAATGAGCATGCTAAAGTATGTGATTGAGTTCGAAATTTGTGAATAACGCAGCAGTTTTACAGTTTTGAGACTTCCACTTGTTCCATTTTGTCATATCAAAATAGAATTTATATATTTGAACGGATGTTTTGATCCGCATTATCTATACGTTTTTGTCTTGATAAGATAAAACTGCAATAGTTTCGTTGAAAACAAAGGGGTATAATTCGGATTAAACCTTTTTTATATATAAATAATGGAAGATTATTCTAACCTTTAGGTGTTTTTTTCGTTATTTTATACGAAGGCTTTTTAAACAAATATGAAAAAAATTATTTCTTGGTTATTTATTTGCACGCTACTTCTGTTCATAGGATGTCGAAAAGATGGGACCAGCTGGAACAGCGATTGGGTAGTACCCTTGGTAAATGATTCTTTAATGATCAAGAATTATGTTAATGATTCGACGTTAGGTATAAATGCAGATCAATCTATTCAGGTTATTGCACAACGCAATCTTTTTAATTTGAATTTAGACACTATTATTCAAATCCCTGATACATCAATTCAACAATCTTTATCCATTGCAGTTCCATCTATAAATGTAACAGCTGGGAGTTCATTTATTGATGATGTTAAAGAGCATAAATTTTCATTTGATCAGGTTACTCTATTAAAAGTTAGAATTAAATCTGGAAAGGCAAAGGTGAGAATAGAAAATCCTATTTCAACCAAGGGGGTATTTACGATTTCTTTGCCTGGAGTTACAAAAAATGGTACTGTCCTTTCCAGAACAAAAACAGTATCAGGAGGAACAATCTCTAATCCTGGAGTAGGAGAGGTTACCATAGATTTTTCTGGATATACAATTGATTTGACAGGAGAAAATGGTGTTTCATATAATACCATTCAATCTAAAGTACATGTTAAAACAGATCCTAATGGGCCGGATGTTACGATTACCAATCAGGACAAATTTAACACTTCGGTATCTTTCGAAAGCTTGATTGCAGATTATGGTGAAGGTTATTTTGGTACGCAAGTTTTTTCAGACACCACAGAAGTCAATGTGACTCAACTGAATAATATTGTTGGAGGTCAAATCAATATCGAAGACTTAAATTTAAATCTGGTCATTAAAAATGGAATTAAAGTAAGAGGACAAGGCAGAATAACTTTATTTGAAAGCACCAATAATAACAATAATACCGTAGCATTACATCACCCTTACTTTGACCAAGCGCTCAATATCAATCCCGCTCAAGGTGCTTGGCAATCGCTGTCGCCATCAGAATTGGTATTTTCCTTTAACAATACCACGGGGAACATGAAGAATTTTATCGAAAACCTTGGGAATAAATATAGGGTAGGCTATTCGATTGTGCTTAATCCCAATGGAAGCGCTTCGGGAGGGCACGATATTTTATATCCTCAAAGTGAATTGGGGATTGATTTAAATGCTGATTTCCCACTAAAGATTGGTGCAGACGATTTGATATTGCAAGACACTTTCGCTATTGATTTTAAAAATGAAGAAAAGCTTTTAACTGTTCAATCAGGAAAATTAATTTTAAAAAGTACCAATACCTTCCCTTACGGTGTATCTGTTCATTTGGAACTTTTAGATGCGGATAAAAATAAGCTAAAGGAATTACAGACGACTGGAAAAATTTCACCAGCAACGACCAATACAAGTAATAATGGACATGTGCCAATAGAGGAGAAAACGGTATTCACAGTAGATGAAGATGCTGCTCAATTGCTAACAGATACCAAATACATTCTCGTTAGAGCGAAATTAAACAGCTCCTATTGGAACAATAATGTTGTATATGCTAATGCAGCATTGAAGTTCGTACTCTTGAGTCAATTAAAATTAAAAGCCAATTTATGATTTTTAAAACAATGAAAAATATAGCTTTTAGTTTAGGTATCTTGTTCAGTGGATTAACTTACGGACAAGAATTACTTCCTTCAATGTATGATTCGACTCTTTTTGATAACCAAATCAATGTGGAAGGAAATGCCTTTGAATTGAGCACTTCTATTTATAATGATTTTGCTAGAAAATTTATTTTTGGTGGAGAAATCAATAGAGAGCTCAGCGAGGAAACACACAACAAACAAAAGGAATTCAACCGAGTTGGGGGAGGTGTTCGTCTTGCTATTGAATATCGCGCATCCCATACCATTTTTGCATCAAAACCCAATTGGAGTTGGATGGTGAATTTATCTGAAGAAGCTCATTTTAATGGAGAATATACAGATGATTTCTTCGGTTTGGTTTTTATCGGAAATGAAAACTATCTGGGCGAAAATGCAAATTTCTCAAAATCTTTCGGACGATTTGATCAATTTTTAAGTGTAGGAGGTGGAATTCATGACAGAAAATCAAAGTCCTTTGTGACAATTAACGCAATTTTCCCACAGAATTTTTTTGAAGCAGATATTGATAAAGGGAATCTTTCTTTTAACGAAGGAGGAGATCAGGTTGGGTTAAATGTTCAGGGAGATATTATGATGGCAAATTCTTATACCTACTTCAAAGGATTGGGAGCTGCTTTTAATTTTGAGTTTAATTTTCCTTTTGGTAATGTCAATACTTTTAATGGTGTTATTCGCTTGTCGGGAAGAAATATTGGTGCCTACCAAATCTACAATAGCCGTCAGATGAAAATAGATGTAGATGAAGATTATTCAGGTTTTGCATTGAATGATTTGATGGGCGATAAAAAACTTCCTTCACTTATGGATACATTGGGAATTGAAGAAACAACCGACTCTAAGTTTAAATTATTACCAGGCTTTCTTCAAATAGGCAAAGCAGTATCAAAAGAACCAAACACGATGATACAATCTTTTTTTGGAGCCAGAATGTATATGAATCAGATATACAGGCCAATGGTTTATGCTGGGATTCACTATCAACCAATACCTGTCTTTTCAATTGGAGCGCAAGTTTCTTATGGAGGGTACGGCAATTTTAGATTGGGTTTTTATGCTAACTATAGCAGTGAAAAACTTGTAATTGGCTTAGGAACAGAAGATTTGCTAGGAGCAATTTTGAAAAAACAATTTGGACACTCTGGTTTAATACGTATATCATGGAACATTTAAAGAAAATTATTTTTATTGGATGGCTTGTGTTCCCTTTTCTTGGGAGTACACAAATCTATTTTTACAATAAATATACAAGCAATAACCCTTTTGATAAAGGAAACGGTATAACGCAACTTCCCGATTCTAGTTATGCGGTAACAGGAAGCTCTGGAGGATTTAATTCCAGCTCTAGTCAGGCTTACTTAATGTTGTTAGATAGTTTGGGAAATCGTTTATGGACCAAAGATTATGGAGGATGGAACGATGATATTGGAGTACGGGTAATTCACCTCCCTGGAGAAGGGTTTTTTATTGCTGGATATACAGGGTCAACAAATGAAGGAGACTATGACTTTGTTGTTTATAAGACCGATGAACAAGGAGAACTACTGTGGCAAAAAAAGTATGGAGGCACCAATTGGGAAATATTACACGATGCAAAGTTATTATCAGATGGAGGATTAATACTTGTTGGTGAATCTGAAGGGCCAACAACTGACGGGAAGGATATTTTTCTTGTTAGAACTGATGCTTTAGGTGATACAATATGGACCAAGACGCTTTCAACACCAGAAAATGATGTTGTCTATGCAGTTGATACTGTAGGAACACAAAGATTTTTAGTTGGTGGAGATATGGGAAATGTGAACGATGTTACAGGAACACTGATTTCTTTCCAATATGATGGCACTCATGAATGGCAACAGTTTTATGATCAAGATGGGCGGACTACGGTTAGGGACATCATGGTTTTTAATAATAAAATATATATAGCTGGAGGCTTATACAGTAGTCCACAACAGTATGATAGATGGATTGCAAGAATGGATTCAGATGGAAATCAAGAAGATTATTTAACAAATACTTATCAATCATCGTCTTTAGTATCCACTTTTACAATTCGGAATTGGTACAGTTTGTATTTTGGTTTTTATTCAGACGCTCCGGATTTAAACACTTATCAAGGAAGTATTGATGCTTTTGTTTTGAAATTTGGAACAGGGTTTTACTATAAAAACTTTTCTGCAAGTTTTTCCTATATAGGAAAAGACATTCTTAATCAAATGATTGTCACCAATGACGGAGGAATTGCAATTGTGGGTACTTCAAGTGATGGAGAAGATGGAGAAGCGAATCCCCTTGGAACAAATGTAATGGTTATTAAGCTAGGACCTGCTGATGAATATACCTACATAGCAAATGTTGGAAATGACTTGGTGGCAACAGAAATGGAGCAGATTGCTGAGTTGCCCATTTATCCTAATCCAACACATGGCAGCATTCATATTCCAGAAAAAGTAAGGGGGTTGTCTTATCAGTTGATCGATTTCCAAGGGAAAAGCATGAAAGAGGGAAAGCTACAATCGACACTTTCGCTTGAAGATTTGGATGTTGGATTATATTTCTTAAAGGTGAGGGATGAACAACAAAGTTGGAATGCAAAGGTAATCAAGAAATAAAATTACCATTCATGCGCATCTTCATGAAACCATTTTCCCTGTACCCTTAAGGTTTGTTCAATTACGTCTCTAACACAATGTCTTCCGCCATTATATGGAGAATGATAAGCGGATATTTCTTTTATTTCAACAGCAGCATCTTGTGGACAAGTGGCAATACCGACCTTTTCCATTACAAAGTAATCTGGAATGTCATCACCCATATAAAGCACTTCTTCATCTTTAAAATGATACTGTTTTTTTAATGCTTCATAAACAGATAGTTTATTGGATGATTGGAGGACCACTTCTGTTGCCCCTGACTGAAGAAGTCGTGCCTTAACACTCGTGCTGTTGCCTCCTGTAATTACAAAAATTTTGTATCCTTTTTTTGCAGCATATTGTAAGGCATATCCATCTCTTGAATTGAGCACGCGCATCGCTTCATTGTTGAATAAATACACTGACCCATCTGTGAGTACACCGTCTATATCAAAAATAAAAGTGGTGATACTGTCCAAGTTTTCTTTATAACTCATTCTTTTCTAAATTTTTTTTCTATTTGTGCACTTAGCAGTTCGTAAATCCTTCGTGTGTCTATATTGGAAATTGAATGGATATGTTTTTCAACAATGTGCTTATCTCCACGAACGGCTGGACCCGTTTGCGCATTGATGGGATCTAAAACATCTAATTTATTAATGGTTTCCTTAATGAGTGGCTTCAATAAGTCAAAATCCAGATAGTGTTTCGCCAGATGATCTTTAGCCAATAGGAAAAGATAATTTGTAAAATTGTTCACCATTACAGCGGCAATATGTATATGGTATCGATCTTCAGAGTTAGTAAGCAAAACAGTTGAGCTTAATTCTTGCGCCAATTGTTTTAATTCTAGTGCGAAACTTTCAGACGTTGCTTCAATTAAAAAAGGCACTTCTGACAAATCAATAGATCTATTGTCACTAAAAGTTTGTAATGGATAAAATACACCAAGGTGTTTTCTAAAAGGCAAATCTTTGATGCGTACACTACCAGAAGTGTAAGCCATCTTAATGCCTTTGGGAAGTTGATCGATGATTTCAGCAATTGCATCATCTGAAACACAAATCATTACAAGAGCGTCTAAAGTGATTCTGTGAAGGTCAGAAATGGGTTGCGTCTCCAATTCATTAGAAAGGGTCAATACAGCATCTTTATCTCGTCCCCAAACACCTGAAATTGGAAAACCCACTCTCTTGAATTTAGAACCCAAACTTCGGGCAACTCTACCCGTTCCTATAATATGTATTTTTGGTCTCTGTTCTCCCATTTTATTTTAAGATAAAAAAATCTTTATATTTCCAAAATTAACATTAAAACCATTCTAAATAAGCATTTCTTTTGTAGATTTGCCTAGAAAAATAGAATACAATGATAAATAAAATAATAAAGTTTCTCTTTTCGATGAAAATGATGGCCATCGAGATGACAATTTTTGCTGTTGCTATTGGTTGGGCAACCTTTGTTGAGTCTGATTATGGAACACCAGCTTCTAAAATTGCCGTTTATAACTCTACTTGGTTTGCCATTCTTTTATTTCACCTTTTCATTATTTTAATTGTTAATATCATCAATTATAAAATGTACCGAAAGGAAAAATGGCCGACTTTTCTCTTTCATATTGCGTTTTTAATCATAATTATTGGAGCAGGTATTACCCGATATATAGGATTTGAAGGACAGATAAGAATAGGTGTTGGTGAAACATCCGATGTTATGTATACAACGACTCCCTATCTTATAATTAAAGCAAATGATCAAGTTAATCAATTTACTTACGATGAAAAAGAATGGCAGTCTGAAGGTGTTGAAAATCCCTTTTCTTTTAGTTTTCAATTGCCCAATCAGAAGAAAATTAATGTAGATTATGTTTCCTATAAAGAAGATTTGGTCGATTCGTTAGTAGAAAGTGACAATGGTCGGAATGCCTTAAATCTCGTTATTCAAGGTCAAGATAAATTCGTTTTTCAAGGACAACAAGGAATGTTAGGAGGTGTTAATTTTTCGTTTGATAGTAAAAAAGAAACCCGACCTGGAATCCGTGTTACCGATAAAAATGGAAAACTCTATATTCGTTCAGCAGCACCATTTGAAATTGTAGATATGACTTCTTTATCTAAGGAAGATAGGATGTCAGGAGATATTGATTCGAGTGCAATATCTTTAATCCCTGCCGATACTTTGGTTCCTTTCCAAACATTTAAGCTTTACAAGATAGGGAAAGAAAGCGTTATGTTCAAAGCGTACAGAAAGAATGTAGAAAAGAAAAAGGTAAAAGCATCCACGAAAGGAGAAGGAGAAAACTATTTAACAATCCAAATTTCTACAGATTCGGAGAAGAAAATTGTTTCAATGGCTGGTGGCGCTAGTCATATTATGGATAAACAATACTTCCAATTTGGAGGACTTAACTTTGAAGTAGGGTATGGTGCAAAACCTAAAAAAATACCTTTTGCTCTAAGGTGTAACGACTTTCAATTGGACAAATACCCTGGTTCGTCTATGCCGAGTTCATACGCATCCGAAGTAACGGTTATTGATACCGTAAATGGAGTTGAGCACGATCAACGCATCTTTATGAATCACTTTATGGATTATGGAGGATATAGATTTTTTCAATCTAGCTATTTCCCTGATGAATCTGGAACCATTTTAAGCGTTAATTATGATTATTGGGGTTCATTGATTACATACATCGGTTATTTCCTAATGGGACTCGGTATGTTTATTTCTATATTTAACCCAAAAGGCAGAATAGCAGAACTCAACAATTTAATTAAGAAATCAAGAACGAACCGTAGAAAAATGTTAAAAACAATAGTTTTATTAGTCGGACTAGGGATATCGGGATGGTCTTATGGTCAAGTTTATTCAACATATTCCTCTCAGAAAGAACAAAAAGAAGCAGCCATTGATAGAGCTACTGCTCTGGATGCTCATTCGCACGATCATAATCATGCACAGGGTGCAAAAAATCATGTGCCCCCTAAAATTGTTAAACGTGAAGTAAAATACCTTACTGTTGATCAGGCAGATGAACTTAATGATTTGTTGGTTCAAGATTATGATGGGCGAATTATTCCATTCAATACATTGGCTGACAAGTTGTTGAGGAAAATTTATCGTGATGATCATTTTCAAGGCAAGAATGCAGTTCAAACAATAGTAGCTATGCATTTGTATGGATCAGGTGGATGGAATGATGTTAAAATCATTAGTGTATCTCATAAAATTAGAGATGAACTAGGTACGGGAAAATACGCTTCAATTGATGACTTGGAAGATGAGACCCGTAACTTTAAATGGCTAAAAGAATACCAAGAAGCTTATGAAAAGTCAGATGCTCATAAAAACGAATTTGATAAACAACTCATTAAGTTGGGTGAACGCTATCGGGTTGTGAAGGAAATTTTCAAATTTCGTTACTTTAGAGTAATTCCTATTCCCGATGATGATAATGCAAAATGGGTATGGCCTTTTTCTAAAGAACTACTTGATCAAGATCAAAAGGTCAATGCACTTACACTTAATTTATTAAGATCATTGTTCTTAGTTTCCCAAGATTCAATTCAATTTAGTGATGCTGAACAATACCTCAAGCCTCTAAAGGAATACCAATGGAAAGAATTAAGGGCTTATGAAGCTGCTCACCCAGAGGTTCGACCATTAACACATAATCATGTTAATATTGAAATTATGTATAATAAACTCAAGATATTTGATAAAATACAATCGTTGTATTTCTTGTTCGGCTTTGTGTTATTGATACTTTTCTTTATTCGAACTTTGGTTCGTCCTACCATTCGGAGTGAATCCATTATCAAAAAAATATCCTATCCATTTATTGGTGCTGCTATTCTTGTATTTGTTGTACATGGAATAGGGCTAGGGATGCGATGGTACATCACAGGCCACGCTCCATGGAGTGATGGCTATGAGGCAGTTGTATTTATTTCTTGGGCGACGATCTTGGCAGGCTTGTTCTTTGTAAGAAAGAATCCAGCGGTTATAGCTGTGACGATTCTTTTGGCTGGACTTATGCTTTTTGTTACCCAACTGAATATGTTGGATCCGGAGATTACGCCCCTTGAACCTGTACTCAAATCATATTGGTTGATGATTCACGTAGCAGTGATTACATCTTCCTATGGATTCTTGGGGGTTTCAGCCGTTCTTGGACTTTTAAATATGTTTCTTTACCTATTTAAAACTGAAAACAATAAGAAACGCTTACAAATGAATATTGTGGAGTTAACATCAATCTCTGAAATGGTAATGATTATTGGTTTATTCATGCTTTCTTGTGGTACATTCCTTGGAGGTGTATGGGCCAATGAATCTTGGGGAAGATATTGGGGATGGGACCCTAAAGAAGTGTGGGCTCTCGTTTCAATGCTTGTTTATGCTGTTATAATTCACTTCCGCTTGATTCCGAAATTAAGCAATCGATTCTTGTTTAATGTCTTGAGCTTGTGGGGTTATGCAGCTATATTGTTTACTTTCTTTGGGGTTAACTTTATTCTCGT
The DNA here is from genome assembly GCA_964585545.1 of uncultured Fluviicola sp. Classification (GTDB taxonomy): domain Bacteria; phylum Bacteroidota; class Bacteroidia; order Flavobacteriales_D; family Crocinitomicaceae; genus Brumimicrobium. Next base: position 104,424 of record CAZPDT010000001.1, read on the forward strand.
TGGATTGCATTCCTACGCCCAAGGTGATGGTGTAGCCGAATGGCCAACAGGTGTAATTGTTGCTTTAGTTGCTTTCTCGATCTTTACTTTGGGAATAATCATTAAATACCTATTAGACAATAAGCATAATAAGAATAAAGAAATCCAAGAAGCCCATTAAAAGAATATGTATTATGTCGAAAAAGGTTGACATATTAGCAATTGGAGCCCATCCTGATGATATTGAATTATCGGCAGGAGGAACAATTATAAAAAGTGTAAAACAAGGCAAAAAAGTCGCCATTGTTGATTTAACTCAAGGTGAGTTGGGCTCTCGAGGAACAATTGAAACCCGATACGAAGAGGCAGGAAATGCTACTAAAATTATGGGTGTTGATTTTCGGGAGAACCTGAAATTGGCAGATGGATTTTTTTGTGAGGATAAGCAAAGTCTTTTGAGGTTGATTATAGCCATTCGTAAATATCAACCCAATATTGTTTTGGCAAATGCAATAGCGGATAGACATCCCGACCATGGCAGGGCTAGTGATTTTATTTCAAGAGCTTGTTTTTTATCTGGATTAATAAAGATCGAGACAAAGGACAAGGGGATTGTTCAGGAAAAATGGAGACCCAAGGCAGTTTACCATTATATCCAAGACAGATACATAAAACCTGATTTTATTGTTGACGTTTCTGCCGTTAAAAATCAGAAATTCAAGGCGATTTTAGCCTATAAAACGCAGTTTTATCAAAAGGGCACACAAGAAGGCCCTGATACACCTATTTCAGGAGAAGATTTTTTGGCTTCTCTTGAAGCAAGATTGGTGCAATTTGGAAGAGAAATAGGTGTGGAATACGGAGAGGGTTTTGTTTCCGAAAGAACGATAGGAATAGATGATATTGAATTGTTGCTTTAATTGTTTATAAACATTGTTGCTTTTAACACTTGAATTATTATATGGGAAATAAATTAAATAAAAAAATCCTCTTCCTTCCAAGTTGGTATCCGAGCAAAGATAATTTAACACTGGGTAATTTTGTAAAAAAACATGTTGAAATAGCCAATGATGTTGCTGAAATAGATGTTCTTTATGCCATCTCAAGTGCTGCGATAGATAAAACGATTATTGATGACCAATTGATGAACGGCGTAAGAACCGTAATCGTTTATTATCCCAAACAGAAATCAAAATTCCCTATAATAAAATCTATAGTCAAGAAAAACGCTTACTTGGAGGCTTTAAAACAAGGCTATAAACACTTAAATAAAGTTTATGACTTTGTTCATTTAAACATCACCTTTCCAGCAGGAATGTTTGCCCAATGGATAAAAAAGAGTTACGGAATACCGTATATCCTTACTGAACATTGGACGGGGTTTTTACCCCAAAATCCTGTTTTTGATCGTTTTCCTTTCCATTTAAAGAAAAAATACAAAAGTATATTGGTTGATGCAGATAGAGTATATACAGTGTCAGATCATTTGGGGCAAGCAATACTCAATAAAGGATTGATTGAAAAGTATGAAGTCATTCACAATGTAGTGTCCACAGATTACTTTTATCCAGTGAAGCAAAAAAGGGATGAAGACGCTCCTGTAAGGTTCATTCATGTCTCTACTTGTAATGATGAACACAAGAATATTTCAGGTATGCTTAGGGTGTTTGGCAAACTGCAACATGACTTTATTCTTCATGTTATTACAGAAGGAGCAGAGGAGGAGATCTGGAAGGCAATCGATAAGTTCAATATTGCACAAGAAAAGTGCATTGTAGAAAGTCAAAAAACAGCGAAGGAAGTGGGCGAAGCAATGCGTTTAGCAGATTGTTTGGTGTTGTTCAGTAACTATGAAACATTCTCTGTTGTTCTGGCTGAGGCGTGGTCGACTGGAATTCCTGTTATCTATACAAAATGCGGTGGTCTAACAGAAATCAACAACCCCGATTTAGGAGTGCAATTAACTATTGGAGATGAAGCTGCACTGTTGAAATCTTTAAATGAGTTTGAAAAGTCGAGTTATTCAACCCAAACGATTGCTCAATTTGGAGCACAATTTTCGTCTCCCGTTTTAAGAGAGTTTTTTCGAAAGATATATGAATAGTTCTGATTAGCATTTAATCGTCTATATTTGGGTTATTGGGTTTTTCTGATAAATCTTGATGAATAGACTTGATTGTAGTGCAGGTTGATAATGAGGATTTTAATAAAGTTTAAAAAAGATGATTTTTCAGTAAAAATTCTTTTGTTTAATAAAAATTATATACTTTTATCGGAAACTAAATTATATTTAAAATGAAAAAAATTATACTTTTATTTACAGGACTGCTGTTTGTAGGGTTTACCTATTCACAGGTTATTTTCTCTGGTGTTAGTCCAGCCAGTATTCAAGGAAACTATGGTATGACTTATGGCGAACCTAGTGGTGGCTGGGGAAGCGTGGATCTTGCCGACACAACAATCCAAGATACGCTAGTTAAGTATTTAGACGATGATTTAGGATGTACTGGAGCAACCAATGGTGTGGATTTAGACGGGCATATTGCCATTCTCTATCGTGGAGATTGTGAATTTGGTGTGAAAACTCAAAATGCCGAGCTTGCGGGGGCTATCGCCTTGGTGATTATTAATAATATACCGGGAGCACCAGTTGGAATGGCACCAGGAACTGCAGGAGGTAATGTTAGCATCCCTGTAGTGATGATTTCTGACGCTGATGGAGCAACGTTGATGACAGAAATGGATAACGGCCCTGTCGTTGTCTTTATTGGTAATAAGAATGGTTATTACCAAAATGATGTAGGGATGGGGATTGGCGACTTCTTGCGCCCACAGTTTTCTTCTATACCTTCTGCTATAGCAACTGATGGTACTGAATACCCAGTTGACCTTGGAGCCAAAATATACAATTACGGATCTCTAGATCAAGACAATGTGTTTTTACAATGTGTGATTACATACCAAGGAGATACTGTTTATAATGAGTCAACAACGCCCATTGTCTTATTTCAATCTGGAGATAGTGCAGAATTATCTCTCCCTCCTTATGAGCCAGCAACATGGGAAGAAGGGTATTATAAATTAGATTATTATGTAGAAAGCGATGCTCAAGATGATTATGATTTTGACAATTCATATGAATCTGATTTTGTAATTAGTCCTACTGAATATTCATTTGCTTCTATGGATCCAAATACATTCTTGCCCAATAACACAGGGGGAAGTAGAGCGATTAATCCGCAAAGTAATGAGCCTACTGATAATTATGCAGCCTGTATTGCATTTCAAGATCCTAACGCAAGTAGATTGGCACCGCAAGCAATGTCATTTATGGCAATCAAAGGTAGCGATGCCTTAGATTCTACACTTATTGGAGAATCAGTACTACTGAATGTATATGAATACAATGACAATTTTGTAGACGTTACAGCAAATGGCTTTAACAATCCTATCCAAAGCCTTAACGAAATAATGACGAAGGAATATATTTATGGAACGGATTTGTCAGATTCTACCGTTACAGTACCATTTGCAAATGAGGATATCGTACCTTTGGTTGATAATCAACGTTATTTGTTCTGCATAACTTCATATAATAAATATGTATACTTTGGAACTGATTCAAAAAGGGACTACAGCAGAAACTTTGACTATTATAAGCAACCAATGTTCCCTGTAGGTGAGTCTTCAAGTTTTAACCCGAATGGATTTGGTCCAACAACTGTACAAAGTATTTCAGTTACTCTTATAGACGCAAACTCTGTTGGCCTAGAAAAAGAAGCTATGGAAATCAATATGAATGTGTATCCTTCTCCTGCTTCTGATCAATTGAATGTAGCGTTTAATGATAATAAAGTAAATAAAGTTGAGTTGATTAACACTATGGGGCAAACCATAAAAACCCAAGATGTTAAAGGAGGCGCTACGAGCACAACTTTAAATGTAAGTAGTGTTGAAGACGGTGTGTATATGGTGAAAGTTTATTTAACAAATAAATTAACACATGTAATGCGCGTTGTTGTGAGTCACTAACATTCACAATTTAAATATTCAAAAGGGCAGTTGTTGACAACTGCCCTTTTTTAATGGTTACTTTTTCGAGTGAATCAATTTAATTGTTGTCAAAAAGTTATTTTTCTTTATGTAATTTGAAAGTTATCCTAATCTATTACAAGAAAGATTCCCTATTATTTACCCATAAGATTGAAATTTTATATCTATTTTTGCAGCCATCCAAGAAATAGGGTAATAGGCTGTTATTTAACAAGGTAATGTTAGGCTCAAATATATATAATATTGTGCCAAAAAAAATAGTTAACACAACTTTGTTAAAAATCAGCAACTTTTCTCGATTATTTATTGGATTCTAAAATTAAATATATATTTTTGCACCCCTCAAAGTGTATTTTGAGATTATTATTTATTGTAAAATTAAAGAAAAAGTATGCCAACTATTCAACAGTTAGTTCGCAAAGGCAGAACAGCGCCGGTTAAGAAAGTCAAGTCAGCTGCACTTGATGCTTGCCCACAGCGTAAAGGAGTATGTGTGCGTGTGTACACCACTACACCTAAGAAGCCCAACTCAGCAATGAGAAAAGTGGCCCGTGTACGTTTAACAAACGGTAAAGAAGTTAACGCCTATATTGGTGGTGAAGGTCATAACCTTCAAGAGCACTCGATGGTATTGGTTCGTGGAGGAAGAGTAAAAGACCTTCCAGGAGTACGTTATCATATTGTTCGTGGAGCTGAAGATACCGCCGGTGTAGAAGGAAGAACACAACGCCGTTCAAAATATGGTACAAAAAGACCTAAAAAATAAACGTAAGCTATGAGAAGAAAAAAAGCAAAAAAGATACAGATCTTGCCAGATCCAAGATTCAATGATGTACAAGTTACAAAGTTCGTAAACAACTTGATGCTTCAAGGGAAAAAAAGTATAGCGTTTAAAATATTTTATGAAGCTATTGATAAGGTAGAAGAAAAGGTCGAAGGTCAAGAAGGAATAGAAGTGTTTAAAAAGGCAATTGAAAACATTACACCCAGCGTTGAAGTAAGAAGTAGACGAGTAGGAGGTGCAACTTTTCAAATACCTACACCTGTAAGAGAAGGAAGAAAACAATCATTGGCAATGAAGTGGTTGATTTCCTATTCCCGTAAAAGAAATGAAAAAACAATGGCCCAGCGCTTAGCGAATGAAATTATCGCTGCTTCCAAAGAAGAAGGTGGCGCCTATAAAAAGAAAGAAGATACTTTGAGAATGGCAGAAGCAAATAAGGCATTTTCTCATTTTAGATTTTAATTAGAGCAGATATGGCAAAAAGAGATTTAAAATTTACAAGGAATATCGGGATTATGGCTCACGTTGATGCTGGTAAAACAACAACTACGGAGCGTATTCTTTATTATACTGGAATCAGCCATAAAATTGGGGAAACCCATGATGGCGCAGCAGTTATGGACTGGATGGATCAGGAGCAGGAAAGAGGTATTACAATTACGTCGGCTGCAACTACTGCATTTTGGAATTATAAAGAGAATAAATATAAAATTAATATTATTGATACACCAGGACACGTTGACTTTACTGTAGAGGTAGAGCGTTCTTTACGTGTTTTAGATGGTGCAATAGCATTGTTTTGTGCTGCATCAGGTGTTGAACCTCAGTCTGAGACAGTTTGGAGACAAGCTGATAAGTACGGTGTTCCAAGAATTGGATTTGTAAATAAGATGGACCGAATAGGTGCAGATTTTTTAGGAACTGTAAAACAGATTAAGGAAAGATTAGGTGGAAAACCTGTGCCCATTCAATTGCCTATTGGATCTGAGGATTCTTTTAAAGGTGTTGTTGATTTGCTTTTGAACAAAGCTTTTGTTTGGAATGAAGAAGATTTAGGGATGACATGGTCCGAGATCGATATTCCAGAAGACATGAAAGCATCTGTTGAAGAGCACAGAAATGAATTGATTGAAGCTGTCGCAGAATCTGACGATGCTTTAATGGAAAAGTTTTTTGACGATGCTGATTCAATTACAGAAGAAGAAATGATTGAAGCCATTAGGAAATCAACAATTAATATGGACATCACACCAATTATGTGTGGTTCTGCATTCAAAAATAAAGGGGTTCAAACGCTTTTAGATGCAGTTATGGCTTTCTTGCCTTCACCTTTAGATGTAGAAGCAATCGAAGGTACCAATCCAACTACGGATGAGATTGAAAAGAGGCATCCAACCAATGATGATCCTATGTCTGCTTTAGCATTTAAAATTGCTACAGACCCTTTTGTTGGACGTTTGTGTTTTATTAGAACATATTCAGGAAAAATTGAAGCAGGATCTTATGTATACAATACACGTACAAATAAAAAGGAGCGAATTTCTCGCTTGTTCCAAATGCATTCAAATAAACAAAATGCGATTGATGTTTTGGAATGTGGTGATATTGGTGCAGCTGTCGGATTTAAGGATATTCGTACAGGAGATACGCTTTGTGATGAGAAAAAACCAATTGTTTTGGAATCAATGGAATTCCCTGAGCCAGTAATTGGTGTAGCAATTGAGCCAAAAACAAAGGCTGATGTTGATCGTCTCTCTATTGGATTAAACAAATTGGCTGAAGAGGATCCAACTTTCCAAATCTCTACAGATGATGACTCTGGACAAACAATTATCTCCGGAATGGGTGAATTGCACCTTGAAGTTCTTGTTGAACGTTTAAAGCGTGAATTTAAAGTTGAGGTTACTGAAGGTGAGCCACAAGTTTCTTACAAAGAAAGAATTACTACGCCTACCGAGCATAGAGAAATCTATAAGAAGCAATCAGGAGGTCGTGGTAAATTTGCAGATATTGTTGTTAAAATTTCTCCCCAAGAAGATGAGGAAAAAACAGGATTAGAATTTATCAATAGTATTAAAGGAGGAAACGTACCTAAGGAATATATTCCGTCTGTTCAAAAAGGATTTGAAAATGCTATGAAAAATGGTGTTTTAGCAGGTTACCCTATTGAATCTATGGTGGTGGAGTTGATTGATGGTTCTTTCCACGCAGTAGACTCCGATTCTTTATCTTTTGAGGTTGCGGCAAAAATGGCATATAGAAATGCTATTCCTAAGACAAACCCAGAACTTCTAGAGCCTATAATGAAACTTGAAGTAGTAACTCCAGAGGAAAATATGGGGGATGTAGTTGCAGACTTAAATAGAAGACGTGGACAAATGCAAGGAATGGATGACCGTTCTGGAGCAAAAGTTGTTAAAGCGACTGTTCCTCTTTCTGAAATGTTTGGATATGTTACAACTTTGAGGACTGTTTCTTCAGGTCGTGCAACTTCAACTATGGAGTTCTCGCACTTCGATGTTTGTCCAAAGAATATTGCAGACGCTGTTATCGCAAAAGTAAAAGGAAATGTTACCGCTTAATTATATAAGTAATGAATCAGAAAATTAGAATAAAATTAAAGTCTTACGATTACAACTTAGTAGATAAATCTGCTGAAAAAATCGTTAAAACAGTAAAAACAACTGGTGCTGTAGTTAGTGGTCCAATTCCGCTTCCAACACACAAAAGAATTTATACTGTGTTGAAATCACCACATGTTAACAAAAAAGCACGTGAGCAGTTTGAACTTTGTTCATACAAAAGGCTACTAGATATCTATAGTTCTTCTTCTAAGACAGTAGATGCACTTATGCGCCTTGAGTTGCCAAGTGGTGTTGATGTAGAAATTAAAGTTTAATTATTAATAAAGTAAAGAATGCCAGGAATTATTGGAAGAAAAGTCGGAATGACTAGCGTTTATAGTGTCGAGGGTAAGGCAACGCCATGCACGGTTATTGAAGCTGGTCCTTGTGTTGTAACACAAGTTAAGACAAGTGATCGTGATGGTTACGATGCTGTTCAACTCGGATACGGAGAACGTAAAGAAAAAAATACTCCGAATGCACTTAAAGGCCATTTTAAGAAAGCTAAAACAACACCGAAAAGTGAATTGATTGAGTTTAAAAGCTTTGATGGTGAACTAAAGGTTGGAGAGGTTGTCAAAACAGATATTTTTAGTGAAGGTCAATTTGTTGATATTTCAGGAACAACAAAAGGAAAGGGATTTCAAGGGGTTGTAAGACGTCATGGATTTTCAGGTTCTGAATCTACTCACGGTCAACAAAGCATGAGCCGAGCACCAGGATCAATTGGTATGGCTTCTACTCCCAGTCGTGTTTTTAAAGGAAAACGCATGGCTGGACAAATGGGGAATACTAGAGTTACTATTCAAAACCTAATGGTGATGAAAGTGCTTGCTGATAAAAACATCCTCGTAGTTAAAGGTTCCATACCCGGAGCTAAAGGTTCAACTGTAATAATTGAGAATTAAATGGAAGCAAAAGTTTTAGATACTAAAGGGAAAGCAACTACAGATAAAATTACTCTTTCTGATTCAATTTACAAAATTGAACCTAACGATCATGCAATTTACTTGGACGTTAAGCAACATCTTGCAAATAAACGTCAAGGTACGCATAAGGCAAAAGAAAGAGCTGATATTACCGGTAGTACAAAGAAAATAAAGAAACAAAAAGGAACTGGAACTGCTCGTGCAGGCTCTATTAAAAGTCCTATTTTCCGTGGAGGAGGTCGCGTATTTGGACCACGTCCTAGAAATTATAGTTTCAAGTTAAATACAAAATTGAAGCAATTGGCAAGACGGTCTGCGCTATCCTATAAAGCTAAAGAAAAAGATATCTTGGTTGTTGATGGATTGTCATTTGATGCGCCTAAGACTAAAGATTTTAAATCTGTTTTATCTGCATTGAAATTAGACGGTGAGAAAGTATTGGTAATTGTAGGTAATGAAAACAACAATACATTTAAATCTGCAAGAAATATCAAATCAATTAAGGTAGTTCCTGCAGACTCACTTAACACTTATGATGTGTTGAATGCAAAAAAAGTGATGATTGCTAAAGAAGCAGTTGGAATTATTGATAAGATTTTAAACTAATTGGTGATGAACACAATAATAAAAAAGCCCCTTATAACTGAAAAAGCAACGCTTGATAGTGAAGAGAATAATCGATTCACTTTTATCGTTGATTATAGGGCAAATAAAATAGAAATTAAAAAGACTGTCGAGAGCATGTACGGTGTAACAGTTGATTCTGTGCGTACTATGAATTATGGCGGTGGAAAGCCTTCTGTTAAATTTACAAACAAAGGTATCGTTGAGGAACGAAACAAACGCTACAAGAAAGCTATTGTTTCCGTTGCCGAAGGAGAAACGATTGATTTATTTACAAATGTTTAATTAATTAAAGATGAGTCTTAAAAAATTCAAGCCTATAACTCCAGGGCAAAGACACAAACTGATTAGTGATTATGCTGAAATAACTGCGTCACAACCAGAAAAATCACTGCTTGCTTCGCGTAAGAAATCAGGCGGTAGAAACAATTCTGGTAAAATGACCATGCGTTATGTTGGTGGGGGTCACAAGCAGAAATATCGAATTATCGACTTTAAAAGAGATAAAACAGATATTCCTGCAACAGTAAAAAGTATTGAGTACGATCCAAATCGTACGGCCAATATCGCATTGCTTTTTTATAAAGATGGTGAAAAACGATATATTATCGCACCAGAAAACTTAAAAGTTGGTGATACTGTAATGTCTGGAAAAAAGGCATCTCCAAATACTGGAAATGCTTTGTTTATTAGTGACATTCCTTTAGGATCAACAGTTCATAATATTGAACTTGCTCCAGGTCGAGGAGGTGTTATGGCTCGTGGAGCAGGGACATCTGCTCAATTGGTAGCACGTGAGGGGAAGTATGGTATTTTAAAATTACCTTCTGGGGAAGTGAGAATGGTGTTAGCAAGTTGTATGGCTACAATAGGTGCTGTATCTAATCACAACCACAGTTTAACGGTTTCTGGTAAAGCTGGACGTTCGCGTTGGCAAGGTCGTAGACCACGTGTAAGAGGTGTTGTTATGAATCCAGTTGATCACCCAATGGGAGGTGGGGAAGGACGTAACGCTGGTGGTCATCCACGATCACGTAATGGAATTCCTGCTAAAGGATATAAAACACGTCCGCCAAAGAAATATTCAGAAAAGTTTATCATTGAAAAAAGAAAGAAATAAGATATGAGTCGTTCGTTAAAAAAACCTCCATTTGTTCACTATAAATTAGTGAAAAAAGCGGAAGCAGCACAGTCTTCAAATTCTAAAAGTGTAATAAAAACTTGGTCACGTGCATCAACTATTACACCTGATTTTGTAGGATTGACAATTGCTGTTCATAATGGGAATAAATTTATTCCAGTGTTTGTTACCGAGAACATGGTTGGACATAAATTCGGAGAGTTTGCGCCAACACGTAACTTTCGAGGACATGCTGGAAATAGAAAAGATAAAAGAAGATAAAAATAAACTTCGTCATGGGTGCTAGAAAAAGATTAAAAGCCGAGGAAAGAAAGGAAGAAAGGAAACAAATTGCATTTGCCTCTCTAAAGAATTCTCCTATCGCTCCAAGAAAAATGCGAATGGTTGCAGACCTTATTCGTGGAGTTGAAGTAAATAGTGCGTTAAATATTTTACAACATAATCCAAAAGAAGCTTCTAAAAGTCTTTCCACTTTATTGCGTTCTGCAATTGCAAATTGGGAGATTAAAAATGAAGACAAAAACTTGGAAGATGAAAAATTAATTGTGAAATCAATTGAGGTATCACAAGCTGGAATGTTAAAAAGAATACATCCAGCGGCTCAAGGAAGAGCGCATAGAATTAGAAAACGATCCAACCACGTACGCATAGTTGTGGATGGTGTAAAAAATTAAGAAATGGGACAAAAGACGAATCCAATAGGAAATAGACTTGGTTTTATACATGGATGGGACTCCAACTGGTTTGGTGGTTCTAACTATGCTGATAAAATTGTGGAGGATGATCAAATTAGAAAATACCTTAATGCCCGTTTAAGTCGTGCCGGTATTTCTAAAATAATTATCGAAAGAACCTTAAAATTGGTTACTGTCACTATCAATACATCACGCCCAGGGGTGATTATTGGTAAAGGTGGTAAAGAAGTAGACAAGCTTAAAGAAGAGCTAAAAAAATTGACAAACAAGGAAATTCAAATTAATATTTTTGAAATTAAACGCCCTGAATTGGACGCACAACTTGTAGCAAATAATATTGCTCGTCAAATTGAAGCGCGTATCTCTTTCCGTAGAGCGATTAAAATGTCTGTTGCTTCTACCATGAGAATGGGGGCTGAGGGAGTAAAAATAAAAATATCTGGTCGTTTGAATGGAGCTGAAATGGCGCGTTCAGAAATGTATAAGGATGGAAGAACTCCGCTGCATACATTTAGGGCGGATATTGATTACGCATTGGCAGAAGCACACACCACTTACGGACGTATCGGTATAAAGGTATGGATTTGTAAAGGTGAAGTTTTTGGAAAGCGCGATCTTTCTCCGAATATTGGTCTTGGATCAAAAAAGAAAGGCGGTTCTCGTAGCGGTATGAGAAGAAAAAAGAAATAAGTTGAATGAGTTAAATTTACTTGAAAGATGTTATCACCAAAGAAAACCAAATTTAGGAAAGCTCAAAAGGGACGAAATAGAGGTCTTGCTCAAAGAGGGAGTAAGGTAACTTTCGGTACTTTTGGAATTAAAACCTTGGAGCCTGCTTGGATTACTTCCAGACAAATCGAAGCTTCACGTATAGCCGTTACCAGATACATGAAGAGAGAAGGAAAAGTTTGGATTCGTATTTTTCCAGACAAACCTGTAACCTCAAAACCTGCCGAAGTGCGTATGGGGAAAGGAAAAGGGGCACCAAGCCACTGGGTATGTGTAGTGCGACCAGGACGAATTTTATTTGAAGTAGATGGAGTATCCTACGATACAGCAAAAGAAGCGTTGCGTTTGGCTGCACAAAAACTACCTGTAAAATGTAAGTTTGTTACACGTTACGATTATACGAACCCAAAGAAATAAGTTAAGTAGTATGAAACAAGAAGAAATCAATCAGTTATCCTTGGACGATATTAAGGATCAACTTATTTCATCAACAGAGAAGATGGAAAAACTAGTTTTGGCTCATAAAGTGTCTTATCTAGAAAATCCACTTCAAATACGATCGTTAAGAAGAACGATTGCAAGATTGAAGACAGAGTTGACTAAAAGAAACAACCAAGCTTAATTGCTAATATTAGAAAGTGATTTGATATGGAAAATCAACATTTAAGAAAAGAAAGAACTGGTGTAGTTACAAGTAATAAGATGGATCGATCTATCGTAATTACTGTAGAAAGAAAAGTAAAACATCAGAAATATGGTAAATTCATAAAAAAATCTAGTAAATTTGTCGCCCACGATGAAAAAAATGATTGTAACATTGGAGATACAGTTAAGATTCGTGAGTGTAGACCTTTGTCTAAAACAAAGAACTGGAGATTAATTGAAATTATTGAACGAGCAAAATAATCATTAAAAAATGATACGACAAGAATCAAGACTTGCAGTAGCCGACAATAGTGGCGCAAAAGAAGTGTTGTGCATCCGAATTTTAGGAGGTACAAAACGTCGATATGCTTCTATTGGAGACAAAATAGTGGTTTCTGTAAAGAGTGCAATGCCCTCTGGTAACGTCAAAAAAGGACAAGTAGCCACGGCTGTGATAGTAAGAACAAAAAAGGAAGTTCGTCGTGCTGATGGATCATATATTCGATTCGATGATAACGCAGTAGTGTTATTGGATACAGCAAATGAGATGAGAGGAACTCGTATTTTTGGACCCGTAGCAAGAGAGTTGCGTGAAAATAAATACATGAAGATTGTTTCATTGGCTCCTGAAGTACTTTAAAACTGTAGAATTATGCAAAAGAAATTACATATTAAAGTGGGTGACATCGTGAAGGTGATTTCAGGTGTCAACCGTGGTCAAGAAGGAAAGGTTTTATCTTTAGACAGAAACAAAGAAGTAGCTGTTGTTCAGGATGTAAATATCGTGAAAAGACATACAAAGCCAGACTCAATGAACCCTCAAGGTGGTGGCATTGTGGAGAAAGAAGCGGGTCTCCACATTTCCAACCTCATGCTTGTTGTGAATAACGAACCAACACGTGTTGGACGTAGAAAAAACAAGGATGGAAAGATAGTTCGATACGCTAAGAAAACAGGAGAAGAAATTAAGTGATGAGTTATATACCTAGACTTAAAAAACAGTATCAAGAGGAAATCGTTCCTGCTTTACAAAAGCAATTCGGTTTTAAATCTATTATGCGTGTACCAAAAATTGAGAAAATTATTCTTTCTCAGGGTATTGGTGAAGCTGTTGCTGACAAGAAGATTATTGATGGTGCAATGGAGGATATTGCCGTTATTACTGGGCAAAAACCAGTTGCGACTACCTCAAAGAAAGACGTTTCTAATTTCAAATTGAGAAAAGGAATGCCAATTGGAACAAAAGTGACTTTACGGGGAGAAAAAATGTATGAGTTTTTGGATCGTTTGATTTCAATTGCTCTACCACGTACTCGTGATTTTCGTGGAGTTCCTGCTAGAGGTTTTGATGGGCGTGGAAACTTCAATATGGGTGTTAAAGAACACATTATTTTTCCAGAAATCGATATTGATAAAGTAAATAAAATTTTAGGAATGGATATTACCTTTGTTACATCAACTGATAGTGATGAAGAAGCGAAAGCATTATTATCCGCTTTTAATTTTCCATTCACCAAAAATTAAGAATATGGCAAAAGAATCAATGAAAGCGCGAGAGCGCAAAAGACAAGCTTTAGTTGAAAAGTATGCTGAGAAAAGAAAGGCTTTAAAAGAAGCTGAGGATTGGGATGCTCTTCAAAAGTTACCAAAGAATTCCTCCAAGGTTAGATTGCACAATCGTTGTAATTTAACAGGGCGGCCTAAAGGTTATATGAGACAATTTGGATTGTCTAGGGTTACCTTTAGAGAAATGGCACTTTCAGGAAAAATACCTGGTATTAAAAAAGCAAGTTGGTAGTATAAATTAGTAGAAAATAAAATTATGAATACAGATCCAATAGCAGATTTTTTAACTCGTATAAGAAATGCGAGCAGCATAAATAAAAAAGTTGTGGAAATTCCCGCTTCAAAAACAAAAGTTGCAATGGCAAAAATTCTTTTTGAAAAAGGTTATATCACCAACTATAAAGTGGAAGAAGACAATAAACAAGGAATCATTAAAATTGCTTTGAAGTACAATCCTACGACAAAAGTTCCTGCAATTACTAAGTTGGAACGTGTGTCTAGCCCTGGGTTGAGAAAATACAGCAATTCTAAAACATTGCCTCGTGTACTTAATGGACTTGGTATCGCTATTATATCAACATCAAAAGGTTTGATGACTGATAAAGAAGCGAAAGTCCAAAAAGTTGGAGGAGAAGTTCTTTGTTACGTTTATTAATTTATTAAAGTAATTATTTGTAATGTCAAGGATAGGTAAATCCCCAATAAGCATCCCGAGTGGTGTAGAAGTTAAAATGGATGGTAACCTCATAACAGTGAAAGGTGCTAAAGGAACATTGTCGCAAGAAGTGGATCCTTCTATCACCATGAAAATTGAAGAGGAAACATTAACATTCGACCGCGCAACTGAGGCACCAGTTCATCGTTCCAAGCATGGCCTTTACAGGACTTTGGTTGCGAACATGATTGAAGGTGTTACGGAAGGGTACACAAAGGTGTTAGAAGTAATAGGAGTAGGGTTTAGAGCTGATGCTAAAGGTCAAATGTTGACTTTATCATTGGGCTTTTCTCATCCTATTGTTTTCGAAATACCTGAAGAAATTAAGGTGACTACAGAAACCGCCAAAGGTAAAGCTCCAGTTGTTACATTGGAATCGTCTGATAAACAACTTTTAGGACAGGTGGCTGCCAAAATTCGTTCTCTCCGTAAGCCTGAACCATACAAAGGGAAAGGTGTTCGATTGCAAGGTGAATATGTAAGAAGAAAAGCTGGTAAAGCAGCAGGTAAATAACCTTTATAATATAGAGAAATGGCATTTAGTAAAATAAAGAGAAGAACAAAGATTAAGAAAAGAATCCGTAAAAATCTTACGGGAACTGAAACGCTTCCTAGACTTACTGTGTATAGAAGCAATAAGCAAATTTATGCTCAAATAGTTAACGATTTGAAAGGGGAGACCCTGGTTTCCGCTTCATCTCAAGGTGTAAAAGAATGCGAAAAGCTTCCTAAGATTGAGCAAGCCAAATACGTTGGAAAATTGATTGCTGAAAAAGCACTTAAAGCCAATATCGAAAGCGTAAAATTTGATCGCAATGGATATTTGTATCACGGAAGAGTTAAATCACTTGCAGATAGTGCAAGAGAAAGCGGATTAAAACTATAATAGAATGGCAGCAAAAATTAACAATAGAGTAAAACCAGCAGATTTAGAACTCGTTGATAAACTGGTTGGAATAAACAGGGTTACTAAAGTAACTAAAGGTGGTAGAACATTTAGTTTTTCAGCTATAGTTGTTGTAGGGAATCAGGATGGAATCGTAGGTCATGGACTGGGCAAAGCAAATGAAGTAACTGAAGCAATTTCTAAAGGAATTGATGATGCTAAGAAAAACTTGATTCGTGTCCCAATTATCAATACAACGATACCGCATACGCAAAATGGGAAATACAGTGGTGCTCGGGTTATGCTCAAGCCTGCTGCAGAAGGTACTGGTGTTATTGCTGGTGGAGCAATGCGTGCCGTTTTGGAAAGCGCCGGAATACATAATGTCTTGGCTAAATCACAGGGGTCTTCAAACCCACAAAATGTTGTGAAAGCTACAATAGCGGCTTTGTCTTTATTGAGAGATCCTGTTGCTGTAGCAAGACAAAGAGGAATTACATTAGAACAAGTGTTTAACGGTTAATATTTTTAAGTTATGGCAAAAACAATTAAGATACAGCTTGTAAGAAGCGCAATTAACCGGACACAACGTCAGAAGGATACGGTTAAAGCTTTAGGATTTAAAAAATTAAATCAAATTATTGAAAAAGAAAGTACTCCTCAGATTTTAGGAATGGTTTCTAAGATTCAACATTTGGTAAAAGTAGTAGAGTAAAAAACTTAAAATAAAATTTGAGATGAGTTTAAATAATTTAAAACCGGTAAAAGGATCTACACATCGCCAACGACGTATTGGACGTGGAGAAGGTTCTGGATACGGAGGAACGTCTACTAGAGGACATAAAGGAGCAAAATCAAGATCTGGATACAGTAAGAAGGTTGGTTTTGAAGGTGGTCAAATGCCCCTCCAAAGACGTGTTCCTAAATATGGTTTCTACAATATTAATAGAAAAGAGTATAAAGCAGTTAACTTAGATGTAATACAAGATTTAATTGATCGTAAAAAGCTGACTGAAATTACTCCGGAAATATTACGTGAGAACGGATTATTAGGAAATAAAGAGCAAGTAAAAATACTCGGAAGAGGTGAGTTAAAAGCAAAAATAAGCGTTTCTGCCCACAAATTTTCTGCAACTGCAAAAGCAGATATTGAAAAGAAAGGTGGAGATTGTACAGAAATCTAGTTAATTTTGCAAATTAATTTCCCATATTATGAATAAAATAATAGAAAACATAAAAAATATTTGGAGAGTTGAAGAGCTTAGAAAAAGGTTGTTAATTACCCTTTCTTTGATACTTGTTTACCGAATTGGATCATTCATTGTTTTGCCTGGAGTGGATAGCTCGAAACTGGCATTAGGTGGAGGTGAAGCAGGAACCATTGAAGGTTTATTAGGACTTCTTTCTGGGGGAGGGTTCACCAATGCGTCATTTTTGGCATTGGGTATTATGCCTTATATCTCTGCATCTATTATTATGCAACTTATGGGAATGGCCGTGCCTTCTGTACAGAAAATGCAAGAAGAAGGAGAGAGTGGTCAAAAGAAAATTAACAATTATACACGTATATTAACGATTATAATTTGTGCGGTTCAAGCGCCAGGATATTTGTCATTATACGTTGCCAATAAAGGCGCTATTCCTCCTGAGTTTATGAATTCTCCATTGTGGTGGGTGCAATCAGTATTGGTGCTTGTTGCTGGTGCAATGTTCGCAGTATGGCTTGGGGAACGAATTACTGACAGGGGTGTTGGTAACGGAATTTCATTGTTGATTACTGTTGGTATTATCGCAAGACTACCTTCTGCTTTTATATCGGAAGTAGCACAACATTCTTTCCTTTTGGTGATTATTGAAGTGGCAATATTCTGCTTGATTGTAATGGCAACTGTGCTGATTGTTCAGGGCGTAAGGAAAGTGCCAATGAATTATGCCAAAAGAGTTGCAAGTGCTAAAGGAGGAAGTGCTGCACTTGCACAAGGAGCACGTTCTTATTTCCCTGTAAAAGTGAATGCTTCTGGTGTGATGCCAATTATCTTCGCACAGGCAATTATGACCGTCCCTGTTATGATTATTCAAAAACATTTTGGGATTTTTGGATTCTGGTATAATCTGGTGTTAGGACTTTTAATTATTGTCTTTACCTATTTTTATACAGCAATAATGATTAATCCGAAAAAAGTAGCCGATGATATGAAAAGAAACGGTGGCTTTATACCCGGTATTCGTCCAGGAAAAGAAACAGAAACTTTTATAGACAAATTGGTATCAAAAATTACATTACCGGGTTCGATATTCTTAGCTATAATTGCAATCGTACCTGCAATTGCCGTTCAGTTTGGTGTTGGCGATGCATTTGCAATGTTCTTTGGTGGTACTTCACTTTTGATTATGGTAGGAGTAGTTTTGGATACTTTACAGCAAATAGAATCGTATTTATTGAATCGTCATTATGATGGTTTGATGGAAGGAACAAAAATTCGAGGACGTAGAACGCAGGGCGAAATGTCTGGAATGTAAAAATGAGTTTTTAAAATGGCAAAACAAAAACCGATAGAACAAGACGGAACGATTAAAGAAGCATTATCTAATGCAATGTTTAGAGTTGAATTAGAAAATGGTCATATAATTACTGCACATATTTCTGGAAAGATGAGAATGTATTACATTAAAATTCTTCCAGGGGATCGTGTTAAAGTAGAGATGTCTCCGTACGATCTTACAAAAGGCAGAATAACCTTTAGATATAAATAGAAATATTAAGAACGATAAATATAATAAGTAAAATGAAAGTAAAGGCTTCAGTTAAAAAACGATCCGATGATTGTAAAATCGTTAAGCGAAAAGGAAGGGTTTACGTTATAAACAAGAAAAATCCAAAGTTTAAACAAAGACAAGGATAAGTTAATTGTAAAATTATGGCGAGAATTGCAGGAATAGATTTACCTAAAAATAAACGTGGTGTTATTGGTTTAACATACATCTATGGTATTGGTCGAAGTACGGCCAAAGAAATTCTAAAAGAGAATAAAATTGATGAGAACATTAAAGTCTCTGAATGGAGTGATGACCAGATTTCTAAAATTAGAAATAGCATTACTTTAATCAAGGTTGAGGGGGCTTTAAGGTCGGAGATTCAATTGGACATTAAACGACTCATGGATATTGGTTGTTATAGAGGAATTCGACATAGAGCTGGATTACCACTTCGTGGGCAACGAACCAAGAATAATTCACGTACAAGAAAAGGGAGAAGAAAAACTGTTGCAAATAAGAAAAAAGCAACTAAATAATAGTTATTAATATGGCAAAGGCTAATCAGAAAAAGAGAAAAAACGTAAAGGTGGATGCTGTTGGAGAAGCGCATATAAAGGCGACCTTTAACAATGTTATAGTTTCTTTAACCAATACAAAAGGTCAAGTTATTTCTTGGTCATCAGCTGGGAAAATGGGCTTTAAAGGTTCTAAGAAAAACACTCCTTATGCAGCACAAGTGGCTGCCGAAGATTGTGCAAAAGAAGCACACAGCTTTGGATTACGTAAAGTAAAGGTATATGTTAAAGGACCAGGTGCGGGAAGAGAATCTGCAATTCGTGCAATTCATAACGCGGGTATCGAAGTGACAGAAATCAATGATGTTACTCCATTGCCTCATAATGGTTGTAGACCGCCTAAAAGAAGAAGAGTATAATTTAAATTAATCATAGAGGAATTGAACTGACGAAGGAAATGCCTTAATTCTCAGTCCCTCACTAATACACAAAAAATGGCAAGATATACAGGACCAAAATCAAGAATAGCGCGAAAATTCAAGGAGCCCATCTTTGGCCCCGATAAGGCGTTAGAAAGAAGAAATTATGGACCAGGTCAACATGGTCCCAATAGAAGAGGAGGAAAACGATCAGAATACTCGCTTCAATTAACTGAAAAGCAAAAAGCCAAATATACATACGGAATATTAGAACGTCAATTTTCTAATCTTTTTAAAAAGGCTTCTGGAATGAAGGGGATCACAGGTGAGAACTTACTTGTTCTTTGTGAGTCTCGTTTAGACAATACAGTGTTCCGATTGGGGATTGCGCCTACACGTAGTTCAGCTCGTCAATTTGTATCTCATAAACACATCACTGTGAATGGAAAGTTGGTGAATATCCCTTCCTATACGCTTCGTGAAGGTGATGTAGTGGGTGTTCGAGAGAAATCAAAGTCTTTGGAAATGATTACCAACTCAATTGCTGCAAACTCTAAAGAGTACGATTGGTTGAACTGGGATGCAGCTAAAATGTCAGGAACTTTTATGAACACTCCTACAAGAGAAATGATTCCTGAAAATATTAATGAACAATTAATTGTAGAATTATATTCTAAATAAAAAACATTAAATTATTATGGCTATTTTAGACTTTCAAAAGCCCGACAAAGTAATTATGATTGAATCCGACGAGCATGTTGGACAATTTGAATTTCGTCCTCTAGAACCAGGATATGGAATTACTGTCGGAAATGCTTTACGACGTATCTTGCTTTCTTCTTTAGAAGGATTTGCAATTGCTTCTATTCGTATAGAGGGTGTAGATCACGAATTTTCTACAATTAAAGGAGTTGTTGAAGATGTTACCGAAATGGTACTCAACTTTAAACAAGTGCGCTTTAAACAACAGATTAAAGATCAAGACGAAGAAACTGTTATTATTTCTGTTTCTGGTCAAGATAAATTTACCGCTGGTGATATTGGCAAGTTTACAACTGCTTTTCAAGTACTAAATCCCGACATGGTGATTTGCAACATGGATGCATCTGTAAAACTCGATATTGAATTGAAAATTATTAAAGGTCGTGGATATGTTCCTGCAGAAGAAAATAAAACTTCTAATGCTGCAATAGGCACGATCTTTATTGATTCTATCTTTACTCCAATTAAAAATGTGAAGTACGCTGTAGAAAACTTCCGTGTGGAGCAAAAAACAGATTATGAAAAATTAATCTTTGATGTTGAATCAGATGGCTCTATCCACCCTAAAGATGCTTTGCAAGAGGCTGCAAAAATTCTTATCCATCACTTTATGCTCTTTTCGGATGAGCGCATTACATTGGATAGCGAAATTAAATCAGAGACTGAAGAGTTTGATGAAACCTCATTGCACATGCGTCAATTGTTGAAAACCAAATTGATTGATTTGGATTTGTCTGTAAGAGCGCTCAACTGTTTGAAAGCAGCAGATGTAGATACGCTTGGTGATTTGGTTGTTTACAATAAGAATGATTTATTGAAGTTCCGAAACTTCGGTAAAAAATCACTTACAGAATTAGAGGACCTTGTTGATTCTAAAGGACTTTCGTTTGGAATGAATACGTCTAAATACAAACTAGACAAAGAGTAAAAACATATTATATTAAGACTTCAAAATGAGACACGGTAAAAAAATAAATAGTTTAGGAAGAACAAAATCCCATAGAAGTGCAATGCTTTCTAATATGGCTTGTTCTCTAATTGAACACAAGAAAATTAATACAACTGTTGCTAAAGCAAAAGCACTTCGTGTTTATTTAGAACCTTTACTTACAAAGGCAAAAACAGACTCAACACACTCACGTCGTATTCTATTTAGATACTTGCAAAGTAAAGATGCAATTACGGAATTGTTTCGCGAAGTTGCACCGAAAATAGCAGACCGACCAGGAGGATACCTACGTATTGTTCGTATAGGAAATAGATTGGGAGATAATGCAGAAATGTGCATGATTGAATTGGTTGACTTTAATGAGATTTATAGTAAGGAAGCGCCTAAAACAGAGAAGAAAACACGTCGTTCTAGAAGAGGTGGTGGAAGTAAGAAATCAACAGCTTCTACAGACAATGCTGAAGGAACTGCGGTTAAGACTGATTCCGCAAAGTCAGAAGATAAGAAGGAGGCAACAAAAGCCGATGATGCTGCTGATACAAAAGAGAAAGAGGCAAGCAAAACAACGACTTCTAAAAAGGAAACAGCTCCAAAAGCGAAAAAGGAAGAACCTAAAGCTAAGAAGGAAGCGCCCAAGGCTACTAAAAAAGCAGAACCCAAAGCTGATTCAAAATCGCCTGAGAAAAAATCAGCTAAGAAAGAAGAAGCTAAAGGTGATAATAAAAAGGAAGCTGCAACTCCTAAAGCTAAAAAGGACAAAAGCGAGGAACCTAAAGCAGATTCAAAAAAGAAAGCTGAAGAAACACCTAAGAAGGAAGATAAAAAAAACGATAAGAAAGGGGAATAATTTCTTAACTTTTATATTGATAGGAGGCTGTCAGAATTATTCTACAGCCTCTTTTTTTTGTACTTTTGTGTCATTAATTCCAATTGAATATGAATCATAAAGCAGGTTTTGTTAGTATTGTTGGCAGTCCAAATGTTGGAAAATCTACTTTGATGAATAGATTGTTAGGTGAAAAACTGTCAATAATTACTTCTAAAGCACAAACAACAAGACACAGAATTAAAGGTATTCTCAATCAAGAGGACTATCAAATTGTATTTTCTGATACGCCTGGCGTTGTTAACTCTTCTTATGAACTTCATGATGCCATGATGAAATATGTCCAGACCTCATTGCAGGATGCTGACGTTCTCTTATTTGTTACTGATGTTTTCGAAGACGCAATGAATCATCAGGAGACCCTAGATAAAATTAAAGCTATGGATGCTCCTGTGATTTGCTTAATCAATAAGATGGATCTTAAAGACCAAAAAGATGTCCTGCAAAGAATAAATTACTGGACCAGTGAATTACCAAATGCCAAAGTGCTCCCAATTTCTGCTCTACACAAATTTAATATCGAACCGATTATTGACCTTATATTAGAAGAATTGCCTGTAGCACCACCTTTCTTCGATAAGGATACTTTTACCGATCGACCAATGCGGTTTTTTATCTCGGAAATTATTCGAGAAAAGATTTTTTTAAATCTTAAAAAAGAAGTTCCTTATGCATGCCAAGTTGAAGTTGTTGAATACATTGAAGAACCAGATATTGTTAAAATTAGAGCCAACATTATTGTTGAAAGAGATTCTCAAAAAGGGATTATTATTGGAGCCAAGGGGAAACAACTGAAATATATCGGTATGGATAGCAGAAAGGATATTGAGAAATTTATCGGTAAACATGTATTCTTGGAAACCTTTGTTAAGGTAGATAAGGATTGGCGAAATAATGAAGGTAAACTGAAAAAATACGGCTATTAGTTATGAGTAATATTATTGCAATTGTAGGTCGGCCAAATGTTGGTAAATCAACACTCTTCAATAGACTTGTAGAATCAAGAAGTGCAATTGTAGAAGGGGTTAGCGGCGTTACCCGAGACCGTATTTACGGAATGGGAGAATGGAATGGTTATGAATTTTCAGTAATAGATACAGGGGGCTATGTTAAAGGTTCAGATGATGTATTTGAAAATGAGATAAGAAAACAAGTTGAAATTGCTATTGATGAAGCCAACGTTATTCTTTTTATGGTTGATGTAACAACTGGAATTACGGATTTGGATGAGAAAGTAGCCCAACTTTTACGGTCGACAGACAAAAAAGTTTTTATTGTAGGCAACAAAGTAGACAATAAAAGCAGACTCGGAATGTCTTCTGAATTCTGGTCTTTTGGTATTGGAGATGTATACGATATTGCTGCTACAAGTGGGGCTGGAACAGGTGAACTTCTTGACGATGTTGTAAAAGAATTTAAAACAAAAACGATTGAATCGGACAGCCACCTGCCACGCATTGCAATTGTAGGAAAACCAAATGTAGGCAAATCTTCTTTTGCCAATGCTTTGATTGGAAATGAAAGAAATATTGTTACACCCATTGCGGGTACTACTCGAGATGCTATTAATACTAGATATTCAGCTTTTGGTTTTGACTTTTTACTGATTGATACTGCCGGGATTAGAAAAAAAGCTAAAGTACACGAGGATATTGAATATTACTCTGTTCTTCGTTCCGTTAAGGCAATTGAAAATTCTGATGTTTGTATTTTTATGATAGATGCTACGAATGGCATTCAAAAACAAGATCTGAATATCTTCTATATGTGCGAGAAAAACCATAAAGGCGTTGTTTTACTGGTCAACAAATGGGATTTAATTGACAAAGATACCCAGACAACTAAAATAATGGAAGAACAAATTCGAGAACAATTGGCACCTTTTAAAGATGTTCCTATTGTTTTTACTTCGGTTTTGACCAAGCAACGTATTCATAAAAGTCTTGAAACTGCAATGACAGTTTATAAAAATAGAATACGAAAGGTAAAAACCAACCAATTGAATAAAGTTATGCTAAAAGAGATTGAAAAATTTTCTCCTCCTGCAATTAAGGGGAAATTTATTAAGATTAAACATGTGAGACAATTACCTACACACGCACCATCTTTTGCTTTTTATTGTAATTTACCACAGTATATACCACAAAGTTATAAGCGTTTTTTAGAGAACAAACTAAGGTTACATTTTAATTTTCAAGGTGTTCCCATTAGAATATTTTTCAGAAAAAAACAATAGTTATTTCCCATTAGTCAAATATAAAGAACTGTAATTGATTTAACCCACATTTCAAGACAGCCATCTTTTGTAACATAAAATAACTAACTTTAGATATTTGTAGCTTATAGGATGTTTGAAGCAATAACCGAAAGGATAATTTCCCTCAGTATTTTTTTATTGGGGATTTATTTTACAGCCTTGATTTTACTCACGCTAAATTGCTTTTAAAATGTGTTCGTGAGTGCTCTGGTCGGTTCTTTCTTTTTTATCAAGAACCGAAACGTGGTGAGCTCATATCTCTAAATTACAAATCCCATCTCCTATCTAAATTCTCCCATCTACAATCTACCCTCTAAAATAATACGGGTTAAATGGTGTAATTAGCTGTTTATATTACGAATAAGGGTAAAAATAAAATGGCTAAGTAATTAATATACTTAACCATTTTACCATAAACCATAATTAAACCCACCTAATAGACGTATGAGAATAAGAAAAGGTTGGGGAAATTTTCATTTTTTTTATATTTTTTCCCTACTTCTTTGTATCTTCATCAATGAAAAAACGAATATACAATGCCTTTTAATTCAATTTTTGGATGGATTATTAAGAAAAGAATACATCAAATAGACCTGTTTCGAATGTACCCTGTGGAAGTACAGAAGGAATGGTTAGAACGTCTTGTCTCAATTGGGGCAACAACTTTATTTGGGAAAACTTTTAATTTCCAATCAATACGAAATTATGAGGATTTTAAAAGTAATGTTCCACTTTCTGATTACGATAGCATTAAACCATGGATTGATAAATCGATTCATGGTGAAGAAGATATACTATGGCCAGGAGAAACAAAATGGTTTGCAAAATCCTCGGGTACGACTTCTGATCGAAGTAAATATATTCCTGTCACAAAAGATTCTTTAGAAAATTGTCACTATAAAGGAGGAAAAGATCTTTTGGCAATTTATTATTCGAATGCCCCCAATTCAAAAATTTACAGTGGAAAACATTTGGTTGTGGGAGGCTCCGCTGTACATAATAAATTAAGACCAGATAGTTATTCTGGAGATTTATCCTCTATTATTTTAAAAAATTTACCTTGGTGGGTAGAAATCAAAAGAGTGCCTTCCAAAGAAACGGCTTTAATGGGAGAGTGGGAGCAGAAAATTGAGCGACTTGCAGTGGAAACAATGGATGAAGATGTTTCTAGTATTTCTGGTGTTCCCAGCTGGACATTGGTGTTGCTGAATCGCATTTTGGAAAAGAAAAATGTGAAGGATGTTAGAGAAGTTTGGCCAAACCTCGAACTGTTTATGCATGGAGGTGTTAGTTTTAAACCTTATGAGAAAGAGTTCCAAAAGATTATTCCACATCGCGATATGCATTATATTGAATCTTATAATGCCTCTGAAGGCTTTTTTGGAATTCAAGACCAAAAAGATGGAGACCTGTTGTTGATGTTAGATTATGGAATTTTTTATGAATTTATACCAATGTCTGATTTTAAAGGTGTTGAATCTGAGAAGGTAATCAGTGTAAGCCAGGTAGAAAAAGACCAAAATTATGCAATTGTTATTTCAACGAATGGAGGATTATGGCGCTATATTATTGGCGATACTGTTAAGTTTACAAGTACAGATCCTTATCGGATTGTTGTATCTGGTCGAACATCTCATTTTATTAATGTATTTGGAGAAGAAATAATTGTGAGTAATTCAGATAAGGCTATAAAATCCGCATGTGATGCAACCAATGCCATAGTTACGGATTATACAGCCTGCCCAATATTTATGGAAAATGGACAGTCTGGCGGTCATGAATGGATTGTTGAGTTTAAAAAAGCACCCAATAATATGGAGGATTTTACACATTATTTGGATTCAGCCTTGCGTGAAGTAAATTCTGATTATGACGCCAAACGAACCAAAGACTTGTCTTTAGCTCGACCTGTTGTACATCAAGCAAGAAAAGGTTTGTTTGAAGACTGGCTAAAAAGTAAAAAGAAGTTGGGAGGACAACACAAAGTGCCACGTCTCTCAAATTCGCGTAAACTCTTTGAAGAGTTACAAAAGATAAATTCAGGTATAATTGTTGATCTATAAATTCTATGCAAATATTTTTTCCCTTCTTTTTGAGTCTGATTCTTATGGGTCTTAATCTGAATGCCCAAAATGAAGTTACTTGGAAACTCATGGATGAATATGAACAAGATGGTATTAAGGCTTGGGACATTGACCCAATTGGAAATTTGATTGTTTTCGCCCATGGCACACTGTATAAATTGGATCAAGATTTTAATGTTTTATTTACACAAAGTAAAAACAGTTTGGGAGAAATCAATAAAATTGATGCAAGTCATTCACTAAAAACATTATTGTTTTCAGAAAATCAGCAGATGCTGAAGTTTGTTGACAATACCCTAACTTTTCAAGAAGGAGGGGCAGACTTGGCCAGTTTAGATGTCGATTTTGCTTCTTTGGTTTGTTATTCCAATCAATCAAACATGTTTTGGGTTTATGATGAACTCAATGCTCGACTTATTCGAATGAATAGCTCTTCTTCTGTCATTAGAAGGTCTGAGATATCCAACCTTACCTCAATTACTGGGCAATCATCTCCTTCTTCAATTGAGGAAAACCAAAACCAACTTTTTCTTTTTTATAAGGACGATGGGGTTTTTGTCTTTGATTATTATGGCAGTTTGCTTCACAAAATCGATGATACACTTGCTTTAAAAGTACATCCTACTGAAAACTATGTTTATATTTTGAGAAAGGATGCAATAGTTAAGGTGGATAGAAAGACCAGAGAACAACAAACTATAGCACTACCGATCAAAGGTATTACCGATTTTAGAATTTTCGGAGAGTATGTGTATTTTGAATTGGAGACAGGGATAAAGAAGTTTTCTTTACAAGAAAAATCAAGTTCAAAATAAGTAATTTTAATGTGAATTCATCTAAAACACATATCCCTCTTTTATATTCAAACAAAATTTGTATTTTTAGTGCATTAATTCATTTAAGTAAAGATTATGCATATTGCTGTTGCAGGAAATATAGGGTCTGGAAAAACAACTTTGACGGAGTTACTCGCTAAACATTATGGTTGGCTCACGTATTATGAAAACGTTGCTGAAAACCCTTATTTAAATGATTTTTATGAAGATATGCAACGGTGGTCTTTTAATCTTCAAGTATACTATCTAAACAGTCGGTTTACGCAGTTGCAAGAAATATTAGAACTTGATAAAGTAGTTATTCAAGACCGAACAATCTATGAGGATGCTTTTATTTTTGCGCCTAATCTTCATTCAATGGGATTAATGACAACGAGAGATTTTGAGAATTACTTCTCTTTGTTTAATCTTATAGAATCTTTTGTCTCACCTCCCGATTTATTAATTTATTTAAGAGCAAGTGTCCCAACTCTAGTGAATCAAATTCAGCAAAGGGGGCGTGAGTATGAGGAATCCATCAGGTTGGACTATCTAAAACGTCTAAATGAAAGGTATGAGGCATGGATCAGCACTTATGATAAAGGCAAATTACTCATTGTTGATGTAGATAACAACAGCTATCACGAAGACCCAGAAGACTTGGGAAGTATAATATCTTCAATTGATGCTGAAATCCATGGCTTGTTTTAATAGGATCCGCAAGTAAGCTCTATCTTTCGTGCTGCGACCCGATGTCGGTCAATTTATAAATTTGTAATTATAGCATTGATTTCATTGATTAACTGAACCTTTTTATCGTCACTTTCTTTTTGGTGTTGTTGCTTTTCCGCAAATTCTCTCAATATAATTTGTGCATCAAGGATATGATGTTCCTCAAAAGGTCCTTCCATGTTCTCGATAATCGTTAAACATTCTAGGGCCACCATGAAATCATATTGGACAGATAAAGAAACGAATTCCACTAAATATGCTGAATAATCTACCTTACTGTTCCATATTGTAGTTAATAGGGGCAAATGTATAGTATTGAAATTTCTGTCGAGTAATATCTCCATTATAAATTGAGCACTTTTTCGTGATTTTATATCTCCCAGAAATCTTATGATTTCTTCTTCTACTTTAGGATTGACACCTTTGTTCCATACTTCTGCAATGGGTATAATAACGTGATCATCACCATGTACTTTTAAAGCTTTTAAAGCCGCAATAATTTTTTTTGATTCACTAGAATGAATGTCTTTGAGTATTGCTTTAACCTTTTCTCTTCGTTCTACTTCTTCCTCTGTCATTTCTTTATTTTTTTACCGTCAAAATCGCTGAGTTTCCGCCAAGACTGTATAAATCACTGCACACTTTGTGCCTTCTCTGCGTAACTTTGCGGTTAAATGTACAATATATTTCACGATGTATCCGCCAAAACTGTAAAAGACTCTGCGTACTTTGCGGTTAAATTTATAATCTATTCACTTCTTTTACCCTACTTCTATTCATTATCTATAGGGACTGTGTTTAGAGGAATATGTGATAAATAAAGAGGGTTGGTTTATATTCAAATCAGTGAAATACAGTTAAATATTTCTTAATATTTATCTACTTAATTATTTATTTGTATCTTCCCTTCTAATTTTAAAATATTTTATAGATGAGAAAAAAGTTAACAAAAGAGTGGGCGTATGGAAAAGACATGGGCGCATTAATTATTCGTTTAGTTATAGGACTATCTTTATTTTACGGTCACGGATTAGGAAAATTACAAGTCGCCTTCGGAGGTGAAGAGATTCAGTTTATGGACCCCATCGGTTTGGGCGTAACACTTTCTTTCTATCTTGTGGTATTTGCTGAGGGGATTTGCACTCTATTTATAGCGCTAGGCTTATTCACGCGCTGGGCGCTTTTACCTGTATTAATCAATATGGCAGCAATTATTTTTATAATTCATTTGGGAGATGGATTTGGAAAAATAGAATTGCCTTTGGTTTATTTGGCAGGATTTAGTGCTCTATTGTATATTGGACCAGGAAGAATCTCCTTAGATCACTTACTGTCTAAGAAGTAATTCCAGAATTTTATGAATAATAAAAAAAGAGGTTTTACAATTGTAAAACCTCTTTTTTTTAATGAATTTACATAAAGTTATTTAATGGTTGGTCGAAAACAGACTCAAAAGAATCAATTTAAAGATTGTTGTGTTTCCGTCCAGCTACTATTTACTCTTCTACAACTTCAAATTTGAATTCTGCAGAAACATCTTTATGTAAGATTGCTGAAGCGTTATAACTTCCAACCTCTTTAATAGGTTCTTCTTTGATCTTTAAAGATTTTCTATCTACTATAATGTTTTCTGCTTTTAATGCTTCAGACAATTGAATGGTATTGATAGAACCAAAGATGCGTCCATTTTCACCAACTTTAGCACCAATTTTGATGGTTATACCCTCAATTTTATTGGCTACTTCTTGTGCGTCTTCCTTAACCTTTTCTTCTTTATGAGAACGTTGTCTCATCACTTCTTCATGTGCTTTTCTTCTAGATGCAGTTGCTACAACTCCGTATCCATGAGGAATTAAAAAGTTATTTGCATACCCAGGCTTTACATCAACGATTTCGTCCTTATAACCTAGTTTATCTACATTTTTCTTTAATATAATTTCCATTTTTATTCTTATTAATGGGTTAATAAATTAGGTTTATCTTAATTGATCTCCAACATAAGGAAGAATTGCTAAATGTCGAGCACGCTTAACCGCTTTATTCACTCTTCTTTGGTATTTAGCAGAGGTGCCTGTGATTCGACGAGGCAAGATCTTACCTTGTTCATTTAATAATTTCAATAAGAAATCAGGATCTTTATAATCAACGAATTTAATTCCGCTCTTTTGAAA
Source organism: uncultured Fluviicola sp. (assembly GCA_964585545.1). GTDB lineage: Bacteria > Bacteroidota > Bacteroidia > Flavobacteriales_D > Crocinitomicaceae > Brumimicrobium. The sequence continues at coordinate 134,141 of CAZPDT010000001.1, forward strand.
ACGGCAATATTTTTCTCTTTTTATTTCGATATTTACTGGTGATAAATATCTAACATCTTGTTGTGCCATAATTTTAAATTTTTTTCTGGATTAATTATTTCTCTTCAGCCAATTCAGGTTGACCTTTTTTCATTCTTGATCTTCGCTTTTCTGCCCACTCTTGATGGTCTTTGTCCATCTTTACAGTTAAGAAGCGCATGATTCGTTCATCACGTTTGAATAAGAGTTCTAATTCGGCAACCATGTTTCCTTCTCCTTCGGTCTCGATAAGGAAATAAAATCCAGTTGTCTTTTTCTGTATTGGATAAGCTAATTTCTTTAAGCCCCAAGACTCAGAATGTTTTAGCTTACCACCAAGAGATTTAATCTCTTTCTCATACTTCTTTACTGCTTCCTTTGCCTGTTCTTCAGACAAAACGGGAGTTAAAATGAAAACAGTTTCGTAGTTATTCATATCTATTAAATTTATAATTAAGGCGACAAAGATAGGAAAAAATCTTTTAAAATTAGGGTTTATTTATATTTATTGAGAGATATGCAACATTTCTTATTATCAGCATTATAATGTCATTTAATTTCCTTCTAAAATAGTTGTAATTTTGTTGTGTGGAAATACTAAAAAAAATCATACGGTTTCCTTTTATATTGTTGATTCGTTTTTATCAATATATCATCAGCCCAATATTGCCGGCGAGTTGTCGATATACCCCAACATGTTCTCAATACTCAGTTGATGCCATAAAAGAATGGGGGATTTTTCGCGGAGGATGGATGGCAATTAAAAGAATTGGCTCTTGTCATCCTTGGGGTGGTTCTGGACACGATCCCGTACCAAACAATCCAAAGCATAAAATTAAATCCAAGGAAAGTTAACAGGGTAAGTGTCTTTAAAATTTGAATTTTTCCACTTTTATTTTACAACATTATAAAATGTCTCAACAGAATCTCATGAATAATGTAGATTATTTCTTTTTGAGCAACTCTGGAAAATTTTTCTCAAATTCTTTTACTCGAGGTTCTGTTTCAAATTTACTATACGGTTTATTGGGGTTTTTTTTGTAATAATTCTGATGGTATTCTTCTGCCTGATAAAATGCTTTATAGGGTTCAATTGCTGTTACAATGGGTTCTTTATATGTACCCGATTCGTTCAGCTTTTTTAAATACGATTCTGCTTCTTCTTTTTGTTTTGTGGAATGATAAAAAATAACAGAACGGTATTGTGTACCGATATCATTCCCTTGCCGATTCAATGTTGTTGGATTATGTGTTTTAAAAAACACTTTCAATAATTGATTGTAGCTGAGTTGAGAAGGATCGTAAATAATTTGAGCGACTTCTACATGACCAGTTGTTCCTGTTGTTACTTGTCGATATGTTGGATCTTTTACCGTTCCCCCAGAATAACCGACTCTAACCTTTTTGATGCCAATTAATTGTGTATACATTGGTTCGATGCACCAGAAACAACCCTCTCCAAATGTGGCAGTATCTAACTGTATATTTAAATTTGGTTGAGGGACTTTTACTTGATCGGTATTGTCTATTTTCTTAACTTGATTAGAGCAAGAAATAAGGATAATCGTACTTGTAAGAAAGATACTGAATAGGGTTCTCATGAATCTAATTTGATTACTTATCGTTTGACGAATCATCAGGAACAAAGTCCAAAACAGTAGAATTCATGCAGTACCGTTTCCCAGTGGGGGGTGGACCATCATTGAAAATATGACCTAGATGTGCTTCACATCGGGAGCACAACACTTCTGTTCTGTGCATACCTAAACTATTGTCGTCTTGATAGAAAACAGCATTTTTACGAGAAGGTTCAAAGAAACTTGGCCATCCGCAAGTACTTGAAAACTTTCCTGTGGAACGAAACAATTTATTACCACAAACCTTACAATAATATGTACCAACACCAGTATGGTTCCAATACTTATTCTGAAATGGAGGCTCAGTTCCTTTCTTAAAGGCTATTGAATACACTTCTTTTGAAAGAATTTCTTTCCATTCTGTAAGTGGTACGTTCAATTTACTTGTATCTGTTCTAGAATAATAGGGATTGTCTGAATGATTGCTGCCTTTGTTTTGCATTTTATATACTTTTTTTACGCTGTTGGGATGCCCTTTCTCTACACAGCTTAATGTAAACAATAAACAGCTTAATCCAATGATTGTTTTTAAAATTTTCATAATGGTTCTAAATAATGGCTGGTGGTAACACAATAATATGTATACAATTTTAAAAAAAAAATCGTCTGTTTCCAACCAGCCAATAAATATAAGGTATAGGAAATAGGAATTTATTCTTTTTTAGGAATAAATCATAAAAACGTATAAACTTGTTTGAAAAAATTAGAATTATCCCACATTATTCACTGCATCTATTAATTTTATATGATTCACGCTATTTACTTTACTGAACCAAAATAACCGTTTATGAAACAATCTTTATTTCATCAACGTTCTTCTGATATTATCTTTTGTAGGACGTATCATAAACATGATAAAAAGAACTGCGACAACAATGATTAAAAATTCAACTTTATTGGTGAATAATGTACACACTATAGCAAATAAGGCGGAACCTTCAAGTGCTGCATTTTTAATTATCAAAGTCGTTTGGTAGGCATTCAAACGTGTTTCCCAATCTTTGTTTTTGGTTTTTATGATTGTTCTTTTTCCTACTGCATTCCCTAAAAAATATCCAGCTATCGCTAAAGTAGGCGCCAATACAAGTGCAATATCATAAAACGCCGGGTTCGTATTTCCAGCTTCTGGCTCTATTAACAGAAAGTAAACTATTGCGGCAAACATTAAAATGCCAGTCATGAACATAAAGTGAATAATAGCGACAGTTTGTAAATATCCAGGTGTGATTTCTTCGTTCATCTTATAGAATAATGCGTTTAAAAATAAGAATATCGCTAACGAAAGTAAGTTTCTTTTTGAAATAAAACTAAAAATATCCCTAACTTTATGGAACTGGTACTTTATTTGCATCTTAATGCCAACCAAAATAAAATTCATGAAAAATAGATTCACTTTACTTTTAACAGCCCTACTATTTACTGCGCTTTCATTTGGGCAAAATAAAACAACTTTTAATCGGGTAGACAGTCTGATTGATTATCGGCAACCCAATGCTGCAAAAGAACTGCTTTGGGAAATTATTGAAGAAGCTAAAGAGTCAAAAAACAATGCAACACTCATCAAGGCATTTCCTTATTTTAGAAGGGTATTGTCTCCTTTAGAAAAAGATGAAAGGGCAGCACTATTCAATCAATTACTTGAGAAGTCAAAAGAACTACCAGAACCTTCAAAATCGATCACGTTATTGCAATTAACCACAGAGATGGTCAATTCTTATTATTTATGGTTTTCCTATTATCAACCGCAAACTTCTGATTCCATCAGTTTGTGGAATCCCGAAGTGCGTTTCAACTTTATTTACAATAATTTACAACAACTAGAGACCCAGCTCAAAAATCTGAAACAATATGACTTTAAACCTTATAAAAAAGCATTGTCATTAGAAAGAGATACCTCTTTTATGTTCAGAACACTGGCGGATTATACCGTGTATGGTTTAATTAATTTTTATAACAGTCCGACCATTAAAAATGGAGGAGAACTAAAAATGGCATCTTCAGACCAAAAGGAGTGGTATGGCACTGCATATAAATTTGGCAAATTATCCCTGCAAGATTCTTCATTGACCAGTAGAATCCTTAAGCTGTATCAAATCATTGAACAAAACAATATAGATTTCCCGCTTTATTTAAGTAATGCTATTTATCAACGACTGTACTTTTTGAAAAATGAATACCACAATTCAGAAGAGGTGTTAAAATCGTGGAAGGAAGAGTTTGATTATTTTAAAAACTTTTCGGCACGGTCTAAATTTTTATTTGAAATAGAAAGGAACAATTATTTCGATGGTGCTCAATACCATTTTAAAAACAATCCCGATGTTGAAGGATTGATTAAAAAAGCACACACCAATTTATCAGCTGAACTGAAGAAGTTTCCCAAAAGTGACTTTAGTGAGAAAATTAAAGGTTTAATTAAAATCATAGAGCATCCTGAGATACAACTATCTTATCCTCAGATTACGCCGCCAAATCAAAAGATTCCCTTTTTAATTACACACCGTAACTATTCTAATCAAGTATTGAGAATTTATAAAATTAACAACTATGACCCTTTAAATAAAGAATTTCTCCGTGGATATGTCAAGAAAGGGGGATTGACTTTAATCCGTACTTTAAATCTTGAGTTAAAAAATAAAAGTCTATATCAAAAAAGACAATTAGAGATTCTTCTAGAAGGTATACCATCATCAGGACAGTATATTTTAGTGGCTTCAAAAGATGATCGGGAGTTATCAAAAAATGTCAAGGATGACTCTTTGTGGCTATCATTAAACCTAGTTTATAATCAAATTACAGTTTCCTCTATTGCGACATCCTCAACAAGTAACCATGAAAAATTTACAGTTGCAGTTGTTGATCAAAAAACGGGAAAGCCAATACAAAATGCTGTTGTTGAATGTTATTTTATCGACTATGGAAATAATTATAAGCCAAGATTATTACAAAGAGGAAGCACAAATAAACAAGGTGTTTTTGATATATCAATTAAACGCAGTAGGAGCATCGTATATATTGTTCGCTATAAAGAATCTATTTTGTATACCGAAAACTATACGTATAAAGGACGAGATGAAAAAAAACACAATGCTGTAAGCCTTTTTACAGATCGTGCAATCTACCGTCCAGGACAAACCATATACTTTAAAGGGGTTGCTTTTGAAGGAAAAGAAAATGAATATCAAACCGTTTCAAATAAAAGCGTAAACATTACTTTGCGCGATGCCTCTTATCAGGAAGTTTTTAATAAATCATTCAAAACCAATTCATTTGGAAGTGTTGACGGAGAAATTGTTCTACCAGAAGGCACCAATTTAGGTCAATTTATACTCTTAGGAGAGGTTCAGGGTTCATCTTCCAACAGCATTGTCTCTAGAATTTATTTTCGGGTTGAAGAGTATAAACGCCCCACCTTTGAAGTTGTGTTAAACCAACCTAAGAAAGAAGCCAAGTTAAATGATACAGTATCAATTTCAGGTAACACGACAGCATTTGCAGGATTCCCCATATCGGGTGCTAAAGTTACCTATACTGTTTATCGAAAATGGAATAGATATTGGCGCTTTTACCATACACCTTCTTCTGGTGATTTATTGGTCAAAGACACATTAGAAACAGATGAAGATGGAAATTTTAACATTGATTTTTTTTCCGCTACAGACCCCAATGCGGTGAAGAATGCTTATTACTATTATGAAATTAAGGTTAAGGCAACGGACCTTTCTGGGGAAACCCATGAACAATCTTTGACGCTTAATCTTAGCGAAACGGGATTGTCTATACAGTTTTCACTTCCTAGTGAAATTGCATCAAATGACACTGTATTCGGAATAGTGGATGTGGTGAATTTAGCAGGAAAGCATCAGGAAGGATTTAACGGAAAGCTAAAAATTTATAAGAAAATTTCATCAGAAAAATTTTTGAATAGGATTTGGCGTACAGTAGAAACCTCGAAAATCACGGATGAAGAATTGGCATTGCTTTTTCCTTATATGCAATTGGGAGATCAGGAAGTAAATAAAGACTTAAAAAAGTACATCAAAACCATTGATTTTATGTCGGGCGATTCCCTAGCAATTAATAAGATATTGGAGGGGATACAAGGTGCTTTTGTTTTTGAGTTGGAAACGATTACACCAGAAGGAGATACTTTAAAGGCGGAAGCTAACACAGAAATCATCAATGTGAAAGCCAAAGACCTTCCCTCCCCAATGGGTTTATGGACGTATGTTTCTTCATCTTCAGCAGAAGTGGGAGCGGACATTGACTTTCAAGTGGGGTCATCGTTTAAAAATGCAGAAGCTTTGGTCTCTTTTTATAGGGGAACAAAGTTGGTTTATAGAGAATGGGTCAATTTAAAAAATCGATATTCTAAATGCTACAATGTGAAAGAAGTAGATAGGGGAATGCTCACTTTCGATGTTCTTCTTTATTACAATGGCAAATTTTATATTCAATCTGAAAGAGTGAATGTTCCATTCAGTAATAAAAGACTTAAAATTACAGCTGCAACCTTTAGAGATTTATTGGAACCTGGCCAAAAAGAACGTTGGAGCTTTAAAATTAAAGACAATGATGATAAATTTGTTAATGCAGAACTTGCTGCTACAATGTACGATGCTTCATTGGATCAAATACAGAGCAATTATTGGATTATAAATCCATACAACATTATAGGGCGCTATACTTCATGGGATATGAATTGGGCCAGACAACTTAAGGAAATGGGGTCTCCAAGTTTAGACTGGAGGCTTGCTCGGATTTTATCTCAAAATGAATTGAGAATTGGTTTTGATGGTAGGTACAGATCACTTTACGATCAACCGAGGTATGAAAAAATAATGACTGCCTCTAGAATGGAAGACATTGGAGAGATAACGTTGGAGAAAGAACCCATATCAAAAGACAATTCATTTCAACAAAAACAAGCTGAAAATAAGACCGTACAACAGAACAAACCGCAGGAACCCTCTAAAAAAGTAGAGCCTAGAACTAATTTTAATGAGACTGCATTTTTCTATCCCACCATTTATACGAATGATTCCAATGCTTATGTGTTGAATTTTACTTTACCAGAGTCTTTGACCAAATGGAAATTGCTGCTTTTGGCACACACACAGGATCTAAAAATAGGAACATTTCAAAAAGAAGTGGAAGCACGAAAGGAATTAATGGTTACAGCAAATATTCCTCGTTTTGTGCGTCAAGGTGATCAGATCTACTTTTCTGCAAAAGTGGTTAATCTTACAGATGAACAACAGACCGTTGACGTTTCGTTGAAACTGGAAAACCCAATTGATAATAAGGAGTTAAATTGGACCAATGATCAATTGTCAACCTCTGCTGTAGTTCCAGCAAACTCCTCTCAAGAAGTAAGTTGGAAATTAAATATTGGTCAACAAGAATTGATGCAATATACTGTTTCTGTTTCCAATTCAAGCTTTAGTGACGGAGAACGCAATATTGTTCCTGTTTTGAGCAATAGAATTGCAGTCACTGCAACTGACCATGTTTTACTCAAAACACCAGGAAAGAAAACCCATACCTTTGATGCCTTTAAAAACCAAAGCTCATCAACATTGAAGAATACTTCATATACTGTTGAATATATTGATAATCTTGCATGGCAGGCAGTTATGGCATTGCCATATTTGAGTAAAATGAACAACCAAAGCTCAATATCATTAATCAATAGTTATTACGCCAATGCAATTTCAGAGCATGTTGTCGATAATAATCCAAGAATTAAAACAATTTTTAACCAATGGAAATCACAATCGCCTGATGCTTTGATGAGTGAATTAGAGAAAAATAAGGAATTGAAGAACATCTTATTAAAAGAAACACCTTGGGTAATGGAGGCGAAGAATGAAGCGGAACAACGCCGAAGAGTAGCCCAATTGTTTCAATTGAATCAACTGCACAACAATCAAAGGAGTATCCTTAATAAATTAAAAAAACGTCAAAATTCAGATGGTGGTTTTTCATGGTTTAGTGGTGGCCATTCCAGTGTATATATTACCACTTTGGTGCTGAATCGTTTTGGACAATTAGAGCATCTGGGAATAAAACTATCTGAAGAACTTCAAATTATTCGTTCAGCAGAAAACTATTTGGCCAAAAAACAAGTGGAAAGATATGACGATTACCTTAAGAATTACTCAAAGAAGAAAAGTAGAAAATATCTAGTTGAACATTATTCATTTAATGACTTGGATGCTTATTGGTTGTATTCTCGGACATTTTTTCATCAAGTAAACTCTAAAAAAATTGATACGATTGTTGCTTTATATAAGGATAAAATGAAGAAAGATTGGGTAGACTTTACCCTATATGGACAGGCTTTAGCCGGAATTTATTTTAAATACGAAGGAATGGATAAAGAAGCGGAATTGGTTTATGCTTCTTTCCTTGACCGAGCCAAGAAGACCACAAACTTAGGAACGTATTGGGTGGAAAACTCTGGTTATTATTGGCATCAGAATAAGATTGGAGTACAGGCAATGGCCATTTCCTTATTTAATAATATGGATGCGCCTAAATCTATCATGGATGAATTGAGATTGTGGTTAATCCTTAATAAAGAAACCCATGCATGGGAAACGGGAGTGAATACAGCAGATGCTGTTTATGCTATTTTAATGTCGGGTGCAGATTATTTAAACAATTCTGAAAAACCTGAAATTAAAGTAGGGAATTATCAATTGGTGGAGCATGAAACAGAACGTAAAAATGAGGTTCAAGTGGACTGGATACCTGGTCTAGGACAAATTAATCAAAAGTGGATAGCAAATGAGATCACCCCTGAATTGGGCACAGTATCAATCGATAAACATTCTGAATCTCCTGCAGTTTTGAATTTGTATTGGCAATATACTGAGGACCTTTCAAAAATTAAAGAAAGTCAAAATAAATCGATGAAAATTGTAAAATCATACCGTCGTATTGTTCCTGGAACTAAAGCAGAAAAAGGCATTTTGGATTCTACTTTTAATCGGGGAGATAAGATTGAAGTAGAGCTGATTGTTACGGTAGATAGAGATTTGGAATTTGTTCATATTAAGGATTTACGTCCTGCAGGCTTTGAACCAGCAATGAGTTTAAGCGGTTATCATTGGGAAAATAACATATTCTACTATCAAAGCCCAAAAGATGTCTCAATGGACTATTTTGTGGAACACATGGCCAGAGGAACATATAAGTTTAGTTATACAGTATATGCTACACACAGTGGTAAGTTCAATAGCGGTATGGCAAGTATTCAATGTCTTTATGCACCTAAATTTACTGGAAATAGCACCACACAAAATATCGATATAGAATGGGATTCTGAATAAGACGATTGTCAATTGCAAATTATTTAGTCGCTCCTTAAGAATAGGATACTTTATAAGAACGACAGTTATATGGATAAAGAGCAAGTATTGAAAGTTCTTAAGGGGATTTCTAAAAATTTACTTCTGAAAGAAAGTAATTTTTAGAAATCACTTAAAGTAATAGTATGCATATTTTGCAGTGCTTGTAACGACAAATAGGTCAAAATTAAACCAAAATCTTCCAAATTATCAATACCCAAATTTTGGGTTTTTATAAATTGTTTAGTACAAATTTAAAGATCTGATTATTAGATATTAATAATTTCACATTTCAAGAATGAATAATACTATTTATTAACCGTAAATATCTTATCTACTGATTTTCGAGATAATGGATGGTAATTAGGACGTGCTTCTTTGAATATCTCCTTACCCCATTCAGAAGATTTCTCAGAATGGTCAGCTAAAGCTTCGTAAATAGCTTCTAGGAACTTCATACGTCCTACTTTTAATAGGAAATCTTTAATTAAAGGATGCAATTCAGTGTAATCATTTTGAATCGCTAAAACATACCATTCTGCTTCAATTTCTGAATTTCCACAGTCTTTAAAGTGCAACTGTTGATCAATTTTTTTCATTTTTTCTTTAGAAAGTTTTCCATCAAATGCACGAATGAACGCACGCCATTCTTGGGTCGTTTTATCACTGCGTTTTAAATCTTCGGGAAGCAATCCATTCTCTTTGACATTCTTTGCTAGCTCTTCTACTATTTTAAAGCGGTCAGACTCTAGTTTTACAATATTATCAGGGATGCCCTCTCCATAAATCCATTCATCAACGTTGAAGTCAATATTCTCTTTCTCCAAGAGATTCGTTTTTAAATACTGAACAAAATCCTCAGTTGTAATGGATTGGAATTGGTAATGGTCAAAGTAGGAACGCAAGAACAAATCAAACTTTTTTCTACCTACTTTTTGTTCTAATGTTTTCAAGAAGAAAAAGCCCTTATCGTAAGCAATATCTGTCATTCCCTCGTCAGGATTTCTACCTTCCAAATCAAGTTTTAAACGTGTGTCTTCTGCACGGTCATTTTTTTGAAGCTGGTTCAATGTCTGATGAAGGTCTTGAAAGTTGATAAGCGCCAACATATCGGCAGTTTCACGACCATCAATTTTTTCCATTATTCGGTTCTCAATATACATTGTGAATCCTTCATTTAGCCAAAAGTCATTCCAACTTGCCATTGTAACAAGATTGCCTGACCATGAATGAGCAAGTTCGTGAGCAATAAGGGTAACCAAACTGCCATCTCCAGCAATAATAGTTGGCGTAGCAAAGGTCAAACGGGGGTTTTCCATTCCTCCATAAGGGAATGAATAGGGCAAAATAAGGACATCATATTCCTCCCATCGGTATTTCCCGTACAATTCTTCTGCTGCATCAATCATTTTTGGAATGTCTTTCAGTTCTTCTTTGGCAGCATCAATCATATAGGGTTCTGCATAAACACCACTCACCTCACCAAGTCGAGCAAATTCTAATTCTCCAACAGCCAAAGCCATTAAATACGACGGTATGGGCTGACCCATTTCAAATGAGTACTCTCCAGTTTCATTTTTTTCTTCTGGATTGTTAGCACTCATTACGGCAAGTAATTCCTTAGGCACCTTTACATTAGCAGAATAGGTAAATCGATTTTCAGGTGTGTCTTGTGTAGGAATCCAACTGCGGGTAAGAATAGCTTCTCCTTGGGTGTATAAAAAGGGGTATTTTTTGTCTCCCGTTAAATTAGGTGCCAACCAATCCAACGCATCTGCATTTTTTGCAGTATTATAATATATATTGATTAAACTGTCATCTTGTTCTATATTAACAATTAAAGGTGATCCTAAAATAGAATCAGATATTCCTATATCAAAGGTAACTTCAGTTTCATGTCCTTTAGAACCTGTTGTTACTTTCTTTATTTCAATTCTATTGATATCAAAAATTGCTCTCTTGGTGCCGTTGTTCTTCATTTTGTGTCGTGCAACACCATGAATAACTTGCGCGTCAAAATCAATCTCAAGTTCTAAATTTAAATGTGTAGTATTGATTTCTTCTATATTGCTATAGCTGTGATTGGTTACTTTGTAATTGAGATTGGTACTGTCTTCTTTTGCTTCACCTTGCTGATTATCTGCGATTTCTGCAGATTGATTACAGGAAAAAAAGAGCAGGGAAAGCAGTATTATCGAAACTTGTTTCATATTAAATCTTTATATTTTCAGCATGTAAAAATAATATTATGTTATTGATATAGAGTGGTATTTTCTATTTAAAATAAATAAATATGATTAATATTGTATTTGGCTCGGTAAGAGGGTGTTTTTGTTCGATTAGTAGATAGTGCTAAAAACAAATTGAAAATATTTAAATCTAGGTTCAAAATTTTTAATTACTTTCACGACTTGATTTTAATCATAAAATAGAAGATATGGCAGCAAAAAGTATGGTGAGAAAGGAGTTGTTTGGACATCCTGTTGGGCTTTACATTTTGTTTTTTACTGAAATGTGGGAACGTTTCTCCTATTATGGAATGCGTGCAATTTTAGTGCTTTATTTGGTTGAACAATCAACTGGCGATAATCCAGGATTAGGGTGGCACAATGGGGATGCTTTAGAACTTTACGGATGGTACACCATGCTTGTATATGTAGCTTGTATTCCAGGAGGATTAATTGCAGATAATGTATTGGGACAAAAAAAGGCTGTATTGTGGGGTGCCATTTCTTTGGTTATTGGTCACTCTATTCTTGCAGTAGAAGCTATGTGGGCTTTTTATTCAGGTCTAGCATTTATTGTTTTAGGTGTAGGTATGTTGAAAGCAAATATATCTACAATGGTAGGTGGACTCTATAAAGATGGTGACATTCGGAGGGATAAAGCATTTACTATTTTTTATATAGGTATTAATTTAGGAGCGCTTCTAGCTAGTCTTACTGTAGGTTATGTTGGAGAAAAAATTGGATGGCACTATGGTTTTGGATTGGCGGGTATAGCCATGGCACTCGGACTTGTTGTATACCTTCTAGGACAAAAATATATAGGAGATGTTGGTGATTTAGAAATTGAAAAGAAAGAACAAGAAGGAACAAAAAAACGTACAATTGGGCAGTTATATGCTGAATTATTACAATCTCCAAAACAACTTATTATTGCAGGGGTTTTGGTTGTGTTCTCTTTGGCCTGGATGGCTTTTGAATCTGTGCCGAATGGCGCTTTATTCTTGTTTTTAAGTGCTGTAATTGCCTTAATGATGATGGTTTATAAAGACTTGACTGATAAAATAATGAAAGATCGATTTTTGGTCCTCATTATTGCTTTCTTAATGATCAGTGTCTTTTTTAGTGCCTTTGAACAGGCAGGGGGATTAATGAATATATATGCAAAAAACAAAACTGATAGAATGCTCGCTTTTGATTTACCATTTATTGGTAATGAAGTACCGGCAACATGGTTTCAATCTTTAAACTCAATTTTCATCATTATATTTGGTGTGCTTATCGCCAACTTTTGGGCAAGGCGTAAACTTAAAAATAAGGAAGCTTCTTCGCTCTTTAAAATGGCAGTAGGTACAATCATTATGGGCTTGGGCTTTTTATTTATGGCAGGAGCTGCAAATGAGTTTACTCCAGGAGGAGGAAAGGCTGCAATGTATTGGCTTGTTTTTGCCTTCTTGCTGCAAACCATCGGAGAGCTGTGTGCTTCCCCTGTATCTTTATCATTTGTTACCAAATTGGCTCCACTGCGTTACGCATCTTTAATGATGGGACTTTATTTTGCTGCTACAGGGTTTGGAAATAAAATTGCAGGAATTGTAGGTGATGCTTCTCAAAGTGAACCTATTGCAATTGAGCTTAAAACGGGTCAGGACGCAATTGAACCCTTTCTAGATGCCAAAGCAAATACTTTTGCAGAAAATAAGGATTTTACATTGAACGGTGTAGTTTATCCTAGTGAAAATCATTTTGAAGCAATAGACCCAGAAACTGGAGCATCTCTTTTACCACTGATAAAATTTGATAGCTTGGCTAGAATCCAAGAGGTTACAAAAGTTTTAACTGAAAATGGAGTGACCAAAGAGAATCCTTATCATGTTGATTTTGAATTTAGAAAGGCTGCTGCAGCCGACGCTGAAAATTATAAATTAGGTTATACAGGATCTTTTATTATTCAAGAAATTCAAACCTCAAGTGAATTTAAAACCTTTATTGTTATTACAATCTATACAGGATTGTTTGGACTATTGGTGATTTTATTACTCAAACCATTAAAACGACTAACACATGGTGTTGAGGAGGATGAACATGAAATATCCGCATTAGAAAAGCAGGATTAAAATAGTTAACGAATAGATATTATGGCAGAAACAAAGGGAGTTACCCAGAACGATAACCAAAACTTCTTTGATAGTAAAGTATTAGGTCACCCAGCTGGCTTGTTTGTATTGTTTTTTACAGAAATGTGGGAACGCTTTTCCTACTACGGAATGCGTGCTTTATTGGTCCTTTTTCTTGTAAGCTCTATTGGTTTAGGAGGTTGGGACTGGCCACGAGAAAATGCACTTGCACTTTATGGTACATATACAGCATTGGTTTATCTTACGCCTATTCTCGGTGGTCACATTGCCGATAAATTTATGGGCTATCGATGGGCTGTTGTGCTCGGTGCATTTGTTATGACTTTGGGACACGCCTCTATGGCTTTAGAATCTGTGCATGCATTCTTGTATATTGGCATTGGTTTGTTGATTGTTGGAAATGGCTTTTTTAAACCCAATATAACGTCTATAATTTCTCACATGTATAAAGATGTTCCAGAAAAGCAAGACAGTGCTTTTACAATCTTTTATATGGGGGTTAATGCAGGTGCCTTTTTGGGAATTTTACTTTGTGGTTACCTAGGCGAGAAAGTGGGATGGAGTTATGGCTTTGGACTGGCTGGTATTTTTATGTTCCTTGGAATGTTACAGTTTTTCTTCGCCCAAAAATTATTTGGTAAAGTAGGGGGGCGCCCCCAAAAGGAAGGAAAAATTGCTCCTCCTATAAACTCCGATATCGAAGTGCTAGAGAGCAAGAAAGAAATAGATAATAAGGAGGAAAAGCAAGTTCCAGTGGATATCGATAAACGGAATCCTTTTACCAAAATCGATATTATATTAATTGCACTTTCAGTACTGATTGGTGTGATATGGATTATAAATGATCCTCTTTCTAAAATTAGTGGAATCAGTATGCTCACCTTTAATGGAGAAGACTATTCTAACGGTTTTATAATCACAGGACTTGTTATTTTCTTTGGACTCTTAATTTCTCGTATTTTAAGGTATCCTAAGGTGTTAAGAGACCGTATGGTAGCCATTGTGTTTTTTGCAATTTTTACCGTAATATTTTGGATGAGCTTTGAACAGGCTGGTGGTTCTATGACCATCTTTGCTAGTGATTACACAAACAGGATTATGACAGGTCTTTCAGCCAATATATTTCTGGTTGTAAACATTATTATTACGGTTGTTCCTGTAGCCATTATTACTTGGGTACTCTTTTTATTGTTTAGGAAAACCATAAAGAAAATAACTTTTTCAAATATTATTCTGGGATTAAGCTTTGTTATTATTTGGGGCATTATCTTTTGGATGATTAACCGCGACTTAAATTCTTCATCTTATGTGGTTCAATATGATAGTATTAAAACTGCTGTTATCAACCCTGAAACACAAAAACAAGAAGTAGACCCAAGAACAGGTGAACTGAAATATAAAAATATTGCCATTACTGAATCTACAGAAGTAGATGCAAACGATGAAGTGGTACAATCTACCGCTAAGGTTATTGAACCTATTGAATTAACTGTAGGAGAAACTGTGCCATTATATGATATCGATAAGAAGGGAACTTATGTTTATCTTGATAACAGAACAGAGAAAGATATTCGAAAAGCAGATAAAAAAGAAGGGAAGGGCTCTCATATTGTACAAGGCTCCGTTCTTAAAGTAAATAAAGATGAATTGGAGGTGCCTGCAACTTGGTTTCTTATTTTGAATTCTTTGTTCATTATTACTTTAGCACCTATATTTTCTAAATGGTGGGAAAGCAAATACAATCCAAGTGCCGCAGCCAAATATGGGCTGGGACTGATTCTTTTAGGAATTGGATTCGGATCGCTAGCTTTAGGTTCTACAGGCATTGCGACAGGAGCAAAGTTCGCTTCTGTAAGTATGATTTGGTTAGTGTTTGCTTATTTATTCCATACCCTTGGTGAATTGTGTCTCTCGCCTGTTGCGCTTTCGTATATTAGTAAGCTCGTGCCAGGAAGAATGATTGCCATGATGTTTGGTATTTGGTATGTTGCAGTGGCCATCGGAAATAAGTTGGCTGGTGTTATGGGTGGACAAATTGACAAGATAACAAGCGAGCACAGCATGACAACTTTCTTCTTGATTTTTACAATTGCACCAATCGTTATTGGTTGTATAGCCATTGTTTTGCATCCTGTTATCAAGAAATTAATGCACGGTGTACGGTAGTTGGTAGATTTCTCCCAGCCCAATACTAACGATGAGGAAACAACCTCATACTATCAAAAATCAAAGGACATTATGGAGACCATTGAGTTTTTCCTCGAAGGAGAATATATTGAGTTGATCCAACTTTTAAAAGCTGTTGGACTAGCGCAAACTGGTGGGCATGCCAAAATGATTGTCGATAATGGTGAGGTCAGTCGTGGTGAAGAAATAGAGCAACGGAAAAGAGCCAAAATTCGAAAAGGGGACAAGGTGGTTGTTGCTGATCAGGTTGAAATCCAAGTAATCTAATTAACCCCAACTATTCACCAATCTCACACTAATATATCTATTTAGATTATAATCAGTCTAGTGTAAAAGTTATTAGGCATATTTTTACGTCCTCATTTTTGGGGTTCAGCTAATTTGTGAGATTTTGATTTAATTTTGGCATCTTTGTCGTTACAAGCCCATTGAAATATGAATATATGCCTACAGGTCTTGTGCCTAAAATCTATTCAAAATTAAATTAGCTTCGCTGAGCTCACAAGTTCGGTTCATGAATAGTTCGGGTTAAGGGTTAAGTTCCTTCCAATCTACCACCTCAAAATAAGCTTTAAACTGAACCTTCTTTGGGTAAGATAATTGGGCACTGCAATATATCGCCCTTCTGTATCCAAAAGCCATTGATGTGAAAGCACATTGTTTATTCCGAGCAAATTATAGACTTCAAAATTAAGTTGAATTGCAGTAAATGGACGGAACAACTTTATGCGGTCTTTTTTATTTGGTTTTTTATATAAAAAATCATATCCAAATCCGATATCTACTCGAAGATATGATTTCTGGCGTAAAGTATCTTTATACCTTGTATCCCCTGGCGGGCCATAAGGCAAACTTGTTCCAAAATTGAGTCCGAGTTGAACGGTAAATTGTTCAATCCCTGGCATTCTGTCTTGAAAAAGCGTCGCTAAGGTAAACCATTGGTCGGTTGGCTTCGGGATAAAGCCAGGTGAATGTTTTACGCTATCTACAGGTGTATCGTTAAAAGTGTAGCCGGGAATAATTTTATCTCCATCAGAATTGATATAGGAGTAATAATCATCGTTTTTTAAATCTTCTATTGCACGAAGTAAACCTATCTTAAAGAAGGATTGAATGCCGTCAATAAATTCACCGTGCAAATTAATATCTAGTCCATAGGCATGACCAACAGCTATGTTTTCAGCGTAATACATTGTTTTTAAATTGTCAATGCTATAAGGGTTAACGTCCCACATGTATTTATAAAACAATTCGCCCGAGAGTTTAAAAGGTGTTTTGCGTTCCCACATTTCAAAAGCATAGTCTACTCCAGCAACAAAATGAAATGATTTTTGACTTTTTGTGTCGGTGTTTATGCTGCCATCACGTTTCCGTAATTCACGATAAAAAGGAGGTTGATAATACAAACCAGTTCCTAAATGAATGCGCAAATACCGTTTCTTTAACTTGCCTTGTTCGTTGATATAGTATTTGCTTGGGAAATAACTAATGGAAGCACGAGGAGTGGCGTAACCTTCATTGTTGAATGCAGTATACCCTCCGCGCACGCCAAGGTTTATTGTCAATTGTGTTCTGGACCGCTCCAATGTGTCCCTAAATATGTACTTGTGTTTATTTCCTAACGAATCCTTATTTCTAACCTTTATTGATATCGGATGGTTGTGTTTATAAAAATCATAAGAATTGCTGTAAAGCATGTAGCCACTTGTTCTAAATGTCGACAGTTGGTTTTTTGCTTTTATAGATTTGTTGAGCTCTACAACGTCAGGATTGTTTTGAGGCAAACTATAACCTGCAGAATCGACCAGTTCCCATTCACTCATATTGTCAGTGAAGTCTTCATATTGTGCTGATAATCCCCATTTTAACTTTCCGTTCCTGTGGTAATCTAATCCATCCTTTGTCAATTTGAGAAATTGGTATTCTCCCTCATGGCGCAAGGAATATACAGTTGCCAAAAGTCGATTTCTAGCATGGTTAAGGAAGCCGCCAACTCCAATTGTCCCAACAGAATCGCCATACGCCTCCTTGTTGGGGTCTGTTTCTAATTCATTGATGAAATATTCGCCCAAAACATCAAAAGTTTCATGTTCATCTGTATTAAACACCTTGGCATAAAGGGCCAGATGGGTTCTTTTACTGGCTTTCCACTTTAAAGAGGTTGCACCTGTGATGGTTTGGAACTTGGTTACCTCCTGACCTTCAAAATAAATTTTAAGACTTAAAGGTTGATTTACAGTGCCTAATTTTGTTTCTTGGGTTTGAGGAGCAAACAAATAATCATTGGCTGAAAAATGTCCGAGAACGCTCCATGTCAAGTTTTCAGTGATTGAAAAATTTGTCAGCAGTTGAGCGTCATAAAATTTTGGGCGATATGCACCTTTTACGGGAAGTGCATTTAATAAATAACCTTGGTCTCGATAACGGCCCGCAACCATATAGGTAAATCTTTTCCCAACTTTGTCCTCAACATGTGCTGAAACTCCGAGGAATGAAGCATCAAAAGACCCTCGAAAACGTGTTGGGGTTCTGTAGGTAATATCCAACACAGAACTCAATCGGTCACCATAATTGGCAGCAAAACCTCCTGCACTAAAGTTAATGCTTTCCACAAGTGCAGGATTGATAAAACTCATCCCTTCTTGTTCACCACTTCGGGTAAGAAAGGGACGGTATATTTGAAAACCATTAACATAAACCAAGTTTTCATCATAACTGCCTCCACGAACATTATAATTGTTGGTCAATTCATTATTGGATGACGCAGCAGTAGTGAGTGTAATGTATTTTTCAATACTGTTTTCGGGGCCTGGAATACGGGCATTTTCTATTACAGGAAGATGATTAATGGTATAATCTTTCTCCTTAGCTGTAACGTTGATGGCATCATAGTATTGAACATTCAATTTGATTTTTCCTATGTCTGTGGTTTCTCCACTTTTTATTTCTACATTGTATTCTTGTGATTCATTGTGAAAGCGGATGATGATGGTGTGTTCTCCAGTGGGTATTTGTAGACTAAATATCCCATCGAGATTGGTTTTTGTTGCTATGGTTTGATCACCTTTTAAAGCAATTGATATTCCAGGAAATCCACGATTGGATTTGCTGACGACTTTACCAGTTAAAGTACCTGTTTGAGACCATCCTGAAATCACAACGCAAAAGAGTAAAAAGAATACGGATACAATCCTCATGAAAACTATTTGTTTGATGCCAATAACGAAAGTATTTTACAATTGGTATATTTTAAGTAAAGATTATAGTAATTCTTCTATAATTTTATCCATAGAATATCCTTCTGCTTCGGCTTTATAGTTTCTTACTAAACGGTGACGAAGGATGGGCTTTGCAACGGCTTTTACATCTTCAATATCAGGTGCATATTTGCCTTTTAAAGCGGCATGACATTTTGCGCCAACGATTAAGTATTGAGAAGCCCTCGGTCCAGCACCCCAAGTAATAAAGTCTTTTGTGATTTTAGGTGCAGAGGGATCATTAATTCTGGTTTTGCCCACCATACGTACAGCATACTCCAAGACATTATCGGCAACAGGGATTTCTCGAATCAAGGCTTGTAGTTTTACAATCTCCTCATTACTCATAATTTGATTGATGCTGATTTCTTTGTCTTGTGTCGTTGTTTTTACAATTGTTAATTCGTCTTCGAAACTGGGATAATCAACCCAAATATTAAACATAAAACGGTCCAACTGAGCTTCTGGCAGTGGATATGTTCCTTCTTGTTCAATCGGATTTTGTGTTGCTAAAACAAAGAAAGGCAGAGGCAATTTATAGGTTGTACCTCCTGAAGTAACGCTTTTTTCCTGCATGGCTTCAAGAAGAGCAGACTGCGTTTTTGGCGGTGTACGGTTAATTTCATCAGCCAAAACGATGTTGTTAAAAAGAGGGCCTTTAACAAATTGAAAATTTCTTTTTTCATTAAGGATTTCTGCTCCAATAATATCAGAAGGCATGAGGTCAGGAGTAAATTGAATTCTGTTAAAACTTAGTCCCAATGCTTGAGATATGGTGTTTACCAATAGCGTTTTTGCCAATCCTGGAACCCCGACAAGCAGGCAGTGCCCTCGCGAAAACATAGAGATTAGAACTTGGTCTACAACATCTTCCTGACCTACAATAACTTTATGTATTTCCTTTTTAAGTAATTTGTATTTATCAATTAATTGATCTAGTTCTTTAACGTTTGACATAATTTATAGATTCAAATTTTTTAGTTACTTCCATGAATAGTTAAAATTACATTGATTGAACTCCTCGTCAATTTGAATGTAAGTTTTTTTAATCTTATCATTGACCCAATGAAGAATAATTTTTTGTTTTTTATTGTTTTCTGCGGCTTTCTTTATAAAATTATAATCATCGTCCATATTGGCTTTGTGGGGTTCCGTTCTGTCTTTAATACGAACAATTCTTACGCCTTGCTTTCTCAATTTTCTGTCGCTGTACATTGATGGACTGGAAACTTCACCTGTTTCGAGACCGTTGACAACACCATAAATCTGTGGGTCAATATCGTTAATATTGGCAATGTCCCAATATTGATTTCCCGTATATGGATTTGCTAAGTTTCCTTGATTCTGACGTGTGTCTTCATCTTCTGAATATTCTTTGACCGCTTGATTCCAAGTAATTTCATTTTTCTTTAATTGAGCATAACATTCGTCCATTAAAGTAGCTGCTGCGGCAAGTTCATCATGACCTATTTCTGGAGACAACAAAATGTGTCGCACCTCATAATCATCACCTTTTCGTGAGATGAGTTGAATTAAATGGTAGCCATATTGCGTTTCTACGACATTTGATACTTCACCAGGTTTGAGTGAAAAAACGGCAGCCTCGAAAGGTTTTACCATCATGCCACGAGAAGCTTTTATTTTCCCTCCTTCCTTTGCACTTCCTTTGTCTTCTGAGTGAATCGTTGCTAGTGCTGCAAAAGAACGTTCTCCAGAAATGATTTCCTCCCGCCATTTTTTGAGCTTTTTAATCACTGCATTCCGACTTTCCTGGGTGATTTTTGGATAAATTACAATCTGCTGAATGGCTATTTTTTCATTGATGTATGGAATACTGTCTTCGGGAATTGACTTAAAGAATTTATTCACCTCTTTTGGACTGACTTCAGCATTTTGGGTAACTTGACGTTCTTCCTCTTGAGAAAGCATTCTGTCTCTAATTACTTCGCGAAACTCTTCCTTTATCTGCCCATAGGTTTTTCCGTAAAATTCTTCTAATTTTTCCCTACTCCCAATTTGGTTTTCAATCATTCTTAATCGATTTTCCATTTCAGCATTTACTTGTTCGTCTGTAATTTCAATACTGTCTAACTTTGCTTGGTTTAAAAGCAATTTTTGATAAAGTAGGCGTTCTAAAATATTACATTGTGCATCTTTACCCATATCCTCACCCTCACTCATCAACTGGATGCGTTCGGCTTCTATATCAGAAAGTAAAATTGGATAATCACCAACCTGGGCAACAATCTCATCGATTACACTTCCCGAAGAAGATGTGGTGTTTTTGGTATCGTCTGAAATAATCTGGGTGTTTCCTACCGAAAGGACACCAAGACTAAAAATAAGAAATAGGATATTTTTCTTTAACATTTTCTATAATTGTTTCTTTTGCTTTATTGCGTAAATTATTGGCTCTCCTTTTGAGAATATCATTTCGAATTCTATCCCGTTCTATTTCCATTGGAGAAGATATGGATTTCGTTCTATAATCGAGTATATTGATATAAGTTGTATTTCCTCCGCGTTTAAATGTCCCATGACCGTCTACTTTAATTAAATGTTCTTTTTTGGCGTTAGACATAGGAATGCCACGCACCAAATCATCGAAATAAATCCAACGTTGCTCTTCAAAGTAATAATTGGAAGCATAAAGATTGGCATATTTTTTAATCTTTTCTCGGTCTTTATCATTCTTTAACAAGTAATGCTTCTCGAGATTTATTGTTTCTGACAACGAGTCCGGAACAGTTATTAAAAGTGCGTGAACAATATAAGATTTTGATTTGTAATTGTCGCGATGTGCATCATAAAATTCTTGAATTTCTTTTTGGCTTATCGTTGTGTCAAGCTGTTCTTTAATGTAATCATTTTCTAGTTGAAAAAGATTTAACTTCATTAAGTCATCTTCTATTTGTAATTCATTTTGACGCAATACCTGTGGAGCATTGGATTGAACCTCAATCTTTATTCGTTGTTGGTTTGCCCATTGAGTAATGGCTTTCTCTCGGGCTTCATCTTCACTATAGTCAGGCGTAAAAGCTTCCATCCGGGCTTTTAATTCTTTCTTGTAAAGCACATGTTCACCAATCTTACAAATTTTTTCATCTTTTGTTTCGGAACAAGACAATAAGAACAGAAAAAGGCTGCTCCATAGAACAACCTTCCTCGTTTGATATGTAATATAATTAGTCACCTAAGCTGTAAAGTACTTTTTTATTGATCGTAATGGTATGTTTTTTCCTTAACTCTTTTAACCATTGTTCTTCCAAATAATTTTGATAATCTTGAATCACAATTCCGCGTGTTTCATTCAGGTCTTTTGGTCCTGGTGGGATTGATTTCTCAAGAATAACAAAATAGTACCGATCTCCATTCTTAAAAATATCATTTTTACCGAATTTCAAACCTTTTTGAGATAGAATTTCACTTTTTGATTGTACATATTTACTGCGCTCACCTGTAATGTTAAGTTGAGAATCCTTATTGATACTGTCGAGTATATTCGTCATATCCATCGTGTCGTTGGCTGCAAGTTTTTTTGCTTTTAGTACCATTTCTTTATCAGGAGATGAATAAATCGTTGCTTTTACTCTTTTAGGCCATTGGTATTTGTCGATGTGCTTTTCAAAATATGCTTCAAGTCCTGCAGAGTCTGTAATGGCTTTGTCCCAAACTTTATCTTTCATAATTTGATACAACAATATACCGTCGTGATATTCCTCAGACAATGCTTTGTATTCTGGATATTCATCCTTTAATCGGCTTTTTTCATCAGCCATAATTACTGCAGTTTGCCATTGTTCGTACAATTGGTTGATATATTTCTTTACAGGCATTTTCCTGCTTAATTTTTGGTGTGAGATATACTCCATGAACATTTGCATATCGTATTTTTCGTTGCGGTATTTAAACATCCATTGGTTTTTATTTAATTTTGGTGCATCCCAATTTTTCTTAAAAATACTGCTATCAATATTGGCATAAAACCAAGGCAAAGACTTTTCTCCTTTGTCAACAAATTCATTTTTAGCTTTTAGGTCGTTAACAAAAACTTTTTTGGATTGGTTTAAACGGCCACTTTGCTTTAACTTTTGCTCTATAAAAGGCTTTACTTCTTTTAATGTGCCCAGCGGTTTGTACTTTAACCGTTTAACGATATGAAAACCGTAATCTGTACGAATGGGTTTTGAATAGTCTCCATCTTCTTTTAAGGCAAAAGCAGCATTTTCAAAGCTTGGCACCATCCGCTGACTCGTACCTGAACCAAATGGATTAAGTCGGCCACCTTTCATTTTTGAGCCTTGATCATCTGAGTATAAACGGGCCAATTTTTCAAAAGATTCCCCATCTTGTAACTTTTGATAGATTTCATCAATTTTTTTCTTCGCTTTTGTCACTTCTGCTTCTGTAGGGTTTTGTTTCATTGCAACCATGATATGCGCTGTTGTCATCGTTCCCCTAGCTTTTCTTTTGTCGGTAACAGTCAATAAGTGATAGCCGAAACGTGTTCTTACGGGCTCTGATACCGCTCCAATCTTTGTTTTATATGCAGCCATTTCGAAAGGGTAAACCATTTGAAATGCCGTAAAATAACCAAGTTCTCCACTATTGGTTTGGGCAGAAGGGTCATCTGAGACCTCTTTAGCAACTTGAATAAAATCCTCTCCATTTTCTATGCGTTTTCTTATAGCCATTGCTTTTTTATACGCTTTTAAAGTATCTTCTGGAGATGGGTTTTTTGGTAATTTGATAAGAATATGAGAAGCTTGTATCTCATGCTGCATGTGATTGTAGGCTTCTTGAATTAATTCTTTTGTTTTGGCAGAATCAATGAGATAGGGCTGAGCCAACTGGTCTTCATATCCTTTTAACTCTTTCTCTAAAGAAGGAATCGTATCGTATCCAAGCACTTCAGCTTCTGCCACTTTCAATTTGAACTTTTCATATAAATCCATGTATTTGTCCAAACTCTCTTTGTCGTACTTAGGATTTTCATTGTTTTTCAAATAAGTACGCAGAAAATCATCTTTATGGATGGATTGATCATCAATTTTCATTACAACAGGATTATTATCCTGACTCCAACTGTTGAATGAGAAGGAGAACAGTATTGAAGTGAGCAGTAGATACATTTTGTAATTCATAGTTAATTGTCTTTTTAATTTATAAACGTGACGAAATTAATCATCTCATAGGTTCTTAACTCTTAATTTATTCTAAAATTTCAAATTTTCTATTTAAAACTATAATTAGGAGACTCTCTGGTTATCGCAACATCATGAGGGTGAGACTCTACCATTCCGGCATTTGTAATGCGAACAAACTCAGCTCCTTTTAATTTTTCTATTGTTCCAGCACCACAGTAACCCATCCCAGCACGCAATCCACCAGTGATTTGATAAATAATTTCTTCTACATGTCCTTTATACGGGACACGACCTGAGATGCCTTCAGGAACCAGTTTTTTAGCATCTTCTTCTTCTGCTTGAAAATACCGGTCTTTGGATCCCTTTTCCATGGCTTCAATCGAGCCCATTCCTCTATAGGTTTTAAATTTTCTTCCTTGATAAATAATGGTGTCGCCAGGCGACTCATCTGTTCCTGCAAACATTGAACCGAGCATGACCACATCAGCACCTGCGGCAATGGCTTTTACAATATCACCAGAATAACGCAATCCACCATCTGCAATAAGCGGAACATCTGTGCCCTGCAATACGCCTGCAACTTCATTAATTGCAGTGATTTGAGGAACGCCAACTCCCGCAATAATTCGTGTAGTGCAAATTGAACCAGGTCCAATACCTACTTTAACAGCATCTGCTCCAGCGTCAACTAAAAATTTTGCAGCTGCAGCAGTGGCAATGTTTCCCACAATAACGTCTACAGACTTGTGCTTTTTCTTGACCTGTTTGAGTTTCTCTACAACACTTTGTGTATGTCCATGAGCGGTATCAATAACAATAGCATCAACTCCAGCTTCAACAAGAGCATCAACACGGGTTAATGTGTCATTGGTAACACCAACAGCTGCCGCAACACGGAGCCGTCCAAATTCATCTTTACATGAATTGGGGTGTTCCTTTACCTTAATAATATCTCGATAAGTAATGAGTCCAATTAATTTATTGTTCTTATCGGTAACGGGCAATTTTTCAATTTTGTGTTCTTGTAGAATGTCTTCGGCTGTGTTTAAATCTGTTCCTTCATTGGTGACAATAACATTATTCTGTGTCATTATCTCCACTATGGGACGGTCTTTCCCTTTTTCAAAACGCAAATCACGATTGGTAACTATGCCTTTTAATATTCTGTTTTTATCTACAACAGGGATGCCTCCGATTTTATTTTCTTTCATCAATCGCAAAGCATCTTTAACTGTAGCTTTCTCTCCCAAAACAATAGGATCTATGATTAGTCCGCTTTCTGAACGCTTTACTTTCCGCACCTCCATTGCTTGGTCTTCGATGCTCATGTTTTTATGAATCACGCCAATTCCTCCTGACTGTGCCATTGCAATTGCCATACTGGATTCTGTAACGGTATCCATAGCCGCAGAAATAACGGGAGTATTTACCATAATGTTCTTGGTAATTTTACTTCTTAATATAACGTTGCTTGGATGAACTTCTGAATGCGCTGGAACAAGAAGAATGTCATCAAAAGTGAGTCCTTCTCGTATTTTTTTTATGTCTCGAAATGCCATGGAACCTATTTTTAATAATAAATTCATGCAAAAGTACAAAAAATTCTAGGGTTGATTGTTTTTTAGGAGGATTAAATTGAAAGACAATTTAAATGCATTTATGCGGAATGATCCTTTACCGTTTCTTCTGTTGTTCCAATCAAAGATAATTAGATTCATTTGAAAATCATTAATTTTATTTCAAACTTGCAGGTGAAATAAGAGATTGTTATTAAGTTTGTTTAACAATAGGATTATTGAAAATTGAAAATACAATATGGAAACGTTAGCCAAAAGGCACATAGACTATAATCGGTCTGGATATTCTGATAAAAAATTAATAGAAATCTATAAAACAATTCTAAAACCCCGACTTATCGAGGAAAAGATGTTGATTTCTTTGCGTCAAGGAAAAATCTCCAAATGGTTCTCTGGATGGGGACAAGAGGCAATTAGCGTAGGTACAACCTTGGGAATGGATGCAGGAGAAGTACTTTTGCCCATGCACAGAAATTTAGGCGTGTTCACCACAAGAGGTATTCCTTTAAATCGTCTTTTTGCTCAATTTCAAGGCAAGATGTCGGGATTTACCAAAGGTCGTGATCGTTCTTTTCACTTTGGAACGATGGACTATAATATTGTAGGCATGATTTCACATTTGGGGCCACAAATGGGAGTTGCTGATGGCATCGCATTATCTTCTTTACTGAAGAATGAAAAAAAAGCAACATTGGTTTTTACAGGAGACGGTGGAACCAGTGAAGGTGATTTTCATGAAGCCGTAAATGTTGCCGCAGTATGGGACTTACCCGTTATTTTCACCATTGAAAACAACCAATGGGGATTATCTACGCCCAGTAAAGAACAATTCCGAATGAAACAATTTATTGATAAAGGTATCGGATATGGAATTGATGCTTATCAAATTGATGGAAATAATATTCTCGAAGTGCTTTCGAAAACAAAAGAAATCGCCAAATCGATTCGTAAAAATCCACGGCCTGTTATTTTGGAATGCTTAACCTTTAGAATGAGAGGTCACGAAGAAGCATCGGGAACAAAGTATTACCCTGAAGGTATTCAAGATAAATGGGCAAAAAAAGATCCTGTAGAAAACTATGAGATGTTTCTTAAAGAGGAAGGAATATTAACGGATGCAGACATTAGAAAATTCACAAAAAAGATAAAAACTGAAATCCAAGAGGGATTAGAAACTGCCAGAGCAGAGGAAGATATTGTTCCTGATACCAATGTTGAATTGGATGATTTGTTTGCTCCTCATAACCAAAAGGTAATAGTTCCCAAACGCAAAAAAAAGAGTGAAAAGCGATTTATTGATGCCATTTCCGAAGGATTGCAACAGTCCATGGAGAAATATGAAGAACTTGTTTTAATGGGACAAGACATTGCCGAATATGGCGGTGCTTTTAAGGTTACGCAAGGTTTTGTGGACCAGTTTGGGAAAGAACGTGTGCGCAATACACCGATTTGTGAATCTGCTATTGTGGGAGCAGGACTTGGTTTGTCGATTGGTGGAATGAAAGCCATGGTAGAAATGCAGTTTTCTGATTTTGTAACGATGGCTTTTAATCAAATTGTAAACAATTTAGCAAAAGCGCATTGGCGTTGGAATCAAAATGCAGATGTTGTTATAAGAATGCCAACAGGAGCAGGTGTTGCTGCAGGGCCATTTCATTCCCAAAGTACAGAAGCTTGGTTTTTCCATGTGCCTGGGCTTAAAATTGTTTATCCAGCATTTCCAGAAGATGCCAAAGGCCTTTTAAATGCTGCTATCGAAGATCCAAACCCTGTTTTGTTCTTCGAACACAAAGGATTGTACAGAAGTACCAAAGGCGAAGTTTTTGACGATTATTATACTACAGAAATCGGGAAAGCCAATGTTTTAAAAGCAGGAGAAGATGTTACGATTGTTTCTTATGGAATGGGCGTACATTGGGCACTTGAGACCTTAGAAAATGATTCTTCTATTTCAGCGGACTTAATTGATTTACGTACTTTAGCTCCTTTAGATATGGAAACCGTTATAACTTCTGTAAAGAAAACTGGTAAAGTGATTGTCTTGCATGAGGATGTAGAAATTGGTGGAATCGGTGGTGAAATCGTTACCCAAATCAATGAAGAATGCTTTGAATATTTGGATGCTCCTGTTCGTAGGGTAGGGGCATTAAATACACCAATTCCATTTAATGCAGGATTAGAGAATAACTTTTTGCCAAAGGAAAGATTTGAAACTGTGTTAAGCGAACTTTTGGAATATTAAAACTACTTGATGAAAATAAATAACAACAAAGAAGCAAGGCATGCCTTGCTTCTTTGTTGTTATTATTCTATACGTTTAACGGTATAAAAAGACTATGTTTTATTGTTTCATCATCTTTTTCGTAGCTGCTATTTTACCATCAACAACCAACGAATACGTATAGATTCCAGTACTCAAGTCATTGGCATAAACATTAATTCTTCCTTCTCCTCTTTCTTGAATATCAACCGATTTGATTTGTTTCCCTTGTGCATTGTAAAAGACAATCTGCGCTTCTCCAACCGTTTCAGGGATAGAATAGGAAATTACTGTACGCTCTGCAAAAGGATTGGGTACATTTTGGTTAAGAACAATATTGGCCGCATCACTTAAAGTTACCTGAATCTCTTGCACCAATTGAGAACGTGTTTCCTCTGGCGTTTGTTGGATTGCCGATTGATTGATTCTACACAATATGGGTAAAATACCGCTTAAACATTCCTCCAAATGAGAAAGGCGGTCGTTAAGACTACCAATCGTTGAATCTTGAGCAGCATTAATGGCCCTTTGGTCTTCGAGTTGGTCTGCCATCATCTCAATACTGTCTTGCTGTTGTTGCATTCCACTCATTAAGATAGCAATAAACGCGTTGTAATTTAATTCTTTGTATGTAATAGCATTTATCACAACATTTCCTAAAGAATCGTATTCGGCAGGTTTGGTTACCTCATAAACCAATTCTGGAAGTATAGGTTCAATATCTTGTGCTACAAAACCATATTGACGTTTTTCTGAAAAATGAATATCATAAATATTGGTTGTATCATAGAAAAATGTTTTTGGCTGAAGGCTATTAACGATTCCCAAAGGGTTGGTAACCGTATCAATTTCATTTTTAAATTGTGCATCTGAAGCGATTAAATAACCTGTTCCTGAGTTAGTTCCACCATTTACATATACATCTCCATCAAAGTAACCAGCGTAATTTACTCCACCTGTTGTTGTTGCTTTTCCATAAATAGCGTAATTGGTACTACCAGGATCTAAGCTTTGAGCAAAACCTCTAACTCCATAATTTTCAACACCCTGACCAATTGCTGATCCTGAAACTCCAATGTTGATAGCTGTAGATGTAGCACTACCCCCCATAAAAGTACCCCCAGAATTGTGCATTGGAGAACCATAGCTTTTCCCACTTACTCCTACATTATCTTGTGAAGTAGAAGAGTATGCACCTCCAGTAACACCAATATGCATAAAAGATGGATTAAGAGAATCATTTGCGATGCCTACAACCCCAATTCTTGATACAGGTGTTTGATTTCCAAAATAGAAGGGGCTGAACTTAAGTGGTATCGAATAATAATAAGGGTTTTTTGCATTTGTAGCAAAATAGCCAGCAACCTTTACTGGAAAAGTATTATTCTCAATAGTTAAAGAAGAAAATTTTGAACTTTGTAAAAAGATATTATTTGGAAATGTAGTACTATTACCTCCAACTTGTATACGGTTCTCATTATTACTATAAACACCTATAGGGTCAGAAAAGTATATATTTTGGTTATTAAAAGGAATCTCAGTCTCTTGAACTAGTTCACCACCATTATTGGTGCCGTTTCCAGAATTAACCTGACCCCATTGTACATTGTGTAAAGGGTTAATTGTTGCGCCATTATTGGCAGTTATATTGCCTCCTCCAACCAATTCATTTGCATCTATCCAATGCACTCGATTATGGTCGGTAGAATCAATGACCAAAACTTGCTTTAATGTACTGTCTTCGGTAACCGTTCTTATCCTCAAATCTCCATCGATATCCAATTTGGCATCAACGACATCGTTAAGTGCTGTGTTTGGACCTGTGGGAGAGAAATCACCTACACCCATCATACCGTAGTTAGGTGCAGAAAGCGTACTTGCAATACTGGGCACCATCCGCGCTACTTCTAAACCATTGGGGTCTGGCGCAGGACTACCAGGGTAAGGCGGAACAAATGAAGATGTGGTAGAAGTAAAAATAAAGCGAAGATTATCAGGGCCATTAAAAGGATTTGACCCTCCATTATCACCCCAATTGATTACTGCATCTTGACGATCTTGTGAAGGAAAAGCTCCACTTTCCGTTTTTAATCCAACATACATATTGTCAGTACCATTACTCATAAAGGTACCGATATCCATCCAGTTTCTCCAACCATCTGTTGAACCTTGAGGGAAAGAATTCAATCCTGTATTATAACCAAGGTGCAATAAGCTTCTGGGTTTTGTGATTGGATTATTTCCGCTTTCACTAATGGCAACTCGAGTAACGTTATTATTAGATGCGCCTGCAGGATTTGGAACACCTGGAGCACCAATACTCGTAATGCGCATCCGTTCTCCATTGTTTATACCTCCTGGGGAGTTGTTCCAATCGGTTTGCACAATAAACGGTGTGTTTTCTTGCCACCGCAGATAGCCCGAAGCATTATTTCCTGCTCGAATACCCAAACGCAAGCCATCATTGGCGGTTTGTCCTGTACCATTTTGGTTAGTAATTTGAAGCCATATAGACTTTTGTCCAAACTCATATGCATTAGTGATTGCGGACGTACATATAAATTTGCTGGTGTACCTGTAGCATTTACGCCAAAGGTATTGCCCAAACCAAATTCCCCCGAAGGAGTAAAACGTGCAATATGCAACCCGTCTAAATCATTTATAGTGTTTAAGTTTGAAGAAATTGTATTGCTTCCACTTCCACTTCCTGTAAAACGAAATGTCATATCGTCTGGACCCCACTGGGAACTGTTTGAATTGTCTGACCAAGTAATGGTGGTTTCGGTGATGTCTCCACCAGAACCTACTTTACGCAATCCAAAATAGCTTAAATCTTCATTTCCCGTAAAGGTTACCCCTGTTTTCATCCACGGTCGGTAACCATACTCTTGGTAGGCAGATCCTGGTCCATTTATATGTAACAAGGAAAAAGCACCTTTTTGAGTGTAGATATTTTGCCACCCTGGTGATATTGAATTGTTGCTTATTCCTAATAGCAAATACCCGTTCCGTGGTGCGAAATAACCATCGATACCGTAATTGGTGTTACCGTTGAGTTTCATACGGTTGGTAGCATTGGTTTTGAATAAGAGAGGGTTTATACCGTTACTGTTGTTCCAGCCGAGGTATTTATTGTTCGAATAATTATTATTTATAAAATTACTATTTGTAGCTTGTCCTCTGACCTCGTGTTCTATGAAGATCATAAAACATAATGTTAATAGAACAATTATTTTTTGTTTATTATGTATCATAATTGATAAGTTTTATCTTATCATATGAACAAAACCTGTTTTTTTATTTCCATATGCATCATCTAAAATATAGAAATATACTCCATCAGAACACAATTTCCCATCTTTTGTAGTACCATCCCAGAACTCTTGATTCGGATTTAAAGTTTCGAAAATAATATTTCCCCATCTATTAAGTATTTTAAAACTACTATTTTTAGGAATATTCATTAAAGACAATTTGTCATTAACACCATCGTTATTTGGGGTAAAAATATTTGGGATATTAGAGCATTTTACTTCTATTATTTTTACATCATCTAAGTAATAATAAGAACAACCGTTAGAAGCGTTCTTATTAAAATATTCATAATTTATGTTGTTATCATTACGAAATATACCTATAGTTAAGTATTTTTCTTCACCTGACGCAATAAAAAAATTAGAAAATTTAATCCATTTCGAAGTATCACATAATGGATTATTATTTAAAATCTCCTCTTTATTAGTATAAATTGGAACAGCTAAAGAATCAGTGACCAAAGTGTTTGAAGTTAAAGCAAAAGCAATATCACCAGCACAAAACATAGAAGAGTCAGCTAAAGACAAATAACATGAAAAGACATAGCAACTATTAGCCTTTAATACTTTTTTAAGTTTGATACAAATATATTCTCTGTAATTTGAATCTAAATTAAAATTTTTATCGAAAGGCAAGCAGCTAGCAAAGCCTACATAACCCGAACCATTATAGGCTTTTTGGTATCCAGCAAAATTGTTCGGAATACCCGCATCTAAAGTTGGAAATGAGGATGCACAACTATTAAAGTAATCTGGTGTCGCATACGTTGGTGAAAACCAATTTTTAACAGAAAAGTCAGCAATTCCCATTGGGCATGTATCATACTCTTCAAAACTCCCGTTAGGAACTAAATTTTCTTGTGTATATGCCGTTGTAGTCATTAGAATAAATAAAATAAAAAAAACAGGTCTTATCCTCGGTAAGCTACCGAGACCGAACACAGATAAATGTTTTTTAATGTTCAGCATTTGATAAGCGATTTATAATTTAATTTGTTTTAAAACATAGGTGGTGGTGTATGCGCTATAGGCCAAGCTAAGTAAAACCAAAAACTTCATCGTCGATGCGTTGAACATAATTGAAATTGCTTTGAATAGGCACATAATCTATTGGTAATTCTAATACTGTGGGGATTAATTTAATAAACGCCTTTCCTGTAAAGGTAACGAAAATTGTTTTAAACTGGTTGGCGATATGTTGTATAAGTAGTGTCATGGTTCATAAAAGTAGTGTATGTTGTTGCAAGTTAAGATAATATATTGGATAAACCAAAAAATAAAGAGAAAAATATCTTTTTATTTATTGAGGTTAAGGAGAAGACAGCAAGAGCAAGGGTTTTGAGCAAGGGGAGGTAGACATCTACTATATATTAACCCCGCAATACATACCGAGAATTCGGTATTAGGGGTTAATAATATGGTACACTTTCAGCGCTTATATTCTCTTTACTCTTGCTCTATGCTCAATACTCATTTTCCACTTCCTGTAAAACGAAATGTCATATCGTCTGGACCTGGGGGATTATTTCCTTGATTGTCTGACCAAGTAATGGTGGTTTCGGTAATGTCTGTTCCAGAACCTACTTTTCTAATTCCCATATAACTCAAATCATTGTTATCTGTTAGGGTAATCCCCGTTCGCATCCATGGCCGGTAACCACCTTCTTGCGGAAAAGTCCCTTGGCTACCATTCAAATGCAGCATAGAAAAAGCTCCTTTTTGATTGTAAAGGTATTGGGCACTTGTTGTTGTGGTCGGACTCAATAGAAAATACCCGTTCCGTGGTGCGAAATAACCATCGATACCGTAATTGCTGTTGCCATTGAGTTTCATACGGTTGGTAGCATTGGTTTTGAATAGGAGAGGGTTTATACCATTTGTATTGTTCCAGCCGAGGTATCTGTTAGGACCCCAAAAATTTCCCAAACTTGATACTTGTGAGAAAATGGCTGAAATATTCATAATTCCCATTAACATCATAATGAGAATACTCTTTTTATAAAATGTATTCATAATAATAAGATTATTTACCTTATCAAATGAACAAAACCGTTTATTTTAATTTCTTTTGTAAATTGAATGACATAAAAATAGACACCATCAGTACATTTTCTTCCCTGATAGGTTCCATCCCAAGCAAAGTTAAGTTTAGACTGATAAACTATATTTCCCCAGCGGTTCACAATGGATATGCTTTGGGGCTCGATGTCTAATTTGTCTAACGAAAATAAATCGTTTACTCCGTCATCATTTGGTGTAAATACATTAGGGATTTTATCTTTAATTGTTGTCAAGTAATCCACTTCTTTTACTGAAACATCATCAATATAGTAATATCTATCCGCTTGTGGTGATATTGTATCTCCTGATATATCAGTTACCTTTGTCAGAGGCATAGGGGTAAAGACACCTATAGTTAAATAGTTTTCATTACCTTGTGCTTGAAAAGTGTAATTTAATTCGTACCATTTTGTTGTATCACAAAAAAATAAACTTAAATCACTATTATACTGTGATGTCATTTGAATGATTGAATCGTGATTTTCATGAAGTTCTGTACTGGTAAATAAGGCACCTATAGAGTTGGGGCAAATTGCATAATCAAAATTACCTCCTTCAGGTCCTGTATAATTAACAAAAAACTGAAGATGGTAGAGTTTACCATCTTCGAGTTTTTTCTTCAATCTTACTTGAATGTACTCAGAATAAGGAGTGTTGTATTTATGTTTCTCTCCTTCAAGTATATTTTGTGTAAATACAATCCCTGCATATCCATCTCCTGTTCTTGCTTCCTGATACCCTATATAATTTTCAGGTACGCTAAACATATAACGGTTTAAGAAGCTGTCCCAAAAGGTACTGCAACGATTAAAGTAATCAGAAGACCCTAAGGTAGGCATCGTCCAATACTTACATGCATTAATGTAAAAGCCATTATCGTAATCTGGACACCAATTATACTCCTCAAAGCTCCCATTGGGCACAAGGTTTTCTTGTGTAAATGATGTAAAAGAAATCAACAATAATAAAATAATATATAAAACGGTCTTATTCAATTGTTAAGATTTTGTTTATAATTTAATTTGTTTTAAAACATAGGTGGTGGTGTATGCGCTATAGGCCAAGCTAAGTAAAACCAAAAACTTCATCGTCGATGCGTTGAACATAATTGAAATTGCTTTGAATAGGCACATAATCTATTGGTAATTCTAATACTGTGGGGATTAATTTAATAAACGCCTTTCCTGTAAAGGTAACGAAAATTGTTTTAAACTGGTTGGCGATATGTTGTATAAGTAGTGTCATGGTTCATAAAAGTAGTGTATGTTGTTGCAAGTTAAGATAATATATTGGATAAACCAAAAAATAAAGAGAAAAATATCTTTTTATTTATTGAGGTTAAGGAGAAGACAGCAAGAGCAAGGGTTTTGAGCAAGGGGAGGTAGACATCTACTATATATTAACCCCGCAATACATACCGAGAATTCGGTATTAGGGGTTAATAATATGTCGCATTGATGGTGTTAAGTTTTGGGAATGATATTTAACATAGATCGAACTTTATCGAATTTAATAGAATTTTGTACTTTAGCTTCCAAGTGGATAAAAAGATATGGAAAATAATGAGATTTGAAACTGTGCTAAGCGAACTTTTGGAATATTAAAACTACTTGATGAAAAAAGGGAATCAACGTGTAATAAAAGGGTGGATTTTTTATGATTGGGCAAATTCGGTGTATAACCTTGTTATCTCATCTGCTATATTTCCACTTTTTTATACCAACATCACAAAAGCACAATACTTAAAAAGTGTAGGGAGACAAGAATTGCTTCCCAATGAAAATGTATTGGTTGAGTTTTTTGGATATCATGTTTCTAATTCTGTACTTTTTTCCTATGTATTGGCAGCTTCCTTTTTAACGGTGAGTATTTTGTCGCCTATCCTGTCAGGAATTGCGGATGTTTCAGGAAATAAAAAGCGGTTTCTTCAATTTTTCTGCTATCTGGGGGCGTTGTCCAGTATTTCCTTGTTTTGGTTTAGTCCTGAACACATTGAATGGGGGATGCTGTCTATATTTTTAGCCAGTATTGGGTTTTGGAACAGTCTTGTTTTTTACAATGCTTTCTTGCCAGAAATTGCTGAACCAAAAGACCATGATAATATATCAGCACGTGGCTTTTCAATGGGCTATTTTGGGAGCATGATTTTATTGGTTATCTGCCTATCAATAATTATGTTTATTGATCCAAAGTACACCAAATATTCATTTATCCTTGTCGGGCTGTGGTGGATGGGATTCGCACAGGTTACTTTTAAAAGACTACCACATAACTTATACAAGCGAGAAGTTAAATCAAGGTTTTTATTAAAGGGATTTAAAGAGCTTCAATCTGTTTTTAGAGAATTTCGACAAACCAAGCGACTAAAAAGGTTCCTGTTGTCTTTTTTCTTTTTTAATACCGGCGTTCAAACAGTAATGTTAATGGCTACAATCTTTGCTAAAAAAGAAGTGGATTGGGGAGAAGCTGGTGGTGATGCTGGTTTGATTGTTGCCATCCTACTGATTCAAATTTTGGGTGCGGGTGGTGCCTATTTGATGGCATTTATTTCTAGTAAAATTGGAAATTTGAGAACTTTAGTATTTGTTGTGCTTGGCTGGATTGTTTTATGTACATGGGCATATTTCATTAAAACTCCTTTTGAATTTTATGCCTTAGCTGCTGGAGTAGGTTTGGTTATGGGTGGTGTACAAGCCCTTTCTCGTTCTACCTATTCTAAGTTTTTACCAACCACACAAGAGCATGCTTCTTATTTCTCTTTTTACGATGTTTCTGAAAAAATTGGAATTGTTTTGGGACTTTTCTTTTTTGGGCTAATGGAAAACCTAACAGGAAGTATTAGAACATCTGTGCTTTCTGTAGTGACTTTCTTTGTTATTGGACTTTTATTGTTGCTTATTGTTCCTCGAAAGGAATCTGTTCGCGGTAGGCGTGCTTTAAGTGCCAGCCGATTGAGAAAAGAACGGAGATTGAGAGATAAAGCGTTATTGGAAGGGAAAGAATAAGATTTTTTTTTGGGCATAAAAATTGTTAAATTTCTTTAAAGACTTCATAAATTAAAAATTAAATAATATGCATCGGATCATCACAACATTTCTCTTTTTGCTCCTTGTTTTTGGAGTAAAAGGACAAGAATTAAACCTTAAAGGCAAACAAGGTGGACTTTTTTCATTGGGCGTACGTTCTTCAATGAATATTTTTGATCATGGTAACCTTGGGGTAAATTCTTTTGGTTATGGAGGTCAATTCCGTTTACAACTTGCCAATCGTTTGAGTACAGAATGGTTTGCCGATTACACAAGGGGCAATATTGAACATTTGGCCAATCGTACCGACTATCACGTTGGTTGGAGTGTGATGTATTATTTTACAGATAAAATAGCTCCTCCAGTAAAGCCCTATATTTTAGCAGGGCATTGTTTCGATAGGACAAAATTAGAAGATAACTCAGACCGATCCAATTCAATCGTTAAAAATAGTTCTGCTATTCAAGCTGGAGCAGGAGTTCATTTTAATCTAACAGAAAGAATGGACATTACTTTTACGGCCAATTATATGTTTCATCTTGGAAAAGATGTTCATGGTCATGTTGAAGCAGACGATGTTCATTTCCATTTTGAAAAAGGAACAGGAATTGAAGGACATTTGCTTCTTAATTTAAGTTTTAATTATAAAATTGTTGATTTATGGAAAGGAGGAAAAAAGAAAAAATAAGAAAATTTATACTGATATTTATTTGCTTTCCAGTATGGACTGCTTTTGGTCAGAATCCAAATTATATAAACCCCGGATTGTTTAGTTTTTCAACTACGCTTTCTCCAGCAATGATGTTGAATAGAGATGAGATTAATTATTATGTAACTGGTTTTATAGAGGGAAAGTTAACAGAACATCTAAGTCTTAGAGGTGAAACTAACTTCCTATTGGGTAATTCGGATTCAAAATTTTTAAAGAACAATATAAGAACAACACTGGGTATTCAATATGGATTTAGCCCAGTAAACAATCTTGAACTTCATCTTGGGTTTTCACCAGGCTTTTCATTTATGAAATCGAATTTTGACCCGTCCATAACCGAAATTGTTCCGGTCGTACAAATAAATGGAGGTGTGCGTTATTATGTCTGGAAATTCTTCCATTTTTTCGCAAATTTCAGTTATGTACACGAACAAATGCAAAACCTTGATCGTGTAAACGGGATGGCAGATGAGTTCATGATCTCTGCAGGACTAGGATTTAATATTCAAGTCTTGAAACGATATAGAAAGTAATTCGTTGGAGTTAACCCGGATTATTATTCATTCTTTAAAAGGGATTCTTGAACTCGCAAGCTCGGTTAACGCATTCTTCATTTTAAAGTATAAAAATATACCCCGAATTTGGGTGTCAAATAGTTAACTGGATATATTCATCTTTTGAACTTGTTTCCAATAGAACTTTCTTTTCTTTTTAATTGATTTAAACACATAACAATCAATCATTTAAAATCATTTTTATTTTTTTTTTAATATATTCCCCCCCATTATTGACTTTCTTTCCGTTTCTCTTTGTGAACATTAAAAAAACAATGATATGAAATTAAAAATCTTAACTTTAACGCTACTTTTTGCTGTTTTTATTACAATGAACAATAAAGCTTCTGCCTGTCTTTATGGAGGAGGTTTTACAGCATTTACGTATAACGACTCAATTGGGTGCAAGACCAGATTTACTGCCGATACCCCTATCAACAATAACTTAAACTACTTCTGGGATTTTGGAGATGGGGCGACTTCAACTGATGCAACTGCCTGGCACAGATACGCTAATCCAGGCACATACTATGTTACATTAATTGTTAATGGATATGGTTGTGCTGATACAGTTACACAGTCTGTGTATGTACGTCCATGTGATTCGTGCGAATTGGATGCTTCGTTTACAGTTAAAGATACTGTATATTGCCAAAAAGTGTTTTACCCGAATACTATTGAAAATTACGAATATACTTATTCTTGGGATTTTGGAGATGGAACAACTTCAACTGATATGATCCCGTGGCACGAATACCAAAGTCCAGGCTCTTATAATGTAACTGCGGTAATCAGTAGTAACTTTTGTGTTGATACTGTAACACAAACCATAACTGTTCTTCCTTGTGATTCTTGTAATTTAGATGCGTCATTTTGGTACGGCGATTCCAGTTGTTACAAGTTTTTTGTTCCGTATGGTTACAACAATAACCCTAATGCCCAATATGAATGGGACTTTGGAGATGGAACAACCTCAACCGATGCATATCCAGAGCACGAATTCAATACGCCAGGAACTTATCTTGTTTCGCTGTCTGTCGATGATGGAACGTGTTTGGATTCTACCATGCAAATTGTAGAAGTATTACCATGTAACACTGATAGTTGTGATATAGATGTGTCATTTAATTATATGCAGGATTCTGTAGAATGCTTAAAGGTTATCTTTCATTCTCCTTCTAATACAACAATTAATACTCAATATTTGTGGGACTTCGGAGACAATACAACGTATAGTTCAACAGGAACTTCTTCATATATACAAAATACCTATGATCATACGGGAACTTACGAAGTGACATTGTACATGACCCAAGGGAACTGCACGGATTCACTAACTCAAATCATTGATTTGGATTCTTGCACTTCTTCTCCTTGTAATATAAATGCTTCTTTTTATTACTTTGATGACACCCTTGATTGTTTAAACGTTAGCTTCCGTTCAGGTCTTACTTTAACCAACAATTCTTACACATGGGATTTTGGAGACAATACAACGTATACTTCAACGGGAACGAACTCGTCTATTCAACATGCTTACAACCAGCCAGGAACATATACAGTAACATTGCACATGACCAGTGGGAATTGCCAAGATTCAACAGTTCAAACTGTTGTTGTGGAGCCTTGTGCAACAGATTCTTGTGATCTTGATACTGGATTTTCGGCAACTGAAAATGGTCAAAACACGTATGATTTTGCACCTACTTCATACGACTCAAACAACAATTATCTTTGGGTATTTGGAGATGGAACAACATCTACTGACACATATCCAACACACCAATTTCCAGAGGAAGGGGATTATTATGTAACATTAGTTGTTTCCAACTGTACATGTT
Source organism: uncultured Fluviicola sp. (assembly GCA_964585545.1). Classification (GTDB taxonomy): domain Bacteria; phylum Bacteroidota; class Bacteroidia; order Flavobacteriales_D; family Crocinitomicaceae; genus Brumimicrobium. The sequence goes on from CAZPDT010000001.1 coordinate 173,450, forward strand.
CAACTTCATCCACAGAGGAGATTCATGTAAGCGACAGCACTTCATGTCCTTTTGATGCTGGTTTTACCTATTCGGTTGATAGCAGTGGTCTGTATACATTTACACCAAATTATCAATCGTCTAATTACAGTTACGACTGGGACTTTGGTGACGGGACAATTTCAAGTACAATGTCTCCGAGTTATACCTATTCATCAAATGGAACATTTACAGTTTCTTTATCGGTATGGGAAACAAATGGAGGCTGGTCTTGTGTAGACACAACAGAACAAATCATTACGGTTTCAAACGCAACTGCTTGCAATCAAAATATCGGAATCCAATATGATTGGACAGCCAGTGGAGGTAACATCCATTTTAGTCCAGAATTTTACAATAGTAACTTCAATTATTATTGGGATTTTGGAGACGGAAGCACTTCTAATTGGCACAGCCCAAATCACACCTACACAAGCAATGGTAATTATACTGTTACGCTTCAGGTTACAACCGACTCCAATTGTGTGGTTGTGGACACAATCAATTTGAATGTTCAAACCGCGGGAATAGATGCTCAGGACAGCCCTTCTTCTGAAGTCTCCATCTTTCCTAACCCTGCAAAAGATGTTGTGTATCTAAATTTCAGTATTGTTCGAGATGGTAGCTATAATGTAATCATGATTGATGCAATTGGCCAACTTGTTAGACAAAAGGAAATGCAACTTTTTAAAGGAGAGAATAGAAAGGAAATTAATCTTAATTCTCTAAGTAAAGGAATGTATCAAATCCAGATTCGAGATGAAGAAGGTGAACTTATAAAGATTTCAAAACTTCTAAAACAGTAGAATAACTCGGGTTGAAACAATGTAGTAGGAAACTCCTCTTACCTGTAAAAAGGGAGGGGAGTTTTTTTGTGAAATAGAAGGACTACGGATTCACCCGCATTATTCAAAAGAATCCAAGCATTAAGTTAATCGATATCCGAAATTGAGGTAACTTTACAACTTCTTAAAATATAATAATCATCTGATAATCATTGAAATATAGATTAAAATAAACAAATGCAGTTAATAATGTGGGTTAAGGCTCTAAATTCAATAAGTATAGGAGATTATAAAATTTAATTTGCATCCCCCCCAATTTATGATTAGATATCCGTTTATATCAACGAACCATTAAAATATAAAAACATGAAAAGTGTAAAATTAAGATCCGTCGTATTATTTAGCTCATTTTTCTTCCTCTTATTAAGTTGTGAGAAAGAAATTCAACCTAAAAATGCACCTCAAGAAATAAAGACCTATGTGAGCACCTATTTTTCAGATTGTGTGATACAAAGGATTGTTCGAGATAGAGAAAATGGAGTTAAATGTTATGATGTAACATTAGATTGCGGAGTCAACCTTGAATTTGAAGAGGGAGATCGATTACAAATAATTGATATTGACAGTCATTCAAAGTTGCCGGATGCAACTATAGCTCAACCTATACGCGATTATGTCAGCACTCATTTTCAAGGTAGTTCTATTATTGCTTGGGAATATGAGGCAAATAAAACTTTGCAACACATTAATTTAAGCACAAAACAACTTCTTGAATTTGATTCGAGTAATAAATTTATTAAAATTGTAAAAAACAAATAATCCAAAAATTTATCACTCAGATATCTTGAACAACATATATACTCTTGGAAATAAATGCAACTACCATAAAAGAGATTAAAAAGAACAACAGAAAAGTTACATTGGAGTTGTATCACCATACGTTCAATTTGTTTATGAGTGCGGCTGTACGTTATCACAACAATAGAGAAGATCAAATGGATATTGTGAATACTGCTTTTATGAAGGTAGTAAGAAATATAGATAGGTATAAGTTGGATACAAATTATTTTGCTTGGGCGAAACGAATCGTTGAAAATGTGGTAATTGATCGTTACCGTAAGAACAAGAGATATAAGGAACAATTTAGACATTCAGAAAGTGAGGAATATTTGGCATATTCTAGTGAACAATCTGAAAGGAAATCATCAACGACAATCAGTATTCAAAATTTTGAAATGGAGGAAGTAGAAAGAGTGCTTAATCAATTGCCTCCTGCCACGAAAGTAACGTTTAATTTATATGCGATTGACGGTTATTCATATAAAGAGATTTCCAAGGAGCTTGATATCGGTTATGAAACGGTAAAATGGCACATTAAGTATGCACGGAAAAAATTGAGGGAATTATTAAAATTTAATACATTAAACAAGGTTGAATAAGGAGGATACAAATATCGATAATGAATTGAAGGAAAAGTTTGGTCACCATAATTTCGGTTCACCTCCAGATGATTTTCTTGCTGACATTAACAGAAGGTTAGATGAAGACGAAGAAAGTGATCGTTTTGTCTGGTGGTTACTTGATGGGACACTAATTCTTTGTTTTCTCTCTTTACTTTTATACAGTCAGATAAATCAAAACACCATTCATGTTGCACAGCAAATAACAAAGCAAAATTCATCTGAAACACCTGATGATATTGGAAAATCAATATATGAAAATGACAATAGTTTAATTGTAAATGATTCAGTTTCAGACAATACTCAACAAGAATTAAGCAAGAAGTTAATTCCTGAAAATGAAATGGGTACGGAAGAATATAAAAATAATTCTAAAGGTAAACCAATTCAAAAGCGTATTCATAAGAACCGTGGTAAAAAGCAATTAAATATTAAGCAAGAAGATAAACTTGAAACAAAAGAACAGTCAAAAGACCATGAAAAGTCTGTTATAGATGCTTTTTTAAAAGACAAGTCGAAGAAAACAAAGAACAAATCGATTGGAGTAGAAAACAAACCACATGAGTCATCAAATAGAGAAAAGGAAAAACGTCAAAAAGATGAGCGAAAACAAGATGAAATGTTTGAACAACTACCTCACCTTAAATTTGATGTTTATGCGACTGAATATGACCTTGTAAATCAGCGAATAAAAGACAATAATTTCACGTATAAAAATGACTTTGCTTCGGAACAAGAAGCATCCTTGAAAAATGAGCCTTTTTTGTCGACAAAGACCATTGACAATAATTCTCTGGTTGTTTACAAATCAAATTTCTACGAAATTCAAGGTTTTGGTGGTCTATCTTTTGGTTGGCCCAGAACTTTTAAATCTTTTTCAGATGATTACTCCAATCTATTAAAGGCAGATTTAGATAACGATGAAGTTTCTCCTAATTTTGGAATCAACTTTAATTTTGTACGCAAACGTATTGTACTAGGTACAGGAGTTGAATACTTTCACTTTGATGAAGAAATTGAACATGTAGAAGTTCAAATTAACACCACTGACACTGTAATTCTTACGGGTTATGAATGGGTATATACCTATGATTCTCTTGGGGTACCAATAGATTCAAATTATGTAAGCGTATACGATACCACTAAAAATGTGAATAAAACAGATAAGAGTTTTGAAATAGAACAACGCTATTCATGGATTGCTATCCCAATTCAAATCGGATATCGATTTTTTATTGGTCAAAATTGGTCAATTACACCCAGTGTAGGAGGAAATATTGCCCTTGGGTTCCGAAGGAAAACATATCAATATCCTTCTCATGATTATAATCAATTGGAAGAATATCAATCCGTAAAATGGATGCTTTCGTTGCAAGGGACTGTTGAAGTACGAAGAAAAATAAAAAATTGGCATCTTTTCTTTAAAACAGGCTATTATTTCGGATTGACACCTTATATCAAATCCAATTTGCTTCAACGTAAATACTCTCATGTAAACGGAGTGATTGGAATTGGATATTCTTTTTAACCCGCATTCCAAGACAGAGACACTTCATGAGCTCACAAGCTCGGTTCATCAATCTTGAAATGTAAAATTAAATTAGCTTTGCTGAGCTCACAAGTTCGGTTCATGAATAATACGGGTTAGTGGAGATCTAAAATAACCGCTTTTTCATCAAAGGTAAGGAAATGAACAAAAGAGGTTCATAAGTGTTATTTAATAAATAAGTAAGCGGATAATAGATAAATATGAAAGTAGAGGTTTGGAGTGATGTAATGTGTCCTTTCTGTTATATTGGAAAGCGCAATTATGAAAAGGCTTTAAGTGGTCTTGACAATGAAAAATACATAGAATTGGAGTGGAAAAGCTTCCAACTGGATCCCGATATTCCAGAGGAAGATGTTGAGATGGACTCTGTAACTTATTTGTCATCAAGAAAAGGCATTCCAGAGGGAAAAATAAAAGAAATGCACAGACAGTTGACTGAGACAGCGAAACAAGTAGGATTAAAGTACGACTTGGACAATGTTAAAGTGGCCAATTCTTTTAAAACCCATCGTATTATTCAGTTTGCCAAAACAAAAGGGTTAGGGGATCAGGCTGAAGAAGCATTTTTTAAAGCACATTTTATCGAAGGAAGGAACCTGAACAATGAAGAAGAATTGAAGGAGATTGCTAAAGAAATTGGATTAACTAAAGAGGGTGTAGAAATAGCGTTAACAGACGACCAGTTTAGCTACGCTGTGAAATCCGATATTATGGAAGCGAGTCAACTGGGTATTAGAGGGGTTCCGTTTTTTGTTGTAAATAGAAAATATGCAATTTCTGGAGCACAACCTCCCAAGGTGTTTTCTGAAACCCTACAAAAGGCATACAGTGAATGGAAAGAGGAAAATACTGAAACAACGTTTAAAGAAGTAGCTGGTGGTAAAAGCTGTTCTACTGATGGTGATTGTGATTAATTGAATGTTTAATGTATAAGGAAACAGAACATAAATTAAAAGATAAGAATACGCGACCAACAAGCATGCGTATCCTTGTTTATGATTTTTTAAGCACTCAAGATGTAGCGCTTTCTCTTTCAGAAGTCGAAGAAAGTTTTGAACATGCCGATAGAATTACAATTTATAGAACACTAAAAACCTTCGAAGAAAAGGGGATTGTTCACAGTATTCAAGAAGGACAAACCACCAAATATAAATTGTGTGATGCAGATTGTGATGAATATGCTCACAACGATTGGCACCTTCACTTTTACTGTAAGATGTGTAAAGAAACAACTTGTAGAGAGGATGTTCTCATGCCCCATGATTTGGGTGGGAATTTCCGCGTCGATGAAACCCAGTTTTTGGCCAAAGGAATTTGCGAGAAGTGTTTGAAAGAGGTTGAGTGAAATCTTTATCATTCAATAATCAGATATGCTATTTGCAATTGCATTGCATCGTTTTGCACCTTATTTTTGTAGGAGATAAAGCAAGCAATGACTAAAAAATCAAAAGAGAACACATATAAACAAGCAGATTGTTGTGAGAGCGATTGCTGTTCGAGCAATACATCTCCAACTCAAGAACGGGGAAGATACGCCCAAATAAAATTATTTATTCCTGCTTTTATATCTTTAATTTTGCTGGGATGGGGTCTTATTTTTGACCACTGGAAATCGCCTGAATGGTACTCAGGAAATATCCGTTTAATTCTTTATATAATTGCATACCTTCCTGTGGGATTACCTGTTCTTCGTGATGCTTTTAAGAGCATTAGAAACGGAGACGTGTTTTCTGAATTCTTTTTAATGTCAGTTGCCACTCTGGGTGCATTTGTTATAGGTGTATATCCTGAAGGAGTTGCTGTAATGTTGTTTTATACTGTTGGCGAATTGTTTCAACATCTTTCGGTCGACAAGGCAAAAAGTAACATTCAATCCCTATTGGATCAACGTCCTAATGAGGTGACAGTTATTGAAGATGGAGAAGCTAAAGTGATTCAAGCAGAAGAAGTTAAAGTGGGGAGTCTCATCCAGTTAAAGCCTGGAGAAAAGTTAGGATTGGATGGAGAACTGTTAACAGAGAATGCCATTTTTAATACATCCGCACTTACAGGGGAAAGTGTGCCCGAAGAAAAATCCAAAGGCGAAACTGTTTTGGCAGGAATGATTAACTTAAAGAAAGTGAGCCAGGTGCGAGCTACGGTTCCATACAAAGACAGTAAGTTAAGCAGAATTCTAGAATTAACACAAAATGCAACCCGTCAAAAAGCGCCTACGGAATTGTTTATCCGTAAATTTTCAAAGATTTATACTCCGATCGTAGTGGCGTTGGCTGTAGGAATATGTTTTATTCCGTATTTATTTATTGAAAATTATGTGTTTCAAGATTGGCTATATCGAGCTCTAATATTTTTGGTTATTTCATGTCCTTGCGCTTTAGTTATCTCAATTCCATTGGGTTATTTTGGAGGGATTGGAGCAGCAAGCAGGAATGGAATTTTGGTCAAAGGAGGAAATTTTTTAGATGCGTTGGCCAAAATAAAAATTATTGTCTTCGATAAAACAGGAACACTTACAGAAGGTGTTTTTAAAGTACAAGAAGTACACATAGATTCTGATTTTAACCAAGGCAATATCCTCAAAATGGTGAATGCGCTAGAGCAACAAAGTAGTCATCCTATCGCTTCTGCAATCCACGATTATTTGGGGCCAGTTGATTCCGCAATCCAATTGGAAGAAACAGAAGAAATTGTAGGTCTTGGACTACGTTCGAAAGTTGAAGGAAAGGAACTACTGTTGGGTAATTTTAAAATGATGGAGGAGTACAGTATCAGCAGTAATGTTGACCATCAGAGAATTAATTCGACAACCATTGCAATTGCTTATGATGGTCAATTTGCGGGTTATATTACTGTTGCTGATCAAATTAAAGAAGAAGCAGCTGCTGTTATTGAAACTTTAAAATCAATGAGAATCAAGCCCATTTTGTTGAGTGGAGACAAATCAACAGTAGTTACTGCCGTGGCCAATACCCTAAAAATTGAAACTGCTTTTGGTGGGTTGTTGCCTGAAGATAAATTCAATAAGGTAAAGGAAATTAAAACGGACAATAAAACAGTTGCCTTTGTTGGTGATGGCGTGAACGACGCACCAGTCATTGCCTTGAGCGATGTCGGAATAGCCATGGGAGGAATGGGCAGTGATGCTACGATTGAAAGTGCAGATGTTGTTATTCAGGATGACAACTTGTCCAAAATACCTCAAGCAATAAAAATAGGCAACAAAACAAAAAGAATTGTTTGGCAAAATATCCTCCTTGCCTTGGGTGTAAAAGGAATTGTTCTACTGATAGGCGCTTTTGGAATAGCAACAATGTGGGAGGCTGTTTTTGCAGATGTTGGTGTGGCTTTGTTGGCAGTTCTTAACGCTGTTCGAATTCAAAAAATGTCCTTCTAGTTTTGGTTTAGCTCAGAAGTTTTTCAATGCATGAGAAATAAAAATTTATTATATTTACACTTTAAAAATACTGTTTTAGAAATAATTTAAATTAAATCTATGAAATCGTACAAGGTATATACCCTTCTTTTAGTTTCAGGAATTCTTGCAATAACTTCATGTAAAAAAGACAATGAAAATGAGAATAGCCCAAAATACGACGCTTCAATTGGATACATTCTTTCAGATATTTCATACGGAAGTAAAGGGAAACAAAAAATGGATGTTTATCTTCCCCCGAATAGAGATGAGTCTTCAACAAAAGTTTTTGTGTTGGTTCATGGCGGAGGTTGGTCTGGAGGCGATAAGAACCAGATGACTGCAACGATGAATAATTTGAAAAGCACTTATCCAAACCACGCAGTTATTAATTTGAATTATCGATTGGGAACAGCAAACAATCCAGGATATCCAAAGCAGATCCAAGATATCCAGAAGGCCATAGATGAAATTCAGAAACCAGAGTACGAGGTTTCTAATCAATATCTCTTCTATGGTGTATCGGCTGGAGGGCATCTTTCCTTGCTGTATGGTTACGCTTTTGACCCCAATCACGAGGTAAAAGGGATTTGTAATGTGGTAGGTCCTTCGGATTTGACTGATCCTTCTTTTGACACCAGTATAACGCAAGATATATTTATACCAGCATTGATAGGTAATGTGGGTGAGCCTGAAAAAACGAACTTGTTAAATGAGGTAAGTCCGGCAAAGTATGTAACATCGACTTCACCCCCTACGATCTCTTTTTATGGTGATGAAGACCCTTTGGTTCCAGAGACACAGTTGCCATTATTACATGATGCATTAGACAACAAAGGAGTTTATAATCAAGGCACTTTATACCATGGAAATACCCACGGGGAATGGCAGCAGAATTGGACAAATGACTTGGTACTAAAATTTGCTCAATTTGTAGCCACCTATTTTTAATAGGCATTTCTTATTCATGTATTGTTGCTCCCGTCGTATTGAATTTGCGGTCTACTTTTTTAAACAAACCTTGAAGTGTTCGTCCAGGACCTACTTCAATTGCTTCATTGCAACCATCGGCAATCATTTGTTCCATGATTTGTGTCCAACGCACAGGTGCTGTCAGTTGCGCAATTAAGTTGGTTTTTATTTCCTCAGTATCCGTTACAGCTGTTGCTGTAACATTTTGGTAGATAGGACAAATTCCTTTAGAAAAAGGTGTGTTTTTAATGGCTTTTGCCAGTTTTTCCCGAGCTGGCTCCATCAAAGGCGAATGAAAAGCACCACCAACAGGTAATGGAAGCGCGCGTTTTGCTCCAGCTTCTTTGGCCTTTTCACAAGCGATTTCAACTCCTTTGTTTGAACCAGAAATAACCAATTGACCAGGACAGTTGTAGTTTGCTGCGACAACCACTTCGTCAATACTTTCACAAATAGCTTCTACATCTTCATCTTCCATGCCTAAAATCGCAGCCATTGTGGATGGCTCTACTTCACAGGCTTCTTGCATTGCCAATGCACGTTGAGAAACCAATTTCAATCCATCTTCGAAAGAGAGATAACCCGCGGCCACAAGTGCAGAAAACTCACCCAATGAATGGCCTGCAACCATGTCTGGCTGGAAGTTATCACCGAGAACTTTAGCGAGAACTACAGAATGAAGAAAAACAGCAGGTTGTGTTACTTTTGTCTGCTTCAACGCTTCTTCTGTTCCTTCAAACATGATTTTTGTTATATCAAAACCTAAAATAGCATTGGCTTTTTTATATAAATCTTTTGCTATGGGTGAGGCCTCGAAAAGGTCTTTTCCCATGCCTATAAATTGAGCTCCTTGTCCTGGAAATACGTATGCTTTCATATTTGTTGTAATTTTATTGGCGGCTAAATTAAAATTATTTGGTGAATACGGTGAATGGTTCGGGTTAGAATTTGGACTAATCATCATCCCAATCAAAAACATAAACTGGGGCATTGCCTTTAATTTTAAACTCAATTGTTTCTGTTTTTTTATGGACCAACAACCGTTTTTTACTCATTTGGAGTGCAGTTTTCTTTTTATTTTTAATGAGCATCATGTCTTTAAACTGAAAAATAACAAATTGATTATTGCCAACAGCAATTTTTGGAATCCCACGAAATATGGTTTTCACTCCATTGGTGTAAAACAAAGCCATTTCATCAGTAAGCTTGTGGTATTCTCCTTTTATGAGCGTCACATCTTCATCTATTTTATCCGTTCCAGCAATAAAAAGTTGTCCTTTAAACTTTTCTAATTTGTCACAAAAATTAGCAGGGGAAACATAAATCAATCCCCGTTCGACAGGTGGATAGTTGAGTTTGTTGGCTTTGTCAATTCCTATAGTTTCTTCCTTTAATTTTTTTGTATAAACATAGAATGCCAACATAGCTCCAGCCATTAGAAGAATAAGAACTATTATCAATGCTGGTGTTGTGGGGAAAAAGTAGTAAATGAAAAAGGAGAGCCCCGTAAAAGGGATCAATGTAAATATCCCAAGAAATATCGCCTTAACTTTTTTCATTTAACAAAAGTAACAATTAATATTCTTAATTTTGAATCCATGAAAAAGGATATCACCATAGCAATTGACGGATGGTCGTCTTGTGGGAAAAGCACATTAGCAAAAGATTTGGCGAAGAAATTAAACTACGTTTATGTTGACTCTGGAGCAATGTATCGCGGAGTAGCGCTTTATGCGTTGCACAATCAACTTGTTTCTGAGAAAAATTCAAATACAAAGGAAATCATTGCTGCCTTGCCCAAAATTAAGTTGTCATTTTTAAATAAAGAACCAGGAAAGGCTGATTTGCTTCTCAATGGAGAAAATGTAGCTGCTGAAATCCGAACAATAGAAGTATCAAACGTGGTAAGTACAGTTGCAAAGATTAAAGAAGTGCGTTCTCATTTGGTTAACCAACAACGACAATTGGGGGAGCGAGGAGGAATTGTTATGGATGGAAGGGATATTGGTTCAGTTGTTTTTCCCAAAGCAGAGTTAAAACTTTTTATTACTGCTGCTCCTGAAGTTAGAGCGCAACGCAGGTATGATGAATTAATTGCGAAAGGAGATCAAGTAACAATGGAAGAGGTGAGGGAGAATCTGAAGTTAAGAGATGAGATGGATGCCAGCAGAGAAGAGAGCCCATTAGTCCAAACTGAAGACGCTATTGTGATTGACAACACTCACCTAACACCTCAAGAACAGCTCGAACAAAGTATCCAATTGGTCGAAAAGATCCAAAATAAGTAACCAAATTGATATTTTTGCGTTAAATTAGAGAAACTGTTGTTGTTTTACTATGCTAAAAACTATAATTATCACATTATTTTGTGTGTGTGGCGGTACATTATTTGCCCACGAAGGAGATACGCTATCTGCCTCTAAGAGCAATCCCGAAGAAGATCAACAAGAAGAAGTGTCAATTGCCAAGGTTTATACGGAAGAGCCTACCAAGGAGATTGATATTGCCAAAACATACAACGTTGCATCTCGAATGATAAATGATTCTGTTGAATTGTATTACGTTGATGATACTCAACTTTACCACCAAGGATGGAGCCAATTAGCACAACCTCATTTCTGGCAAACAGTTATGAATTTATCGCCCGATTCATGTATCATAAATATCGCTGCAACACGTCAAATTATCCATATTATGAGTCTAAAAGATTATGATCAGCTTTCAGATGGAGAAAAAGATGCTATGCGCGACTCCATCCGTACTGTGTATGAATTAGACGATGATGCAACCATTTATAGAACAATAGGAAAGAGAGACTTCTACGATTATGGGAATATTTTACCAACTATCTCAAAAGGTGTAGAGGTATTTAAAAATCAAGGTGTTGACCCTTGGTATGCTCAAGCAATATTAATGATTGAATGTCCTGGAAAAATTGCACGATCTAAGGCTGGTGCGCATGGGTCTTTTCAATTAATGCCTTATATTGCAAGAAGATTTGGTTTAACAGTAAATCGGTATAAAGATGAGCGCAAAGACTTTGATAAATCAGCTGTAGCAGCAAGTAAAATGATTGCTACAATATGTATTCCAGAAGCCAAATCAATCTTAAACAACCATAATATTTCCTATCAAGAATCGGATTTATGGTTTCGACTTTTTGTGATGCATATATACAATGCAGGTTCACATAATGTGGCAGGCGTTGTCAATAAAATCAACTCCAAAGATGGCGGAATGTCGCTAATTCAACAAATGTGGAAAACCAAATACGGTCGATTTAGGAATGCCTCACAAAACTATTCTCAGTTAACATTGGCTGCATTAATGATTCTTGACAATATGTTGTGGGGATGTTATTCTTGATGCATTGACATCTTGTTTTTATTCCTTCCTTTTATCCTCAAATAATTCAATGTCCCTACCATTGTAAGCAATACAGGTGCAATCGCTACCCCAAAAATTGGAATATACAACAACAAAGTAAAAAGCAATCCCGTTAAAATCAAATGAAGCGGATGACGAAAGGCATAACCCCAACTATCGATGACGCTTATTTTGTGTCTTTCTAACGAATAATCGTAACTGTTAAATCCAGTAAAAAATCCAACTAAAATTAGAGAAACAAAAGGTGATAAAAAAGAAAGACCTAAAATCCATGCTATAACTGTCCATATAAGATAAATCAGTAGGTATAGGATTCCCCAAATAACAACAATACCAATTAACCTGAGAATATCTTTAAAAATTTGAATCCAATCAAACGGTATTTCTTGACCTGTTTCAACAGCTTCAATTTTTTGACTCAATAGCGTGTTGAAAGGAGAATATATAAGTAATATAATGAATTGATAAAAGAACAAAGAAGCGCCATATATCCATCCAAATGTTGTGTTTATAGCAGTACCTATGTAATTGCCAATCCAAGGTGTACTTCCTAAAAAGCCCAAAGAGGAGTTCACGAGTGAGAGACCTCCAGAGAAAATTAAAAACAGAAAAGCAAGTAAAAGTCCGGGAAGGAAATACAATAAAAACTGGCCTTTAAAAAGTAATGTAAAGGCACGGCGAATAGAGAAATAATGATCTTTTAATGCATTCATGAAGCAGGAGCAAAAATTTTAAAGATAATAATAAATAAGGCAAAAAAAGCAATTAAACTGAGAAAGAACAATCTTCCGCCACGGTATCCATTTCTATACCAGATCCAGCTGTTGATTCCGCCCAAGATGATGCCGCCAATTAGAGCAGAGTAATAATAATTTAAAGGTATTTGATAAACATTTAGAAGTTCAACATTTGTAAATATAAATGAAAACAAAGTGGAATTGGGTATTGTTTTCATTTTATTGTTGAAGAAATAATCAGTAAGTTTGAGCTTATGGCTTTTAATCTGCGTGTATATGGAATTTTAATCAATCAAAAGAAGGAAGTACTGCTTTCAGATGAACGTCGGATGGGAAAAAGATTCACAAAGTTTCCAGGTGGAGGAGTAGAAGAAGGTGAAGGAATTAAAGAGGCATTAAAAAGAGAGTTTAAAGAAGAACTTCATATTGATGTTGAAGTGGGAGAATTGATTTATCTCACCGATTTTTTTCAGGCATCTGCATTCAATGCAAATGATCAAATCATCAGTATATATTACGCAGTATTTACCGAAGAAATGCATAAGATTGAAACTTCAAAAACACCTTTTGATTTTAAAGATGAAGATCAAATTGAATCTTTGAGATGGATGCCTTGCTCTGAACTTGATAAAAGCAATGTAACTTTCCCAATCGATAAAATTGTTGCAGGAATAATCAATAAAAACAGTTCGGATTAAGGGAGGTATTTTTTAAATTCTTCTAAAGTAACATCGCCATTCATCTTCTTTACCAATTTCTCATCTTTGTATATATTGATGTAAGGCATTGTTCCACTGTCATTTAAATTTTTAATGGTGTTGTTTTGATCAACGCCAACTATCAATTCAGGATGATCGCCTATATGGGAACTGTTCGTAAAAAAATCTAAATTAAGAGCATTCTTAGGTGTCATTATAAAAACAACTTTTGAATCCTTGAACAATTCGGCATTGCGATTAATTAATGCCCCTATATTATTACAATGCCCACAAGTTGGATGAATAGTGATGAGAAATAAATGACCTTTGGTTTTAAAATCATTTTCGGTTAAAATAATCCCTTCAGGAGTTTCTATCTTGAGAGAAGGGAGAAGGTTCCCAAAATCTTCTGAAATCTCCTTTTTTTCATTTTGCTGAGTTTGGGCAAATAAATTGGTGCTCAATCCAAATAAAATCATTCCTAAAATAAGTCCTGTTCTTTTTATCATTAGTTTTAAATTTATTTTATGGGAGGTACTGTTTGAGATTGTCTAGGGGCGTGTCCCCATTGAAAACGGTTACCAAATTTCTGTTTTTATCGTAGACCAGTATGTGGGGAAACATGCCAGATAGGGGCAATTGCTGCACCGCTCCAGCCTGATCAGTTCCAGTTATGAAATCAGGGTGCTTATCTAATCCAGTTTTTGTTTTAAATTCAGGAATTTCTCCTCCTTTTTCTTTAGTGGTCATAAAAGCAACTTTGACACCTTTGAACAAATCTGCATTGTCACAAATTAATTTTGCTTCATTTATACAGTGTCCACACGTAGGGTTCACGACAATTAGAAAGAAATAACTGTCGGATGCCAAGTCTTTATTCGTAACTACTTTTGCAGCTGAAACTTCAATTTTTAACTCGGGACATTTGGCTCCCTTATCATTTTGATTTTCAATGCCACGCTTCTTCTCAGTATTTGATTGTGCAGATAAATTGAATGTTGTGCCAAGAATAAAAAGTGTAAGAAGTAAACTTATTTTTTTGTAAATCATAATATTATAGATTAGTAGAAACAGTATCAAATATAGAAAAAAAAAATTAGATTTTGGATTTTAGAATGTAGAATGTAGATTGAGCAAGAGCAAGAGATGTTTATTTATCAATCAAACTCAAACAGACTTTCATTTACCAACGCTTTATTGAACAATTTATTTATATTTGTATGAAACAAAATTTATTAATTATTAATTCGATATTTATGAAAAGAGTATTTATTTATGCCTCAGCTTTTTTGTTGAGCTTAAGTTTGGTTGCATGTGGAGGAAGTAGTGCAAATGAAGACAGTAATACAGGAGATACGACTGCAGTCGAGAACAACGATAACCTTACGGATGAATCCATGACAGAGCCAACCGATGAAAATTCTAGTGATCAGGCTTCTAATGATGCCACCTCTAATGATGCTACCTCTAATGATGCCACCTCTAATGAAGATGAGGCTGCAAATATAGAGAATAAATCGGACGAAAGTAGTGAAAAACCAGTGGAAACGGTTGAAACTGAAAAACCCTTAAGTGTGAGTGAAAAAAAAACCACACTAAAGTCAAATAAAGACGTTGAGGTTGAGAAGAGAGAAACTATTTCGGATAAAGATGTTAAAGAAAGAAAAAAAATCAACCTTGGGCAGTAAGGTATTTATTGTTTAACCTACTTTATTATTCATTCTTTAAAATATTAAAAGGTATTCATGAATAAAGCGGGTCAATAGGGAGTCCTAAAAATTAGAAAGAAAGTCTGTTGAAAAATAGGCTTTCTTTTTTTAGTCATTAGCTCAATCGCTTTTGAACATAAGTATTTATTTTGTGATAGAATTGCTCTGGAGAATAAGTGCGCCAAGAAACTTCTTCTAATTCTCCACCCAAAACAAAATATTGATCCAAATCAATTTCATTGAACTCTTCAATAACATGTTGATGAAAATTAATTAAAGCAATATAACCATCCTCTAATTCATCAAACCATTCTTCATAATAACAATCATCCGAATAATGAAAGTTAAGTACATTTTCCCCTATAAGAATAAATTTATCAACCCCTTCATTCATTATTGGTTCCAAAACGTCTCTTTTAAGGAACATAATGTCATTATTAATAGCGTCATTCCATTCTCCAATCAATTCAATCACAGTAAACCCTTCTATGTAATCAGTGTAAAGAATTTTCATAAAGAGGGTAGGAGACCCAAAGTTATCCCATTGTGGATGCAAAAGATAGTTGTAAATCTGATCTGAAAATTCAAATTCACTATACTCCTTCTTGTAAAAAGGAGAACGCTCATCTTCTGCCGCAACATAGTGGTCTCTCCAATTAAAATAAGGTTCAGTTTCATGCATAATACAAAGGTACAATTTAGTCTACCATTTCATAAATTTCCAAGACCAAATATTATCTTCAATACGGCAGATTCCTTGTATTGCATTACATTTGTAATCGTGGTTTAAAGATTTATAGAAGGTTATTTTCCTCAGCGGTGAAATATTTTATATATTTAATGTTTGGTTGGGAACAGATGACCAATGGAAATTGTATAAATTATGAGCAATGGTTTGCTTTTATTCTATCGAAAACGCTTCCAGAGTATCAGTCGAAAAGGAAAAAGTAAAATAGGCACACAAGGATCAGTTTAACTTATTGTTGTTTTTCCGACCAATACTATATTAATCAGAATCTAAAGTCCTTAAAAATGAAACAGAATAAATCAATTCTTTATTTATTAACCATCTTGCTTACAACTTTAACTTGGGGCTGTAAGTCAGATAAATATGGGGATAGCAATTTAAAACGGAATGTTGCGGCTTTTGTTTCTGACACGAATCAAGTTGTTGCATTTGGGTATGTTGATGTTAAAAACATAAAGGATAAATCTGAAGTCAATAAGATTACTGAACTCAAGAAATTCCTTGAAAACACTTTTCGTCCAATTGAAGAGGCAGTTCAACTAAAAGATAAAATTTATTATGCATTTGCAGGTCCCGTTCAAAACAATGGCCCAGAAGTAAGTTATGCTTTTTTTAACATTCGAAACAAAGACAGTTTACAAAATGGGCTTGAGTTATTAGGATTTTATTTTACAGAAAGCAATACCCTGCCGGGTGTTAAGTTTTACGATGATGAAAATACAGCCATTGGATTTAATGATCATACCTTGATTGTAGTGTCGGCGAATTTTGATCACGACCCTAAGAAACTGCTTTTAGATGCCTTTCAATCATTTAAAGCCACTACTGTTAAAGAAGATGTTTTGTCTGCAATCTCCTCGCAAGACGATATTTTATTGGCAACGTTTATTGACAATCTTTTTGATCAGTATACATATTTGAAGAATGTGATTCCAGCAGAACATCAAGATGGTTTTGAAGAATTGTTACAGGATGGATTATGGACGCTTGGAATTCAGTTCAATAAAGGGCATTTAAAAGCAAATCTTGATATCTCCAATGTTAACGACCAATTCAAACAAATTTATTTTTTAAAGGAAGACAATAATGAAATTCAACAAAATATAGGTTCGGATACTGTAAATTTAGCATTGTTTTTACGTTTTGATATGAACCGTCTCGATAGCTTGTTGCATTATTTTGGAACGCAGCAAATCAATGATTTTTACAATTCTTTATACCTTCCAGTACTGGCGAAGGGCTTAATTAAAAGTGAAGGATTGACAGGGTTAACCAATGGAAATATAGGTTTTGTGGTAGGCAATAAGATGAATGAGGAAGCACTCTTAGGACTTGGAAGGTACAATATGAATTTCTATATAGGTCTTGGTGAAAGCAGTCAAAACATTATTGATTTAATTGATACACTTGCAAATGCAGATCAAATATCTAATTTAGGTGATGGTTTTTATCAAATTGAAAATGAAAGTATCTTACGTTTAAAAAACAACAATTTATTGTACAAGAGCAATGCCTCCTCCAAGAATGATTTTAAAACAGGTTCAATAAAAATTAAAGACAGAGATGCAGATTTCGGAACGCTACCAGTTTCAATGTATATGAATTTAGATGATAAATATTATGCGTTATCACACTTGCCGAAAAATGTGAGCCAGTTGCTTGATTATGCAGTGTTACAAGGTGATAATAATGGATTTACACTAAAAATAGTGACGAAAGATAAGAAAACCAATGTCCTTAAGCAGTTGCTTGATGCCTACAAGCAAGATGTCATCAGTCGAACGAAAAATGCCCCAGTATACAAGTAATATTTCGGTGTATAATATTTTATTGATTTTCATTCAACGATTTTTTGGTGATATCAAAATAAGACGTATATTTACAGTACGAACATTCACACAAAGGAGTAGATTAGTTCGAGGTCGAAAGACCGCCCATGTACGTCGTTTGAAACTTAAAATGTTATAATTAGAGCTCACTCGGTTTATCTATGGCGGGCCTCCCTTCATCATTTATGATAAGGCTAACCCAGAGGATTACAGAAATAAAACGGAGGTTCTATACGTGTCGATCTGAAGTTTTCAGAATATACTACATGGGTTTTTTCTTTTTCTTTACCACTTTCTCATACCTATTGCTATACATTTACTCTGATTATTTGTAATATTGTCACAATCTTAAAATTGTAATAGTCAAATCAATAATTGAGTGTGAGATTGAAGTCCTTTGTATCCATTTTATTTTTTTTCCTTTTGTGCCAAGTGGAAGCGCAGGAGAAATTCTTTTTCCATGAGATGGACTCTATAAAAATAGGCTACCGCTCCGATGGAGTGGGACTGGATTCGGTTGATGCACTTTTTACAGGAGACCCTAATCTTCGTCCTGGGGCAGGTTTTGACGAATTATATGAATGTCAACTTCCCGAAAATTTGTTTTTGAGTCCTGCTGGATTTTCATACCTTACAACCCAAAGAAAAGTAACTCCAAAATACAGTGGATTGCCCTATCTTGGCTTTCAATATGCTTTTGGTTCAAAATTGACACAAGACCTGAATGTAGAATACCATCAATTTTTTCGCCCTCAAACACACCTTCATCTTCTTTATAACAGAAGAACAAGCAATGGCTTTCTTAGAAATGGAGATTATAAAATTAATGAACTGAACCTGAAGTTCTACCACTCAAAGGGGTTTTATTCTACTCACTTTGATGGTTATTATGGCGCTTATGAATTGGCAGAGAATGAAGGCGTTACTACCGATTCTTTACTGGAAGATTTTGCAATTGAATTTACGCCAGTGAGAAATGAAAGCGGTCGATCAAAAATGCGAAAACTCGACCTCAATTGGGACAATTACTTTAGAGTTGCTGGAGACTCCTCTGTAGGTTTTGGATTGAAAACCAAGCATAGATATGCAATTGTGAACAGGGTATTTACTGAGCAGCTGTTTGATTTAAGTTCAATCGATACCTTCTATATCGATACCAATGGCAACACAAGAGACCAGTATCAAACTGCAAAATTTGCCAATGGAGCAGGCGTTTATTTTGATTCACCCTATTTTAAAATTGATGCTACCGCCAATTATCAACATTGGAAAAATCAAAACTTAGGAAAATACAGGGATACCAACGAAGTTTTTCTTCATTCCAATCTTTGGGCTTCTTTTGGGAAACGCATAACTATAAATAATGAGTTTTACTTTAATGTTATTGGTGCCATTGGAGAGATTAAAGATCATGTTCGCTTGGATTATCAAATTCTTGACCAACTTTCTTTAAAAGGAAACCTTAATTTCGAAAATATTTATCCTACACCCTACCAACGGTTTCATACAGCCAACTATTACAAATGGGAAATTGATGAATTAAAAATGCAACAAAAGTTGCAAGTCTCAGGTGCATTAAAATGGGGTGATACAAATTTTGTTCAGGTCCGTGCTATTTGGACAAACATCAACAATGGCAGATACTTTATTGATAACCAGTGGCGCCAAGATACACTCGCTTTTGTTTCCGTTGGTGCGTTAAAATTGCGTGGAGGACTTCATCTAAAGAAATGGTCTTTTTATCCTACTGTAACGGTGCGTTTTAATTCTTCAAACTTCAATTACCAACCTTTGTTTTCTACATTGAACAGGATTGCTTTTACAACCAAATTGTTTAAAGCACAAAAACTGGGCATGTCGCTTGGTGCTGATATTGGTTATGAAACTGGCTACCAATTTATGCATTATAATGGTGTATTGGATCTTTTGCAACCCGTACAAACAACATCCAAAACACCTGCATTAATGAAGCTCAATGCATTTTTAGCTCTGTCGATTGACCAATTTAGATTTTTTATCCGTGCACAAAATCTCTCCTACTTTTTCCAAGATGAAAAAACCAGAATTGATGTTAATTACCCCATAATGCCTTTTGTTATGCGTATTGGTTTAACATGGGATTTTTTCAATTAGATTCAAAAATAAAAACAGCTTACCGTTTATCATTGAATTTTACCGTTTACGTTTTTATATCTTTTAAGTGGGCGTTAAAAATTATTAAAACAATATTAATTTTTAAAAAAAATGTTATATTTGACCGAATCTTAAAACAAAATAATTATGAAAAAAATTTACTTTTTAATTTCGGGTCTACTTCTTTCTACAGGAGCAATGGCTCAACAAGTCGCAAATGGCGGTTTTGAATCATGGACGAGTGGAGCTCCAGATTCTTGGTACAGTGGATTAACTGGTGCAGGCGCAATTGATAATGATTTGACAGCGATTGATGGTGGAACAATTACAATTAACGGAAGTGCTGGAACTCCAGTTACAGAGTCTACAACTGACCCAGCAGAAGGCCTCTCAAATGTTAGCCTACAATCTTTTTCGTATGCTGGGGGAACTAATTTGGCTGACGGATTATACGGGGCGTCTATGGCACAAACAATTACTACAACAGAGCAGTCTCCAGGAGTAGAGTTTCAGTACAAAACAAATTTGGTAGCCAATGACACCGCTTTTGTTTATATTGAAGCCAAAGGAGCACCAGGAGGTGGTATAGGCCAAAATGGCGACATCTATGGTATTGGAGCTTTGACCATTACAGCAAATAGCGCTGTTTGGGTAAAAGATACGGCTAAAATTCAATACTTACCGAGTGCATCAATTACAAGTATCGAAATAACTTTTGTATCCAGTAAGAATGGATTGTTTGTAGGAACACCTCCAGCAGTAGATGGTTCAATTTTCGAGTTAGATGCTGTTAGTTTATTGACTGCACCTGTATTGGCTGACCCAGTTTCAAATATTGTAGCATCAGATATTTCAGATAATGGAAATGGAACTGACCTACAAGTAACTTTTGATGCTGCTGCCGATGAGGGAACAGTTTCTGAGTACCGTATCTTTGTTATAGACCAAGGATTAGCACTTGGAGATTGGAGTGGAGCGCCTTCTGCATTTTATGAAACAGTTACCCCTGATGGAAGTGCTAGTTATACACACACTTTCTCAGCAGCTTCAACTTATGCAGCTGATCAAGGTGGAAGTAGTGTTGCACCAGAACCAATTGCTGAAAACATCCCTATGGACGTTTATATTTTATCTGTTGCAGATGGAACAAATGCAAATGGCGATCAAGTAGCTGGCCCATCAAATACAATTACTTTAGGTTCTGTAGGTCTTTCAGCTGAAAGCATTTCTAAAGCTGTTGTTTATCCAAATCCAGCTCAAAATCAAGTAAATGTAATTACTGGATTTGACAATGGAAGTGTTGTAATCAATGCAGTTACAGGACAAGTGGTAGCCAACGGAACAATCGCTAACGGAACTTCTAAAATTGATGTAAGCAACTTACAAAACGGTGTATATATTTACACTATCCGTAACAATGACGGAGAAGTTATTACAACAAATAAATTAGTAATCAAGTAATTTTTGATAAAATACATGATTGTAAAGACCATCCAATTTGGGTGGTCTTTTTTTACTCGTTTTTATATCCGTTGCATTTCCCAACGAAGTGACAAGGACACTCCATTGAGCATAATACCAATTCAATCCCCATTTACCACCTCTTGCTCTATGTTCTAAACTCTTACTGTTGCCCTTCTCTACCCCTTACTAACTTCCCCCATCTCCCATCTAAACTCTACCCTCTACCCTCTAAACTCTAAAATCTAAACTCTACCATCTAAACTCTAAACTCTAAAATCTCCCATCTAAAATTTTTTCCCTATATTTGTACCGTGAAAACAAGTGTACGTGTATATCTCTTTGGGCTGATGGCTGTATTCTTTATGAGTACAAGCGGAATTGCTGTTTATAAGCACTATTGTAACCAAGATAAAATAGTTCAAAGTTATTTTCTGATGCCCAATGATGATTGCGATGTACCGGAAATGGTCGAAGAAGAAGGCGCTCATGATTGTTGCCACAGCGATGATATGACTCAAATGCATGATGATTGTTGTTCTCACAATATGGAGTTTTATCAAATCAATTCAGACCTAATTGTTCATGATTTTAAAGTGGAAATCACAAAAAACATCACTTCAACTCCAGTCAATGGATTGACCTTAATTGTGGATGTTTCCGAACAGAAAGAAAACACTGTTAGACCTATTCCGCCACCAAGTCTTACCACCCCACAAAGACTTTCCTTATACCAAACCTATTTGATTTAGAATAATTACATCCATAAAAGAATGGACGTTCTTCCTTTCGGGAAGAGATGTAAAATGTAATATTCAAACAATCAAATAGTAAAAAAATGAAATATAAATTAATTTTTATAGGATTAATGCTCAGTGGCATTGTCCTAGGACAAAAAACAATACATATCAGCGGGAATGTGCGCAGTTATGTAGATGGAAAAACAACTTCCCCCATTTTCGGAGCAACAGTATTTTTAAAAAATGCAAAAGATGGAGGAACCACTGATGATAAAGGCGATTTTAAGATTGCCTCAAAAGCTCAATTGCCCGATACATTAATTGTTCGCGCATCAGGATATTATTCTGATACTGTTGTGCTAAATGAGCCAGATGGAAATAGCTTTAGAATCACGCTTTATCCAAAATTTATTTCTGAAGAGGTAGTGATTAGAGCAAAACGAGAAAACTCCAGTATTCTTCGACTTGACCCACGAAATGTGGAACAGTTGAATAGTGGTGAATTAAGAAAAGCAGCATGTTGTAGCCTTTCAGAATCTTTTGAAACCAATGCTACTGTTGATGTGAGTCTTGCCGATGGTGTTTCAGGTTCAAAACGCATTCAAATGATGGGGCTCGATGGTCGATATACCCAGCTTCAATTTGAAAACATTCCTTTTATGCACAACCTCGATCAACCTTTTGGTTTAGCTTCTATACCGGGTACATGGATTCAATCCATACAAATAACAAAAGGCTCAGGA
The DNA here is from genome assembly GCA_964585545.1 of uncultured Fluviicola sp. Lineage (GTDB taxonomy): Bacteria > Bacteroidota > Bacteroidia > Flavobacteriales_D > Crocinitomicaceae > Brumimicrobium. The sequence continues at coordinate 195,831 of CAZPDT010000001.1, forward strand.
ACCGTTACCAACGGTTATGAATCAATGGCTGGGTTAATTAATTTGGAATATTGGAAACCCGATAATATTGAACGGCTTTTTGTCAATGGATTTGGAAGCATTCAAGGAAGGGGAGAATTAAATGTGCACGGTGGCACATCCGTCGGGAAACGTGGAGGCATGTCTTGGTTTGTTCATGGTGCATCTGTATTGGCTGAAAATGACCGTAACAAAGATGGTTTTCGTGATATGCCGATAGGAGAAAATTTTGCAGCAATGAACCGATGGCATTATCATGGTGACCAATTTGAAGGACAGATTGGTGTTCGTGCAAGTTATTCAGACAAACAAGGTGGTCAAATTGGGTATGATAGATATACCAACCAATCCAAACAAAACCTCTATGGAGTCGGTATCCGAAGTTTAAATGTGGAAGCATTCGGAAAAACAGGATTTATGTTCCAAAATGATATGATGAGTTCATTGGGCGTAATCTATTATGCCAAATACAACGAATTGAATACAGCTTTTGGACACCGTTACCTTGATGGCAAGGAAAGAAGAGGATACATTAACGGGTTGTATGAAACAATGCTTGGCAACTCCAATCACAAACTAAAATCAGGTTTGAGCCTAGTTTATGACGATGTGAATCAAGTAATGGTCGATCGATTACCGATGGATACTTCAATGAGAACACTCAATCGGACAGAAATTGTACCCGGTGTTTTCTCCGAATATACTTTTACTGGTCATCGTTCCATTGTTGTATTGGGAGCAAGAGCAGATTATCATAACATTTACGGTTGGGAATTTACACCACGAGCCAACTATAAATTGAATATCACTGAAGATATGTCTGTTCGACTCACTGCAGGAAGAGGATTTCGTGTAACCAATTATATGACAGACAATCTTTCTTTAATGGCAACAAATCTGCCTTGGAAAGTTGAGCAGAATATACAGCCTGAGATTTCATGGAATTTTGGAGGCAGTTGGTTGTGGAACTTTAAGTTGTTCAATCACAAAGCAACATGGGGAATAGATTATTACCATACTTTATTTACGGATCAATTGATTGTAGATAGAGATGAATCCAGTGATTATATTCACATTAAAAATCTAGACGGTCGCTCCTTTTCAAATGCTGTTCAAACGGATTTTAAATTTGAACCATTTGATCGATTCGCAGTTAAGATGGCTTATAAATTTCTTGATGTTCGCTCTACGATGGGAGGAGCTCTAGAAACTGTAATGATGGTGCCTCAGCACAGAGGGTTTGTTAATTTTGCTTATGAGACAAGAAATAGGCGATGGAGTTATGATTTGACATTCTCTGTTTTTGGAAAGCAACGTTTAGCAAAGTTGCAACGTCCTGATGGTACTTTTACAGAAGATAATTGGAGTGAACCATATCCAATGCTTTCAGGACAAATAACATACCGTTTCAAAAAGTTTGAAATATATGTAGGAGGTGAAAATTTAACGGATTACCGTTTAGACAATCCGATAATTGGTGTCGAAAATCCATTTGGAGAACGATTTGATGCAACACGAATATATGCACCTATATATGGCATTAATGTTTATGCTGGATTTAGAATAAGTTTAGATAAAAAATAATATAGAAAATGAAAAATTTAGGAAGAATAGCGACGATAATTGTATTTATAAATATTTTTCTGGGCTGTGCATCTGCCAATATGGGAGAGCCTGTTCGGAAAACAGCATTTATTCAAACCAATGCAATCTGTGGAGATTGTAAAGAACGAATAGAAGGCGTTCTAAATTATGAGCGTGGAATTATTTATGCTGAATTGAATTTGGAGAACAAAAAAGTTGAAGTTAAATACAATTCAAAGAAAATTTCAATTGAAGAAATCAGAAACATCATTTCCAAGATTGGTTATCAAGCGGATGACGTTGCTCCCGATAAAGAAGCCCAAGATAAACTCCCTGATTGCTGTAAGCCAGGAGGGAAAGAACACCAATAGAAATTTGGAATTTTTTGATTATAATTCTCACTGTGCTATTAGGTTTTAGATTGGATAATATGGGGTATTAACAAATAAATATAAATTGTGGAAAAATATGTTCAATCTATGCTATGGATAAAGAATAAATACGCTATATTTGCGCCCAAATTGTATATTAAAAGGACAGAATAATGTCAGAAATTAAAGGAGAAATTTCACAGGTGATTGGTCCTGTGGTTGATGTGAGCTTCGACAAGGACGTCGAATTGCCCAATATTTACGATGCATTATATGTGCCAAAAGAAAATGGTTTAAAAGTGGTTTTGGAAGTCCAATCACATATTGGGGAAAATACCGTGAGAACAGTTTCAATGGACACAACTGATGGTTTTACCCGAGGTATGACTGTTATGTCTACAGGGAAGGCCATTCAGATGCCAACGGGAGACCAAGTAAAAGGACGTCTATTCAATGTAGTTGGAGATGCAATTGATGGATTAGGTGAGCTTGAAGAATCAGAAGGAGCACCAATACACAGAGACGCTCCAAAATTTGAAGATTTATCCACATCTTCAGAGGTATTGTTTACTGGTATTAAAGTCATTGACTTGATTGAACCTTATTCTAAAGGAGGTAAAATTGGTCTTTTTGGAGGTGCTGGTGTTGGAAAAACGGTATTGATTCAGGAATTGATTAATAACATAGCGAAAGCGTATGAAGGACTTTCTGTTTTTGCAGGAGTCGGAGAACGTACACGTGAAGGAAACGATTTGCTTCGTGAGATGTTGGAGTCGGGAATTATTCGCTATGGAGATGATTTCCTTAAATCTATGGAAGAAGGGAAATGGGATCTCTCTAAGGTTGACCCAAATGAAGTAAAGGAATCAAAAGCTGCTTTTGTTTATGGACAAATGAATGAACCTCCTGGAGCACGGGCTCGTGTTGCATTGTCTGGATTGACATTGGCAGAGTTCTTTAGAGATGGTGATGGAGAAGGTGCAGGTAGAGACATACTTTTCTTCGTTGATAATATATTTAGATTTACGCAAGCAGGTTCTGAAGTTTCTGCCCTTCTAGGTCGTATGCCTTCAGCGGTGGGTTATCAACCTACGTTGGCCACAGAAATGGGGACAATGCAAGAACGAATTACATCTACTAAAAACGGTTCAATTACATCTGTACAGGCAGTTTATGTGCCAGCAGATGATTTAACGGATCCTGCCCCTGCAACAACTTTTGCTCACCTTGATGCGACAACAGTGTTGTCTCGAAAAATTGCTGAGCAAGGAATTTACCCCGCTGTAGATCCACTAGATTCTACATCGCGAATTCTTTCTCCAGATATTGTTGGAAAAGAACATTATGAATGTGCGAGAAGGGTGCAGTCAACACTTCAACGGTATAAAGAATTACAAGATATTATTGCGATTTTGGGTATGGATGAACTTTCAGAAGAAGACAAATTAGTGGTACACCGTGCCCGTCGTGTTCAGCGTTTCTTGTCTCAACCATTCCACGTTGCAGAACAGTTTACAGGACTAAAAGGCGTATTGGTGGATATTCAAGATACAATCAAAGGATTTAATTTAATTCTTGATGGAGAATTGGATAAATATCCAGAAGCAGCATTTAATCTAAAGGGTGATATTAATGACGTAATTGAGGCAGGAAATAAAATGCTTGCCGAAGCGTAAAAACAAGTTCAAGATGAAGTTAGAAATCATTACCCCAGAAAAGAAGATGTTTGAGGGAGAAGCTGATGCAGTTCGATTTCCTGGAATAGATGGGTCTTTTCAAGTGCTTAAAGGTCACGCACCTATTATTTCAGCACTTGTGAAAGGTAAGATTAAAGTGGACTTGTCGAATGATGAAACAGATTATGATGAATTTTCAGGTTCGTTTGAATCGGATTCGTCAAATTCTAGAGTCATTCGACTTTCGATTAATGGAGGAGTAATGGAAATGCAGAATGATAAAATTATTGTTCTTGCAGATTGATTAAACTCTGGTAGGAAACAGACACCAATTAGAAAATAAAATCTAGAAAGGGGAGTTGTTAATGATAGGCAAGTCCCTTTTTTTTGTTAAACTACGTTAAGGAATATGGCTTAAATCATAAGAAATTCCTTTTCTTATTGTAAATTCGCTGGCGAAGAAGTGAAATGAATTTATTAAATCAGATAAATCTTAAGAAATGCCCCGAGCATATCGCTATTATCATGGATGGTAATGGGCGTTGGGCTAAACAGCAAGGGGAAGCACGGCTGTTTGGGCACTCGACTGGGGTTGAAGCCGTCCGAGATGTTTTGGAAACCTGTATGGAATTAAAGGTGAAGTTCTTAACATTGTATGCTTTTTCAACAGAAAATTGGAGTCGCCCGAAGAAAGAAGTAGATGGTTTAATGAACCTTATGGTACAGACGATTTCTAACGAAATAGCTGAAATTCATGGAAATAATATTCGTCTAAGAAGTATCGGTGACCAAATGAAACTACCAGAATATTGTAGAGATGAACTGAACAAAGCTATAGAAATGACCCAGTCCAATGATGGCTTTGATTTAATCTTGGCTTTGAACTACAGCGCAAGATGGGAGATTGTCAATGCGGTAAAAAAAGTTGCAAAAGATATTGAAGCGGGGAACTTAAAAACAAATGAGGTGGATGAAAAAGTCTTTTCCGACCAACTTTGTTTAAATGATGCACCAGACCCAGAATTGGTAATAAGAACTTCCGGAGAGCGTAGAATCAGCAATTTTTTACTTTGGCAAATTGCCTATTCGGAATTGTATTTTACCGATACCCTTTGGCCTGATTTCCGACGGGATGATTTGCTTAAAGCTATTATTGATTATCAAAATAGAGAACGACGTTTTGGTCAAGTATCAGAACAATTGAAAAATTAATATGAGACATACCATTATCGTATTTTTAAGTCTGTTTTTTGTTCAATTTACTTTTGGTCAAAAACTGGATTATACCCAACCTAAAAAATATGAAATAGGTCCAATCACTGTTAATGGCGCACCAAATTTTGATCATAATGCAATCAAATTAATTGCTGGGATTAAACAGGGAAGCACAATCTCGATTCCAGGCGAAGAAATTACCAAAGCCATCAGGAATCTTTGGGATGAAAAACTTTTTTCAGATGTGCAAATTAAATTGGAAAGGACAGTTGGAGATATAGCCTATCTTTCTATTAACTTGGTTCCTCTTCCGAAACTTTCTCGATTCCAGTTTGTGGGAACTAAGAAAAAAGATGCAGATAATATTAGGGAGGAAATTGACCTGTTCTCAGGAAAAAGTATTACTAAAAATCTCATTTTTAAAACTCGGAATAAGGTCATTGGATACTATCGTGAGAAAGGATTTTATAACGTAAAAGTAAATATTGATAGAAGGATTGACACCTTGATGAACAATTCCGAAATATTTGTTATTAATGTCGATAAAGGGAAAAAGGTAAAAATTAAAAAAATCGAATTCCATGGAGTAGAATCAGTGAAGCCTCGAAAGTTGCGTCGGAAAATGAAGGACACCAAGCAAAAAGCGATATGGAGAATATTCAACAGTTCAAAGTTTAGTGAATCTGCCTATGAGAGGGATAAAGATTTGATGATGCTAGAATTTGAAAAGATTGGATTGCGTGATGCTAGAATTGTTAAAGACTCTGTATATCGACTTGACGATAAGAATTTAAAAATTGATATTTATATAGAGGAAGGTGAGAAATATTATTTTGGAGATATATCTTGGGTAGGAAATTCGATTTATCGCTCAGGTTATCTCGATACCATTTTGGGTATTAAAAAGGGAGATCTATACAATAAAGAACTATTGGAAACACGCTTGCATCAAAGTATGGATGGAAGAGATATTACCTCTCTCTATATGGATAATGGTTATTTGTTTTTCCGTCTAACACCCGTAGAAGTAAATGTTGAAGATCATCATATTGATTATGAGATGCGTATTATTGAGGGGAAGGAAGCACGTGTCAAAAATGTCATTATCAATGGAAATGACAAAACAAATGACTATGTAATTCGTCGAGAAATCCGTACGCGACCAGGCGACTTATTCAATAGAAATGATATTATTCGAACGCAGCGAGAATTAGCACAGTTGGGTTATTTTGATCCCCAGGCTTTCCAAGTAAATCCAATTCCCAATCCAGCAGATGGTACAGTAGATATTGAATATACCGTAAAAGAGAAATCATCAGATCAAATCGAATTGTCTGGCGGTTATGGTGCAGGTCGTATCATCGGAACATTAGGTTTGGTGTTGAGCAATTTCTCTATGCAGAATGTGTTTAAAAAAGGTGCTTGGCAACCTCTACCCACTGGTGATGGGCAAACACTTTCCATTCGAGCACAAACCAATGGACGTTATTATCAATCCTATAACTTATCATTTACCGAGCCTTGGTTTGGCGGAAAAAAACCAAATGCACTTTCTGTGTGGGCAAATCATTCTCAATTTGGAAATAACTTTAAAAGTGATGACCCAGATTATAGAGGCGTGTCGATTACTGGTGTTGGTGTAGGTTTACAGAGAAGAAAGAAAATTCCTGACGATTATTTCAGCGCATATTATGAATTGTCTTATGAGTACTATGATGTTGTTCAATATGGAGATGTTTTTGATTTTAGTGATGGTTATTCAAATAACATTGCTTTTAAATATCAATTGTCGAGAAACTCCATAGATGCTCCTATTTATCCTAGAAGTGGATCTCGAATTGCATTTACTGCCAAAGCAACATTGCCCTATTCAATGTTCGATGGAATTTCTGATTACAGTATGGTTGATGAACAGGCCAGAAATAAGTATGCAGAATATTTTAAGCTTAAACTTACGGGAGAATGGTATTTGCCTTTGACACCGGATAAGAAACTTATACTTATGCCAAAGATTGGGTTTGGTTTTATGGGAAGCTATTCTACATCGAAAGGATTGACGCCATTTGAACGTTTTTATCTCGGAGGAAATGCCTTAACAGGTGTTGCTAGATTAGATGGAAGGGAACTTATATCATTACGGGGTTATGAAGATCAAGAACTTTCTTCCCCACTTGGCGATCCATTAATCGCAAGATATACTTTAGAGTTGAGATATCCTATTTCCCTAAACCCTTCTGCTACATTCTTTGTATTGGCTTTTGCCGAGGCAGGAAATACTTATACTGGATTTGATAAGTTCAATCCATTTAATGTTAAAAGTAGTGTGGGAGGAGGAATCAGGGTTTATTTACCTATGTTCGGATTGCTTGGGTTTGACTATGGGTGGGGCTTTAATTCCCTAGACCCGCATAGTGTAGGGTATGCAAATGATCGTGATATTAAACGAAGATCGGGCGTTCCTACTGGAGCATTTCAATTTATTATTGGTGCTAATTTGGGAGATTTATAATATTTTTGCTAAAATTATGTTGATTATCATTGTTAATGATTAATTTTCAACCGTTTTAAGAAAAAATTAGATATGAGAGTTTTATTATTTTTAGTAACATTATTTTTTGGTACAGCTTTTGCGAGCTATGGACAGAAATATGCTTATATAGATTCTGATTATATAATGGAAAATATGCCAGAATATAACGAAGCAAAAGAGGAATTGGATAAATTTGCAAAAAGATGGCAGAAGGAAATCGAAGACCTTTATAAACAAATTAAGAAAAGAAAAGAAGAGTTTAATCGAGTTGAAGCGATTTTACCAAAAGAAGAACGTGAGGCTAGAAAAGCAGAAATTGAACAGATGGAATCTGATGCGCTAGAAAAACAACAAATGAGATTCGGAGTGAATGGAGATTTATTTGCAAAAAGACGTGAACTCATTGAGCCTATTCAGGATAAAGTCTTCGAAGCACTCGGAAATGTGGCCAGCAATAGAAATTTTGCTTTTGTTTTTGATAAAGCAAATCAATCAAACCTTATATTTGCTGACCCAAAATATGATATAAGTAAAATGGTTCTTAAGAAATTAGGAGTTAAAATAAGATAAATCAGTTAATTAAACAATAAAAAGTAAAATAGAAATACATAGAATTATGAAAAAATTAATGTTAATATTATTTGTAGTCGCTTCTACTATCGGAACATCTTTTAGTCAGTCTACAATTGCCCATGTTAATACGCAAAAAGTTCTCGATACAATGCCATCTCGTAAAAAAGCTATGAAAGAAGTTAATAGGTTTCAACAAAAATCTGTAAAAGAATTACAAGAGACACAGCGAAAACTTCAAGAGGATTACGATAAGCTGATTAAAGAGAAGCCGAATATGAGTCCGACAGCATATAAATTTGAAGAAGAACGGTTAATGAAAAAATCACAAGACTTTCAAGATCGTCAACAGGAGCTAGATCAACAAATTCAAACGCTAAGCCAAGACTTGAATGCTCCAATTCTTGAAAGGGTTCAGAAAGCTGTAGCTACTGTTTGTAAAAACAAGAAGATTGATTATGCGATTGATCAATCCTCATTGTTGTACAGCAATGGTATAGATATTACGAAAGATGTAATCATTGAAGTCTTGAAACTCGAACAAGCCGCTACGGCAAAAGCAAAAGACAGTACAGAGTAACTAAAAAATAATTTTGGATAGAGCCGTTATGATTTCATAGCGGCTTTTTTGTATCTTTCGAATATGAAAAATACCTCTCCTATTGGTTTCTTTGATTCGGGGTATGGTGGATTAACCGTACTTAAGGAAGTGCAAGAACTTTTGCCAGAATACGATTATTTGTACTTGGGCGATAATTCACGAGCGCCTTATGGAACAAAGTCTGCCGAAATGGTATATCAACACACTTGGGAATCTGTTCGCTACCTTTTCGCTCAGGGATGTGATTTGGTTATATTGGCTTGCAATACAGCGTCTGCTAAAGCTCTACGTCGAATTCAGCAAACCCATTTAAAAGATTATCAAGGAAAAAGAGTCCTTGGGGTGATTCGTCCAAGCGCAGAAGTAGTGGGTGATTTTAGTCAGACCAATGAAATCATCGTTTTAGGGACAGAAGGCACTATATCTTCAAATACTTATATTAATGAATTTGAAATTTTTAGTCCACAAACAACAGTGCATCAATATGCCTGTCCATTATGGGTGTCTTTAATTGAGAGCGGGAGACATGCCTCGAAGGAAGGAAAAGCTTTAATAAAAAAAGACCTTGATGCAATTCAAAAATCATTTCCTAATGCAGACGTGATGTTGTTAGGGTGTACTCATTATCCAATAATAAAGCACTTTATAGAAAAGGAGCAGTTCAGTGCTATAAAAGTTGTTAGCCAGGGCGAAATTTTAGCCGAATCACTTGCGGCCTATCTTCAAAGGCATTCCTGGATGAATGATAAGTTAACATCCAATGGAGAGCGGATATACTTAACAACTGGAGATGCAAAGAAATTTAAAGAACATGCATCAAAAATACTTGGACTTGTTGTCAAAGCAAAACATGTAAATATTCAAAAATGGCTTTAATTAAAGAATGTAGAGGCAATACCCCAAATATACCAGAGAACTGTTGGATGGCAGAAAATGCGACAATTGTTGGGGATGTTCAATTTGGACAAAACTGCTCAGTGTGGTTTTCAGCTGTCATTCGTGGCGATGTGAACCGTATTGTTATTGGGGATAATTGCAATATACAAGATGGCGCAGTACTGCATTGTACTTATGAAAGAACAAATACTACAATTGGGAACAATGTTTCTATTGGTCACAACGCTATTGTCCATGGCTGCAATATCGAAAATAATGTGCTTGTTGGCATGGGCGCAATTATTATGGATGGAGTACATGTTCAATCAAATGTGTTGATTGCTGCAGGGACTGTTGTTTTAGAAAATGAAGTTTTAGAAAGCAATTGCATTTATGCAGGTGTGCCCGCAAAAAAAGTAAAACAATTGTCAAAAGATAAATTTGAGTCAGAAGTTAAGCGGATAGCAAACAATTATATTTTATATTCTAGCTGGTTCACAGACGATTAGGGATAGACTTGTATATTTTCATCTATCTTAATATGCCAACTCTCTTTTTTAATTTATTGCATAAGTTATCTTTGTTGATAGGAAGAAGTTGTTAAAAAGGAGAAATTAGTTGTTCTTTTTTTATGATTGTTAAATTATCTTAATGAATTTTTTCTATATTTACGATTTTTGAATAAATAAGTAAGAATAAACAAATTGAAACTTATGGTAAGAAAGCTCTACTTTTTATTTCTAAGCATATCATTGTCAGTAGGTACAGTATTTGCTCAGTCAGGTGCAGGATCAATTAAAGGATCTGTTATTGATGGAAGCTCTGGTGAGCCAATTCCTTTTGTTAAAGTAATTTTATTCCAAGGTGGAATCCAAAAAGGAGGAACGGATACGGATTTTGACGGAAAATTTGGCTTCCCTTCTGTTACGGCAGGGTCATATACTGTTGAGTTCCGTTCGCAGGAATATCAAAAAACAAGAATTGAAAATATTTCAGTTTCATCTGATCAAATTACATTCCTGGATGGTACAAAATTGGAAAAACCAGATGATGTAAAAGAATTAGAAGAGGTGAAAATTATTGCCTATAAAGTACCATTGATTAATAAAAATGGTGAGCAAGGTGGAACGGTTACACGAGAAGATATTGAAAAGCTTCCAATACGTGATGCTGCAGGTCTTGCTGAAACTGTTGGTGGTGTAAATAAAACGGCTTCTGGAGAATTGAGTGTTAGAGGTGCCAGAGGTGGTGCGTCTTATTTCTATATTGATGGGATTAAAGTAAGAGGATCATCAAACCTTCCAAAGGCTGCGCTTGAAGAAGTTCAGGTATTAACAGGTGGTATCCCTGCAAATTATGGAGATGCTACAGGAGGAATTATTTCGATTACAACTCGAGGGCCTTCTAGTAAATTCTTTGGAAGTATTGAAGGAGTAACTTCTGGCTTCTACTTTAAAGGAAGTGACCCTATAGGGTACGACGGAAAGGTTTATGGTCTTGATCAATTTGGATACAACCTTGTCGAAGGGATGGTTTCAGGTCCAATTTTAATGAAAAAAGATTCTACAGGTAAAAAAACAGAGCCACTACTAGGATTCCTTTTGTCTGTTTCATTTAATGATCGTGTTGATCCACGTCCTTCAGCGTATGGTTCATGGAGGATAAAGAAAGATGTAAGACAGGAGTTAATAGACAACCCATTGCGACCTTCTGCTGATGGCCAGGGTAATTTTAACAACTCAAATTTCTTACATGAAGACGATTTTGAAAAAACTAAATTTAGAATGAATGCCCGAAGAACAACTGTTTCTGGGTCGGGAAAAATTGACGTGAATACAGGGCCAACAGTTAACTTGAGCTTTGGTGGTTCTATGAATTACAATACCGGGAAAAGATACAGTTATGCAAATTCTTTATTTAATTTTGATAATTTTGGTAATAACTCAGAACTTTCATGGAGAGCTTATGCTCGATTTAGACAAAGCTTTAGAAACAATAGAGAAGGGTCAAGTTCTAAAGTGAGAAGTTTCTATTATAACTTAATGGTTGATTTCTCTCAAACCAAACAAAAGTTTTACGACCCCAATCACGAATACAATATTTTTGATTATGGTCATGTTGGATACTTCGAAACACATATTCGACCAACTTATGCTTTTAATAAAACTGGAGACAGTTTGCTCCAAAACGGATTCAAAGATTATCGTGTTGATTTCACACCTTCAGACTTAAATCCAACCTTTGCTTCAATTACATCTCAGTATTTTGAAATGAATGAGGGGAATCCTGTTGGAAATTACGAGAACCTAACACAAATTAATAAAAATGGAGGATTAAGAAACGGAGACCGACCTTCAAGTGTTTATGGAATTTGGGGAAGTATCGGAACACCTTATGAGCAGTTCTTTAAAGCGACAACAGAGCAGTTGAGATTGACAGGTTCTGCGTCTATTGTAGTTGGCGGACACAACATTTCTTTAGGTGTTGAGTATGAACAACGCTGGGATCGCGGTTGGGGTGCTGGAAACTTCTTTACCAATGTTGGAAATGGACCTGTTGGGATTTGGGAAATAGCAAGACTTTACATGAATAATCATATTTCTGAATTGGATAAAAGTTCTCCTCACTATGATTATGTAGGAACTTATCCACGGGTAACTTATGACAGACTCAATACTGGATATGCAGCCAATGGAGGAAATGGAGCCTATGGAGGTGCAGCAGAAAATGATGAGCAATACTTTTTTGATTATAATGTGAGAACAGAGTTGGGACTTGATCCTGCAGGTTCTGATTGGGTAGATATAGATATGTATGATCCAAGTATGTTTTCTCTAGATATGTTTTCACCAGACGAATTGTTTAACTCAGGTAGAAGTTATATCTCTTATTATGGATATGATCAGAGTGGAAACAGAGTTAAAGGAACAACAGATATTGATAAGTACTTCAATGAGTTTGATGAAAATGGCAACTATAAAAGATTTATTGGTGCTTTCCAACCTACTTATATTGCAGGATATATTATGGATAAATTCTCGTTTGATGACATTATTTTTAATGTAGGTGTTCGTGTTGACGTGTTTGATGCCAATCAGCCTGTTTTGAAAGATGAGTATTTGTTCTATAATGCACGTTCCGTTACAGAGGCGAGAAGCTTAAAAAGTCAAGATCCTAATACATACAGTTGGGTAGATATTCCTTCTAGTATGGGTGATGACTATGTAGTTTATGTTAACGATGTCAATAATCCATCACAAATTAATGGATTTAGAAATGGTGCCACTTGGTATGATGCAAACGGAACAGAAACACAAGATCCAAAAACATTAAATGGACCAGGAGGAATAGCGCCTTGGTTGTTGAAACCCGACCAAACTTCACCTTCTTCGGACGCCTTTGAGGATTATAAGGTAGCGATTAATGTTATGCCTCGTATTGCTTTCTCTTTTCCAATATCTGACGAAGCAAGTTTCTTCGCAAACTATGACATTTTAACGAGAAGACCAGGCTCCAATCTGCGTTTTAATCCATTGGATTATCAATTTATCTCAACGCGTGGAGGAAGTAATGTAATTAACAACTCCAATCTGAAACCAGAGAAGACAGTCAATTATTCTTTTGGTTTCCAACAAGTACTGTCGCGTACATCTTCTATGAAAGTTACCGCTTTTTATCGTGAAATGAGAGACCAGGTTCAGGTGCGAAATATTTTCTCAGCTTACCCTGCAACATATAAAACTTATGGTAATCGTGACTTCGGTACAGTGAAAGGATTAACTGTTGAATATGATTTAAGAAGAACAGGAAATGTTAGGGTAACAGCAAACTATACATTACAGTTTGCAGAAGGAACCGGATCTAGTGCAAATTCTTCATTGTCTTTTGTACAGTCTGACCAACCTGACTTGCGTACAATCTATCCTTTTGATTACGATAGACGACACTCTTTCTCCTTTACAATTGATTACCGTTATGGATCTGGTAAGGACTACAACGGACCCGTAATAAAAGGAGTTAACATCCTTGAAAATATGGGAATTAATATTGTAACTTTAATTAATTCAGGAACACCGTATTCTCAACAAAAGAACATTACTGCAGCAGCAATTAATTCAGGCTCGCCTAAATTGACAGGGGTTTTAAATGGCTCTCGAAAGCCATGGACATATAATCTTGATTTTCAGATCGATAGGTCTTGGGATTTAACGTTCGGAAAAGAGAATGAAAAGAAAAAACACGCTTTCTTGACGGTTTATCTAAGAATTACCAACCTTTTAAATCAATTTAACGTTATTGATGTATACAGAGCCACTGGAGTTGCAGATGACGACGGTTACTTGGCAGCAGCAGAGTGGCAAAGCACAATTCAAAGTAAATTGGATGAGCAATCATATAGAGATTTGTACAGCATGTATATGGTTAATCCCTACAATGTAAGCTCACCACGAACAATTAGATTGGGCGTTAAGTTTGATTTTTAAAGAATTTTTAAATTAGTTATATTATGAGAGTTTATTTAATAATACTGGTATTAATAGGCATCGGCTTTAATTCAAATGCAATAAAACCACCTGCATCATATACAGATGGTAAGGCGACAAAGCCGATACAAAACAGTAGTAATGATTATGCAAAGGCCAATTGTCCGCCTTCAGAAAGTCGTCTTTTTATGGAGTTCAATGATATTAAAGCTCTAATCGAAACAGGAGGGTCTTTGTGGCAGAACAGACAAATCAATGCGGCTTCGTACGAAGTGCCTATTGGTAGTGGTAACCATGTGCTTTATTCAGGCTCTATCTGGATGGGAGGTGTCGATGTAAACAATCAAATTAAATTGGCGGCAGTTTTGTTCAGGTCGAACGGAGATGATTTTTGGGCTGGTCCTTTATCAGTTGCAGTTGGAACAGGAGATTATGATCCTTCTCAACCTGTAGGCGATGATGCAGTAAGAGATTTTGGAGCAGCAACTGTAGATCCAGATGTTTGTATTGAATACGATAAGTTTTTTACAATATCTAAAGCAGAAGTAATTAATTATACTTTGGCTTTTGAGTGCGACCAGGATCCTAACTGTACAGATGATTTTCCTGTATCCAACCAAACCATCCAACGGATTAACAATTGGCCAGCACATGGGGATGTATCAAGAGGGCAAGACTTTTACTTAGCTCCATTTTATGATTATCCTTCTCAAGGAGGGTCTGGGGATGGTATATATGATCCTTCTCAGGGAGACACACCTTGGTTTGATGATATTCTTGGACGCGATGACGTGAAGTGTGGGTATGATCGACGGGTTACTTTATTTGGTGATGAGACAAACTGGTGGGTCTTTAATGACAAAGGAAATATTCACACTGAAACAGGTGCAGATCCAATAGGTATGGAAATACATGCACAAGCCTTTTCTTTTGCTACTAACGACGAGGTAAACCAGATGACTTTCTACAACTATGAAATGATTAACCGAAGTACCCAAACTTTAGAAGATACTTATTTTACACAGTATGCCGATCCTGATGTTGGTTTTTCAGAAGATGATTACGTGGGATGTGATGTTTCTCGTGGTTTGGCCTATGCATATAATGGAAAAAATTTTGATGATGGTCAAGGTGGTCAACCTGGTTATGGAAACAATCCTCCAGCTGTTGGAATTGACTTTTTTGAAGGCCCTTACCAAGACGCTGATGGAATTGACAATCCTGGGCCACACAAAGTAAAGCAAGCCGATAGTTCTTATATTTGGGTTACACCAACGGTACAAGATGCTATAGACAGTAATGGTATTGTTTATTCAGGAATAGGACTTGGCTATTCGGATGGTATTATTGACAATGAACGCTTCGGTATGCGCAGATTCAATACTTTCTATAGAGGAGACATTGCACCAAGCCCTGCAATGATTGATCCAAGTAGTCCGGGCGAATTTTATAACTACATGAATGGGATATGGTTAGACAACTCTAAGGTTGTGTATGGCGGAACAGGTCACCAGTCAAGTACAGGAGCAACTAATGTAGAAGCCTATTATTCTTTCCCAGCTGATTCCGATCCTTTACATTGGGGTACTGAAGGTGTAGATATGGGCTTTGATTGGTCAGAGACAAATATTGATGGAAGTAATACTGCTAATACACCGTCAGATCGTCGTATGCTACAAACTGCAGGACCATTTACTTTGACACCTGGAGCAGTAAATAACCTCACTGTTGGAGTAGTATTTGGACAAGCCTTTACTGGTGATGCTACAGAGTCTATCAATGTACTGCTCAAAAATGATACTAAAGCACAGGCTTTGTTTGATAACTGTTTTGAGATAATGGATCCACCACAAGCACCAGTTTTGAGTATTGTAGAATTGGAGAATGAATTGGTTTTATTGTTGGACAATCCATACGGTAATAATATGAATGAGGAATATGCTGTAGAAGACAACATCAATATTCAAGACCCATTAGATGGTTCAACAATTGATAAATACTATCGCTTTGAGGGTTATCAAATCTTTCAAATGAAAGATAAGACAGCAAAAGTAAGTGATATTTTTGGTGAAAATTCAAAAGATAAAGCAAGATTAGTTGCACAGTGTGACATAAAGAATGGAGTTCCCAATCAGCTTGTTAATTTTGAGTTTGATGAGGCATTAGGTTATTCTGTCCCCAAGGAAATGGTAAAAGGCGAAAACCGTGGTATCCGCCATTCTTTTAAGATTACGACGGATGCTTTTGATAACAACAACACGCTTGTTAATCACAAAACCTATTATTATATCGCTATTGCTTATGCATTTAATGAATTTAAACCGTATAAGCCCGACGATGCCAACTTCTTGGATGGTCAAAAACATCCTTATATTAGTTCACGTTTGGCCGCAGATGGTAGTGCAATTAAAGCAATAGCTGGTATACCTCATTCTCCACAGCCGAGTTTTAATGGTACGATTACCCAATTGCCTTATGGATCTTCTCCAGAGATTACAACTTTAGATGGTAGAGGAAATGGAAATCGAGCGGTAGAATTAACCTCTCAAACAGAAGAGTTTATTGTAAAGCATGGTTCTATTGACACACCAACGTATCAAAAGGGTAGAGGACCAATAAATGTTAAAGTTATTGACCCTTTGAATTTAAACGGAGGATACTATAGACTAACTTTTGATAATTTTTCAAAGATTGATACTGCAAGTTGGACACTCAAACGGTATTCAAAAAAAGGAGGCGAGTTATTGGGTACCATTACATCCGATAGAACAATTGATAATAATAATGAGCAGTTGATTCCTGATTGGGGAATTTCTGTCGCTATTTACCTAGATAGATACCCCTGTAGTAATCCAGTATCTACAACATGTGCTGAAAGAGATAAATTAGCACTTCCAATTGAAGAGCGCTTAACTTTCTCAGATAGTTCTAAACGTTGGTTGTCAGGTGTATCCGATTTAAGTTCTTACGATCCTAGAAACTGGATTATGTCTGGAAGTTTTGTGCCAACCTCTGCACAAATAAACCCAGATTTAGGCCTTTACAATCCTGGTTGTTATAAGGACTTTGTGGAAGGCGACCCCAATAAGGATTTTTCAAATATTCTTGATGGTACGCTAACATTAGGTCAATTGACCAGAAGAAGTGAATGTGGATTAATGCCAATAGGCACACCTTCTTCAATTGGTGTTAACTCAACTATATTTGCCTCAATGCAAAAGCTTGACATGCCATCTGTGTTCCAAACAAGTATAGATATTGTGTACACAAGTGATAAGTCAAAATGGACGCGCTGTCCTGTTATTGAATTAGGGAATGATCCTAATCTAAACATTAATAATGGAAAACCTGGATTGTTGCGCAAGAGCCCTTCTATTGATAAGAATGGAAACCAACCAGGTGATAGTGGGTATAAAGCTTCTGAAGCTAATCCAAATGGAACAACACCTACAGGTATGGGCTGGTTCCCAGGATATGCTATTGATGTAGAAACAGGACGTCGATTAAATATGGCTTACGGTGAAAATTCATTCCTTATTGGTGAAAATGGAGGAGACATGAAATGGAACCCTACGTCTAATGTTATTGGTAAATCGCAGAATTTTGTCTTAGGTGGCCAGCATGTTGTTTATGTATTTGGACGTCCTGAAGGAGATATGCCAGCCTACGATGAAGGACAATTTATCTATACGAATCTAGATGCTGAAAATGCCGCAGGTTATAAGAAAGTATATAAAGAGCTTTCTTGGGTATATTACCCGCTACTGTTAGACAATAGAAAGTTGTTGAGCACTGACGCAAGAATGAGCATTCGAATCAATCAAGAGTATAAAGAATATACAATGACAGGTGCGTATAATGGAGCGCCAACTTATGAATGGTCAATGGATGATTTCAGAACGATTAAGAACAATGAGGAAGCACTTGCCGATGCATTGGATATGATTAACGTTGTTCCGAATCCATATTATGCTTATTCTGAATATGAAACAGGACGATTGGATTCACGTGTTAAAATCACCAATCTACCAGACAAGTGTAAGATACGAATTTACAATACCTCTGGGAAGTTGATTAGAGCATTCGATAAAGACAGTCCGATTACATCAGTGGATTGGGACTTGAAAAATGGAGAAAACATCCCTATTGCTAGTGGAATTTACCTTATCCATGTTCACGTCGAAGGGATTGGTGACAGAGTAGTCAAATTCTTTGGTGGAATGCGTCAAATAGATTTAGAAAACTTATAATTAGAGACACTAAACTTTGAAAACAATGAATATAGTTAATAAGATTATTAAAAGTTCAATGCTCCTTGGAGCAGTAATGATGAGTTTTTCTTCCTTTGCTGGGAATGAAGACCGTATCGGTGCGGCAGGTGCAAGTGAATTATTGATCAATCCTTGGGCACGTGCTTCAGCATTTGGTTCGGCTGGAGTTGCCTCGAGCGAAGGTATTGAAGCTCAATTTATGAATGTTGCAGGATTGGCTTTTACGGATAAAACGCAAATTAAGTTTAATTATACCAATTGGTTAGGAAGTGCTGGTATTTCATTGAATTCTGCTGGAATTGCACAGCGTGTAGGAGATCAATCTGTGATTGCTTTATCGCTCCAAGCGTTTGGATTTGGTGATATCGATATTACGACTGTGGACTTGCCTGAAGGAGGAATCGGTCAATTCTCTCCACGACTTAATGTTATAAACGTTGCTTATGCACGTTCTTTCTCCAACTCTATTTATGCAGGACTTAATGTTAAAGTGATATCAGAAAACATCGCAGATATGAGGGCTGCAGGTGTTGCTTTTGATGCCGGTGTTCGTTATATTACTGGTAAACAAGACAACATTAAATTTGGAATTACTTTAAAGAATGTTGGAACTCCTATGACATACTCAGGAGATGGGCTATCCAAAGAGATTGAATATAAATCAACTGATAAAAATGCAACATTAGAGCAAAGAGTCTCTAGTTTTGAAATGCCTACGCTGTTGGCTATCGGTTTTGCTTATGACTTTATCTTCAATGAAAACAATAAGTTGACTGCAGCAGCAGCTTTTCATGCCAATTCTTTTACACATGACCAGTTTAATGTTGGATTGGACTATGGTATGGCTTTTAAAGGAGCAGCCATTAACCTACGGGTTGGTTTTGTAGGTGAAAAAGAAATTTTTGATGAAACAAAATCTACAACTAGTCTTACTGGACTGACAGCAGGTCTTTCTGTTGATGCTCTGTTAGGCGAGAAAAAGATGCCTTTAGGCTTCGAATATGGGATGCGTTTATCAAACCCTTTTGGAATTATTCATACTTTTGGTGTTGCCTTGAGTTTGAAATAAACCGAATTTTACATAACTTTGTTATAGCTAGAGAGTCAACTTGACTCTCTTGTTTTTTATGTCATCATAAACCCTTATAATTATGTCAAAGATTAATTATTATACAGAGGAAGGACTGAATAAATTGAAAAAGGAACTCCGTGATATGGAGACTGTTCAACGTCCAAAAATTTCCAAACAGATTGGAGAAGCTATTGAGAAAGGAGACTTGTCTGAAAATGCCGAATACGATGCAGCAAAAGAAGCACAAGGTATATTAGAAATGCGCATTTCAAAATTGAAAGAAGTGATTGCAAATGCACGGATATTAAATGATACTGATATAGATACATCTAAAGCCCTTATTTTATCAAAGGTAAAAATCAAGAACCTCAACAATAACGCTGAGGTTACTTATACGTTGGTTGCTGAAAATGAGGCCAATTTAAAAGAAAAAAAGATTTCTATTGAATCGCCAATCGGTAAAGGTCTATTAGGGAAATCTGTCGGAGATATTGCCGATGTGGAAACTCCACGGGGTATTATTCAATTTGAAATTCTTGAAATTCATAGATGATGAGCTCTATTTTTACTCAAATTATTAACGGAAATATTCCCTCCTATAAAGTGGCAGAAAATGATAAATTTTTTGCCTTCTTGGATATTCAACCTATTATAAAAGGTCATGTACTTGTTGTTCCTAAAAAAGAAATTGATTATATCTTCGATATGGAAGATGATCACCTAGGAGAATTTATGGCTTTTGCTAAACAGATTGCCAAAAAGATGGATAAAATTTTTGATTGTGAGAGAATAGGGATGACCGTAATAGGACTTGAAGTGCCACATGCTCACATACATCTAATGCCCATAAATGGGATTGCAGATATGGATTTCCACAAAGAAAAATTGGAATTGTCTGATGACGAAATGCAGCGTATTGCTAAATCCATTCGTGAGGCTTAATCCGAACTATTAACTCCAGTATAACAGGCTCACTACGTAACGTTGAGTTTGGAGGCTGTATTATAATATTTTTGTTCTAAAGCTATATTATCAGCTACTTTTGGAAATACTCAAAATTTTTATGCTACAAATTTGAGTTACAATTCAGAACTAAAAAGCCCCTGAACACTCCAAATTTATTTTTTTTTCTTGTCAGGACTTTTATTGCGATCTGGATTTTGATTGATAAAAGCTTTCCAGTTGGACGCTTTTGTTTTATTATGCTCGCCTTTTCCCTTTGAGAAATGATGGCATATTGCTGCTGCTAAACCATCTGTAGCATCTAAATGTTGAGGGATTTCTTTTAAGCCGACAAGCTTTTGAATCATAGCTGCGACTTGTTCTTTGCTTGCGGAACCTTTCCCTGTTATAGCCTGTTTTACTCGCCGGGGTGTGTACTCTTCAAACGGTACGTTTCTGCTTAATGAAGCAGCAATACAAACACCTTGGGCACGTCCTAATTTTAACATGGACTGCACATTTTTACCAAAAAATGGAGCCTCAATGGCCATTTCATCTGGTTTATACTCCTTAATGATGGCTTCTACACGCTCAAAAATGCGTTTGAGCTTATCAGGATGTGTCGCCAACTTCCTTAAATGTACAACACCATAGGTAATAAGTTGTATTTTATTGTTTTTTACTTGTATAATTCCGTATCCCATAATTGTTGTACCAGGATCAATTCCGAGAATTATTTTATCTTTTATCATGGGATTTAAGAAATATACTTTTGGATAAATATACAAAAGTATTTGTGGCTTGAACTAAAAATTCTTTCTCGAAGATTTTGCTTTGAGAATTAGTACGGGAATAACCGACCATATTATCAATATACCCATAGCGATAAAACTTCCCAAATTACTACCGAAGAAATGTTTAAACAACGCACTTGTATAGCCCATTAGGGCAGAGATGTCAAGTTTTAGCAACATCATTATACGTGATAAGTCTATGGGATTAATGATGCTGACGACTAATGAGAATTGATCGAGTGGATATTCATTGAATTGTGTTAAAATAATCAGGAATATTCCATCATAAATAACAGCAAAGAACAACCAAACCAATATAGCAAATCCAAATCCTTTGATTCTGTTGTCAAAAAACATCGCTGCATTGTAGGAGAGACCAGAGAATATAAAACTAAGAAATACCCCTAATAAAAGTAAGGTGGCAAAATCCAATATTGCATCTGATTGGAACAATCCATAGATGAGAAACGGGAGTCCTAACCCTATAAATAGGCTCAATGATAACGATAATGCAATGCCTAAATATTGCCCGATGAATATTGTGCTGCGTTTAATTGGTAACGCCAGTAAAAGGGTCGAAAATTCTTTAGAATTATAATAATACATCACACCAAATACAGTGCCTATTAACGGAACCAACAAAATAACTACATTCATCAATGTCAAAACAGCTTTGGATAAATTTGGACTCAAAAACAACAGAACAAATCCAATTAAGGCATAAAAAAGCAAATACAAATAACTCCAGCCACTTCTGGCCAAATCATACAAGCTATATTTTAATATTTTAAACATGGATATTCTGTGTTAATAGTTTCGATATGGCATGCTCAAAATCAGCCTCATCGGTTTTTTCTTTTAAAGATGTTGCCGTCCCTTTAAAGTAAACCTTTCCTTCTAATAAAAAAACCATCTCATCTGCCACTTCTTCTACAAAATTCATAATGTGAGAGGTCAATAAAATCATTTTCCCTTTGGCTTTCTCTTTAGCAATTAATTCTTTGAGTATAATTAATGCTGTAGGGTCAAGACCAGTTGTGGGCTCGTCAAGAATAATGATTGGACTGTCGAATAAAAAGGTAAGAATTAAATTCACCTTTTGCTTGGTTCCTCCAGATAAGGTACCTAATTTTTTCTTTAAATAGGGTTCGAGTTGAAATTGAGCAACCAATTCATCTTCATTTGCTGATGTATTGTTGCGTAAATCTTTAATCATTTTAAAAAGCTCTCGTACTGTAAGATTACCTGGAAAGTTTGAAATTTGAGGCAAATAACTGATCTCCTGTCTGTATTTCCATTTTTTATGTATTGAGGAACCTTCAATAAAAACATCACCTGATGAGGGGAGAATCATTCCAAGAATGCATTTGATAAGGGTGGTTTTTCCTGATCCATTAGGACCTAGAATTGCAAACACACCTTTGCCTTCTAATTGTAAATTAATGCCTTTTAGCACATGATTTTTACCAAATGTTTTATTTATTTCTTTAATCTCTATCATGATTAATCATTTTCATGTAAGGCGATTTATCGACGAGTTTATCTGGTGTAATTATAGGAGATACTTTTTCTGCAAAATTAATTAAGTCAACAAATAAACTGCGCAATAATACAATAGACTCTGGTGTTTTTTGTACAAAATGTGAAAACAATTTTACAGGTCGATAGGGTACATCACCAATTCCATCCTTGTCAATATCGTAACCTGTATATTCACTCCAATAGTTTCCATTAAATGAGTTTTCATTGACTCTTCCTTGAAAAGCCAAATCGAATGAATTATTGAGAAAGTTATTCTTGTTATAGATGTTTTTATAATTTCCTCCTCTCGAATTGACAGCCCATCCATTACTTATAAGGTCATTGTGACTGTAATTTATTCTATTGCAACCTTCAACATTTAATGCCGTCGTATTGCGGTCAAAAACATTATAAGCAATGGTTGCATCATACACCTCTTTGAGTAAAATGCCATAGGCAGCACTTCCCCAATTGTTCTTAATTGTATTTCTATACATTTCCATTTCTTTAGAAAACATTATGGCAATTCCTGCACCGTTGGACGTAAACAAGTTGTACTTGACTGTATTGTTATTAGAAAACATAAAATGAAGACCATAACGGACATTGTTTTTGCTTTGATTGTTCTTTATTGTGCAATTGTTTGAGAATTCAAAATAAATACCGTCCCTCATTTGAATAACTTGGTTGTCTTGAATTGTATTGTGCTGGCTATACCAAAGATGGATTCCATTGCCCGCATTAAACTCACTGACTGCTTTTCCGAAAATTTTATTGTTCTTAACAACACCGTGGTTTGACTTTGCCAGAAGTATCCCAAAAAAAGGATCAATTATCAGCAAGTTTTTTATCGTAAAATTGTTCACTCCTTTTAGGTTTACAGCTGCAAAATCTTCAAGATTACTTTTGCCCACATTGATGATTTTAAAACCATTTAATGACACTCCATCTGCTGTAATAATAAAAACATCTCCTTTGTTTTCTCCATCGATAACAACACCCTCTTCTGCACGTAAATCAAGTGATTTGTTTACGGCTATGTTTGACGCTTTATAAAGCCCTTTTTTGACATAGATAACGTCTCCTTTCACAGCTTTATTTATGGCATGCTGAATATTGTTAACGTTACAATTGGTGCAAACTTCAATTGTTTTTCCAAAGGAGAGGGTTGGGCTAAAAAGAAGGAATATACCCAACCATAAAAAAATGATATAATGCCCTGCTTTCAAAAGATTAATTTTTTAATTTACTTGTTGTGCAAATTCTTTCTTTACTGCTTCCCAATCGTATAAAGCCCCTCCATAGTCAGACTGAATTTCCTTTGCCTTTTCTTTATTTTCAAACGCTGAAAGAAAGCCACCCATTGGGCTTGGGATGTTCTTTGAAACAAGGAAGGTTGCTTTTTTAACATCAACCATTTGACCAGGTTGAAGATAATTGGCAGAAAGAATATGAAGTAATTTCTTTTCTTCAACCTTTGCGTCTCCACTTAAGAAATGAATGAGGCACTCTGAAGAATCGAACTTATAGTTCTTCCCTTTTTCTGTCACCAATTGGGCAGCATGTGCTTGATCAACAATTGCCATTCGACAATATTGACATTCATCTTGACCATAACTAATAGGGTCTATACCTTTACTGCAAGATAGTAGAGTGAGAGATGCGATGAGAATTATAATTGTATTTTTCATAATTTTTAGGATGAGAACCTCTTTTTCCAACTATAAATGCAATTAAAACGATGATTAAACCAATAAACATCATATATGCACCAGTACCCGGAAGAGAAGTTACATTAAAATTCAACAATTGCTTATAACCAATCAATGGGGGTTTATATGTCATCGGATTGCCTAAATGATCCAACAATTGAATTGGAGCATCGGGATTTAAATTTGTACCGTAATCAATCAACCAATTATTAAAATCATACATTCCTATGAGGCCCAATATTGATATTGTAATGAGCCAAGTTAAGAAAAATACGGGTTTCATCTTGCCAAAGAGACCTAAAATTCCTAATAAAATGCCGATTGCTGACATCCCCCCAATAACGAGAGGGAAGATAGAAAACTCCTTCATTTCATGAGCTTCGGGTATTGTTTTCATTCCAATATAGTGGTTTAAACCATCGATATTTTGTATGTCAAACTCTTCTTCTCCTACAATATTATCAATATGAATATTCATTCCAAGTCCTTCAGGATACTGTGGTGCTTCTAATTGAATATTCCATAGTGGAAAATAAAACAATCCAAGTAGGAGGGCTGAACCGATTATCATTAAAATACTTGCCTTTTTCATCATTTTTTGTTTTTAAAGAACAGTGGAACAAAGTATTGAATTCCACTGTTCTTTGGTTTTTATGCTTTGCTACAAGATGATTTGTGAATATTGTTAACTATTTACTCTTTATCTGAACCTAGCATATCTCCATTTAATGACCACGACAATTCAATGTCTGAATCTTCAGGAGAAACTCTTATGTAGCCCTGCATTTCTTGGTGAAGCGCAGAACAAAAGTCGGTACAGTAGAAAGGCCATACACCAATTCTTTTCGGTTTCCACAACAAAGTTTTGGTTTGACCTGGATCAATCAATAATTCTGAGTTATTGGCTCCTGTTACCGCAAAACCATGAGGGAGGTCAAAATCTTGCTCTAAGTTGGTCACATGGAAGTAAACATTATCCCCAACTTTAATTCCTTCGATGTTGTCTGGAGTAAAATGACTCCTAATGGTTGACATATAGATATGAACATTTTTACCATCTCTCTCAACACGTATGTCAGACATGGTTTTCACTGCTTTTGGATGTTCATTTTCTGCTAATTTGTATATTTTCCTTGTTTTATCCTTGATTTTATCAGCATGAATCATCGTGGCGTAATGTGGCTCTCCTATGGTTGGAAAATCAAGTAATAACTCCATCTTTTCACCTGAGATGTCGAACAATTGTGCCGATTGGTTCATTTCTGGACCAACGGGTAGATACCTGTCTTTAGTTATTTTATTTAAAGAAATTAAATACTTTCCGTCGGGTTTGCTACTGTTACCACCAGGTATTGATAAATGGCCAGGAGAGTAATATACAGGCTGTCTATCAAGTATTTCTTGTGTTTCTACCTTCCATTTTACTACTTCTGAAGAGATAAAGAAAGTAGTATAGGCATTTCCTCTTTCATCAAATTCTGTATGCAACGGACCTAATCCAGGCTGTTTAACAATTCCGGCAATTGAGTTCTCATACTTCACAATTGGTATGCCATACGCCTCTCCTTCAAACTCTTTGTTTTCAATAGCCTCTTTGATTTTGCTAAACGAGTGAACAACTAAATTTGCAGACAACTTACCATTGCTCACAATATGTTCACCAGAAGGATCTACATCACAACCATGGGGCGATTTAGCTGAGGGTATAAAGTAAACTATTCCAGGTAATTCTACGGGGTCTAACATCAAAACAGAATCAATTATTGTTGATGTAGCTGTGTGGGTTTTGTCATTGTGTTTGTTGTGGGCATATTTCCCGGGAACCATTTTCCCCTTTCCTTGTTTGACGTACTCTTCTGCTTTTTTCCAATTTACAGCCACAAGAAAGTCTTTGTCCTTTTGCGAAGCATTCACTTCGATTAAACTGTGAGACTCTTCAGTGTTATAGGTTGTAAAGAAAAACCAATCATGCGACTCATTTCTTCCTGGGTGACCCAAATCATAATCAAAACCTGGCATCTTGATCTGAAAACTCAAATCCATATCTCCAGACTCAGGGTCAACACCTATAAAAGATAAAGTTCCTTTGAAGTTACCTTTGTATTCATCTATAGGCATATCTTTTTGTGGAATCGGTATTGCGAATCGAGTTCCTGCAACGACATATTCAGTGTTCCCAGTTACAAATGAAGAACTGTGATTACCTGCACTATTAGGGATTTCAATAATTTCTTCTGTTTCGAAATTTTGTAAATCTATGCGTGCAATTCTTGGCGTGTTGTTACCATTAATAAACACCCATCGGCCATCTAGTTCTCCATTGGTTTGGGAAATATCAGGGTGGTGAGCATCATCCCAAGGCACAAATCCAAATGATGTATTCAACATCGGTTTTGTTTCCTCACTGTATCCATATCCTGTTTGTGGATCTTGTGAAAATACAGGAATTATTTTCAGAACTCTTGCGGAAGGAATACCATAGGTATAAAGTTGTCCGCTAAAACCTCCAGAAATAAATGCGTAGTAATCGTCATGATCTCCAGGGGCTACATATACTTTTTCAGCTGCACTCTTGTTTGAGTTGGCTCCATTGCTAGATCCTCCTCCAGGCGTGCACGCACCCCATATAGTTAGCAGTGCTCCAAAACTTAAAAATTGAAATATTCGTCTCATAATTTCTCCTATTATTAATTGTACATTTTATATTACAGTGTAAAATTACCATCAGAACCCTGTTTAAACTATGACGCATACCATCAATTAATATGATTCTCGTCATATAAAGTATGATTAAAATCATCTTATGAATTAAAAATGTGCTGAAAGGGTTGATATATGCAGAATCTAGAAAATATTAGTCAGGCGATTAATAGAAATAAGATGAATAGTTCGGGTTAGATTAATTGAAAAGATTTTTTAATCTATTTTCATCTAATATTCTAATTTCTCTTTTATTGATTGCAATAAGTTTCTCATCTTTAAAATCACTTAATGTCCGAATCAATGATTCTGTTGTAGTTCCAGAAATGTTTGCGAGCTCTTCTCGTGTTATATTTATTGTAAAGAGTTCTTCTTGATCGGTTGTAAACTTGTTTTTTAACAATAACAGGGTGTTGGCAACTCTTTTTCTCAACGAATTGTAAGCTAAATGAATCATCCTTTCTGCTTTCTGACTGTTGTGTTTTACCAATACCTCAACGACTTGAAGAGCAAAAGCTGTATTGGTTTTAATCAGGTTGATAAATGCATTCCTAGAGATCAAAACAATCTCACAATTTTCGAGAGCCTGTGCTGTAAACTGATAAGTGCTTCCTTCAAGAATTGCAATATAACCAATGATATCTCCAGGAGCATAGAGTTGGATGGTTAACTCTTTCCCTCCTTCATTGGTTTTGTATGACTTTGCCATCCCCGACTTTAAATAATAAACAAATTGTGGATGGTTATCTTCTTTGAAAATAATTTGCTTTTTTTTGTATTTATTTAAAGCACTATCCTTCAATAGTTCATTTAAAGCAGATTCATAATTGGCTTGTTCGAAATAATTGGTATTTGCTTGGGGCAATTTTGTCGTATTCTTGAGCCGTTCAAATTTTTTAAACTGTCTTTCAATTGCATTTAATAACTCTGTGTCACTAAAAGGTTTTGTGATAAAATCATCTGCTCCCATTTCCATTCCTTTTCTAAACTCTGTACGGTCTGATTTTGCGGTTAGAAATATAAAAGGTATATCTGCTATTATGGGATGCTTATGGATCAAATGAAGTACGCCGAATCCGTCTAGTTTTGGCATCATAATATCCGATAGGATTAAATCGGGGGAACATTTTAAAGCTACTTCTACTCCAGATAAACCATCAGTTGCTGTGCAGACATTATAGCCAGCAAGAATTAATATTTCCTTTATATTGGAAAGCAATTCCAAATTGTCTTCTATAAGTAAAATTGTTGCCATAAGATTCTCTTTTTAAGTTTCTAATATTTTTAACTTTTAGTTTAGAGTTGATATTTTATGACACTTGTTTATGTTGTGTTTTGTAAACTGTTGTAAAAAAATCCATACAATAGCAATTACCAATAAAGCGCTGGCATAGAATAATATCCAGTCGTAATTGGGGAGCATCGGGAAATGGAAGATGTTGACCAACGGTTTGTAAAATATAATTCCTTCTGTCAATATAAATCCAAGAATAAATAGGCACTTTTTTGATTGAGTCGAATGAGACGTGCTTTTCCAATAATGCAAATAAAGACAATGTGATTATGCCGAGGAATACCCAATGCAGAAAACCAATTGTTAAATATTTATAGGTGGCTATTATCTTTGCCAAATCAGGAAATGAACCCAAGAGTTGCATAATCAACTTCATTACAAATAAAACCATCGACCAATAGAGCAATTGTAGACTCAAGGGACTAAAAATAAGCTTAATTTCGTGTAATTTACTGCGTATTATTTTGATGAAAAGAACCACTGAGATAAGCTGCATGAATGCCCCAAAAATCGAGATGATATACAGTTCATGAGGAGGTTGAGCAAATAAGATATTGATAAAAAATGTAAGAACTGCTCCGATATTAAAGTAGATTAAGAATGATTTAAACAATCTTTTATCTATTTGTATGCCTTTTTTTTCAAGTATTTTTAGGAATACTCCTATCATTCCTAAAATTATCCATGCATTGTATTGAAAATGCAAATAAAAATAGATTGTCGTGGGATACCAAAAAGGATCTGGACCAATTGTTCCCATTACCCCACCAATTGCCCAAGGTCCTGCGCTAGAAATAAGCATATAAATAATAGCATAACGAATCGCCCTGTATGAAGGTAACTGTCTTTGAAGAACGTTAGGCGTATATTTAAAGAAGAACCATGCAAAGAGATAACTGGAGATTAAAAAAAGTGATGAAAATATGATAGAGAACAATGCATATCCCTGAAAAGGAAAACTACAAAGCATTCCAAATACAGTAAGCATTGTGAAACCGAATATCCAATTGTAAGTTTTCTTTGGGGTTTGGTTGCTTAGGAAATATAATCCAATTAACGTAATTAATGCAAAATAAACCCATCCCATTAAAGCGACATGAGAATGGGCATGTCTTACATATTTGTAGACAAAATCGATTTGAGATACAGAAAAAAAACGCATTAATAACCCTAATGATACTGCCATCACAAAAAAGGCAAGTGCGATTTGTGTATATTTTTTAAAGAAATTCATATTCCTTACAACAATTGGGTGATTTTATTATTTATTTACAATGTCCAACAGCAATCAAAGCGTACATAATTGTATACCTAAAAAATAAAATGGGAGTAAAACAATGTCTTACCCCCACCTTTATTGCTAACTTTTGAAATCAAAATGAATGAATTAAACCGGTAGCCATTCGTATCATTTATTTTCAATTAATTTACGTTTAATTTTGTAGTATATATTCATACTTCTTATAAAGTACGGAAATATTCTACTAGAGCACGAGCTTCTTCCTCAGAAATGTCTTGATTCGACATTACTGCTCCGTTAAACTCTTCTAACATTGCTTTAGCGATAGGGTCTTTTTGAAGCATTTCTTCGGGATTCATAATCATGTTCATAACCCACTCAGGAGTTCTTTTTTCCATAATTCCTTCTTGAGGAGGACCAACAAGACGTTTATAGGGATTGTGGCAAGCTGTACACTTTTGCTGGTATACTTCTTCTCCTTTTGCTGCTAAATCTTGATCAATTTCGTCTGGAATGTCAACATTTTTAATTGGGCCAATCCCTTTATTTTCTAAATCAACCATTTCTGATGGGGGAACATCCTCATCTGCAGCGCCTTCATCTGTGCTTGCAGTTGCGCCACCTTCATCATAATTAGGGTTGTTTGGATTGTTTGGATTTTCAAGTGCTTGTTCACTATTGTTAGCGTCACCTTCACCGGCTCCACAGCTATATAGTGATACAGCAAGGAGCAGTACAATAATTCTAAAATAATACTTCATGATTTTTTATTTTTTTAAGTTTTAAAAATTAATTACTACAAAATTAAACGTATAAGAAACATACACGCACAATGTAATTAAAAAGTGTGAGAAATATGATAAAAATCATATAAAGATGTTTTTGTCTTTTGTTTTTTCCTTTCTGACAGGATACTTGACTCCTCATTTTTTAATGTAAATTCAATACAACTTATTTATTCTTTAGTACTAAATCAATGCTTCGATATTGTGAACTCAAAAACATTTTTCAAAGTCAACTGGATATTCAATTATAAGGTACGGTAATACTCTAAAATTGCCCGAGCATCATCTTCTGAAACTTTCTGATTGGGCATTACAACACCGTGATACTCTTCCATTAATGCTTTTGCTAGAGGGTCTTTCTGAACCATTTCCTCCGGATTAATAATCAAATTCATTACCCATTCAGGAGTTCTTCGCTTTAGAATATCAACAGGAGCAGGACCAATTAATTTTTGATAAGGTCTGTGACAAACCATGCACTTTTGTTGGTGTATTTTTTCACCCTTAGCCGCTAACTCTTTATCAATTTCTTGAGGAAGAACAAGATGGGTTATAGGACCTGTTCCTTTATTTTTTAAATCTATAGTTTTAGATGGTGGTACTGGGGGCTTTGCATCTTCATTATTAAAGGAATTGGCATCAACATTTTTAAAATCTGATTTGTTTTGGACCTCTTTGGAATTTTTATTGGATGTTCCACAGCTCGTGGTAGACAAGATCAACAGCAATAAAAGAGCTCTAAAGTAATGATTCATAATTTTTAATGGATTAAAAACAGTATAAATTGTAAATATTATGAACAAATATAATACTTCTTTAAAACACAAAACATCAAAAAAAGAGACAAATTAGTCTTTTATTCTTTGTGTTTTTAATGTGTTATGCGTAAAATTGTCTTTTGTAATGAATAAAGGATGATTGAACACCCGCATCGGAACTATCTATACTTTATTTAAATAGAAACAACAAATCCTCTTTTTAAAATTTAGAACCATGGACAAATTATTAGATATAAAAATACAAGACTTAGCAAAAGCAGATTTTGCAAATATTCAATTGTTTCAATCGTATCATCTCGACTTTTTTTGTAAAGGTAATTTAACTTTAGAAGAAGCACTTATGAATGCAGAAGTTCAACCGACCGAATTTCTCAAAAAACTAAGCGCTATCCAAGAAGACCCGCAAAAAAAATATGAAGTCGATGTTGCTCATTGGCCATTGGATTTATTGGCTGATTATATTCAAAAAACCCACCATCGTTTTACCGATCAACTATTAATAAATATACGAGAAAAAATAATTGATTCTTTAAAAGAAGGGATTCAAGAAAGCAAGGAAATAGAACAAATTAAGGTGTCGTTTGAACAACTTGCACAAGAATTGGGAGCCCACATGAAAAGAGAAGAACTGATTTTATTCCCAATGATTAAAAAAATTATTGCAGTAAGAGGAAAGCTAGAGAACCCAAGAGAAAAATCAGTGAAACAACCTGTCGATAAAATGATTCATGAACACGATACCCAGTTTTTATTGGTTAAAGAAATAAAACGCCTTTTGGGAAGCAACTCTTTAAATGAAAGTGTGTCTAAAGAGTACAAAGAAATTGCTGCACTTTTAAATGAACTATTTCTTGATTTGAGTTTACATTTGCATCTGGAGAATAATATCCTCTTTCCTAAAGCTGTTGAATTAGAAAAACAAAAATTGAATTAAATTTTTAATTTTGGAGTCTAAATTGAACGGTATGTTTTCTAAGGCATGTGAATATGGTATTAAAGCAACTCTCTTTATTGCTAAGCAAGCACTGAAAAGTGAGAAAAAGACAGGCATTAAAGATATTGCGAAAGCAATTGATTCTCCAGAGGCTTTTACAGCAAAAATTTTACAAGAACTCTCACGAAGTGGAATAATTAATTCTACTAAAGGACCATCTGGAGGATTTTTTATCCAAAAGAAAAATCTAGAAAAAGTTAAATTAAGTAGCGTAATAGAAGCAATCGATGGTGATAAAGTTTACCGAAGTTGTATACTTGGATTTGAAGAATGTAATGAGAATAAACCATGCCCTTTACACGCACAATTTAAGGAGATTCGTGAGGATTTGGCCACGATGTTAACAACAACAAGTCTGTTAGATCTTGCTAATGGACTTGATTCAGGATTAACATTTTTAAAAATATAAGTGCTAAATTAGGATGAAATTTCAAATTTTTGATTAATTTCGTTGCATTATTTAAGAGAACAAATTTTAATAAATTATATAAACTTATTATGAATTGGATAGCAAAACAAGAAGAGGCTTTTGACAAGTATAGATTTGGAGCAATGACATTGATGATTACCCTTCAGAGTTGTGTTGGTGGAGTTGCAGCCTATTTGTCTATTATTCATGACCTTTGGTCACTCGTGGGAATTTCAGCTTTTCTCTCAATGGGCTCAAATGCTTTATTTATTGCTCAATCGAAAGCTAAACTTTGTCTTGTAGGATTTTATCTCAGCATGATAGTTAATACTCTTTTTATTATTATTGGTCTTTTCATGTTGATCTGATTTTTTTTTTTAAAATCAACTTTTAAATTTTATTTCTGAAGTACTGCCCTTATCGTTCTACTGGTAGAATTTTTTCTTTACCCTTTTGCGCTATTCAAAGTCAGGTAAAATAATTAGGACTAAAAAGTCTTTTACTCAATATTATTGTTATTTTTGTTTGTGCAAGAAAGGTTGTACATGCTATCATTATATGTGATCAACCAACAAATCAAAAATTTAAAATTATGAAACAAGAAAGCAGCAAAATTATTGATCAAATTCACAAAAAATACGAAGATTTAGGAGAAAATTCACAAACTTATTTAGAAGGATTGTTACAGGCAAAACCAATTACCTATTGGGACTATATTGAAGTAGATACGCTTCATTCTTTGCAAAGAACAAGAACCAATTACAAGGATGAAAAGATTTTTATTATGTATCATCAAGTTACTGAATTGGTAACAGGAATGATGTTGCATGAACTTGAGCAATTGGTCAATGAAGACCTTGATGAAACACAATGGATTGAAAAATTAAAGCGACTGAACCGCTATGCTCTTATGCTTATTGATTCTTTTGATGTAATGAAATACGGAATGGATTATGACGATTACAATATATTCCGTAAGACATTAGCTCCAGCTAGCGGATTTCAAAGTGTTTCTTTCAGATATATTGAAATTTATTGTACACGATTAAAAAACTTAATCAATCAAAAGGGAAGAGAACGAATGGAGAACATCTCAAAACCAACAACGGCTGATTATTTTGAACACATCTACTGGAAGGATGCAGGATATGATAGAAAAACAGGAAAGAAAACTTTAACTTTGAGATTGTTTGAGGATAAATATGAAGAGAAGTTGATGGAAATGACAGAAGCTGTTAAAGGAAGAACATTGGAGGAGAAATTTACTCAAATGAAAAATCCTTCTAAAGAATTATCTGATAAAATGCAAGAATTTGATTTGCTTTACAATGTGAAATGGCCAATGGTTCATTTAGAAACCGCACAACATTATTTGGATCAAAAAGGTGAAAACAAAGCTGCCACAGGAGGAAGTGAATGGAAGAAATACCTTCACCCCAAATACCAACAAAGAAAATTTTTCCCCAGTCTATGGCAAGAAGGCGTATTGGAAGAGTTGGAAGGATTGGATTAAATTATCTAGTGGATGGTCGGAAAACACATCAGTATTCAAATTGAATCTTTTATCCTTCTTTTTTACTAAGCACTGAGTTTTAGTGAAGGCCTTTTATAGAAGAAGTGCCACGCCAAAGATACATCCGCCAAGAAGAAACAATAAAAAAGTATAGGGTAACAACTGTTGTGGTTTTAGTTTTGTAATACCCAATAGAGGCAATGCCCAAAAAGGCTGTAACATATTTGTTAATTGATCTCCATAAGCCATTGCTAGAATTGATTTGGACAAACTTGCACCCAATTGGTGAGCTGTTTCTGCAATGATTGGTCCTTGAATCGCCCACTGTCCACCTCCACTAGGAACAAAGATATTAACCAATCCTGCGCTGAAATAGGTGAATAGAGGTAAGGTATAAGCTGTAGCTATTGAGGTTATTGAATCTGAAAACAAGGAAACCAATCCGCTGCTTTTCATAATGGCGATAATTCCAAAATAAAAGGGGAATTGAATCAGTATACCTGAAACATCACCAATTGATTTTTGTAATGCTCCGGAGAAATTGTGTAGTGTTTTATGCAATGCTAAAGACAACCCTAAAAAGATGAAGTTTATATAGTTGAGTTGAATAAAACCCAATGCACTTTCCCCTTGATAACTTAAGGCTTTATAAATTCCAAAAAGAAGAATAAATACACCTAATCCAATTCCAAATATATTACTGTAATCTATTCTTTCGGCACCTTTTTTTTCTGCGTTTGAAGCCAATTGTTTTTCTTTTTCTTCTTGGTCAAAATGAGGGACTTTTTCCATCTTTGATTTTTTGGAAATAATATATAAAAACAAGGGAATCAGTACAATGCATGCAATTGAAACCGATATATTTAAAGTAGAACCAATGGTTTCATTAAAAGGAACGCTATGGGGAAAGATACCTGTAATGTTTGAATTCTTCATCAGTTCGGGAAGATACCCTGGCTCCATGGCTTTGGTTGTTGCGCTTCCCGATAAACCACCGTGCCAAACCATCATTGTTACATAAGCTGCCGCACCAACTAAGCCATAATTTAAAGGCTTGTTCTCAAATGCAAACTTTTCTCCTACCTTTCTTGCGATAATGGCACCAAAGATTAATCCCAAACCCCAGTTTAACAAACCCATTATGATTGCGCCAATGGATACTATAACAACACTGGTGGAGGTTGTTGTGCAATAACGCAACATGGACTGAATGAGACGATTTACAAAGGGAGTGAGTGCTAAAATATGACCCAAGACCAGAATCAACATCATTTGAAAGGCAAAGTACAAGCCGCCTCCAGAGCTGTCCCAAAGTCCATTCTCCCACGAACTGATTAGCTTTAGAAAATAAGTCCCATTCGATACACCTTCTGGTTTGGTGAAAACTTGAGCAATGATAAGCGTAAGTAATGTTAAAACAATAGCAATAGCAAACGGACTGGGCAGTATCCTTTTAAAGACATTTATTGCCGTGTTGGATTTTTCCTTAGTTTGTTTCATCTGGTTTAACTTTCTCTCTGTTCGAAGATACTAAACTAATAAATTTATACAATTATAAAAACCGTCTGTTTCCAACCAATAACTATATCAGGAAATTGCAAGCGAAATTTAAAATCAAAAGCATCCAAGTATTCAATATTGTTCACGATAAAAGAAACAGTCTGCGAATGGAAGGACAACAAATTAAAATTTGAAGTTCAACTGCTGCTATTTTGTTATTTTTGTAAAAAATTATTTTGTGGAAAATCAATTATTTGACATAGCAATTATTGGAGGAGGTATTGTAGGTGCGGCGACCTTTTATAAACTTCAAAAGAGAAATCCTGAATTGAATATTGTTCTTATTGAAAAAGAAAATCACTTTGCAGATCACCAAACAGGAAACAATTCAGGGGTTATCCACTCGGGTTTGTATTATACGCCTGGTTCGTTAAAAGCTGAAAATTGTGTAAAAGGGCGACGTGAATTGGTGGAATTTGCAAAAGAAAACAATGTTCCCCACGATGTTTGTGGGAAAGTTGTTGTAGCCACCAAGAAAGAAGAACTTCCTTATCTGGATAAAATATTCAATATTGGTCTTGAAAATAAAATTGAAGGCATTGAAAAAATCAATGCCGAACAAATTAAAGAAATTGAGCCTTTTGTTGATGGTGTAGCTGGTATTCGGGTGCCTTGTACTGGAATTATTGACTACCGTGATGCTACCGAAAAAATGATTGCCAATGCCAAAGCAATCAACAAGCAATCAAAAACAATACTCGGACAGGAGGTCATAGGTATTGAGAATAATGAATCGTATTCTACTGTTATTGGTGAAACTAAAAAGATTAAAGCGAAACATTTAATTTTTTGTGCAGGGCTACAAGCCGACCGAATGGCTCGCAAAGATGGAGTGAAATTGAAAGAACAAGTGGTTGGATTCCGCGGAGATTATTACGAATTAACTGAAAAGGGAAAACACAAAGTGAAAAATCTTATTTATCCTGTTCCCAATCCTGACTTTCCTTTCCTCGGTGTCCATTTTACCCGCATGACAGATGGAGAGATTGAATGTGGACCGAATGCGGTTTTTACCTTTAAAAGAGAAGGCTATAAAAAGATTGACTTCAATATGAAAGACACCTTTGATGCTCTTACCTATAAAGGAACGTGGAAATTATTTTTTAACAACATGAAATTTGGGATTAATGAATACCGAAGAGCATTTTCAAAGAAATTATTTCTAAAAACCTTACAGGGATTGATTCCTTCTTTAACGATGGAAGATATTCGGCCAGGGAGGTCAGGGGTGAGGGCTTTGCTTTTAAGTCAAGATGGAGATACGAGAGACGATTTCAGAATTGAATACCACGGACATTCCATTCATGTTTTGAATGCGCCTTCTCCTGCTGCTACGGCCTCATTGGCGATTGGTGGACAAATTGCTCAAAAAGCAGAAGAGCACTTTGCTTTAAAATAGAAGTTATTTTTCTTATAACTGCTGATTGACGATTGCATTAGTCATATAAAAGGCAATTGAATATTACTTTTTCGCTTTTTTGAGACAATCATTCACCTTTTTTTGATAGGCATATCTTTCTTCAGGAGTGTCGTTAGGATGAATCAGCATATCCTTACACTTCCTGTCAATATAATCAGAACGCTCCATTACAGCATCAAACTCATCGTCTGAAGCCTCCATAAGTGCTTTATTTACAGAGTCACTTTTTTGAATGCATCGACATAAGTCCCATTGTTCTCCATATTTTTTAACAATTTCCTGATGAGCCTCTTGGGTATCGGGATTTTTAAATACTTTTTTTACGGTCATCGTATCGTCGTCGATGTTTGTCCCTAGGGTATCATTTTGAAACATATCGATACTGTCTTGATTTGGAATTGTGTCATTTTCATCACCTAATGTGTCAGATGATGAGTTTTTACACGACGAAAGCAGAAGTATTCCCAAAATAAAAAATAATGAGAGAAATTGAAGAAGCGGTTTAGTTTTCATGGCAGAATTTTTGTATATCTTACATTTTATTTGTATAAATATATAAAGAATTATTTTAAATCTCATGGGTACAAGACAATTAATTATATTTTTTCTGCTTTTTACAAGTTGGAGTTTCTCTCAAAACCTTATAGAAGATAGTGTAAAAAATAATGGTAAGGACACTACGATAAATCGATTGCAGATTTATGAAGGTTTTGATTTACCCAGTAATTTTGATCAAAAATACAGAATTGCTCTTCAAAAAGTTAGAAAGGTTTATCCGTTGGCACTGTATGCCGCAAAAGTTGTTGATTCCTTAGATTACCTTATAGAGCATACGGAGAAAAATAGAAAAAAACGTAAAGTGGCACGACAAACACAAAAGGAACTCAAGTCACAGTTTAAATTTCTTTTAAAAGATCTGTATGTTTCTGAAGGAAAGGTTTTAACAAAATTGATATACCGTGAAACAGGCATGACTGTTCAAGAAATTATCTCGAAGTACAGAAGTGGATTTTCAGCGTCTTTATATTCGGGGTTGGCTTCGTTATTTGACCAAGATTTAAGTATGGATTATAAACCCAATACCGATGATTTTGTTCTAGAATGTGTCGTACAAGATATTAAAAGTGGGAAAGTTGCCTTTGATTCTACCTTCGAAAAAATGAATAAAGAAGAGTACAAAGAGAGCATGAAAGAGTACCGACAAAATAGGAGAGGAGTAAAAAAGGCCTATAGAAAAAGTAAAAAAGCAGTCCGGAAAAAGAAAAGAAAAGAGAGAAGATCAGCCAGAAAAAACAATGACTCTGAATAATGCAGGATAGTGTCGAATAAACATTCTGGTGAACAAAGATTTATCGTAACTGTTTAGTTGTGATCCGTCTGCGCTTCAGATTATTGATTTTAGCGTGGCAAGCCTGCAGCAACTCATTGAGCTGGCAAGCTGTTGCCATCACATTTTTTACTTCTAAACGGTTTAATTTTATGCAGGTTAAAACAAACTACTTGTTAGCTTGGGCAAGTTGTTGTTCATCCATTTCTTTTGAAATCGCTGATTTTTCTACACGGATTTTTGTTCCTCCTTCACAGCTTAACAATACATCCGTATCATTGATTTCTAAGACTTTTCCATGAATCCCTCCGATGGTGACAACTTTATCACCGTTTTTAAGCCCTTCTCGAAACTTTCTTAATTCTTTTTGTTTTTTCATTTGTGGGCGAATCATAAAGAAATAAAAGACTCCCAAAATGAGTAATAACATTACCAATTGCATTCCTCCTCCTGACATAATTTACATTTTTTTAGTTAATATTTATTTTTTGGATTAGTCGATAACCTTCGCTCTAATCGTTACTGTAGTTTCTGATGGATGTGTGTTGGCCGTAATATTTATCGGCTTATTAACTATGCCCATACCTACTTTGTCTGTATCGATTTCGGCTTTAATTATACTTGTTTTCCCTGGTGGAATAGGATCCTTCTCGTATTCTGAAACTGTACAACTACAAGCAGGCTGAATATTTGCAATATATAGGGGATAGTCTCCCGTATTTTTTATTTTTATATCTGCATGAATTAATTCCCCTTTCGCAACAGTACCAGCATCATATATGCTTTCAACTTCAATCGTGGTATATTGTCCTATTTCCATACCAGAATCTTCACTTCCTCCACAAGACCAAAACAATACCGAAAGTATTGTTAAACTAAGTATTTGCTTCATCATTGTTTTTTTTTCGTTTATAATTATTTTTGATTGATGTTTTATTCAATTCTAATTTTCAAAATGTAAAACTAAAAAACTATTTCATCAATCCTCTTCCTGTTTTCTTTATTTTACCGTCTTTCTCTAATTTTATAATCGCTTTATCTAAAATACCATTGATAAAACCATTGCTTTTGGGTGTACTGTAATACTTTGATATTTCGATAAATTCATTCAACGTAACTTTTGTAGGTATGTTATTGAATTTAACCAATTCAGTGATAGCCAATTCCATTAACAGGACATCCATTCTGGCAATGCGGTCCAACTCCCAGTTTTTTGTTAAACTAGCAATGAGCTTTAAGTTCTCTGGTCGTGATTTAATTGTTTCCTTCAAAAGTTGTCTCATATACCTCTTTTCCTCATTGTCTTTCTCATTGTCTGAATTGGATTTATACAACGGAAGAATTTGATTTGCAGTTTCACCTTCACTATTTTCAAACTTCTTAATGGTCTTTATTACCATCGAACAGGTTAAATCTATATCGTCTAACCAATATACACTTTGATCCTCCAGAAAATCGTACAACAGCTGAAAATTGGCAATTTCAGTTTTAAATAACTGCACCATAAACGCTTTGTCGTCCTCAAAACCCGATTGTTCATTGTTCATGAATTCGAAGTAAGTCTCTGACTGACGGATGTGATTGTACATCTTGCGAATGAGCTCTTGTTTTTCATCACCTGTCCAATTGACCTTTCGTTCTTCGGCGATTTTACGTAATGAGGTACTTTCCTCTATAATTTTAATGATTTGATTGTCAACAAATTTTAAGTTGGGGTGTGTATCCTCTTTTGTTGGCATCATTTTTTTCTTGTTTTCTTCAATACGATGCAATGCCTTATCTTTCAACTCCGGAAACAACAAAAGCAAAGAGAGGTATAGATCATACATTTGTTGAATGGCACGAAACAGCTCTTTCTCTGCCCACAAAATATCTTTGTCCTTGTGTTGAGAAAATGCATATAATGTTTGTAAAACTTTTATGCGTATATGTCGCCTATTCAGTACTGACATTAATAAGGTAATTTTACTTTTCCAACAGTCTCAATTCTTTCTTCAGCAATCTTGTTTGCTATAGCATAGGCGGGAATGTTTTCTTGTTCAACACGATTGATGATTTCAAATATTGTATTATAAATTCCCTCAGCCTTTTGCAATGCCCATTCAGCAGTATTCCCTTTGAGTTCTGCATACACATTAATTACTCCACCTGCGTTTAATGCAAAGTCGGGAGCATAAATAATACCTCTGTCCAACACAGCTTTTCCATGAATTTCTTCATCTGCCAATTGATTGTTTGCAGATCCTGCAATAATTGAACATTTTAATCTGGAGAGTGTGTTGTCATTAACTGTTGCTCCTAGAGCACATGGTGCATAGATGTCCATATCAACATCATAGATTTCTTCTAAGCCGACAACTTTGGCACCGTATTTATCAGAAACACGTTTTAAATTGTCTTGATCAATATCAGATACAAATATCTCAGCGTTTTCTTCATGCAAGTGTTTGATGAGATATTCCCCAACATGACCTGCGCCTTGAACTGCAACCTTTCTTCCAGATAAACTATCATTTCCAAATTGTTTTTTGGCACATGCTTTCATTCCAACATAAACACCAAGCGCTGTAATAGGGGAAGGATCCCCACTTTTGCCTGGTAAACCAACAACATGGTC
Organism: uncultured Fluviicola sp.; assembly: GCA_964585545.1. Lineage (GTDB taxonomy): Bacteria > Bacteroidota > Bacteroidia > Flavobacteriales_D > Crocinitomicaceae > Brumimicrobium. Next base: position 236,706 of record CAZPDT010000001.1, read on the forward strand.
TGTTTCCATATTAACCCAAGTCATATCTATAGGCGAAATTCCAACATCTTCAGCAGTAATGTATTTCCCTGCAAGACTGTTTACAAACTTGCCAAAACGACGAAAAAGCGCTTCTGACTTCATAGTCTTTGAATCGCCAATTATTACTGCTTTTCCTCCACCTAAATTTAATCCTGAGATTGAATTCTTGTAGGTCATCCCACGAGATAAACGCAAAACATCATTAAGGGCTTCGTTTTCATTTTTATACATCCACATTCTAGTTCCACCTAAGGCTGGACCCAAAGTAGTGTTGTGCACTGCAATAATCGCTTTTAATCCTGTCGCGTTATCATTGCAAAATAAAAGTTGTTCGTGATTGTACTCACTCATCGGAGTCAGTACGGGATTGTCCTTTAAATCTGTTGTATCTATTTTCTTTGTTTCTATCATTGTAATAAATTTTTTTACACCTTCATTAAAACCAAATGACTACTTTTGTTGTACTAATATAAAGTGCATTCGGAATGCAAAAATAGGAAATTAATAGATGAAGTCTCTAAGCTATCTCAACAAATATTTATTAAAGTACAAATGGAAGTTACTTCTAGGTGTAGTTTTTATTATTGGATCGAATTTCCTGTTCGTAAATATGCCTTTGATTGTTAAGCAAGCAGTAAATCAATTTGAAGAGGGTTTTAATAAGGAAGAGTGGCTGTCAATGGCATTAATGCTAGGAGGGACGTATGTTTTACTTTCGATAGGGAAAGGTGTTTTTCTGTTTTTTACACGACAAACTATTATTATGGTTTCTCGGCATATTGAATTTGATCTAAAAAATGAGATTTATCAGCAATACCAAAAACTATCTTATAACTTCTATAAAAAGAACAATACTGGAGATTTGATGAATCGAATCTCTGAGGATGTTACCTATGTTAGACAATATCTTGGTCCTGGCATTATGTATTCGGTTAATCTGGTGGTACTTTTCGCTTTTGTTATCACCTATATGATGAACATTAGCGTAGAGTTAACACTTTATACTTTAGCTCCACTTCCTATAATGTCGTACTTGATTTATAAAGTTTCTTATATTGTAAATAAACAAAGTGAGAAGGTCCAAAGACAGCAATCTAAGATATCTACAAGAGTTCAAGAAACCTTTTCGGGAATTTCCGTCTTAAAAGCATACAGTGGTGAAGATAGGTTTCAGAGCGACTTTAATGATGACTCGGAAAGTTACCTCGAAAGACAAATGGCTTTGGTGAAAACCAATGCATTCTTTATGCCAACCATCACCTTTTTAATTGGGTTAAGTACAATTCTTACGATTTATTATGGTGGACTGCTTTCATTTGGTACACAAAGCACAATTAACTCAGGAGATATCGTAGCTTTTATATTTTTTATAAATATGTTAACATGGCCTTTTGCCGTTATTGGGTTTGTTGTTTCAAATATCCAAAGAGCTGCAGCAAGTCAGGAAAGAATCAATGAATTTTTAGAGGAAACAGCTGATATCAATAATCCAAGCAAAGCACCCTTTGATTTAGAAGGGAATATTGAGTTTAAAAATGTTTCTTATACCTTCCCTTCTTCTGGAATTAAAGCAGTCAAAAACCTGAGCTTTAAAATGAACAAAGGGGAAACACTTGCAATTTTGGGGAGAACCGGTTCTGGAAAATCGACAATTATTAACTTGCTCATGCGACAGTTTGATCCAGATGAAGGGACAATAGAAATTGATGGTAAGAATCTCAATACGATTAACCTAGAACAGTTTAGAAATCAAACTGGACTTGTTCCTCAAGAGGTGTTTTTGTTTTCTGATTCAATTCGTGATAATGTGAGGTTTGGTCTCACAGAAAATCAAGAAGCAACAGATGAAGAGGTGATAGAAGTGCTAAAAACAACACATGTGTGGCAGGACATTAAAGATTTTAAAGGAGGACTAGATACTGTTCTTGGAGAAAGAGGAGTTAATTTGAGTGGGGGGCAAAAACAACGTGTTAGTATTGCAAGAGCATTAATCAGACATCCAAAACTGCTCATTTTAGACGATTGCTTGTCGGCTGTGGATACAGATACAGAACAAATTATTTTGAAAAATTTGGCAAAACCTTTTGAAAAAAACACAAGTCTTATTGTTAGTCACCGTGTATCTACAATTCGCAATGCCGACCGTATCTTGGTTTTGGAGGATGGAAGTAAAATAGAGGAAGGAACACATGATGAATTGATAAAACTAGACGGTGTTTATGCCGAAATGTATGAAAAACAATTGTTAGAAGAAGAAATAGAGGAGTAAATGAAGGAGCAATTTATACATATCAAAGGAGCAAAAGAACACAATCTTAAAGATATAGAGGTAAAAATCCCACATGGGAAAATGACTGTAATCACAGGACTGTCTGGTTCTGGAAAATCTTCTCTGGCTTTTGATACATTATTTGCTGAAGGACATAGAAGGTACATTGAAAGCTTGTCGTCCTATGCCCGCCAATTTCTCGGTAAATTAGACAAACCAAGTGTTGATTTTATAAAAGGAGTTGCCCCAGCAATTGCAATACAACAGAAAGTATCTTCTACCAATCCAAGATCTACTGTAGGAACAGTGACAGAAATTTATGATTACCTTAAAGTGTTGTTTGCACGGGTAGGAAAAACATACTCCCCAATAAGTGGAAGAGAAGTAAAAAAGGACAATATCTCTGATGTAATAAATGCTATTTCTTCAAGGGATGAAGGCGAAAAGTTTATGATTTTGGCACCAATTACAAATTATCATAAATGGGGACTTCAACGTCAATTGGAAATCTTCAAAAAACAAGGGTTTTCTCGGGTTCGAATTAACAATGCAATATATAAACTCGATGAGGCACTTGAAAACGCTTTTGATCAGATAAAATCTTTGGAATTGGTGGTTGACCGTTTGGCTGTAAAACACGACAATGAAGATCACCAAGCGAGAATCAGTGATTCTGTGCAACTGAGTTTCTCTGAAGGAAAGGGGGCTTGTCGATTGTTTTTCCCAAAAGATAAAGAAACACTCGAATTTTCAAATCTTTTTGAATTGGATGGAATGCAGTTTGCTGAGCCCAATCTTCATTTTTTCACGTTCAATAATCCTTATGGTGCTTGCACAACTTGCGAAGGTTTTGGCTCTGTAATTGGCATAGATGAAAACTTGGTTATTCCTGATCGTTCCCGTTCTCTTTATGAAGAAGCTGTTATGCCATGGCGCGGTCCAAAAATGAGTCGCTATTTGAAACGATTTATTGCAGGTGCATCAGAAATCGATTTTCCAATCCATAGACCAATAGAGGAACTGACCAAAGAAGAATATGAAATCCTTTGGAATGGAAAAGGAAAAATTAGAGGAATCAATCATTTTTTTGATTATCTCAACAGGAAAAAATACAGGATTCATGTTCGTGTTATGCTGGCACGTTATCGGGGCAAAACGCTCTGTCCCGACTGTAAAGGAACACGATTAAGAAAGGATGCCAATTATGTTAAAATAGGCGGGAAATCAATTTCTGATATTGTATTGTCTACCATTGAAGAAAACCTTCATTTTTTTAAAAACCTACATCTTGATGCTCAACAATTGGAGATAGGTCGTCGTATTTTAACAGAAATACAGAATCGATTGAATTGGCTCAATGAAGTGGGATTGGGCTATTTGACTTTAAATAGACAAGCAAGAACTTTGTCTGGAGGGGAGTCTCAGCGTATTAATCTGGCCACTTCTTTAGGGAGCAGCTTGGTAGGTTCAATATATATTCTTGATGAGCCCAGTATAGGCTTGCATCCCAAAGACACAGAACGTTTAATCGGAGTTTTGAATGCATTAAAAAACTTGGGCAATACAGTAATCATTGTGGAACATGAAGAAGCTATTATGCAAGCAGCGGATGAGATATTAGACATTGGACCGCGGGCAGGAGTGAATGGTGGAAACCTAGTGTTTCAAGGAACCCATCAACAATTGAAGAAGGCAAAAAAAAGCCTAACTGCGGATTACTTGACGGGCAAAAAAGAAATTAGTGTTCCTCAAAATAGAAGAAAATTGAAAGATGCACTTCATATCATTGGTGCAGAAGAACACAATCTAAAAAAAATTAATGTTAAAATTCCACTACACGGGATGGTGTGTGTGACAGGTGTTAGTGGATCAGGAAAATCAACGCTAATTAAAGATATTTTTTATCCAGCATTGGCAAAAAGACTTGGGATTCATGGAAACTCTGTCGGAAAGTTCAATGAATTGACAGGAGATTTTTCTCAAGTTGAAGCTGTAGAATTTATTGATCAAAACCCCATTGGAAGATCGTCGAGAAGCAACCCTGTAACCTATGTCAAGGCTTTTGATGAAATTCGGACTTTATTTTCACGTCAGAAATTGGCAAAAATGAGAAACCTTAAACCCGGATTTTTTAGTTTTAATGTAAAGGGAGGGAGATGTGAGGTTTGTGAAGGAGAGGGTTTAATTACTGTTTCTATGCAGTTTATGGCAGACATCCAATTGACATGTGAAGCATGCAACGGGACACGCTATAAGGAAGACACGCTAGAAATTAAATATGAAGGAAAGTCAATTGCAGATATTTTATCTATGGATATCGATGAAGCTATTGGTTTCTTTGCATCTAAAGAAGGAAGTTTAGAGCAAAAAATAGTTGATAAAATTCAACCACTAGTTGATGTAGGATTGGGCTATTTATGTTTAGGACAACCCTCCTCTACATTGTCTGGAGGTGAAGCACAACGCATTAAATTGGCTTCTTTTTTAATTCAAGCAAAAAATCCAAAAAAGACCTTATTTATCTTTGATGAACCGACTACAGGACTGCATTTTGATGATGTCAATAAACTACTCACTTCAATAAATCGATTGATTGAAGTTGGTCATTCTGTTGTTATTGTTGAACATGATATGGATGTAGTAAAAAATGCAGATTGGGTCATTGATTTGGGACCCGAAGGTGGAGAAAATGGAGGATTTTTAGTGACCCAAGGAACACCTGAGGATATAGCCAAAGTGCAAGAAAGCTACACTGGAAAATTTTTAAGAGAGAAACTGAAAGTAAAATGAATTTCTTATTTTTACTCTTAAAATACTCTCTTCTACAGTAAAATATAAGTAAAAATTTAATTCCGATCAGCTTGCATTATTTTATTAGACAATTAATTTGTACTATTAAATTAGATTATTAACTTTGATAAGACGAAATGAAACTTCGGTTGTACAATTGCACATATTCACAATTAATTATTAATTGAATTACTAAAAAACACAAAGTTTTTTGATAAATAAACAACCTTGTCTAAGAACACTTCGTTGTATTAATTAAATATACAAAATTTAAACTGATTAATGTATTACTATTATGAGACAAATCACATCAACAATCGTATTATTTTTTCTTCTTTTTATTATCCAGAAAGTTAATGCTCACTCCGTGCAAGTGGGTTATTGCACAAACTGTGCTGGAGATGTAAGAATATGGGTAGAGCATTGGCATGGAAATGAAAATCCAAACGGAACAACAATGACACTAGAAGTTACTGTAGGAGGTGTTACAACAAGCCATACTGGATCGCCAAACACCAGTGTCTTAAATGTTCCTAAAAACAGTTTGCCTTGTGCAAGTACAATTACTATATTTGGAAGTTGTGCTGGAGAAGCGGACACATACAATGATTGGGTAGCATATGATTTTAATGGTTTACCGACAGGTGTGCCGATTAATATTAAAATAATATCTGGCAACACTGTGTTTACCGAAGATGGTTGTAGTATGTACCCAGCTTCGACAGGTATTATTATCATTCCTCCACCACCATCTTATAACGACATAACTGAATGTGACAGCCCTGGCAATACGATTGGTCCTATTGTCGGATCATCAAATAGCACCTGGACAAATGACAATCCCAGTATAGGATTACCTGCAAGTGGAACGGGTGATATTCCAGAGTTTACACCTAACCAAAGTCCTAATGTACAGACTGCACATATTTCGGTGACAAATGATTGTGGAACTTCTGACTTTACGATAACAATCAATCCTTCTCCTACGGCTGACTTTACTGCTTTAGGAGTCCCAGGTTCACCCTTGTGCTTTGGAGAAACAACTGATTTTACCGATAATTCATCTATGGCACTTTCTGGATTATCCGGTTGGCTATGGGACTTTGGTGATGGCTCTCCGCCGGGCACTACCCAAAACCCGTCTCATACTTATAGCGCCCCTGGTCAATATACTGTTAGTCTTACAGTAACGGATGTAGGATCCTGTTCTTCAACATTTTCGTTAGATGTTTTTGTTTCGCCTATTCCAGTGGCAGACTTTGATATTAATTCGGTCTGTTTCAACGACAATACTGTAATTACTGATCAATCAACGGTAGACAATACAAATGGAGACAACATCACAAGTTGGGACTGGGATTTTGGAGATGGACAAACTGGAACAGGCTCTACTCCAAATCATCAATATAGCAGTGAGAACACCTATGATGTCACCCTATTGGTAACGACCAATAATGGATGTACAAACTCTGTGACTCATACAACAGAAATTTACCCCAATCCAGTTCCCGATTTTACAGCAACCGCTGTATGTCTTACCAATGCCAATGATTTTACAGACCAGTCTTCAGTTTCGAACGCCTATACAACAAACACAATAACAACGTGGGATTGGGATTTTGATGATGGAAATACGAGTAATGCTCAAAATCCTTCTCATACTTATGCTAGTGCAGGCGTTTACAATACAGAATTAACGGTTACTACAAACCACAATTGTGTCGCTTCAGTAACGGTTCCTGTAACAGTTTTTGACCCTCCTTTTG
>CAZPDT010000002.1:0-72189 GCA_964585545.1 uncultured Fluviicola sp.
GCAACAAACTCCCCGAAGGAACGTATTATTACGTGATTCAACTGGGCGGAGATGTCATAACCAAAAAAGAGGACCGAATAAAGGAAGGGTTCTTTTATTTGAAACGATGAGGGACGAAGCAAAGTGTTATTTTGAGCGCCGTAACGCAGTGTAGGTGTATTGAGGGTCGTCAGTTCGAGTGCCGTAACGCAGTGAAGGTGTATCGAGAACCGCCCAGAGCTTGCAGAAAACACTAATAAAAGCTTCGGAGTTCTCTCTGTTCTCGATACAAATTTCTCCACTGTGTTTCGAAATTCACTATCATTGACGTCTTTTTGTAAAATGCTGTTTAATAGTTTTTTATAGACTCATTATTTCAGCTACTTTGATTGTGTTTTTGTGCTAGAATTTCACGTCATTTTCATACGGATTCCAAATTTTTTTGGATAGGATCTCGAACTGACGAGAAGGCACGTCAGTTCGAGTACCGTAACGCAGTGAAGGTGTATCGAGAACAGAGCAGAAGAGAGACTTCTACTTTATTTTTCAAGTTCCTCTAAATGGGATTTGTTGATGCCGTTAATCGTGTTTGTAATTCCATGTTCCTTAAGAATTTTAATAGCTTTTCCAGAGCGGTTGCCGCTTCTGCAAAAAACGACAACTTGTTCTTTGCCTTTAAACTTTTCTATATTTTCTTCGACGGTATTCAAAGGAATATTTACCGCATCTTTAAAGGTTCCCCCACTGTACTCTTCTGGGGTGCGTACATCGACAATAAAAGCATTGTCAAAATCAATTTTTTCTTCGCTTGTATCGGAAGACGTGCAAGAATTTAATCCCATCAAAGGGACGATAAAAAGTAAAAGGAGTAAGAAATTTTTGTTTTTCATGGTGTTTGATTTTCCTGTTGAGATTAATAAATGTATTAAAAATAAATGTACAATGCAATAGACTACATGCCTAAATTAAACTTCACCGAGACTTTATAAAAGAAATTGTCACTTGTTTTGGGCAGTTCATAGGGTCCATATCTATAAAAAACACCCGCTCCAATACCCACAAAAGTAGATTTTAGGAGATTATCTATAATTAATCCCGATTCATAATATCCTTTGGAAAGTGTTTTAAAATCGAAGTTTTGATGGTCTGTTCTGTTTTTCATGTCACCTATTCCAGCTGCACTATGAATAACAAACTGGGGTTCTGTCCAACTCGTCTTATTCTTCAGTGGGAGAAATGAATAACGGAAAAATAAAGATGTAAATTGATCGCTATAAAATTCAGAAGCCAACATTGTTTCAAAAGTATTGGGAACAGATAGTGTAACCGCCTTATTTGTTCCAACGCCTTGATGAGATTGACTTAGCGTGAGGGGAACATTGCCGATTGTCATTCCGCTTCTACTCAATAAATTAATAGTTCCAGCACCTCGGATTTTAAAGTTTTGTGCTATTTCCATGTTAAAACGGTAATAATCGTAGTTCGACTCAAAAATTCCACTTATTCCTTTTACTCCTTTAATTGTGAGTTGGGGCCACTTAGTTCCTAAAGAAACCCTTCTGTTTTCTAGCATCATCACGCGTTCTCTAATGTTCCAGTTAAAGACAAATCCAACTTCGGCCACATCAAATTTATCGGTGGTTCCATTTTTTGAGAATAAAGGGAGGTAACGATAATTGTCGACAAAAGAAAAACGCTTATAATTTCCAAACAACTGGAGTTTCATATTTTGTCTGATTAATCCCGAGAAATTTACTCCGGCATACCGTTCTCTATCCCAAAGATTGATAAAGAAATCCCTGTAAATACTTTGGTCAATTAAATTAAACTGATCATTGTAGAGGTCTGTTCCTCCTCTTTCGTGTAAATCATCACTATAATGCAGTTTAAGTTCAATACGTCTTTTTCGGTAGAGCATAAAACTCATATCTCCACCCCATTTCCATGATTTGTCTCGTATTCCATAGGCAAAATAGCCTCCCGTAGAAAAAACTTTGCTCAAACGCCGATTGGTTGTCAAACCAAGTCCTAAGCGCCAACCTTCTTGTTCATTATAGCTTACAATCTGATCAATTGGGATGGCCAGTACCCACAAAGGAATTTTCCCAGTTGATGCAATTTCAAACAATTGAACAAAACGGTCGAAATTGGCTTCTTTGGCTACACTATCAATAACTTTATAAGTTTCAGCTTCCTTTCCTGAGTAGGTATCGCCCCGGGCCTCTTTTAATGAAGAAGAATCGGCCAATGCTCCTTCTTCAACCTCTACTGTTACAGGGTTAAACCCCTTTTTACTCATAACGTCAAACTTTACATCTCTTACATATAAAGAGCTTCTTCCTATAATATTGGCATAATTTCCTAAACTTATCGGGAAGTTAACCTCTGTACTTATTTTTTTAGGAAACCATTTTTTATTATTGGTATAGGCATATTCTTGTGATATCTTCACGTTAAGTCCGCCATCTGTTTGATCATACGGTGAAGCAATTACACGTTCAATTGCCCAGTCTTTAGTGTTGATGTATAAATAGCCATCCAATCCTTCAAAGTTTTTCCCTTTGTGGGGACGATAACTAATAATATACGTTGTGTCTTGAGTCTCGGGGTGAAATAAGGTGTCTTGTAGAATAAACAAGTACCGCCTAGTTCCTCCTGGGGCAATGGGATTTATATATTCTTTTTGCCCCAATTTAAAGTTGTTTTCATAAAAGGAAAAAGATTGAAACTGATTCACTACAGTTGCAAAAATAGGTTGTTTTACACCCGATACATTGTAGGCGGTAATTTCTTCTTTGTCGTAGCTGGGCGGATTAAAAGTACGTTTGGCCTTGGTTTCAATGAGGAAGATATATTGTTTGTCTAAAAACTCCATTGCTTTAATCATTGAAGTATCCGTAATAGTATCTCTTTGCACGCCTTCATTTAACTCACCTGTAACGTATAATTTTGAATAGGAATTGTAATTGAATGAATTGTTTTTTAAGGGATTGTTCTTGTCTTTGTTTTCCATCACATTATGAATGATTCGGTGGGCAGGGTTTTCTCCTGGGGTAATGACCACTTCATCGTAAACCTGTGCTTCGGCCGATAATTCGACAATGGGTTGATTTAAAAGTTCTTCTCCCTGTACTGATTTATCTTTATAACCAAAAAAACGAAAAGAATAAAGCAAGGACTTGTCAATATTAATGTCGACTTTCCCGTCAATGTCTGTTAAGTAAGGTGCATTTACACCGTCATTTATTTTTGTAAATGAGACCGGATTACCTGTTTGACCATCAATTACCTGAACTGTTGTTTTCTGTGCATATACAAATGGAACGAGTATAAAACAGAATACAATAAAGCACGTTCTATTAATTGTTTTCCTGAGCATTTTCAATGTCTAAAATTTTAATCTTAAATATTAAATCAGCGTATGCAGGTATTTGTGGAGGACGACCATTTTTGCCATAAGCCAAGTAGTAAGGGATAAATAAATCCACCTCTTCGCCTTCATTGCTGAGCCCAACACCTTCGTTAAATCCAGGAATCAACCCCATAACCATGTATTTGAAATCTAAAGGTTTTTTTCTGTCGTAAGAAGAATCAAACTTCCCGCCATAAAGAAACAATCCTGTATAATGTAAACTCACATCATCTCCTTTTTTGGGCACTTCTCCTTCTCCTTTTTTACGCACAACATAGACCAATCCTGATGCTGTTTGTACTGCTTCGGGCTCTTTCTTTTTAATCAAATTATAAAAATAGGACTTGTATTCTTCTTCTGACTTTGATTTTGCTTCAACTAAGCGTACCTTTTCGAGTGCTTGTGCTTTCTTCATTTTTAATTCTTCTGCATCATGAATTTTTTTCAAACGGTCATACGCTTTCTTAAACTCTTTAGTGGGGTTATAAAACCATTTGTATTTGAGTCCTTTTTTAACAATCTCAATGTGTCTTATTGTATCTCCTTTCGCAATATTGTCAACAACATCTTGTCCTTCTAAAACACGACCAAATATGCTGTATCCTCCATCCAGATGATGTGCGGGCGCAAGTGTGATATAAAACTGACAACCATTGGTGTTGGGTCCAGCATTGGCCATGGCCAAAACACCTTTTTCATGGGTTAAGCTCGTATCTGTCTCGTTAAAGAATTGATATCCTGGATTGCCATTTCCATTTCCCTCTGGGTCACCTCCTTGGATAACAAAGTTGGGAACCACTCGATGAAAAATAAGTCCGTCATAGAAGGGTTCTTTGTGTTCTATTGAGTCAAAAACAGTTAGTTTCCCTTCAGCTAACCCTACAAAATTGGCAACGGTAAGTGGTGCCTTTTCGGGATACAATTGGAGAAAAATATCTCCTTTGGCTGTTTCTATATTGGCATAAAGTCCTTTTTTTAACTTTAAATCCTTACTCTGCGCGGTAATAGAAGTTGTAAATAAAAAAAGGACAAGTGATTGAATAAATAATCGCATAGATAAAATTTTGTTCAAAAATAATAAATACTGATTGAAAATCACCATACTCTGAGAGATTTTAAATTTATGTGGAATTCAACTCTTTAACCTACATTAAACGAGGTTGCTATAACAATCTTACGAATTGTTTTTATCTGTGTCATGAAATGAATATAGTGGGTTTAATTTATGGTGTTTATGATGAGACACTAAATATCTTCTTATTTTTGCAGCATGAAGCAAAAGCGCATTATCGTTTCAGTGACAAATGACTTGTATACCGATCAACGGGTACACAAAGTGTGTTCATTTCTTCATGAAAACGGATACAAAGTAGTGTTGATTGGTAGAAAATTAAAAAACAGCAAAGCCATTACAGACCGACCTTATACCACGAAACGAATGCGTCTTTTTTTTAATCGCAAGGCCAGTTTTTATGCAGAATATAATTTGCGTCTTTTTGGGTTCTTAATGTTTCATCGTTTTGATGTGTTGCTCAGTAATGATTTAGATACATTACTTGCCAATTATTGTGCTCATCGATTAAAACCCAAGTCGGAATTGGTTTATGATTCTCATGAATTGTTTACAGAAGTTCCTGAATTAACTGCACGACCTAAAATAAGGAAGGTTTGGTTGCGCATTGAGGAACGCTTGTTTCCAAAACTCAAAACTATAATTACCGTAAACGCATCCATTGCCAAAATTTATGCTGAGAAATACAATAAGGAATTGCATGTTGTAAGAAATGTTTCAAAACTGTGGAAACCGAAAGATATATTGTCAAAAAAAGATCTCAACTTGCCTGAAAACAAGAAGATAATTATTCTGCAAGGTTCTGGTATTAATGTAGATCGTGGAGCTGAAGAGGCGGTAATGGCAATGCAATCTATTGAAAACACTTTATTCTTAATTGTAGGTGACGGCGATGTTCTCCCTCAGTTAAAAGCGATGGTTAAAACACATCATTTAGAAGATAAGGTGCGATTTGTAGGTCGTGTTCCTTATGATACAATGATGAATTATACCTTTCATGCCGATTTGGGGTTAAGTTTAGACAAAGATACCAACCCGAATTATCGCTTCTCTTTGCCCAATAAAATCTTCGATTATATTCATACCACCACGCCAATCGTAAGCTCTGATTTGGTAGAATTAAAACGTGTAATCAACAAACATGATGTAGGAAGAATTATTCCTGAACATTCGATACCAGCGATTGCAAAGACAATCAACGGTATTTTACAAGACGCAACACTATTGAAAAAACTAAAAGAAAACTGTAAAGCAGCCGCTTTAGTGGAAAACTGGGAAGAGGAAAGTAAGGTTTTGGAAAGTATTTATTTAGACGTAAATCGGGTTCACTCCCAATACTAGGGGTAATCATCTTCTTTTTATTCAGTAGTTTATGCCTTTAAAGGTCTTTATAGACATACAAGAAAGAAGTAGCTGTCTCAAGAGAGCAAACCCCGTAATTAACGCAACGCAGTGAAGTTCAATTCAGGGGTAGAATCAAAGAGAGAAACTATTTTGGCGTGTATTTTTAACCAAAAATTATGACAAAATACTCCTTTGAGTATGTTAGACATAAAAGTTAGCTTCTTATGTTACAAAGAACGCTTGTCTTGGAATTCGGGTTAAAATTGATTGAGGTTATCAATATTCCGCTGTTTACAATTTTGTAATGTGTGGTGGTATTCTGGGCAAATATTACCGAAATTTGTAAATGTATATTAAAAGTTGAGTTATGCGTTTATTTTTTGGTGCTTTGATAACAATATTAATGTTGGGTGCGTGCGTTCCAGCAAAAAAATACAATGAATTATTGGCAAAACAAGAGAACTGCCAAGACCAGCTAAAAAAGTATAAAACTTCTTCTTTGGACAATGCGGCTCGACTTAAAACACTACAAACAAAGGCAGACCTTATGCAAAAAGATATAGATAGACTAAAATCGGATACCGCTAAGATGGGTGAGTCGCTCCGCTTATTAAGGGCTGAGTATGAACAAGCGTTATTGTTGGGAGAATCCTTTCAAAAGAAACTAAATGAGATTAAAAATAGTGATGCAAGACAATTGGCAAAAATGCAAGCGGATTTACAATCAAAAATTTTGGAAGTACAACACAAAGAAGATGCGTTGATAGAATTGGAAAATAAGTTAAACAAGAAAGAAAGGTTACTCGCCGAGCGGGAGCAAAGGGTTATTGAATTGGAAGAAATTATTCAACGTCAGAAAGATGCTGTAAATAAATTAAAAGAAAGAATAGCAAGCGCTTTGCGCGGCTTCGAAGATAAAGGGATTCAAGTAGAGGTGCGTAACGGCAAGGTATACGTGAGTTTAGAGGCTAAATTGCTCTTCCCATCAGGAAGCACCGTTGTTAACCCTGAAGGTAAAAAGGCAATAATCGATTTATCAAAAGCTATTGAAAATGAAAAAGATTTACAAATCATAGTTGAAGGACATACCGATACAGATAAAATGGTAAGTGCTACTCATCCGACAAACAATTGGGAGCTATCAGTTCTTAGAGCAACTTCAATCATTGATATTATGACAAAACAATCAAATATAGATCCTGCTTTATTGATGGCAGCAGGGCGTTCTGAATATCATCCTATTGATCCCAATAACAAAGCAAAAAACAGAAGAATTGAAGTAATTATTGCTCCAAACTTAGACAAGTTGTTTCAACTTATCTCAGAGGAGTAAAGACTTCAGGTTATTCAATGATTGTATCCAAAGCAAATTCTACAGAAGGATTAAAAGCAATAAAAAACGGATTGAGGAGGTTTTCTTTGTTGTAAACCAAGTCTTTTCCTGTTTCAACATCAATGACTTTTCCGCCAATAGATTCATAAATAGCTTGTCCGGCAGCAATATCCCATTCCATTGTTGGAGCAAATCGGGGATAAATATCTGCTTTCTGATTCATTAATTTAAAAAATTTTAAGGCAGATCCCATTGCTTGTGATTCTATATTTTGGTATCTCTTTTTGATGTTCTGTGCCAATTTTAAAATATTACCTGAGTAGTGGCTTCTCGACGATATGATTTTTATTGGTGTTTCCACTTGAGAAAGACGAGGCAAAGGCGTCCATTTGGATGGAAGTAATGCATTCTCATAACTCATTTGAAAAGCGCCCATTTCGTGATTTCCAATAATCATTTCTTGATGTGTAGGTGAAGCAATGAGTCCAAAAGTAGAGCGACCATTTTCAATAAGCGCTATATTGATTACAAATTCCCCATTCTTTTTTAAAAACTCTTTGGTGCCATCAAGTGGGTCAACACACCATACTTGCTCCCACAGTTTCCGTTTCTCATACACAACTTTTTCTTTTTCTTCTCCTGTAATTGGAATATTCGTTTTGCTTAAATGGGAACTGATGATCTTAGATGAGGTTAAATCCGCAAATGTTACTGGACTGCCATCTTCCTTTTTTTTGTATGCAAAATCAGTTGAGTAAATGTCCATTATAGCAATTGAAGCTTCAAGTGCTGCTTGGATCGCCACTTTATAATTTTCAGGAAAATCAATCATTGATTAAGTTCTTAACCAGTGAACTCGCACCTATTCTTAATTTTTCTGGAGTTATAAAATCACGTCCTAAATTATTTTCAACCAATTTGAAATAGTTTAGTGCATCTTCATAGGAGCGCACGCCACCACTAATTTTTATTCCAACAGGGTTTGCGGATGTTTTTTCTGCTACAACTTTTGTCATTACTTCCACCGCTTCAATTGTAGCTCCAGGAAAGTCTTTTCCTGTTGATGTTTTTATAAAATCAGCTCCTCCTTGAATTGCCAATTCACTTGCCAATTGAATGCGTTCGGGCGTTTTTAAATACCCTGTCTCCAAGATAACCTTTAATGTTTTATTTGGCATGAGACCTTTAAAACGCTTAATTTCCTGAACAACTGATCGATAATTTTTTGCATCAAACTCTCCCAAATTCAGCACTATGTCGACTTCATCAACTCCTGCGAGTAAAGCCATTTCACACTCTAATAGTTTGATAGACAAAAGGCTTTGAGATGAGGGAAAGCTCCCAGCAACTACTGCAGTTTTGATTGCAGATTCTTTCAATAAACGAACGGCTAATTCAGCATAATTGGGAAAGAGGCATACTGCTGCAACAGGAAATCCTTTGCGTTCATATTCTATTGCTTGATGGATGAATTTTTCAATTTGAGGTGCAGAATCAAAGGAATTAAGCGATGTTAAATCAACAAAACCACTAATTTCTTTTTTTGTCCACATATTCAATCATTTTCAAGAGAAAGGTTAAACTAAAAGTGTGTTGAGTAAAAAGTTAAGCTATCCAACTTACTAAATAGTTATTGCAAAATAAAATTAATTGGAATTCGGCATCTTGCACGTACAGCTTCCCCACCTGTTTCAGCAGGTGTCCATTTGGGCATTGAGTGCACTACACGTTTTGCTTCTCTATTAATTTCTTTAGATACACCTCTTAGAATTTTCACTTGTTCAATTGAGCCATCTTTATTGACAACAAACTCAATAAAAACGCGTCCTTGATCACCTAATTCCATCGCAATTTCTGGATATTTAATATGATCGGCTAAGAATTTCTTCATTGCAGCGGCTCCACCAGGAAATGTTGCTTCTTTATCTGGATAATCAACAATTGGTGCGGCAGGTTCAGGCCCTTTGTCTTCAATATCAATGGGTTCTTTATCAATTTTAATTGGCTCATCGATATCTTCGTTTTGTGTTTCTTCAATTTCTTGAGTTAAATCAACATTTACCTCTAATTGTTCAACCTCCTGAACAACGGGTTCTTCTGGCTCTTCCTCATCTTCAATAACTTCTAATTCTTTTGGAATCTTATCTTGGTCCTGTTCTTGTCGATCAACTGAGGAAATCGCGACCTCTTTTTTAAAGGAAAAAGATAAAGTAATGATACTTCCAACGATGAAGAAACCTAAGAAAATTAATGGTATTCTCAAGCGTTCATTATCAACTTCTGGATTTTTTTTATTTGCCATAATATTATTTTTTTCTTATTCTTAACTGATGTAGATACTACAAAAATCGTACCTAATTAAATTAACTTCTTTTGATATCTTTATATATTATTTTAAAAAGGACTATCCCAAAAATACAACCAATTCCATTAGCAACCAAGTCTAAAAGCTCAAAATATCGACCAAAAATAAAATTTTCTTGGATAACTTCTAGAATTAAACCTAAAGAAAATCCACCTATAAAAGTAATTTTAAAAGCCTTTAAGCGAACATCTTTATAAGTGTTCTGTCGCTTTAATCCAGTTGTCCAAAATAAAGTAAGCAAGGTATAGATTAAAAAATGGGCAACTTTATCTGCCCCCTCAAAATGAAACTCACCATAACTTAAATCTGTACCGGGAACAATACTTATTATAACAACAAAAATTGTCCATAGAATACCTGGAAGAATATAACGCAGCACTTAATTATTTTCCGATTAATTCTTTATAGGCAGCAGCATCTAGTAGGTCATCCAGCCCTGAATCATCTATAATTTTCACTTTTATGATCCATCCATCTCCATAAGGATCACTGTTGACCGTTTCAGGAGCAGACTCCAATTCTTCATTAAATTCAGTAACCTCACCATTAACAGGCATAAATAAATCAGACACTGTTTTTACGGCTTCAATAGAACCAAAGACTTCTTCTTTATCAAGTTCTTCTCCCTCTGTTTCAACCTCTACAAAAACAATATCACCCAACTCACTTTGTGCAAAATCTGTTATACCTATAGTGATTGTATTACCTTCAATAAGACACCATTCATGATCTTTGGTGTATTTTAAATTCTCTGGAATATTCATGTTTTATTTAATTTTGATTCAAATTTAAAATTTTACCTTCAATTAAACAGTTTTCAGGGTAATTTATTTTTATTGCATCCTTGAAATCTTAACCTGAATGGTTATACGTGGATATTTTCATGCAATAGTGTTGATGCAAACTGCTTGATATGGGAACGAATCATTGCAACAATTTGAATAGAAGATGCTTATATCGTATTGTTCGTGAGATTATTTTTGACAACCCGAACGATTAACCTTTATTCGATATCCAAATTTGAGGCAGGCATTTATCAGTTAAAATCAATATAATAAATTGAAAATAAAGCAAGTACAGCGAAAAATAAATAAACGGTATGGATAATTTAGGTTAAAATGAATTATTTTACCTGCTGAACCTTTCAAATTTATATTTTTGTAATCATGATAAACAACGACCAAATAAAGGCACTGAAGAAACGAATAGAAAAGCTATTTGGATATTTATCTATAGATGAAAAAAAGAGGAAAATTCATGAGAATAACTTGAGGAGTCAAGATCCTCACTTTTGGGATGATCCAAAGAAGGCGGAAGTTTTATTAAAGCAAACACGTCAACTTAAGTTTTGGGTTGATGCTACAGAAGCACTAAAAGAGAAAGAAGAAGATTTAGAAGTGCTGATTGAATTTTACAATGAAGGCTCGGGTTCAGTGGAAGAAATTAATCAATTGTATCATACAATTCTTGATGAATTAGAGGAATTGGAACTTAAAAACATGTTGTCTGGGGAAGAAGACAACTTTAATGCAGTGTTGCAAATCACCGCTGGGGCTGGGGGGACAGAAAGTTGTGATTGGGCCAATATGCTCATGCGAATGTATACCATGTGGGGAGAAAAACACGGCTATAAACTTAAGGAGTTAAATTATCAAGAAGGTGATGTTGCAGGTATAAAAACAGTAACGATTGAATTTGATGGGGACTTTGCTTTTGGGTATCTTAAAGGTGAGAATGGAGTGCATCGGTTGGTACGAATATCACCATTCGACTCCAATGCTAAGCGACACACATCATTTGCATCTGTGTATGTTTACCCTCTAGTAGATGATTCAATTGAGATTGATTTGAATCCAGCAGATTATTCATTTGAGACATACCGCTCAGGGGGTAAAGGCGGACAAAATGTAAATAAAGTAGAAACAGCCGTTCGGTTGCGACATGAACCGACGGGAATAGTAATTGAAAACTCTGAGTCACGTTCTCAATTAGCCAACAAGGAAAAAGCAATGCAATTACTAAAATCGCAACTTTATGAGTTGGAATTGCGTAAGAGAATGGAAAAAAGATCAGAGATTGAATCTGAGAAGAAAAATATTGAATGGGGATCGCAAATAAGAAATTATGTTTTGCATCCCTATAAATTGATTAAAGATGTTAGAACAGGTTTTGAAACAGGAAATGTTGATGATGTTCTGGATGGAGGATTAGATCCATTTTTAAAATCATATTTAATGGAAATGGGGGCGTAGATTTAGTATTTTTTATATATTTATTTGGCGTCCGTAGGAAAAATAATCGTAATATTAAAAGAAAATTGAGAATATGGCTGAAGAAACACCGAACAATGGGGAAGTGAATAATGAAAAGAAAAAATCGAGTTCCGCAGCATGGATTTTAATCAGTATTGTTGCGTTAATTCTAGCGGCAGTACTGGGTTGGATGTATTCAAGAGAATCAAAAGCTTTTGATGATTGTCAAACTTCCAATGATCAAATGAAGAAAGAAATGGCAGCAATGAATGATGCATTGTCAGGATATATTGATAATACAACTAAAAATTTAAAACATGATTTTAAAGAAATGTTGTCAACTTATGATGAATTGATGAAAAAAGATGCTTCCAAATCAGATAGCCTACAAGCACAAAAGGACAGTATTAATGTTCTTTTAGCACAATTAGAAGACAATAGAAACAGGAGCTTTTATGAAATAAATAAGTTGAAAAAGAGAAATTCAACACTGCGTGAAATTATGAATCGGTACTTGGTAACAATAGATTCTCTGCATACACTTAATGTGAATTTATCTACCCAGCTTGATGAAACAAATTCAACACTTGACCAAACACAGAGCGAAAGAGATAGGTTAAAAGAGCAAAATGAAAAAAATGCTGAGCTTTTGACAAAAGGGGCAAAACTCAATGCGTTTAATTTTAATAGTGAGTCTTTGCGTTATAAAAGACTTGGTGATGGAACAAAAGAAGTAAACAAAGCAAATAGAGCCGAAGTTATTTCGAGTACATTTTCTATAGGCGCCAACAAGATTGCACAAACAGGAAACAAGATGATTTATATGCAGATTATTGATCCAAATGGACAGGTTTTTTATAAACGGCCAAATGACGTTACACAAGTTGCAGGCAGTGAGATTTTGTATTCGGGTAAACGTGAAATCAACTATCAAGGACAAATTATTGACATGACTATTGTCTATAACCTTGAAGGAAAAGAAATTCCTAGTGGAAACTATATTGTTAAGATTTTTGCAGATGGTGCCTTAATAGGTAAAGACACCTTTACATTAAAATAAAGGAATGTGGCGAAAACTTAGTTTTATTGCATTTTTCGTCTCATTAACGCTTATGGTGATGGTGTACCTTCGTTTTAATCCTTTGAGGACCTATGTCTCAGAACTCCTTCTTATCTTTGGTATGTTTGTAATGGGCTTATTGGGTTTTATTTTTTCTGTAGTTTCAATTTTTGAACATGCTTCAAGAAAAAAAATAATTATCAATAGGGAGAAAACGATCTTTTTTCATTTGGGGATGGTTCTGGTCTTCTTTAGTATTGTTTTCCGACTCCTAAATTGGCCATTTACCAATTACTTTGCTATCGCTGGATTGATTTTTATTGGAATTTCACTTCTCTTAAAAAAGAATAAACCCCTTCAAAATGACGATATTTTGGATGGCTAAATAGTAATAACTCGAATTATTCATAATGGTTTTTCAATCTTCAACTCACCTTTTCCATTGGTATGTTCTCATTTCTAAATTGGGATTACACGTTGGCCTCTATATTCATATTTCAAAGGGCTTGTAACGACAAAGATGTCAAAATTAAATCAAAATCTCACAAATTAATTGAACCCCAAAAATGAGGACTTAAAATAGATACTGTAAAACTTGTAACATATTGTTTATCAATTATATAATAATTTAGTAGTGTGAGATTGATGAATAAATCGGGATAAACCTACTCTATTTTCCATTTTTTTTATAAGTCCAAATAATTTTTCACTCTTTTCTGATAAAATTTCCGCCAAGAAGTAGTCTGCATCGCTATTATTTTTATAAATTCACTTCCTTAAATATTATATGATGAATTTACAAAAATTAACAAGCGTTATTTTGCTTGTAATAGCACCTATAGTTTATGTACAGTCACAGACATTTACTCCCGAAGATTTATGGAAGTTGAAACGGCTAAATTTCGGTGGCGTTTCTTCAGATTCATTGCAAATAATGTATTCCTCAACTGAATACGATGTGGATAAAAACAAGGGTAAAAGTAGAACTTACGTTTTTAACCTTGACACCAAAAAAAGTAGCGCTCTTACTGGAGTACTTGAAAAGGTGGGTCAATTGCGTTGGAACAAGGATGGAGTTGCAGGCATTATACAAAGGAATGGGAAAAAGGAAATTGTAACCACTTCACTTAAGCAGCCAAAATTACACGTGCTTTTTGCTCGTAGTGCACAACAATTAAAGGATTTCAAAATAAGTCCCAAAGGAGATTATCTGCTCACTCTAGAGCAAGTGAAGACCCGTAAGTCTTTGGCTGATATTTATCCAAAATATTCAAAAGCAGATGTGAAGATATACGACGATTTGATGTATAGGCATTGGGACAAATGGCAGGACGAATTTAGCGACCAACTTATTTTGTATAAAATTGAGGAAGGCAAAGTCCAATCTGAAGGCATCAACTTGCTAGAAGGCACAGAGTATGCAGGTATCATGGAACCATTTGGAGGATTGGGTGATGTTGTTTTTTACGACAACAAAATTCTGTATGTTTCAAAGAAAAAGGTGGGGAAGGATTATGCCACCAGCACCAATTCGGCGATTTATGCATATGATATTTCAACACAAGAGACGAGCAATTGGACAAAGGCATATAAAGGCTATGATACCCACCCAAGAGTTCATGAGAAATCAAATCAATTGGCTTGGTTGAGCATGAAAACGGATGGGTTTGAATCTGATAAAAACGATATTGTTGTACGTGATTTAAAAACAAATAAAGACAGAAATTTAACCGCTTCTATAGATTTAACAGTTGCTGACTTTGTGTGGAATAAAAATGGAGATGAAATTTATTTTCTGGCTGTAAAAGAAGCTACTTATCAATTTTTTGAGTTGGACATAAGCACAGGGAAGTATCGTAAAATAACAGATGGAGATCATAACTATAGAGGAATAGCATTGGCAAATGGTAGTCTTGTTGCTATGCGACAATCTATGTTGCAACCCAATGAGTTGTTTCAAGTAAATGTCAGAACGGGAAAAGCGGAACAACTAACCCATGTTAACGATGATTTTTTAAAAACATTTGATGCGCCAAAAATCGAAAAGCGATGGATTACAACATCAGACAATAAAAAGATGTTGACTTGGGTAATTTTGCCACCAAATTTTGATGAAAGCAAAAAATATCCAACCTTATTGTATTGTCAGGGTGGTCCACAATCTGCAGTAAGTCAGTTTTTCTCGTTTCGTTGGAATTTTAGATTAATGGCCTCACAAGGTTATATTGTTGTTGCTCCAAATAGGAGGGGACTTCCTGGTTTTGGAAGAGCGTGGAACAATGCCATTTCAAAAGATTGGGGAGGACAATCCATTAAAGATTATTTGTCTGCAATTGATGAGGTAAGTAAAGAAGATTATGTTGATGCGAATCGGTTAGGAGCTGTTGGCGCTTCGTATGGTGGATATTCCGTTTATTACCTCGCTGGTGTGCATGAGGGACGTTTTAAAAGTTTTATTGCTCATGATGGGGTGTTTGACTTAACTTCTTGGTATGGCACAACTGAAGAACTTTTCTTTGCCAATTGGGATTTAGGAGGGCCTTATTGGGAAAAGAAGAATGAGAAGTCATACAATGAATTTAATCCCATTCACTATGTGAACAATTGGGATACACCAATTTTAATTATTCAAGGGGGGATTGATTTCCGCGTCCCAACAGGTCAAGGATTGGAAGCCTTTCAGGCAGCACAGTTGAAGGATATAAAATCTAAATTGCTTTATTTTCCTCATGAAAATCATTGGATATTGTCTCCACAAAATGCAATGGTGTGGCAGCATGAGTTCTATAACTGGCTTAAAGAAACCCTGTAGATATAGAAAATGTATGAATAATTTAGGTTAGGACTTAAGTTGCAATTCAATAAAGTTGCCCTCTTCAAAACCCTGATCGATTGATCCCTCCAATTGATCTACAAGTCCAGAAATCATTATGTCCCTAATGTTTTCTGATGACTGAATATCAATTAAGTCATCCATTAAGACTTTTTCTTTGTCTTTTATCGTTAATATTAGAGCATTGGAGTTTTCTGATTTATTAATTAAAACATTAAACTCAATTTCTTTAATTTTATAGTTTTCAGCCTTTTCTAACCACGTATAGAACACTTCAGCAACAAATAATCCTAGGGAAATTAGAATATTGAAGTTGAGACATTGCAAATTGGAATAAATTTGAAAACGAACTTTTGTGTCATCCGAGGTGCTTTTTAGATAGCTGGTCAAGTCGTGCAAGAAAGATGCAATATCAGTGCAATCTTTTTCCATCGATTTGTAAATGTTTTGATAGATTATAGACAGTATTTGAACACGGTTGTATATTTCTTTTAAAATTTCAACGGAGTCCTTCTGACTGCCATATTTATACAAGCGAATGATGCTCGATATTGTTTGTAAATTGTTTGTTACTCTGTGATGTAACTCCTGTATGAGTTCTTTTTGCTTTTCATTAAAATATTTTAATTCTGAGTTCTTAGAAGAGAGTAAATCAATAATATTGCCCAAGTCTGCATTTTTCTTTTCTAAAAGATTTTCTAGGTGAAAATTAAGCTTCTCTACATCATGGTTTTCACGAAGCTTTACGATACGATAACTTGCAAGAGAAGTAACGGTTTCCCATAATTTCCTATGCGGTTCGATTAAAGTCTTTTTGTTTGCGTATCGACCTATAATTAATGCAGAAACTACGTCTTGAATAATAACGGGAACAATAATTTCTGAATTTAAAGAAACAATCGTTTGATTATTTTCACATACTTTTATGTTTGTTGTATCTCCTTGTTTGCTTTTAATACTGCAAATCCCAATTTGATCACGTAATGATTTATCGGTATTAAGTGCTTCTAGGCTTTTGAAGTCTGTATTTCCATATGAGATTAACTTTTTCCATGTATTGGTTTCTTCCTCCAAAGTAAACATGATGTAATCACGAATTCCGATCTGATGGGGAAGGTTTTTTACCAGTAGTTTGAAAATATCTTCTTCTGTCTTGGAATCAATCATTTTTTGACTAAAATGATGGATAAAATCAATCAAAGAAATTGTTGTTTTTTCGCTTTCTAAAAACCCTATATTTTCTTGTTTATTTTGCACTTTATGTAGTTGTGATATTCTAAACTACATAAAAACATAAAGATACAGATAGGAAATTGAGAGAAATATAACAATTATTCGACCAACTACAACTTTCCTTCGTTCTTTAACATCATTTCTTTGTTTTTGCTGCGGCCAAAGACCAAACCTAGGTTGATTTCATGAACATAATTGCTTGGTCTTTGTACTTTTCCAATTGCAATATCGTAGGTATACCCTAATCGGATATTTTTAGCAAAATTTAATCCTGCTCCAATAGAAATTGCATCTTGATATCGGTAGGAGATATTTGCCCAAAACCTGTGGTTGAAATGCAACAGTGATCCAATGTCAAAAGATACGGGGGCATGCTCAACAATTTGTATTAAAAAATGTGGTTCAATAGAAACATTTGAGATCCCCAAAGGAAAATCATACATACCATAAATATACCAATGTCTATTGAAGTGAGATTGAGTGGTGATTTCATCAATTTTTAATTCATTTTGTAAAATCTGTGTGCTTGAAACACCCAATTGAAAATGCTCACCATAAAAAACAAGACCCGCATTGAGGTTGAAGATGGTTTGATTGTTATTGTGCGAAAGGAAGTCTGCATATTGGTCGTCATCATGATCAAGCAAGACAACTTTACTGGTCATAATACCAAAATTGGAAATCCCTCCGCTCACACCAAGGCCTAACATTGTTTTTTGCGTTAGACGCAAGTGATAAGCATAACTTGCCATAACACTGGTTGTGCTAAAAGGACCAATTTGGTCGTATACAACACGACCGCCCACAACATTTTTATTGATTCCTACACTGTTATTTGGAGAAGAAAAACCAAACAAAGTATCTTCTTTAAGGGATTGAAGCACAACATTGCGTCGGTCAAAACTAATTTCAGAGTTCACCGTGGCGTATATGCTTTGAGGGGATCCTTCTATTCCCATCCATTGTCTTCGGTACCCCAAATCAACATCTATTGTTTTTGTTATTCCTCCAGCAGCAGGATTTAAGTAATAAGGATTGTTATAATATTGTGTAAATTGTGCTTGCTGTTGTCCCAAAATAGACAACGAAACAATAGAGAATACGAGTAATAAAGTTGTTTTCATATATAATATAATTTATCGTATAATACTAATAGAGCCTGTTAATTCCTTGTTGCCTTCCTTGATAAGTACCCTATAAAAATAGGTGCCCATTGGTAAGACTTTACCATTATTCATATAAGTGCCGTCCCAAGGTTTCTCATAACCAGTAGATTCAAATACTATGTTTCCCCATCGATTGACAATTCTAACATTAGCATCTGGGTATAAAGCATGCAGGTTTTGAATAATAAAGTAATCATTCTTTCCGTCGTTATTGGGTGTAATCATAGTTGGGATTGTTGGATTGTATTCATTACACAACTCAGTTGTTATAGTAAGAGTATCCGAGGTAACACCGCACTTTAGGTTGGATTGTGCATAAACGATTGTGTTTTCACCTTTCTTGAGGTTGCTAATAGTTACTGATGAACCCGCTTGATTTTCAAATTCCGCTTTTCCAGAAATAACATACCATAACCCCGATACCTCAGGGGGAGATGGGTTGCCTACAATTTCTAGATTTTCAGTCAATAAACAAACTGTTGTATCAGAGTTATAAATTTTAGCACTGCCCCATCTAAACAGGTGTAGCGTATCAGTAGAATTCGGACACGCTCCATTTCTTACCGTCCATATTATATCGTTCCAGCCTTCACCTATATCGAATATATCAGTATGTGTAGACAGGGTATCTGCAAAGGTTCCTGTTCCATTTGAGATAGACCAAGAGCCACTACCAACTGTAGGATGTGTAGCTACAATGGGTACCAAAGTATCTTTACATATACGAATGGTATCTTGAGTATTGGCTTGTGAAGGTGGTGCAAATACTTCTATTGATATTGTATCGGTGTTTTCTCCACAAGAAGCAGTTGAAACTGTCCATACGAAAGTGTTTACTCCATTGGATAAGTTATTTGCTTGGGAAGAGTCCGAGGAAGGATTAAATATACTTGCCCCTCCTTCAACAACAGACCAACTTCCAGTTCCTTGATTGGGAGGTGTTGCAGTTAAAACGATGTCTTGTTGATTGCACAAGTCTTCTGATGGAGTAAGTATTGCTGCTGGACTTGGACTTTCTAAGATTTTTACACTAAAACTACAGGAGGCTATATTCCCCATAGAATCAGCGACATAAAAGCTTTGGTGTGTTGTCCCGACCGGGAATGTATCTCCAGAACTAAATCCAGTTCCATCATTTTGAGTGATTGTAAACGGTGGAGCAGTACAGGTTCCTACGACATGAGGAAGGGAATAATTTATATTGGGATTACAGCTTACAGTATCTGGAGGACAAATAAGGGTTGGAGGTTGGGTTACAAATTTTGCCAATTGGATATTTGCAATTGCAGCAGAGGGGTTGGAGCCTATGTTGTCATCATCATTAACCCACTGGAATCCAATTTGGACTTGTGGGTTATTATCTGCTGAGGATGGTAAATTAACAGTTCCTTTTGACCATTCGCCTTTTAAAGGGCAATTGCTTTGAGGTGTTTCAGAAGTGTTTTGTATCATTGCCCATGAGGAACCATCATTGTACCAAACAGTAAGGTCGTCATTGGTTGCGTCCCCTCTTTCAATATATTCGAATGTCAACTGTATACTGCATTGGCCTGAACAATCAATTGTGGGGGAAATTGCTCTGGTATAGGTGTCTACATCGCCACCACCTGATAGATAGGTTGCCCCAAGGTCTGAAGTCGCCGTTCCAATGTGGAGTGTAGGCTGGTTTCCGCAACCGGCACCGCAATTTCCAATTCCTTCTGCATTCTCTGCTGCACTGATGTACCAAATATTGGCGTCTGCTCCATTAGAGGCCGCAGGTGCATCTACCGTCCATATACCATTAGAGGAGGAATAGTTATCGGCTAACGTTCCAGTATTGCAACCAGTTCCAAATGTTTCAGTCCAAAAAACCTGTGCTTGTACATTGGTTGCTCCGAAAGAGAGCAACAAAAAGATAATTCCACTATTAATAATTTGTTTTATAACCATAGCAGTTTGAAATATATAGTTCTACTCGAACTACAATATAGTAAGATTCTATTTAAATTAAAGCAGAAAAATCATCTTTTTCATATTTAACCGCTTTCTGGTTAAAACACAAGAGGTGTCTACTGTCTATAAATAATAAGAAACTAAACAGAAGGTTCTTGTTTAATTAATCGGATGAGATCAATTGTGGGAGGCACTAAAAGAAATAGTGTACCATAGCGGGTAACTGTAAAAATCCAGTCATCTTGTAGGGAAAACAATGGGAGCGGGGCAACAATTGATATCAATCCTAGATAGTAAAGCCAATTGTACCAAGGCACTTCTTTTTGAACAAAGCGTTTAACCAATTGTAAAGCAATATATAGTATTACAACCACCAAGAAAGATACAGGCAATGTTTTCAATTGTGTAATGTCTTGCGCAAATAGGTAATAACCAAAAATATAAAGTCCTGTTAGCAACAAAGCACCTAAAAGGATAAAGTGGATGATGCGTTTTAATTTATAGGTCATAGCTTTTTTCTTGACAAAAATAAAGGAATATATTAGAATATGCTAGAAATAATTTTCTAGCATTTGTTACATTTAGGGAAAATTTAAGATTCTAATCAATGGTTCAAAAACATTTTTTCTCGTTAATTATTGCTATAGTCCTTAGTTTCACAGTACTTTCACAAGGAACAACTTATAAAAAGGACAGTATAATGTTGCGCAAAATATATTCTGAAGCACTCGAAAATGGACATTGCTATGAAAAATTACGCAGTTTATGTAAGGATATAGGCAATCGCCTTTCAGGCTCAGTGGCCTCTGA
The DNA here is from genome assembly GCA_964585545.1 of uncultured Fluviicola sp. GTDB lineage: Bacteria > Bacteroidota > Bacteroidia > Flavobacteriales_D > Crocinitomicaceae > Brumimicrobium. The sequence goes on from CAZPDT010000002.1 coordinate 20,795, forward strand.
AATGGCGGTCGATTGGGGCTTTCATAACTTATCGAGTTATGGTTTCGATACTGTCTACAAACAAGAAGTAATGGTACCTCATTGGGAGAGAGGAACAAAAGAAAAAGGCTATTATCAGATACCGGATAATTTAATTAAAGAAGTTCATTTATTGGCTTTAGGGGGCTCTGTTTCAACAAATGGAACAATGCAAGGAGAAGTTGTTATGTTTACAAGCCGTGAAGCACTTAAAAATGCTAAGAGAGAAGAAGTTCAAGGAAAAATTGTCTTTTTAGCCGAACCTATGGATCCTAGTAATGCCAATGCTTTTCATTCCTACGGGAAAGCCTTTCCGATTCGAGGTCACGCTGCGGTAATGGCCGCCAAAAAGGGAGCAAAAGGAGTAATTATTCGAACGCTTAGTCTAAGCGAAAATACTTTCCCCAATACAGGTGTTATGTTTTATGAAGAGGGTGTAAAAAAAATCCCAGCGGCTGCAATTTCAACAAAAGATGCTACTCAGTTAGAAAATTTAATACATCAGAACATAAAACCGATTACTTTTTACTTTGAAATGGATTGTAAAATGCTGGAAGATATAAAATCTTATAATGTTATTGCAGAAATTAAAGGAAGCAAGTATCCCAATAATATTATCACTTTCGGAGGGCATTTGGATTCTTGGGATGTTGGAGAGGGCGCCCATGATGATGGATCAGGGATTGTACACAGTATGGAAGCATTAAGAATATTAAAAGTATTAGATTATAAACCACAAAATACTTTAAGGGTTGTCTTTTTTGCGAATGAAGAAAATGGCAATCACGGAGGAAAGGTTTATGCAAAAACAGCGAAAGAGAACAATGAAAATCAAATATATGCTATTGAAAGTGACGCTGGAGGATTTACACCACGAGGATTTGATGTACAAAACAGTTCAACATGTTTAGAACTGATTCAAAGTTTTGCACCACTGTTTGAACCTTATCTATTGAGACGATTTAAAAAAGGATGGGGCGGTGTTTGTATTTCTCCTTTATTGAAAAAATATGAAGATATTGCATTAATTAGCTTTATTCCAGACAGCCAACGGTATTTTGATATTCATCACAATGAAAATGATGTTTTTGAGAATGTAAACCAACGTGAATTGGAGTTGGGGGCTGCAAGTATTACGGCTCTCATTTATTTACTGGACAGTCACTATTGATACTAAATACGATAATAGCTTGGGTTAAGGTATATAAGTTAATTTTCCTTTTTCAATTTTTAATTGACTTGTAATATTGTTTTTATAAAGTGCCCCTGTTCCTAGGCCTTGCTCTAATTTTATTGGATATGTACTTGTAAATTGAGCAATTGCATTCAGTCCAATATTTGATTCCAAAGCACTGGTTATCCACCATGGAATGTTTTTCTCATTTGCTAAATTTATCCACTCTCTTGTCCCTTTAAACCCACCGACAAGGCTTGGTTTTAAAATAATATATTGTGGATTGATTTTGTTAAGGAGTTGCTTTTTATCGGCATATTCATAAATGCCAATCAATTCTTCATCCAATGCTATGGGCAGAATGTTTAGTTCACACAATTTTTGCATGTCATCAATTTGACCTTGTCGGATAGGCTGTTCAATCGAATGGATATCAAGTGTATTTAAAAGGTTCAGTTTTTCAATAGCCCCAGAAGGCGTGAAGGCACCATTTGCATCAACCCGCAAGGTAATTTCTTGGGAAGAATATCGTTGTCGGATTTCTTTTAATATCTCAAACTCATTTTCAAAGTCAATAGCACCAATTTTCATTTTTATGCAAGAAAACCCTTGTTTTAGTTTCTGTTCAATCTGTTCTTTCATAAATTGAACTTGCCCCATCCAAATCAGACCATTGATTGGAATAGGACTTTTGCCTTCTGTAAAAGGTGTGTCAAAAAAAATTCGGTTCCCTCCGTTTTTTAAATCTAGAATTGCCATTTCAAGTCCAAAATAAATGGAAGGAAACGATCGAAGTTCTTCGATGTGACTTGAATAATAATTAATACATTCAACAATTTTCTTGATCTTTGCTTCATAGAGGGCATCATTCTCATAATCAGGAGAAAGGCCAGGAATTACACTGCACTCTCCAATGCCTTTTATTTCTGGATTGTTTTGCTCCCATAGTGTAATAAACCAGGCTTTTTTTTCCGTTAGTACGCCTCTACTTGTTCCGCTTGGTTGTTTAAACTGAAATATCTTTTTTTCATATTTTGCATTGAACTTCATCATAATGTTGAAATTAAAAACAGTAAGGCAACAGCAAAAGTAGGGAGTGCTACTTTCTTCATTTCTGGATCAAATTCTTTTGGATTTTTAATGTTCCAAATTACTGTTAAATGTTTGAATAATATGACATAGGGCAGAAATGAAATACAACTCCACCACCATTGTTTAATTGCAATAAATAGAAGGAGTGCAAGGAAAGAACCTATAATAATAACAGTATGATAAATTTTGGCATTTTTCAATCCCAATAAAACGACCAAGGTTCTTTTACCCGATGATTTATCATTTTCATAGTCACGCATATTGTTCAAGTTCAAAACCGCAACACTCAATAAACCAACCGTAAATGCCAATGTAATAATCCAGCCATCAAACTGTTTTGAATACAAGCTATAAACACCAACAACACTTACCAATCCGAAGAAAATAAATACCATTAGATCGCCCAAGCCGCGATAACCATAAGCCTTTTTTCCAACAGTATATGTAATTGCAGCCACTACACTGAGTAACGCCAAAGAAATATATACCCACAAAACAGCACCATGCATTCCTTTTGTCCCAATTATAATAAGGGGAACAACAGTAAAAATGGAGAGTATTGAAACAACAACAATTCCGATAACCATCTGTTTTTGTGAAATTGCACCTTGTTGTATTCCTCGTTTTGGTCCCAATCGCTGCTCATTGTCTGTTCCTTTAAAGTCATCTCCAAGGTCGTTTGCAAAATTGGAAAGGATCTGCCAAAATAAGGTGGTGAAGAGAGCAAGAATAAAAATTCTACTGTCCCAAAAGCCTTGTTTGTAAGCAACAAAACTTCCCATGAGAATTCCCGACATTGATAAAGGCAATGTTCTAAGGCGAGCTGCTTCAATCCAATGCTTGAGGTTCATTCTGCAAAAATAGGAGAAATTTTCTTATAGTCTCTTCAACCAGAACTATTCGGATAAATTAATCGTTGTGCATATTAACAAATTCTATTTTTTTCTCACTGTTTTTATACAGAATGGACACTTCCTTTTGCCAATTAATTTTTTAATTTTGCGGATATATTTTTTTTTAATTTTCTATGAGACCCTTATATCTCTTTTTGAAATTTCTATTGAAAATTACCCTTTGGATTTATTACCCTCGATTTCTGTTGGTGAATAGACCTGAGAAACGATTGGGGAGAACAATATATATGAGCAATCACGCTTCGTCATTTATGGATCCTTTGGTTGTAGCTGGAATGCAAAAGCCAATTGTGTTTTTTATGACCCGTGCCGATATATATAATGGCATAATGAAAGTGATTTTTTGGTTGGCTCACATGCTTCCCATATACCGTCAACAAGATAAAGGAGATACAAAGAAAAAGAATGAAGCAGTATTTCGCACCTGTTACAGAGTATTAAAATATGGACGCAATCTATTGGTTTTTTCTGAAGGATTCACCGACGATATTTTTATTCGACGGTTAAAACCTTTGAAGAAAGGAGCGGTTAGAATTGGATTCTCTGCTCTGGATAATTGCAATTGGAAGCATAAGATACATATTCAGGCAGTAGGATTGAATTACTCTGATCCTGATGTTCTGGGAAGTGATTGTTTAATATCAAATGGTGATCCAGTTTGTTTGAATAGTTATGAAAAAGAATATAAGACAGATCCTCATAAAACCATTCTTAGAGTGACCCAAAGAATGGAAAAGGAGATGCGTAGTCAAATTACGGATGTACGCAATATAAAAATGGCTTCTTTTCATGAAAATATTATGCGTCTAACACGTAAAGGAATGCATCCCATCGATTCTGATAAATCAATCCCTTTGATTGATCGATGGAAATATTCCAGAGCATTAGCCAACTGGATGAACGCCTCAAAAATAGAAGAAGATGAGAAGTTAATGAATTTAAAACAGCGTATAGAAGACTATTTTAAACAATTAGAACAATTAAATGTTGAAGAAACACCATTGTATAAAATCACTTCTAAAACTAGGAAAAAGGGGATGGATATTTTCTACTTAATTGCGTTATTTCCTTTTATGGTTTTGGGATATGCCTTTACTTATTTGCCCTATAAACTGATTAAGAACTTTGTTGAGAAATCAGTTAAAAGAAGAGTTTTTTGGAGCAGTATAAAGATGCTAGTAGGTTTTGCGGCAGTTGGGGGATACAGCCTTATCCTTCTCTTAATAATTGCAAAAATTACTGGGTTGTCTTTTTTATTCCTGTTATTTTTAGGTGTATTTATTGTTCCAATTCTTTTTGTTATAGCACGAAATTGGTCAAAAACATTGGTACTGCATCAAAAAATGGAACAACTTACATCAATGGATTTATCTTCAATTGTGGATGAGCGAGAGTTACTGCTGCAAATGATTCGAAAGGAAGTTCCTGTTAGCTAATCCGCTAATTTTAATGAGGTTGGATGTGATTTTCCGGCTTTAGTATAACCTTGCGATATACCCAGTAAAACAGTAAGGCAATTAATGCACCCCAAATGATGCCTCCTACAATATCTGTGGGGAAATGAACACCAAGATACATACGGCTATAGCAAACAATAAGAACCCAAAAAATTAAGATAGGAGTGATGTATTTATAATAAGATCTTAATTGTTGGATAAACATCAGTGCGATGACTGTGGAGTTTGAAGCGTGACCTGAAATAAATCCATACGCTCCCCCTCTGTATAAATCGCCGGGTTTGATTTGATAATAATGGAGTTGATCTTGTAAAAGAAAAGTATGCGACGGACGTGGACGCATTATGGCTTCTTTAAATAGATGGGTTGAGGTGAAATCACATAAACCCACTGCGGCAATACCAAATAATGTAAACCAAACAGCATGCTTTAGAGGGTATTTTAGGTAAACTAATACAAAAAGGAAGATATACATAGGAAACCAAATGAATTTCCCACTTATTCCCCACATCAAAGTATCTAAAAAAGATGAGTGTGCACCATTAATAGCGAGTAATAAATTAAAATCAATTTCTCTTATCCAATCAATCATTATTTATGCTTTTCCAGATGATATCTTTTAACTTATCAATGTTCCTATTGGCAACAGAAGAAATAAAAATTGCTTCTAAGTCTCCCAATTCTTTCTTAATTTCAGCCTCTAATTCTTCATCTAATATGTCCGATTTCGATATGGCTAAAATGCGTTTCTTGTCGAGTAATTCAGGGTTGTATTGCTTCAATTCATTAATTAAGATAGAATACTCCTTGGCGATGTCTTCACTGTCGGCGGGAACCATAAACAATAGAATTGAATTCCTTTCAATATGTCGTAGAAATCGAATACCTAATCCTTTTCCTTTATTTGCACCCTCGATAATTCCAGGAATATCCGCCATAATAAAAGACCGCTCTCCTCTATAATTAACAATACCTAAATTGGGTCTAAGTGTAGTAAAAGGATAATTAGCAATTTCTGGTTTTGCTGCTGAAACAGTTGATAATAAAGTGCTCTTGCCTGCATTTGGAAATCCTACTAAACCAACATCGGCAAGGAGTTTGAGTTCTAAAATCGACCAACCTTCTTCATAATCTTCTCCTGGTTGAGCATAAGTGGGCGCTTGTTTTGTAGCACTTTTAAAATGGGTGTTACCTCGTCCTCCTTTTCCACCTTTTCTCAAAATCTTTTCTTGACCATCTTCGTCAATTTCAAATAAAACAGTGTTGGTTTCGGCATCTTTAACAACTGTTCCTATTGGAACATCAATATAAATGTCAGTTCCTTCTGCCCCAGTACTTTGACTCTTTGACCCATTCTCGCCATGGGTTGCTTTAATATGTTTTTTATACTTTAAATGTAATAGTGTCCACATTTGCTTGTTCCCCCTTAGGATAATATGACCTCCTCGACCACCATCACCACCATCGGGGCCACCCTTAGGAATGTACTTCTCGCGGCGCATGTGACGGGAGCCTTGTCCGCCTTTCCCAGAACGAGTATAAATCTTTACATAATCAACAAAATTATCTGAAGCCATTCGTTCATGCCGTTATGGATTCAATTGTATCAACAATTGAATGGGTGATTTCATCAATGCTCCCATTACCATCGATGAGGTACAGCTTATCTTGTTGCTTGTAATGTTCTTTTACAGGAGCTGTTTCACGATTGTATACCGCTATACGGTTGGAAATAATTTCAGGATCGGCATCATCTGTCCGACCAGAGTCTAGAGCTCTTTTCTGTAAACGCTTTTTTAACTCCTCCTCTGGAACTTCAAGGGCTATCATTCCAGTAATCGTTTCGCCTTTTGCTTTTAAAAATGTATCTAAAGCTTCTGCTTGAACTGTTGTTCTTGGAAAACCATCAAACACAAATCCATTGGCGTTTTCATATTTATTTACCTCCTGTTTTAATAAGTCAATGGTCACTTCATCAGGAACAAGCTTCCCTTTGTCCATATAGGACTTTGCTAATTTGCCCAGTTCAGTGGCGTTGGCGATATTTGATCTAAAGATATCACCTGTAGACAGATGAATTAGATTAAACTCTTTGATAATATTGGTTGACTGTGTTCCCTTTCCTGCTCCAGGAGGGCCAAATAGTACTAAATTTAACATATTTCCCTTTTATTCAATTATTTGATATATATCTCTTGTGTTTCTTCCTTCTTCTAGATAGTCGAGCCCATAACCCACTATAAATTTATTTTCAATTTCTAATCCAATGTATTTGGGTTTGTCTTTGCCATTGTAGGCTTCAGGCTTAAACAGTAGGGTAGCTACTTCTACAGATTTCGGTTCGTGCATTTCCAGCATGGAATACAATTTGTCTAAAGTAAGTCCTGTATCAACTATGTCTTCTAAAAGAACGATATGTTTGCCTTCTACTTCTGAAGTGAACCCGATTAGCTCATGGACTTCTCCAATACTGGCTGTTCCCTTATAAGATTTTACTTTAACAAATGATATTTCACACCTTAAATCAATGTTTTTTAAGAGGTCACCAGCAAACATGAAGGCGCCATTTAAAACCCCAATAAAAATTACATGTTGATTTTTGTAATCGTTATTCAGTTGTTTTGCAACTTCTCGAATTGACGCTTTAATCTGGTCTTCTGGAATATATAATTTAAACTCTTTATCCTTAATGCGCACCTTAATTCGTTTATTGTGACAACAAAGATAATATTTTCGAGAAACAAATTACGGGAAATTTTTCTTCCATTACTACCAGCTTCTCCTCAAGGGTTCTTATCTTCGCAAAAAATCTATTTTTAAGAACAAGAGAATGAATAATAAATGGTACGGTGAAGGACAAAAGCTTGGCGTTTTAGGAGGTGGACAACTCGGTAGAATGTTGATTCAATCTTCAATTAGTTATGATGTTCGAATCTATGTGATGGACGCATCAAAATCTGCTCCTTGTGGACATTTGGCTTATGAATTTACAGAGGGCAACATTCAATCTTATGATGATGTAATATCTTTTGGCATGAACATGGATGTTCTGACTGTTGAAATTGAACATGTTAATGTTGATGCTTTGGAAACATTAGAAAAACAGGGGGTTAAAATTTTCCCACAACCTAGAGCTTTGCGTTTAATACAAGACAAAGGCCTTCAAAAAACCTTCTACCATAAACATAATATTCCCACAGCCCCTTTTCAATTGTTCAAAAATAAAGCAGAAATCGTCAATCAAAAAATTGACTTTCCTTTTATTCAGAAATTAAGAAAAGGAGGATACGATGGGAAAGGAGTAAAAATCATTCATTCGAAGCAGGATTTGGAAGAAGCCTTTGATGCGCCATCTTTAGTGGAAGATAAAATTGATTTTAAAAAGGAACTTTCTGTAATTGTAGCGCGCAACGAACATGGAGAAGTCGTGTCATTTCCAGTTGTGGAATGTGAATTTAACGAACAACTCAATCTGGTTGAATTTCTTTTTAGTCCTGCCGATTTGCCCCAAAATGTTGAAAAAAAGGCAACCGAATTGGCAAAACAAACAATTCAAGAGCTGGATTTGGTTGGGTTGTTAGCTGTAGAACTATTTTTAACACAAGATGATGAACTCCTGGTCAATGAAGTTGCACCAAGAACTCACAATAGTGGTCATCACACGATAGAATGTAATGTTACATCTCAATTTGAGCAACATTTTAGAGCCATTTTAAATCTGCCCTTAGGAAATACTGAAATTAAGACTCCAGGCGTTATGATTAACCTAATTGGAGCTCAAGGTCACGAAGGAGTTGTTCAGTATGACGGACTTGAAGAAGTAATGGCAATGAAGGATGTCTATGTTCACCTCTACGGGAAACAAAATACACGACCTGGTCGTAAGATGGGGCATATTACAATTGCTGATTTAGATATAGAAAAAGCAAAGTTGCAAGCAAAAAAAATCCAAAATAAATTGAAAGTTGTTTCTTTTTAATTCTATAAATAGTTTCTTTTAGTCATAAATTTTGTTAGATTTATACATCTGATTCTAATCGTTTATGAAACTAAGAAAAATCTTCTTGTTAATATGTGTTCTTTTCGGAACCGCTTATATTACACATTCACAGCTGTATACATATCGGCACTATGGACAAGAAGATGGCTTGAACCTCACTTCATTTCTTACCGTTAACGAATCCAAGGAAGGGTATTTATGGTTTGGATCTGATGGAGCAGGTCTCATGCGATTTGATGGCAAAAACTTTGATTACTTAGAAAAAATACAGGGTAGGGCAAATAAACATGTTTCACATATTACTTTTAATAACAATAAAGTTTTATTTACAACTTTATATAATGGTACATTTCTTCTAGAAAATGATACTTTAACAAAACTTTCATATAAAACCGTTGGAAGCAACCAAGGTTTATTTTGCTTGGGAAGTGAAAATATTCTTCTTCAAGATGGTGGAATTAGAGTTTATAGTGATAGCCTACTTATTGATGAAGAAATTACTTACCCCTATAAGATCAGCACACGTTTTTATGGCAGCTTTAAAACTTATAATAGCTTAATGGTTTTTACCTCTAAAGGGAACTATTTTATAGAAGACAATAAAATAGAAAACCTTAATGAATGGTTGGTTACGGATAAAGACATTACAAAAAACATGGTTTCTGCCTACAAGACAGGAGACAGTATTGTTCTTATAGATAAGTATTTAAAAAATGAGATTACAGTTTTGATGGATGGCTCCCGACCTAAGTTTTTTATAAAGGGACATCTAAAGAATCAATTGCTTGACACCAATGAAGTTGTACTCAGTTGGGATGTTAGAGGAAACAACTTTGTTGCAGTTACTAATAGTGGAAGAATCATTAAGAGGAATATTAAAAGTGGTGTTTTTGAAGAAATATTACACAATTCTATCAGAAGAATTATTGCTCCATCAGATATTTTGATTGATCGGAATCAAGATATTTGGGTGACAACCAAAAGCAATGGAATATTTAAAATTTCACTTGAACCGTTCACATTAATCAGTAAAAATCCAATTTTTCAAAGTCATTTAATTGACTTTATTGGAAAGACCAAGGATGATAAAATGATATTGTCTATCGGAGGAAAAAAATCGTATATAGGAAGTGAAGAAAACAATAACTTTAAAGAAACACCAGGCCTAGCCATTACTTCGATGGATTATTATAAAAATGCAACCATTGTTTCAACAAATAAAGGAATCTATAGGGTTAAGGGAAATGACTTCGAACTTTTTGAGCCACTAAAACATTTAAAAGGAGAAAGAACTTCATTAATTGTAAATGCCTTTGGTTATTTGTGGTATGTTATTCCGAGTAAGGGCTTGTATAGAAAGAACTTGAAAACAGGAAAGGAAATTCACTATAGTGGCGCACCTGCTTATTTTTACAATGTGATTTCTTTGAAAGATTCTCCTGATTTGTATTTTGGAACAAATAACGGAGTATACCGATATAACAGAGAGCGTGATTTTTTAAAGAAAGTAAACAGCAATATAGATGGGGTTAAAATGGGTTACTATGTTGGAAGTTCAGCAATAGATGCTTATGAAACAAAATGGTTTACTTTTGATAATGGACTGTTTGGAATTACAAAAGACAATAAGAAGGTAGTTATTACGAGTGAAAAGTACCTTCCATCGTTATTATTATACACCTTAAATACTGATGATTATGGAAACCTTTTGGTAGGAAGCAATAAAGGTGTAACAGTTATAAAAGTGAATAACGAAGGGAAGGTGATTTCCAGTCGAACGTATGACAAAAAAAGTGGTTTTGAAGGGTACGAAACCCATATGAGGTCGTCCTTTAAGGATAAAGATGGGACGATTTATTTAGGTACTCTTGCAGGACTTGTTATGGTGAAACCCAAATATTTTCAAAAATCTTATCCTCCAAATAAACCTGTTGTTTATTCATTTAGAAACAACAACATACATAATCTCATTCGAAAAAATGAACCAATAGTTATTCGTTCAGAAAATAACAACTTGTTGATTCGGTTTAAAAGTATTAACTCTAAGTCCAGTTTTGTTTCCTATAGTTATCGCCTTAAAGGAGAAGAAAATGAATGGTCTGATTGGTCAAAAGATCAATTGGCAATATTCAACAATCTTAGGCAAGGAAGGTATACCTTTGAGGTGAGAGCATCTGTTGATGGCAAAACAATTAGTGATGCCACACAGTTTGTCTTTAGAGTGCAAATACCTTATTATAAAAATGTTTGGTTCATCATCACTGCCATTATTCTATTTGGTGTGATTAGTGTTTTTGTTTTAGACAGAACTAGTAGCTTTAAAAGAAGAAATATTATTATCTCCAGAGATGTTCTGGGGGATCTTAAATTGGCAAGGTTCATGATATTATTTGGAGCCATAGCCAATACAGGAGCTCATTTGTTTGCGCCAAGAGTTGATGCTTCTATAGCACAACATGATTTTGGTGCGATTGTGTCAGGGTTTATACTTTTGGTATTCTTTTTTATTACAACATTTGTGAATAGCCAAAAAAGGAAAGTTGGACTGTATGTTCTTTTAGGATTTATGGTTTTATTAACGTATAATTTAATTCACATTTATACTTCTGACATTCATCCTTTTTATTTACTGATTCTAATATTGGTATCTTTTGTGGCCCCTTATGCATTTAAAAAGTTATTTCCAGCTGTCTTGTTGAGCTTGTTCCTTGCCGTTTCTAGCGTGGTTATCATCTTCTTTGTACACGATGCCGTATACAACCAATATCTTTTTCTATTAGCTATAGCGATTACTGGAATACTTATAATTTTCATGACTTATATTCGAAACAATTCACTTGAACATCTGATTTTCACTTCAGGAATTGTGAATAAAGGAAATACGCTTGTTGTTGCTTTTAATTTAAAAGGAAGAATTTCCTACGCAAGTGAGAACATTGAATTGTTGCTGGGATTAAATGATGAATTGAAAGGGAAACCACTTTCTTTTTTAAATCAATTTATACCAAAATCAGATGAAGAAACGATTTTCACCAACCAAAAGTTGATTCCTCACTCTAAAGAAGGAGAAATATTTGTAACTCCTGTAATTACAACTGAAAATAAAATCTTGTACTACCAATGGTCCTTTAAAGAATTTTCTAAAGAAGTAAAAGTCATTATGGGGCAAAACATAACGGAAAAAATAAATCTTGAGAGCAATTATGAACTCATTGTAAGAAATGCTGATGACCTTATATTTCGTACTGATATTACTGGGAACATTACTTTCGCCAATGGGAAATGTGAGGCGTTTTTTGGTAAAAATAAATCTGAATTGCTCGGTTCGTCATTATTTAACCTTGTCAATGCTTCGGATAAGAATAGGGTTCGAGATTATTTTGATGAGAGTTTTAGAAATAAAGCAAAAGGTGTCTATATAGAATTCCCTATTGTGAATAATAAAGGAGTAAAAAAATGGTTGGGCTTAAACTTATCCACAATTCAAAAAACTTCAGTTGAAAATGTAGTTTCTGGATTTCTTGGTTTGGCCAGAGATATTACTAAATCGAGAAAATACAATGCTATTATTGAGGAGCAAAACAAAGACATTACCGACTCAATTAATTACGCCCGGGGAATCCAGTTTAATATGTTGCCCCGGTCAATCGAGTTTGAGCAATTCTTTGAGGAGCACTTTGTCGTTTATCGCCCTAGAAATATTGTTTCAGGAGACTTTTTCTGGCTAAAAAGAATAGCGGGTAAAACCATTATAATTGTGTCAGATTGCACAGGACATGGCGTTCCAGGATCTTTTATGACGATTTTAGGGATTAACTTGCTCAATCAGATAGTTCTTGAAGCGAAAACAACAAGCCCAGGAGAAATATTGACGCAATTGGATAATAGATTGCAGGATGTATTGCCTAGAGATGGAAGATATCGCATTCAAGATGGTATGGAAACTGTTATTTGTGTTTTTGACAATGAATCAAATAAAGTGGAGTATGCTTCAGCAGGTGGACGGTTTATAATTGTAGATACTGAAGAAGATAAAACCAGAGTAATTAAAGGACAAACCAAACATATCGGAGATCAATCAAGAAGTGATAACTTTAGTTACAAGACGAGTTCACTAACATTGAATAAACATGAAATCCTCTATCTTTTCACGGATGGTTATCCCGATCAATTTGGAGGAAGTAATGATAAAAAATTAACCTTTAAAAAGTTCTTTTCCCTCATTGAAGGGATTTCTCAACAAGACTTGTCCGAGCAAAACAGAATGCTGCAGGAACACCTCACCGAATGGATAGATACAAAACCTCAAACGGATGATATTACTGTTGTTGCAGTAAGAGGAATAAAAAAGTAATTCTTCCTGTTGTATTTTCTTAATTTATTCCTTAACTTAAATAAGAATATTTTAAACCACCTATCATGAAAGAAGAATATTTGCACTATTTATGGCGAATGAAACGGCTCAATTACAACCGCTTGAAGCTAATTAATAAGAACCAATCAGCGATTTCTATTCTGGAAACAGGATGGTACAATACAGACCCTGGTCCTGATTTTTTTAATGGAGCGGTTCTCTATGACGGAATCCGATGGTCAGGTAATATTGAATTCCATGTTAAATCCTCCGACTGGTACCTTCATAAACACCACTTGGATAAAGCTTACAACAATGTTATTCTTCATGTTGTATATGAGTACGATAAAGAAGTGATTGTTGAGGGAGACTGTTTGCCTACTATTGAACTGAAAAATCAGATCGATGAAAAACATTATCGAAATTATTACCGAATTGTTTCTAATATGAACAAAGTGCCTTGTCATGATAAAGTTATGCACCATAAGTTGAAACTTTTGCAACAAATAGATATTTCTTTTCTACAAAGAATCGAAAGAAAAGGTCAAGCTTTACTTGATGGGAAGGAAATGGTCGACAAAAATAATTTGTTTTTAACGGCTATATTTAAAGCGGTTGGAGGCAGGACAAATGCTCTACCTATGTCCCAATTGGCAAAAAATATTCCTTTCAATATCATCGCAAAAGAATCTTGGGATTCTCATAGAATAGAAGCTCTTTTGTTTGGTGCAGCCGGACTCTTAAACGAAACAGTTGATGAGTACCCACTTCAATTAAAGAAGCAGTGGAAGCTTTTAAAAAACAAGTATCAACTTGCAGAAATGAATACCAACACATGGAAATTTGGCGGTACAAGGCCGTATAGTTTTCCTACCTTTCTGTTGGCTCAACTTTCCGCTTTTCTTAAACAGTTTGATGGTAATCGTTTGGATTTAGCATCTGCTGATCAAATCATTGAGAGAATAAACAATTTAGATGGAACACTCATTCATCCGTATTGGCAAACACACTTTGTTTTTGACAAGGCATCAAAAAAGCATGTATTAAGGTTTTCAAAGCTTTTTCTACGCAATTTAATGATCAACGGAATTGTTCCTTATCTTGTTGCTTTAAAGTTTTTAAAAGGCAAATTCACTTTCTTAGATACGGCAGTTGAAATAATGGAAAAATTGCCACCAGAGAACAATTCAGTAGTGAAATATTGGAAAAATATTGGGTTTATTCCAAAAAATGCTTTTGAAAGTCAGGGTTTATTAGAATTAAATAATGAATTTTGTATCTTTAAAAAATGTTTGTCCTGTAAAGTTGGAAATGCAATTTTAGACGGATAATTTAAATGTGAGAAATTGATTCAAAAGATTATATTCTTCTTCGAGATGCGTTCCTTTGGCGTTAGTGAATGGTGGGCAAAGAAATTGCGTGTTCGCTCGTCTCGGGTAAGACTCTTTTTCATATACAGTTCGTTCATTGCTTTTGGTTCGCCTGTCATTATTTACTTAATTATGGGGGTAATCCTAGAGCATAAACACATCTTTAAACTTCAAAAGAAAAGAAAATCAATATGGGAGCTTTAAAAGCACGACCACTTAAGATTTTGATCACTGGAAGCAATGGCATGCTCGGACAAAAGTTAATAGAACTTTGTATTCAGAAGAATATTCAATTCGTGGCTACAGCACGAGGCCATAATCGAGTTGCAGCTTGCCCCGATAAAAATTTTTACGCTTTGGATATTACGAGCCCATCAGATGTTCGCCACATGATTGAATCAAAACAACCTACACATATTATCAACACTGCTGCAATGACAAATGTTGATGCTTGTGAAGAGAATAAAGAAGAATGTTTTGCCATCAATCGCGACGGGGTAGATAATATTATAACGTCTATAAAAGAAACCGATATTCATTTGGTACAGATTTCTACAGATTTTATTTTTGACGGAGAGAAAAGCATATACAAAGAAACAGACTCGCCCAATCCATTAGGAATTTATGGGAAGTCTAAATGGGAAGCAGAAAAACTTCTAAAAAACAGCAATCACAAGTCAATAACTATCCTAAGAACTTCATTGCTTTATGGTGTTGGAGAGGGTTTGCAAAAATCGAATATCTTTACTTGGGCTATGACAAAGTTAAGACAAGGAGAAACATTGAATATTGTAAATGATCAAATGCGGTCGCCAACTTTTGTCAATGATTTAGCCATAGCATGTTTAAAAGTGATTGAACTCGATTTAAAAGGGATCTACCATATTGCTGGGGGCAAAATAAAATCCATATATGAATATATTCTTGTTTTGGCTGAATACTTAAAGGTCGATAAAAATCAGATCCACCCTATTAGTACAAATGAACTCAATCAGAAAGCGCCTCGACCAAAATCTTCAGGTCTTTCCATACGCAAGGCTCAGAGGGATATGGAGTTTAAACCAACGTCTTTTTCAGAAAGCTTAAAAGCAATAGATGTTGTTGTTTAAAATATTAATTTTATATTTAGGATTTTTAAGGTGTTTATGAATATTTATAGAATACAAAAAAGCTAAATTATTTTAAACCAAAAAATATTTTTATTTATGAAATTTGCTAGATTATTAGCGGCTCTATTATTTATATCAAGTTCTTTATTCTCATTTTCACAAGACGCTCCTTTTTCTGTTGAATTAAAGCTGAAGAATAAATCAGAGGCAATTAATGACGGACAAGGAGAAGTCATTGTAAGAGGTGGTAAAGCTCCTTATATATATCTTTGGAATCAAGTGGATATAGGTATTTACACCCATCATGCAGAAAAATTACCAGAAGGAGACTCCATTAAGGTGACTGTTATTGATGCCAATTCTGATACTGCTTATGCCCAAGGACTTATTGAAGCCTCTAGTTTCGCAGAACACATTAATATCGGTGTAAAGCCTGCTCTTGCAGCGATGGAGACAGTATTGTTTACAAATATTTGGTCCGATACAATTCGAGTTGAAAAGTACTTTCTAACAGCTCCCAATGCGCTCGATGGAGATCGAACGGATTACACAATTAAAAAATGGGTTAAAGAGGATGGTGCAGAAGTTAAAAATATGGAGATTGTCGCCATTTTACAGGACGATGGGCAAGAGATATTTTTAAGAGCAGTTGGAGAAGGTAAACTTATTCATGGCACCTATAATGGAAAGAAAATTAAAGCAGGAGATAATGTTTATTATACCAACCAAAGGGGACACAGAGATGAGTTAAAACTTGGAAAAATTAAATATTCCTATCCACAAATCTATTATCAAGAGAACCTTTCCACCATTACACAAGGAATTCCCCTAATTGTTGTTTGGTTAATTTTTGGAGCATTCTTTTTCACTTTTAAAATGCGCTTCCCTCAATTTAAAGGTTTTAAACATGCTATTCAATTGGTGCGTGGAGTTTATGATGACCCTGAAGAAGACCAAGGAGAAGTAACCCACTTTCAAGCTTTAACAACGGCCTTATCAGCAACGATTGGTTTGGGGAATATTGCCGGGGTTGCCATAGCCATTAGTTTGGGAGGACCAGGTGCCTCTTTTTGGATAATTATTGCTGGATTTCTTGGTATGGCGATGAAATTTGTAGAATGTACCTTGGCCGTTAAATACCGTGAAAGAAAAGCAAACGGAGAAATATCTGGAGGCCCAATGTATTATTTAAAACATGGATTGGCAAAAAGAGGACCATTCTTTGGTGGTTTAGGTAAGGTTTTAGCAGTTCTTTTTTGCATCTTATGTGTTGGAGGTTCTTTTGGCGGTGGAAATATGTTTCAAGCCAATAATGCATTTCTCCAATTAACTCAAATTCCAGGCTGGGGCGGGCTTTCAGAATACGGCTTCTATTTTGGATTAGGTTTAGCTGTTCTTGTTGGTGTTGTAATCGTTGGTGGAATCAAAAGTATCGCTAGAGTGACCGATAAATTAGTTCCGGTTATGGTTGTTATTTATGTAGTGTCTGGCTTGGTTATCCTTGGAATGAACTACAGTAATTTAGGAAATGGATTTTATCTAATCATTGACGGAGCCTTTAATTCTGATGCGATGTACGGAGGTTTTGTTGGTGTTTTGATAATGGGCTTTAGACGTGCGGTTTTTTCTAACGAAGCAGGTGTAGGTTCAGCACCCATTGTGCACTCTGCTGCCAAGACAAAAGAACCTGTAAGTGAAGGAACTGTTGCTCTGTTAGAACCATTTTTAGATACTGTTGTGGTCTGTACCATGACAGCTTTGGTTATTATTTTTGCAGGATACACACAAGATACAGAGGGCTTAAAAGGTGCCGCTCTGACTTCTGCAGCATTCTCATCTTCACTCGGTAGCTGGGCAATGTATGTATTGTCTATTTCTGTGCTTCTCTTTGCTTTTTCAACAATGATTTCTTGGTCATACTATGGTCTTAAAGCATGGTCTTATCTTTTTGGTGATAAAAAGTATGTAGATTTAAGCTATAAATTATTGTTCTTGGTTATGGTAGTTGTAGGGTCCTCAGTTGGTTTGGGATCGGTCGTCGAGTTTTCCGATTTGATGATACTTGGAATGGCCTTCCCCAATATTTTAGGATTACTCATAATGTCGGGTGAGGTAAGAAAAGATGTGAAAATATACTTTGATAAGGTGAAGTCGGGCGCAATAAAAAGGTTTAAATAAACACAGATATTGAATGTCTATTGATTGACTTCTTTCGAGAGAGACCATACAATTCTTAATAAGTTGTTTGAATTTTAAGCAATACTACAAGATTTCTCCCTATTAAAGACAAATTAAATTCATTTCAAGTGAAAGAATGGGATAATGATTGGTTGCATTTTGCTAAGAGAACAAGAAGAGGAATATTTGTTTTGCTCATCTTATTTGTACTCATTGCAGTAGGTCCCAGATTATATTATAATTACTTTGCATCCGCTCCAAGATACGATATTCAAATCAGTACTATCGATAACGCCAATAATGAAACAAAAGAGCAGAAGGAGAACCTTGTAAAAATGAGCAATTACACTCAACCTGAAGAGTTATTCGACCCAAATAAATACACGATTGAGGAATGGATGGCAATCGGACTTTCAGAAAAGCAGGCCCAATCTATATTAAATTATCTGGGGTCAGGAGCTCATTTTCGAGTAAAGTCTGATCTCTTGAAGTCGTATGTAATTGATAGCTCGCTGTATGCATTACTTAGACCCAAAATTAATCTTCCAGAGGGCAAGCCCAACGATATCAATCAGCAAGATCCAAAGCGATACAATCAAGAGGAATTTTCTGAACAATTTTTGGCTAGAGACACACAGACATCAGAAAAAGACAGTTTAAAACCAATTCAAATAAATACTGCTAGCCAAAAAGAACTGGAGAAAATATCAGGCATTGGACCATTCTTTGCAAAGGAGATAATTAACAAAAGAGAAAAATTTGGTGGTATAATCAATATCAATGAATTACTTGATATTTATAATATGGATGAAGAAAAATTGAATGAAATTAAGCCCTTCCTTATTATTGATAAAGAACATGTAAATAAATTAAACATCAATACTGCAAGCGAACAAGAATTAAACAAGCATCCTTATATATCCTCGGATATGGCACATTCAATCGTTTATTTTAGAAAAAACTATAAGACCTATAAGTCTTTAGATGAGTTGCTGCTATCTCCATACATTAATAGTAAAACGCTTAACAAGTTAAGACCGTATTTGAAAGTCAAGTAAACTTCTCATTAAACTATCGAAACCAAAAGAGTTTTTAAAAATATATTATCTTTGCTTTCTTGAAATTAGGATTGCTAAGAATTGGTTATAAATATTAAGTTTTAAGAAGATGAATTTTGAATTAAATGAGAATCAGTTAATGATTCAACAAATGATAAGAGACTTTGCCGAGAAAGAAATTAAACCCAATTTATTAGAATGGGATGAAAATGAGACCTTCCCTGTTGATACAATGAAAAAGCTCGGAGATTTGGGACTCTTAGGGATATACATTCCAGAAGAATACGGAGGAAGTGGGTTTAGTTACTTTGAATACGTTACGGCTCTAATAGAAATAGGTAAAGTTTGTGGCGGACTTGGGCTTTCTGTAGCAGCACATAATTCATTGTGTACAGGACATATATATTACCATGGATCGGAAGAGCAAAAGAAAAAGTACCTTCCTAAATTAGCATCAGGTGAATTTATCGGAGCGTGGGGATTGACAGAAGCCAATACAGGTTCTGATGCAATGCGAATGAAAACCACCGCAACAAAAGAAGGAAATGAATGGGTTATTAATGGTACAAAAACCTGGATAACACATGGTCTTTCTGGTGATATTGCAGTGATTCTTGTAAGGACAGGCGAGTTGTTGGATAGTCGAGGAATTACAGCATTTATCATTGAAAAAGGCATGCCGGGCTTCTCTGCCAATAAAATTACTGGGAAATTGGGTGTTCGTGCAAGCGAAACTGCAGAACTCATTTTTGACAATGTTAGGGTGCCGCAAGAAAATGTTATTGGAGAAGTGGGCATGGGATTCATTCAAGCGATGCAAATTCTCGATGGTGGGCGTATTTCAATTGCCTCTTTGAGTTGTGGTATTGCTAGAGGAGCTTATGAGGCATCTGTACAATACGCAAAAGAACGCGAGCAATTTGGAAAACCAATCGCATCTTTTCAAGGTATAAGTTTTAAACTGGCCGACATGGCTTCCAATGTAAGGGCAGCGGAGTTACTAACTTTTAGTGCTGCCGATTTGAAGAACAGAAAGGAAAAGATGACAAAAGACGGCGCTATTGCCAAATATTACGCCTCTGAAGTGGCTGTGAAATGTGGTAATGAAGCTGTTCAAATAATGGGAGGATACGGATATACAAAAGAATTTCCAGCTGAGAAATTTTTGCGTGATGCCAAATTAATGACCATTGGGGAAGGAACATCTGAAATACAAAAAATTGTGATTTCTAGAGAAATATTAAAATAAATATTGTTTATAATAATTATCTTACTATTTTTGCCCTTCGATTTAGATGAATTAGAAAACGAAATTAATAAATTATAATATGTTAACAATACCTGTAAAAGAAGGAGAAAACATTGAGAGAGCGCTCAAAAGGTACAAGAAAAAATTTGAACGAACTGGAAGAATGCGCGAGATACGCAGACGTAAAGAGTTTATTAAACCTTCGGTTATATTGCGTCAGCAACGCATCAAAGCGGGATACAAACAACGCATGCAATCAAAAGAGATTTAAAACATATTTTATTCTGATACGTTAAAGAGTCCATAAAGGGCTCTTTTTTGTTTCTATATGCTTGAACAATTTTTGACATATCTAACTTCTGAAAAGCGTGTTTCTCAACACACATATACTGCATATAGAAAAGACATACAATCTTTTTTAGAATTTTCTGTTGTAGAGGACAGTAATGATTTAAAAGAAATTTCACACCAAAACATAAGGGCCTGGATTGTAGAGTTAATCAACACCAATCACTCAAACAGAACTGTAAACAGGAAACTGTCATCATTGAGAACTTTTTTTAAGTGGGCAAAAAAGAACAGTATTCTAGAAGATAATCCAATGTTAAAGGTTAAGGGACCAAAACAAGAAAAACGGTTGCCTGAGTTTGTGAAGGAAGAGGAAATTGAACCCGCCCAATTTGATCAGGTATTTCCAGATACTTTTTTTGGAGTGCGGGATCGTTTATTAATTGAAGTTTTATACCAAACGGGAATTCGATTAACAGAATTGATTCATTTGAAAGAAAAGGACTTTTCCAACAAAACAATAAAAGTGTTGGGTAAGCGGAATAAAGAGCGTATCATACCAATAACTGAAGATCTAAGTAATCAAATTAGAGTCTACCTAAACTCTGAAGGGTATAAAGACAGGGAGGAGGATTATATTTTCCTAACAGATAAAGGCAAAAAAATGTATCCTAAATTTGTATATCGAAAAGTAAAGTATTACCTATCTTTACTAACGCATCTTGAGAAAAGAAGTCCTCATGTTTTAAGGCACACTTTTGCAACCCACATGTTAAACAACGGTGCAGGTCTTGAAACGTTAAAAGAAATATTAGGTCATGCTGATTTAAGTGCAACTCAAATTTATACCCACAACTCATTTGAACAGATTTCAAAAATCTATAAGAAGTCACATCCAAGAGGATAGTATTGTTTGCCATCGGAGAAGAGTATTTATCTCCAATTTACAATTGATAAAAACAGAATTCAAGCATTCAATAATTGACACCCAAAATTGAGATAGATTTATAATTTTTTATAATATAACAATTACTTGAAAATCATTTAATTAGAGTTTAAAATAAAAAAATGAGGTGAATAATGCAGGTTAATTTCTTAAAAGAAAATAAATTTATTAAAAAAATGATTTGTTGTAATTTATTTATTTATATATTTGCAACCCCAAACGAGTTTTTGGAAACAAGTTGGAGAGTTCTTTAAAAGATATTTATTGAGTTTAGTGCCGATGTAGCTCAGCTGGCTAGAGCAGCTGATTTGTAATCAGCAGGTCGGGGGTTCGAGTCCCTCCATCGGCTCATTTAACGTAATGATTGGGGGGATACTCAAGCGGTCAACGAGGACAGACTGTAAATCTGTTGGCTATGCCTTCGAAGGTTCGAATCCTTCTCCCCCCACAACGCAATAAATAAAGTGTAAAAGCGGGAGTAGCTCAGTTGGTAGAGCGTCAGCCTTCCAAGCTGAATGTCGCGAGTTCGAACCTCGTCTCCCGCTCTAACTTTTAAATAACTCGCCGCCGATGTAGCTCAGGGGTAGAGCGCTTCCTTGGTAAGGAAGAGGTCACGAGTTCAATTCTCGTCATTGGCTCGAATTGTATTTTAAGGCACTCATTTAGGTTAGTGGGTGTGTTTTATGTATATAAATAGTAAAGTTTAAATTAGTATATTAACAAGTAACAAATAAAAAATGGCAAAAGAAACATTTGATCGTTCAAAACCACACTTGAACATAGGAACACTTGGTCATGTTGACCACGGAAAAACAACATTAACAGCAGCTATATCTGCAGTTTTGAGTAAAAATGGATTAACAGAATCTCGTTCTTTCGATACAATTGATAACGCTCCTGAAGAAAAGGAACGTGGAATTACAATTAATACTTCACACATTGAGTATCAAACAGAAAACCGTCACTACGCACACGTAGATTGTCCAGGTCACGCTGACTATGTTAAGAACATGGTTACGGGGGCTGCGCAAATGGATGGTGCAATATTAGTTGTTGCTGCGACTGATGGTCCAATGCCTCAAACTCGTGAACACATTCTTTTAGGTCGCCAGGTAGGTGTGCCAAACTTTGTTGTTTTCATGAATAAAGTGGATTTAGTTGATGATCCTGAACTATTAGAATTGGTTGAGCTTGAGATTAGAGAGTTACTTTCATTTTATGATTATGATGGAGATAATATTCCAATTATTCAAGGTTCTGCTCTAGGTGCTCTTAACGGAGATGCAAAATATGAGGAGAAAGTTATCGAATTAATGAATGCTGTAGATGAGTATATCGATCTTCCTACGCGTGAAGTTGATAAGCCTTTCTTGATGCCTGTTGAGGATGTTTTCTCTATTACAGGTCGTGGTACAGTAGCTACGGGTCGTATCGAAACAGGAGTGATTAACTCGGGTGAAGAGGTTGACATTTTAGGAATGGGAGACGAAAAATTAAAATCAGTTGTTACTGGTGTTGAGATGTTCCGTAAAATACTTGATAGAGGAGAGGCCGGAGATAACGTTGGTCTTCTTTTAAGAGGTATCGATAAAAATCAAATTCGTAGAGGTATGGTTGTTTGTAAGCCTGGTTCTACAAAACCTCATGCTAAGTTTAAAGCTGAGATATACGTACTTAAAAAAGAAGAGGGTGGACGTCATACTCCATTCCATAATAAATACCGACCACAGTTTTACTTCCGTACAACTGATGTTACAGGAGAAATTATTCTTGGAGAAGACCGCGATATGGTAATGCCTGGGGATAATGTATCAATCACTGTTGAATTGATTGTTCC
This sequence comes from uncultured Fluviicola sp., assembly GCA_964585545.1. Lineage (GTDB taxonomy): Bacteria > Bacteroidota > Bacteroidia > Flavobacteriales_D > Crocinitomicaceae > Brumimicrobium. The sequence goes on from CAZPDT010000002.1 coordinate 43,839, forward strand.
TGTTGCTATGGATAAAGGTCTACGCTTTGCAATTCGTGAAGGAGGTAGAACCGTAGGAGCTGGTCAGGTAACTGAAATTTTAGATTAATTTGAATTCACTAAGAGAGGAGAGGGCTTATCCCTGTTCTCTCTTTATACGGGTGTAGCTCAGTTGGTAGAGTACTGGTCTCCAAAACCATTGGTCGTGGGTTCGAATCCTACCGCCCGTGCAAATTAAAGAAAGAGTGGCAAATATTATTGAATATCTTAAGGATACATACAATGAGCTGATTTACAAAGTAAGTTGGCCAACTTATTCGGAACTACAAAACAATACCATTATTGTTATAATTGGTTCTGTTTTGTTGGCATTTATGATTTTTGTAATGGATTTTATATTTGGTATTAATCCGAAAGAATACTTTTGGGATGGCGTTCTCGGTATAATTTATCCGTCATAAGTGATTGATGAATACATTAACAAAATGACTGTGGAAGAAGTAAAGAAAAGATGGTACGTTGTTCGAGCAATTGGTGGAAAAGAAAATTCTGTAAAAGAATATCTTGAAATGGAAATTGCTCGTCAAAAATTGGAAGAGTATTTTGGACAAATTCTTATTCCTACCGAAAAAGTTTTTCAAATTAGAAAAGGGAAAAAGATTTCTAAAGAAAAAACTTTTCTGCCGGGTTATGTTCTTATTGAAGCAGCGCTTGTTGGAGAAGTTCCTCATGTTGTGAAGGGAATTCCAAATGTTATTGGTTTTTTAGGAGCTGAAAAGTATGGAGACCCTCTCCCAATGAGAATGTCGGAAGTAAATCGTATTCTCGGAAAAGTTGATGAAATGTCAGAGAACGAAGAGGAAATGAAGATTCCTTTTGTCGTTGGTGAATCTGTTAAGGTTGTGGATGGTCCATTCAATAATTTTAATGGTACAATTGAAGAAATTAATGAAGAGAAAAAGAAACTTAAAGTTATGGTGAAAATATTCGGCCGGAAGAATTTGGTCGAATTGAGCTATATGCAAGTTGAAAAAGAGAGTTAGTATTTTAACCCGTAGGAGTGACATTAATGATGATTAAAGCTTCCCATCAGTCACGTTTGTACTACACAAATTATATATAAATGGCTAAAGAAGTAGCAGGTTTGATCAAATTACAGATCAGAGGTGGTGCAGCTAATCCTTCCCCTCCTGTTGGTCCCGCACTTGGTGCGAAAGGGGTCAACATAATGGAGTTCTGTAAGCAGTTTAACTCAAGAACCCAGGAGAGACAAGGAAAGGTTTTACCAGTTGTAATAACCGTATATGGTGATAAGTCTTTCGATTTCATCATTAAAACTCCACCAGCAGCAGTTCAATTGTTGGAAGCAGCTAAAAACAAAAAAGGTTCAGCCGAACCTAATCGTTTGAAAGTAGCAAGTGTTACCTGGGAACAGGTTGCAGCTATTGCTGAAGACAAAATGAGCGATTTAAACTGTTTTACAGTTGAATCTGGGATGAGAATGGTTGCTGGAACAGCAAGAAGTATGGGAATAACAGTAAAAGGACAATTTCCAAAATCTAATTAAAACATAATCATGGGACGTATTTCTAAAAAAAGAAAAGAAGTGCTTGCTAAGTATGACCCTAGCAAAGTATATTCGTTGACTGAGGCGTGTAAATTAGTAAAGGAAATTACCAATGCTAATTTCGATGCTTCTGTTGATTTAAGTGTACGATTAGGGGTTGACCCTAGAAAAGCAAATCAAATGGTGAGAGGAACCGTTGCTTTGCCTCACGGAACTGGAAAGGATATTAAAGTACTTGTACTTTGTACTCCTGACAAAGAAGAAGAGGCAAAAAATGCAGGTGCTGATCACGTTGGTTTAGATGAGTACATTACTAAAATTAAAGGAGGATGGACAGATATTGATGTTATCATTACAATGCCTTCTGTAATGGGTAAGGTGGGTGCTTTAGGTCGTGTTTTAGGACCGAGAGGATTAATGCCAAACCCTAAAACTGGTACTGTTACAATGGATGTTGCTAAAGCGGTCCAAGAAGTAAAAGCTGGTAAGATTGATTTTAGAGTTGATAAATTTGGTATTATTCATTCGAATATTGCAAAAGTCTCTTTTGACGGTGGTAAAATTCAAGAAAATGCCAATGAATTGTTATCCACTTTATTGAAATTAAAACCAACAGCAGCTAAAGGAACGTATATTAAAAGTATATACATGAGCTCTACTATGAGCCCAAGTATTCAAATTGACACAAAATCCTTTGTCGCTTAAAATTTTGAATTATGAATAGAGAAGAAAAAGCGCAGTACATTGATACTTTAACGGCAGAACTAAAAGAAGCTGGAATCTTTTATTTAGCTGATACCTCAGAATTAACGGTGTCTGCTATTAATGATCTTAGAAGAAAATGTTTCAAGAATGGAGTGCGATTAAGAGTAATTAAAAACACATTATTCGAAAAATCAATCGAAAAAATTGAAGACAAGAATCTAGGGGAGTTAAAAGATGTCCTTACAGGTCCAACTTCTATAATGTTCTCTGAAGTAGGTAATGCACCTGCTAAGATTATTAAAGAATTCCGAAAAAAATATGATAAGCCAGTGCTTAAAGCTGCTTTTATCGAAGAAACCATCTATATAGGTGATGAGAATCTCGAAGCATTAACAGCAATCAAGAGTAAGGACGAACTTATCGGAGATATTATTACCTTATTACAAAGCCCAGTTAAAAACGTTGTTTCTGGACTTAAAGGACAGGGTGGTAAAATTGCAGGAATTGTTAAAACGCTCCAAGAAAGAGCATAAAATTAATTGTTAAACATTTTTTAAAATCAAATAAAATGGCTGAAGTAAAAGAAATAGCTGAAACATTAGTTAACCTTACAGTAAAAGAAGTTAATGATTTAGCGGAAATCCTTAAAGAGGAGTATGGAATCGAACCTGCTGCCGCTGCTGTTGCAGTTGCTGGCGGAGGTGCTGCTGCTGACGGAGGTGCTGCAGAAGAAAAATCAGAGTTCGATGTAATTCTAAAAGCTGCTGGTGGTAGTAAATTAGCAGTAGTTAAATTAGTAAAAGAACTTACAGGTCTTGGGCTTAAAGAAGCAAAAGAACTTGTTGATAATGCTCCATCTCCTATAAAAGAAGGTGTGGCAAAAGATGAAGCTGATAGCTTGAAATCTTCATTAGAAGAAGCTGGAGCTGAAGTTGAACTTAAATAGTTATTATACTATAATGAATAGTACAGGCATCACCGATTTTCGGGATGCCTTGTGCTGTTTTAAGTATTGAAGCACATTTAATTCTTTTTTCTAACTAAATTCACAGTCTTGACAACATCAAATAAAATAGCTACCAGAATTAATTTTTCTTCTAGCAAAAGCGTTTTCGAATATCCTGATTTCCTCGATATTCAATTAAAATCGTTCCGAGAGTTTTTTCAACTTGAAACAACTCCTGAAAATCGTGAGAAAGAAGGCCTCTTTAAAGTTTTCTCTCAAAATTTTCCAATCTCGGATACAAGAAACCAGTTTGTCCTTGAATTCTTGGACTATTATATTGATCCTCCACGTTACTCAATTGAAGAATGTATTGAGAGAGGATTAACATATAGTGTACCACTTAAGGCAAAGTTAAAACTGTATTGTACAGATCCTGAACACGAGGATTTTGAAACTATTGTACAGGATGTTTATTTGGGAACTATTCCCTATATGACCCCTAAAGGGTCTTTTGTTGTGAATGGAGCAGAAAGAGTTATTGTATCTCAGTTACACAGATCTCCTGGAGTATTCTTTGGTCAATCAAGACACTCCAACGGAACAAAACTTTATTCTGCACGAATTATTCCTTTCAAAGGATCGTGGATAGAGTTTGCAACAGACATTAATAATGTCATGTATGCCTATATTGACCGTAAGAAAAAGTTACCAGTAACTACATTGTTTAGGGCAATTGGCTATGAAAGTGATAAAGATATTCTAGAAATTTTTGATCTCGCTGAAGAAATTAAAGTCAATAAAACGAACCTTAAAAAAGCGATTGGTCGTAAATTGGCTGCAAGAGTGCTTAAATCTTGGTTTGAGGACTTTGGTGATTCCGATACCGGAGAGGTAGTTTCTATTGAACGTAATGAAGTAATACTCGATCGTGATACTGTTCTTGAAAAAGACCATATTGACGAAATTATCGATGCTGGAGTGAAAACAATTATGCTCCATAAGGAAGAAACTGGATTTGCTGATTCGACAATCATTTATAACACCCTGCAAAAAGACGTAGCCAATTCTGAAAAAGAAGCTGTAGAGGTGATCTATAGACAATTGCGTAGCGCAGAGCCGCCAGATATTGAAACGGCACGTAATGTTTTTGATAAATTATTTTTCTCCGATACACGATACGATCTTGGAGAAGTAGGTAGGTTTAGAATTAATAAGAAACTGAAAACTTCTGAAGATGAAGATTCTAAAGTCTTAACAAAAAGCGATATTATTAAAATTGTTAAGTACCTTATTGAATTAATCAATTCAAAAGCGGAGGTTGATGATATTGACCACCTCTCTAATCGTAGGGTAAGAACGGTTGGTGAGCAATTGTTCTCTCAATTTGGTGTCGGATTGGCCAGAATGGCACGTACGATCCGAGAAAGAATGAATGTGCGTGATAATGAAGTGTTTACACCTATAGATTTGATCAATGCAAAAACCCTTTCATCAGTAATTAATTCTTTCTTTGGAACGAATCAATTGTCTCAATTCATGGATCAAACCAATCCACTTGCAGAGGTGACACACAAAAGACGTTTTTCTGCTCTTGGACCTGGTGGTTTGTCGAGAGAACGTGCAGGATTCGAAGTTCGTGACGTCCATTATACACACTATGGTCGACTTTGTACTATTGAGACGCCAGAGGGGCCAAATATTGGATTGATTTCTTCTTTATGTGTATATGCCAAAGTAAATAAGCTTGGTTTTATTGAAACACCCTACAGAAAAGTAGTTAAAGGGAAAGTTCAACTTAAGGATGAACCTATTTATTTGACTGCAGAAGAAGAAGATGAACAAATGATTGCACAGGCAAATGCGCCTATAAATGATGATGGAACATTCGCAGGTTCACTTGTTAAAGCAAGAGAAGAGAGTGAGTTTCCAGTAGTCGAACCTTCAGAAATCGATCTCATGGATGTGGGGGCAAACCAAATTGCTTCAATTGCGGCTTCATCAATTCCTTTCTTGGAACACAATGATGCTAACCGTGCTTTGATGGGGTCAAATATGCAGCGTCAAGCACTGCCTTTGCTTAAACCACAAGCACCCATTGTTGGAACAGGAATAGAACGCTTAATAGCGCGCGACTCTAGAGTGCTCATTAATGCAGAAGGCGATGGTATAGTTGAATATGTTGATGCAAATGAAATTGTTATTAAATACGATTTATCTAAAGAAGATGAAATTGTTTCTTTCGATGGAAATACAAAAACATACGAATTAACAAAGTTTAAAAAGACAAATCAGGGTTCTACAATGAACCTCAAGCCAATTGTAAAGAAAGGCGATGTCGTAACTGAAGGACAAGTACTATGCGAAGGTTATGCAACTCAGCAGGGTGAACTTGCTCTTGGTCAAAACATGAAGGTTGCCTTTATGCCTTGGAAAGGATATAACTTCGAGGATGCCATCGTGATATCTGAAAGGGTGGTTCGTGAGGATGTATTTACTTCTATTCATATTGATGAATATTCTCTTGAAGTGAGAGATACGAAACGAGGAATGGAGGAACTTACCGCTGATATTCCTAACGTGAGTGAAGAGGCAACTAAAGATTTAGATGAAAATGGTTTAATTCGTGTTGGGGCAGAAGTGAAAGAAGGAGATATCCTAATTGGTAAGATTACACCGAAAGGGGAAACTGATCCTTCTCCTGAGGAGAAATTATTGCGTGCTATCTTTGGTGATAAAGCAGGAGACGTTAAAGACGCTTCTCTTAAGGTTGGCCCTTCAGTTAAAGGAGTGATCATTAACAAAAAACTCTTCTCTAGAGCTGTTAAGGATAGAAAAACAAAAGCAAAGGACAAACCAGTTCTTGAAAACCTGGATGCAGATTACGAAAAAGATTTGGCAGAACTTAAAGGTATATTGATTCAAAAGTTATTGTTGATTCTTGATGGTAAAAAATCTGCTGGTGTAACCAATAATTTTAGAGAAGAAATTATAAAGAAAGGATCTAAATTTTCTGAAAAAGCTTTAAAAATAATTGATTACTCAATTATAAATCCAAGAAAATGGACAGATGATGAAGAAACAAACTCTTTAATACAAAGAGTAATTCACAACTTCACGATTAAAGCAAATGATTTATTGGGGAATTACAAACGTAGAAAATTCCATATTTCAGTAGGAGATGAATTGCCTTCTGGAATCGTTAAACTGGCCAAAGTTTATCTTGCAAAGAAGAGAAAGTTAAAAGTAGGAGATAAAATGGCTGGTCGACATGGTAATAAAGGTATTGTAGCAAACATTGTTCGTCAAGAAGACATGCCTTTCCTTGATGATGGAACACCAGTTGACATTGTTCTTAATCCACTAGGGGTACCTTCACGAATGAACTTGGGTCAGATATATGAAACTGTCCTTGGATGGGCGGGTCAAAAACTGAATGTTAAGTTTGCAACGCCAATTTTTGATGGGGCAGAACCTGAAGAGGTAGCCAAATATTGTGAAGAAGCAGGTATCCCAAGATGGGGTAAAACATTCTTGTATGATGGTGGAACAGGAGAGCGTTTTCACCAACCAGCAACTGTTGGGATAATTTATATGCTGAAATTATCACACATGGTGGATGATAAAATGCACGCAAGATCTATAGGACCTTACTCATTAATTACGCAACAACCTTTAGGTGGTAAAGCATTGTTTGGTGGACAGCGTTTTGGTGAAATGGAGGTTTGGGCTCTTGAGGCATTTGGAGCATCGAATATTCTTCAAGAGATCCTGACTGTTAAGTCGGATGATGTGAACGGTAGAGCTAAGGCTTATGAGTCTATTGTTAAAGGTGATAACCTTGCTAAACCGGGTATCCCCGAATCTTTCAATGTTTTATTACATGAATTGAGAGGACTGGGCTTGAATATCAATATGGATTAGTCAAATTTGAATTAAAACACGCATTATAATGGCATATAAAAGAGAAAATAAAAATACGGTTAAGGATTTTTCAAAAATAACCATTTCATTGGCTTCACCTGAACAAATCCTAGAGCAATCTCATGGAGAAGTTCTAAAACCGGAAACAATTAACTACAGAACATACAAGCCTGAAAGAGATGGTTTGTTCTGTGAGCGTATTTTTGGTCCTGTAAAAGATTATGAATGTCACTGTGGAAAATACAAACGTATTCGATACAGAGGTATTGTTTGTGACCGGTGTGGTGTCGAAGTAACAGAGAAAAAAGTACGGCGTGAGCGTATGGGGCACATTAAATTAGTCGTTCCAGTTGCTCATATCTGGTATTTTAAATCATTGCCAAATAAAATTGGTTATTTACTTGGCTTGCCTACAAAAAAACTGGATCAAATTATTTACTATGAGAGGTATGTTGTAATCAATCCAGGAATTGTTGGTGAAGAAGTTGATGAAAAAGGAGATCCAAAAGTAGCTAAATTAGATTTTCTTACTGAAGAAGAGTACCTCGATATTCTTGATGAATTGCCGCAAGATAATCAATATCTAGATGATAGCGACCCCAACAAATTTGTTGCAAAAATGGGTGCTGAAGCCATCTTTGATTTGTTAAAGGAACTTGATTTGAATCAACTCTCTTACGATTTAAGAGATAAAGCAAATAAAGAGACTTCAATGCAGCGTAAAAATGAAGCGTTGAAGCGTCTGCAAGTTGTTGAAGCAATGGGAGAGTCACAAGAACGCATTGAAAATCGTCCTGAATGGATGATTATTAAAGTGGTTCCTGTTATTCCGCCAGAATTGAGACCGTTAGTGCCATTGGATGGAGGTCGTTTTGCAACTTCTGATTTGAATGACTTATACAGACGTGTAATTATTAGAAACAATCGTTTAAAACGATTGATCGAAATAAAAGCACCTGAAGTTATTTTGCGTAACGAGAAAAGAATGCTTCAAGAATCTGTTGATTCTTTGTTTGATAATTCTAGAAAGTCAAGTGCAGTTAAAACGGAATCGAATCGACCATTAAAATCACTTTCTGATTCATTGAAAGGAAAGCAAGGTCGCTTCCGTCAGAATCTATTGGGTAAACGTGTTGATTATTCTGCACGTTCCGTAATCGTTGTTGGACCTTATTTGAAACTCCATGAATGTGGATTGCCTAAGGATATGGCAGCAGAATTATACAAACCCTTTGTAATTAGAAAATTAATTGAAAGAGGAATCGTTAAAACGGTTAAGTCGGCCAAGAAAATAGTAGACAAAAAAGATGCAATTGTATGGGATATATTAGAGAATGTAATTAAATCACATCCCGTTCTTTTAAATCGTGCGCCTACACTTCACCGTTTAGGAATTCAGGCTTTTCAACCTAAGCTAATAGAAGGAAAAGCAATCCGCTTGCACCCACTTGTTTGTACTGCATTTAATGCCGATTTCGATGGTGACCAGATGGCTGTTCACCTTCCTTTAGGGAATGCTGCTATTTTAGAAGCGCAACTCCTCATGCTTTCTTCTCATAATATTCTTAATCCTGCTAATGGTGCTCCTATTACAGTACCTTCACAGGATATGGTATTGGGTCTTTATTATATGACAAAAGGAAGAAAATCTGATGGCGATAATCAAGTTCTAGGGGAAGGAATGACATTTTATTCTCCCGAAGAAGTAAATATTGCTTACAATGAGGGAAGAGTAAGCCTTAATGCTTACATTAAAGTGAAAACAGATGTTCTTGATGAAAATGGAGAATTGACCAAGAAAATCATTGAAACAACTGTGGGGCGTGTGCTATTTAATGAACTTGTTCCCAAAGAATACGGTTTTATTGATGAAGTCTTAACGAAGAAAGCACTGCGTAATATCATTGGGAAAATTTTAAACATCTCTGGTACTTCTAGAACTGCCCAATTCCTTGATGATATAAAAGCTGTTGGTTACGATATGGCTTTTAAGGGTGGACTTTCGTTTAACCTTGATGATATTATTATTCCAAAGGAAAAGGAAACATTGGTTGAAAAAGCAAACAACAATGTTGCTGAAGTAATGGACAACTATAATATGGGATTGATTACCAATAATGAAAGGTACAATCAAATTATTGATATTTGGACGCGAACAAATTCTAGATTGACAAATACATTAATGGAACAATTGAAGGCTGATGATCAAGGATTCAATTCTATATATATGATGTTTGATTCTGGAGCACGTGGATCTAAAGAGCAAATTCGTCAGCTCTCAGGTATGCGTGGTTTGATGGCCAAACCTCAGAAGTCTGGAGCTTCAACGCACGAAATTATTGAAAATCCAATTCTGTCTAACTTTAAAGAAGGATTGTCCATTCTAGAGTACTTTATTTCGACTCACGGTGCTCGAAAAGGATTGGCCGATACAGCCTTGAAAACTGCCGATGCGGGTTACCTTACAAGGCGTTTGGTTGATGTAGCACAAGACGTTGTTGTTAATGAGGAAGATTGTGGTACTCTAAGAGGTATTGAAGCAACGGCGATCATCAAGAATGATGAAATTGTTGAGCCTCTTGCCGACAGAATTGTTGGTAGAACAACAGTACATGATGTGTATGATGATGATGAAAACTTACTAATCGAATCAGGTGAAATTATAACTGAAAAGATTGCTGAAATTATTGAAAAAGCAGGGATTGATGAGGTAGAAATTCGTTCAGTATTGACCTGTGAATTGAAACGTGGTGTTTGTGCAAAATGCTATGGCCGTAATTTGGCTACTAATAGAAAAGCACAAATAGGTGATTCTATTGGAGTTGTAGCTGCACAATCAATTGGAGAGCCCGGGACACAGTTAACATTGCGTACTTTCCACGTTGGTGGTACGGCATCAAACATTGCTGATGAGAGCGATTTAAAGTCTAAAGCTAATGGTAGAATTGAAATCGATGGACTTCGAACAATTACCAAAAAAGAAAAAGACGGAACAAAAAAGGAAATCGTTGTTGGTCGTTCAGCAGAGTTTAAAATAATCGATGAAAAAACAGATTTAGCGGCGATGACTGCCAATATACCTTATGGGGCTGAGATTGCAGTTAAGAACAATTCTGAAATCAAAAAAGGTGACCTTATTTGTAAATGGGATCCTTACAATGCAGTAATTATTTCTGAATATAATGGAATTATAGAGTTCGAAAACATCATTGATGGAGTAACTTACCGTGAGGAAGTTGATGAGCAAACAGGTTTTGCTGAAAAGATCATCACTGAGACAAGAGACAAAAAGAAAATTCCTTTGATTATCATAAAAGATAAAAATGGAGAGGTTCTAAAATCATACTCAATTCCAGTTAATGCTCACATATCAATTAAGGAAGGTGATCAAATTCAACAGGGATACAGTCTGGTGAAAATACCTCGTGTAGGAGGGAAAAGTGGAGATATTACAGGAGGTTTGCCACGTATTACTGAGTTATTCGAAGCGCGTAATCCTTCAAATCCTTCTGTTGTTTCTGAAATTGATGGTATTGCAAGCTATGGAAAAATCAAACGTGGAAATCGTGAAGTTATCATAGAAGCAAAATCTGGAGAAAAGAAAAAATATCTAGTTCCACTTTCAAAACACATTCTTGTTCAAGAAAATGACTATGTTCGTGCTGGACAACCACTTTCTGATGGTGCGATTACACCTAAGGATATTCTTAATATTGAAGGCCCAACAGCCGTTCAAGAGTACCTTGTTAACGAAGTACAAGAAGTTTATCGATTACAAGGTGTGAAAATTAACGATAAGCATTTTGAGGTCATTGTTAGACAAATGATGCTTAAGGTAGAAATTGAGGATGCTGGTGATACTAAGTTCTTAGAAAATCAGGCTGTTCATAAAGCTGACTTCATGGATGAAAACAACAGGATTTATGGACAAAAAGTTGTTGTTGAATCAGGAGATTCTAAAAACTTTAAAGCTGGACAAGTTATTTCTGCTCGTAAATTGAGAGATGAGAATATGCAATTGAAGCGCGAGGACGCTCAACTAATAGAGGCACGAGATGCTGTTACAGCAACTTCTAAGCCTTTATTACAAGGTATTACACGTTCTTCACTTAAAACGCAGTCCTTTATTTCAGCTGCATCTTTCCAGGAAACAACAAAAGTGCTGAATGAAGCAGCAATTTCTGGAAAAGTTGATAACTTGTTAGGACTTAAAGAGAATGTTATTGTTGGACATAAGATTCCAGCAGGAACAGGTGTTCGAGAGTTTCAAAAACTCCAAGTGGGGACAACAGAAACATATCAAGAAGATTAATTCTCAATGAAATTAATTTATAGGCTATCAAATTTAATTTGATAGCCTTTTTTTATTACCTTTATTCTATGGAAAATAATAACAATAAAGAAAATAAATTGAATATAGAGCTCACCGAAGAGGTGGCAGAAGGCGTTTATTCTAATCTTGCCATGATTACACATTCTTCTTCGGAGTTTGTTTGTGATTTTATCCAAATTATGCCCGGATTACCCAAAGCAAAAGTAAGAACAAGAGTTGTAATGACTCCAGAGAATGCCAAAAGACTTTTGAATGCATTAAAAGATAATATCGATAAATTTGAAAAAAATTTAGGGGAAATAAGTGGTGGAAACAATGATCTACCGCCAATCAACTTTGGTTCTCCACCTACTGAGGCTTAATTCAATAACGATACGATTAACATAAACAATTAAGAATTATGAGTAAATATGATGTAACCATCATCGGGTCTGGCCCTGGAGGCTACGTTGCCGCAATAAGATGTGCACAACTGGGACTAAAAACTGCCATTATTGAAAAATACAGTACACTTGGGGGAACTTGTCTAAATGTAGGATGTATTCCTTCCAAAGCGCTTTTGGACTCGAGTGAACATTTTCACAATGCTAAGAACAATTTCCAAGAACATGGTGTATTGGTTAAAGATTTGAAAGCAGACCTTAAGGCAATGGTCGAAAGAAAAGATAAAGTCGTTGATCAAACATGCAAAGGAGTTGCTTATTTAATGGATAAAAATAAAATTACAGTACATTATGGCACAGGATCTTTTGTAGACAAACACACCGTTAATGTGACGGATGATAAAGGAAAAAAGACAAAATTAAAAAGTGATAATTTTATTATTGCTACGGGCTCAAAACCCAACTATTTTAAAGGAATGGAACCAGATAAAAAACGCATCATTACCTCAACAGAAGCGCTAAATTTGAAAGAAGTGCCAAAAAGTATGGTGGTTATTGGTGGAGGAGTAATTGGTCTCGAATTGGGCTCAGTTTACGCACGATTGGGCACAGCTGTTCAGGTAGTAGAGTTTGCTGATTCCATCGTGCCTACTATGGATCAAACAATGGGCAAGGAACTTACAAAAGTGTTGAAAAAATTGAAGATGAAATTTAATTTTAAACACAAAGTCCAAAAGGTTAAAAATTCAGGGAAAAGTGTTACTGTAACAGCGTTAGACAAAAAGGATAAAGAGGTTACTTTTAAAGCAGATTATTGTCTTGTTGCTGTTGGGCGAAAACCTTATACCGATGGTCTCGAATTGAAGAATGCAGGATTAGATACGAACGACAAAGGTCAAATAGAGGTCAATGATAACTTGCAAACGTCTGTTGATCATATTTACGCTATAGGAGACGTTGTTAGAGGAGCTATGCTTGCTCATAAAGCAGAAGAAGAGGGGACCTTTGTTGCAGAGAAAATTGCCGGGGAATCTCCTCATATAAACTATAATCTTATTCCTTCAGTGGTTTATACTTGGCCAGAGGTTGCTTCTGTGGGTAAAACAGAACAACAAGTAAAAGATAGTGGGATAGATTATACAGTTGGTAGTTTTCCAATGAAGGCGCTCGGAAGAGCAAGAGCATCAATGGATATTCAAGGATTAGTGAAAATAATTACCAATAAAGAAACAGATGAAATATTAGGATTTCATGTTATTGGTGCAAGAGCAGCGGATCTTATTATGGAAGGGGTGGTGGCAATGGAATATCGTGCTTCGGCAGAAGACCTTGTGAGAATTTCACATCCACACCCTACATATACTGAAGCTATTCGTGAAGCAGCTATGGATGCCACTGGTGGAAGATCAATTCATATATAGTGTCTGGTTACATTATGATGATATAGAGTAGAGAAAATGGCTTGAAATAATGCTTCAAATAGAATTTGAGATTATTTTTTAATTAAGAAATGTCGAATAAACGATGGCGAATTGCTTATTTCTGTCCTTCAAAAAGTTGGGGAGGATTAGAGATGAATCAATTACACAATGCGAAATGGATGCAGGATAGAGGTCATAAGGTCTTGATCATTGTCCAAAAAAATAGTCGAGCACATAAAGCAGCTTGTCGATTTGAATTACCTGTTGAATTTACCGTGAAACATCGGAAGTATTATGATTTCATCAATGCTTTTCGACTGAGTAGAAAGTTGAAAAAATACGATGTTACGCATCTTATTGTGAGGAACCCTAAGGACATGAATTTATGTGCTCTTGCAAAGTCCTTTTGCTTCAATAGAATCTTTTTGGCGTATTTCATGGAAATGCAGATTGGAATTCCGAAAAGAGATCTCTTACATACAATACGATTTAGAAAATTTGATTTGTGGTCATGTCCATTGGAATATCTTAAAAAGCAAGTGATTGAAATGACACATTTTCCGCAATCCAAAATTGTTGTAATCCCTTCAGGAATTGAAATAGAGAGATTTAACAACAACGGTAATGTTGAAAATGCTAAAAGAGAATTAAGATTGAATCAAAATGTCCGATATATAGGATTGATTGGAAGATTAGACCCTCAAAAAGGACAACACTTGCTACTGGAAGCATTTTGTAAAATCAAAAACCAAATGGATTATAACCTTGTTTTCCTTGGAGAGTCTACACTAGGTGAACACAGTGATTATTTGGAAAACCTTAAACGCTTTACGAAAGAAAATAAGGTTGATGATCGTGTTCATTTTCGACCTTTTAGAAACGACACGGAGATTTTTTATACTGCAATTGATTTATTTGTTATGGCTACAAATTCAGAAACCTTTGGTATGGTTACTATTGAAGCTCTGGCTGCTGGATGTAAAATTGTGGGTAGTAAAAGTGGAGGCACCGAAGAGATATTAAATAAAGCAGCCGTTGGAAGGCTTTTTGAACCAGGAAATAAAGATGATTTAGCAGATAAAATATTGATGTCTATTGAGCAAAATGATCATGATAAATCTAAGATGGTGAAAGCTGCTGAAAGGTTTGATTTTCAAAAAGTGTGTGGTCAAGTAGAAACTGCTTTGGAAGGTGAATGAGATTTTTTACGCTACAAAGCACCAAACTGCTTTTGAATCCGTTATCGTAGTGGAATGATTTCTATTTTGAGAATAATATTACTACTCATTGTATTGCTCTTTGTAGGTATAGGATCTGTTATGGGACAGATGTCCAATCTGCGATGGAAAACTATTGCTCCATCTAAAGACACACTTATATTGGATTCTCTTACTATCTATCCAAGCAGTTTCCAAGTCTTGTGTAAGCATCAAATACTGCCTTCTAATGCATACTATTTTAATGGTTTTAAAAGACAGTTTTACCTTAAATCGGAATGTAATGATTCCTTGGTTTTAAGGTATCGTGTATTTGATATCAACTTCCAACAACCTGTCCAATCTATTGATACGTCACTAATTTATAGAGATTTAGGTGAAGAAAAAGACTATTATTACCGTGACGAAATAAACAAAACAGATTTCTTCTCAGGAGATGGGATTAAAAAATCGGGCAGTATTTCTCGAGGAATTACTTTTGGAAATTCGCAAGATCTGTCAGTACAATCTTCACTAAACCTACAACTATCGGGTAAAATTACCGAGAAAATGAAACTGCTCGCAACAGTAACGGATGATAATTTACCCATTCAGCCAGATGGGAATACCAATCAGTTGCAGGAGTTTGATAAGGTATTTATTCAGCTATATGGCGATCAATATAAGATTATTGCGGGCGATTTTTGGTTAAAAAAACCCAAAGGGTATTTTATGAATTACAACAAAAGAGCCCAAGGTTTATTTGGGGAGTACTCTTGGGGAGAAGATGAGTCTAAATGGACAATTCAAGGTGCAGGTGCGCTGTCAAAAGGAAAATTTTCTAGGAATACCATTCAGGGACAGGAAGGGAATCAAGGCCCTTACCGTTTAAAAGGAAATGAAAATGAACCCTTTATTATGGTTTTATCAGGAACTGAAAAAGTCTATTTAGATGGAAGACTTCTAGAACGCGGTCAGAAATTTGATTATATTATTGATTACAATACTTCCGAAGTTGTTTTTACACCTCGTAATCAAATCACCAAAGATTCAAGAATTATAGTTGAGTTTCAATATACAGATCAGAACTATGCACGTTCTTTGTTCCAAGGCAGCATTGACTATGGAAGTGAGAAATTTGATTTTTGGCTGAATGCCTACAGTGAACAGGATGCCAAAAATCAATCTCTACAACAAGAATTGAGTGCAGGGGATAAAAAACTCCTCAGTCAAATTGGTGATAGTCTTCAACTGGCAAGAACAAACTCGATTGATAGCGTTGGTTTTATGGACAATCAAGTAACCTATAAAATGATTGATTCATTGGGAATAGATTCGGTTTTGGTTTATTCTGTAAATCCAGATTCTGCTGTCTATAAAGCGAGTTTCACCAAGGTAGGCATGGGAAAGGGGAATTATATTTTTGATCGATTTACTGCCGTCGGGAAAGTTTATCAATGGGTAGCTCCTGTTGGGGGACTTCCACAAGGTGACTATGAGGCCTCAAGAATTATTGTTACCCCAAAGAAGAAAGCTCTTTTTTCTGCTGGTGCGAGATACAGAATCAGTCCTGCTTGGGAAGTGCAAACCGAGTTAAGCACTTCAAATAATGATCTGAATACATTTTCAAAAATTGATAATGAAGACAATAGGGGATTTGCAAATAAAACAACTGTTACAGCCCTGTTTGATGTTGGAAAAGATTCTATTTGGAGTATAAAAACAAGTCTAGACTTTGAATACAGGACACAATATTTTCAAGAAATTGAACGGTATCGTGGCGTAGAATTTGACAGAGATTGGAATGTGCGGAATGAAAATTATCAAGGACAACAAATTTTGGCTCATTTGTCAGGAGCGTTAATCAATAAAAAATACGGGAACATAGAGATTCAAGCACAAAACTTCACATTTGGAAATGATTATCAGGGCAATAGAGCTCAGCTTTCAGGAGACTGGAATCAAAATGGACTAAAGATTAAAGCAAATGGAAGTTACTTGAACAGTCTTGCTGAAAATAAAAACACTTATATTAGACACAAGGTTGAGATAAGTCAAAAACTAGGACCAATAAAAATTGGCTTTGAAGACGACCATGAACTCAATAAGTTTTTTCAAGGGGATACCTTGTTGCAACCAGCATCCTACCAATGGTATGATTGGAAGGTATATCTTGCCAATTCAGATTCACTAGAAAATAAATTTGAAGTATTTTATCGAGAAAGATATGATTGGAAAAGTGACTCTGTACGGCTTTCAAACGCAGCAAAAGCGCGTAGTATTGGAGCACAATACAATTGGATTACAAATGAAAGATCCAAACTTACCACCATGGCTAGTTATCGGGTCTTAGAGATAGAGAATAAAGAATTATCTCAAGAGCAACCGGAAAATTCATTTCTTGGAAGGATAGATTATCAACTTAATTTATGGGAGAAGGCTTTGACATCAACTACATTTTATGAGGTCAGTTCAGGATTAGAAGTTAAAAAAGAGTTTCTATATATTCAAGTGAATACAGGGCAAGGTGTTTATACTTGGATTGATTACAACAATGACGGTATAAAAGACTTGAATGAGTTTGAAATTGCACAATATCCAGATCAAGCCAATTATATTCGAGTGTTTACTCCCAGTAATGATTATGAAAGAACCTATTCTAATGAATTTAATCAAACCTTGTTCTGGAGACCAGAAAGATTATGGAGTAAAAAGAAAGGTTTTTTACAAGGGCTCTCACGCTTCTCCAATCAAACACGATTTAGAGTTCAGAAAAAAATGGCCAATCAATCTGTAGATACTTATAATCCATTTGCCCGAAAAATTGCAGATTCTAGCTTGATGAGTTTTAATTCAACAATCCGAAACACCTTGTTTTTTAATCGTATAAGTTCAGTTTTTGGTGTGGATTATACTTATTCGGAGACTGGAACAAAAACATTATTGGCCAATGGGTTTAGCGCTAAAAATAACCATGCTCATACGGTAAATGCAAGATGGAATTTTTTTAAATGGTTTACGTTGAAATTAACAGGAGAAAAAGGTGAAAGAGAATCCTCTGCCGACTATACCTCTGGGCGGGACTTCTTTATTCGTTACCATAAGATTCAACCTGAATTCATATATCAACCCAATACCACATTGCGCATCTCTTTGATTGGAAGATACGAGGAGAAAAACAATAAAGAAGAAATGGGAGGAGAGACGGCTTATATTGGAGATTTGGGTTTGACCTTAAAATGGAATCAACTAGAAAAAGGGAGTTTAACTGGGGAAGTGAAGATTGTAAACATCAATTATTCGGGGAGTCAAAATAATGCATTAGCCTATGAAATGCTAGAGTCTTTAAAGCCTGGAAAAAATTATACATGGAGTTTAATTTATGAAAGAACCATCTCTAAACACCTAAGAATTAACATTCACTATAATGGGAGGACGTCTAAAAACAGCAAAACAATACACGCTGGAGGGGTCGAGGTTCGGGCGTTTTTCTAATTATAATTTGGATTTTAGAGTTTAAAAATTATCTTTGTTCTGTTGTTTGTTTGTTTGTTTCGGGTGAATTCGATTGGTCAACCTTTGCAGGCAAAAGTTTGTAGAATAAGTATAAAATTTTTTTTTGATTTTGGCAACCTTTTATAGTAATCCCTCGTTTCAAAGAAAGATAATATTAATTTAACGCTCCACATTATGAATTTTATACAGAAAAGTTTTTTATCGATTGGCTTATTTTTAATAGGTCTCCTATTCTTTAATAATAATGCAAATGCTACTCACGTTGCGGGAGGATATATTCAATTTGAATGTACGGGAACACCTGGTGTATACAAAATAAGCTTAATTTTGTACCGTGATTGTAGTGGTATGACGTTAAGCACATATAATAAAACGATTCAATTAAGCAATGATTGTGGAATATCGAGTCCATATTCTGTTTCTCTATCACATGAATCGACTCAAGAAGTTTCACAGGTTTGTTTAAATGATCAAAACAACACAACTTGCCGGGGAGGATCTGTGCATGGATACGAGGAGTACATTTTTTCCGCAACTGTAACGCTACCTCCATGTGATGGATGGACGGCTTCGTATAGTTTAAGTGCAAGAAACACAACAGTTAATATCCCAGGCTCATCAGGAACTTCTTTTCACGTAACAACTACAATGAATACCGCAACAGATGATTGCAATACTTCTCCAACAGTAACTTCACAGCCAGAGCCTTATGTGTGTAATGGTCAGCCTATGTCTTATAACTTAGGTGCTTATGAACCGGATGGAGACAGTATTGTTTATTCTCTTGTTCCTGCAACAGATCAAAATGACAATAACCTTACTTATGGTGGAGGATATTCAGGATCTTCACCAATTCCTGGTGCTACAATAGACCCACAATCAGGAACAGTTACCTTTACACCCAATACCAATGGGGCCTTTATTTTTGTTATTCAAGTTACAGAATATGATTCTAATGGGAATATTTTAACCCAAACCAATTACGAATATCAAACTTTTGTGATGAATTGTAGTAATGATCAACCGGTTGTGGGTGGTTCAGGTGGAGTCCAGAATCCAACAGGTAGTATTGTACAAGATGGACCCAATAGTCTCAAACTGTGTCAGGGATTACAAGGTTGCTTTGATATTGTCTTTGAAGATCCTGATGCAGGAGATAATTTGTCAATAACTTCAAATCTTTCGAGTGTTTTACCAGGAGCAAATATTTCTCAAACAGGTAGTAACCCACTTACGGTTCATGTTTGTTGGACACCTACATCAACAACAGGTACCGTTACATTAAACTTCTTAATTGAAGATGATGCCTGCCCAATTACAGGACAAAATAATTATGCTGCAACGATTAAAGTGATTGTGCCAGGTGTGGTTAATGTTTCTACAACTACTGAAGATTGCTTGGGTGATGATGAAGGAACGGCTACCCTAACCGTAACCGGTGGGTCGCCCCCAACAGACTTTGAAATTACGGGGCCAGTGAATCAAACAAACACAACTGGAAACTTTACTAATTTGCCTCCGGGAAATTATAATTATGATATACAGACAGATGCTGGGGGTTGTCCTTTAACAGGTACTTTTACAATCACTCCCGGGCCTGAATTGATATTGACGGGTTCTCCAATTGACGCTAATTGTAATGGGGAAACTAATGGTTCAGCTACTGTTAACCCAACGGGTACAGCTCCTTATACATACGTATGGTCAGGAGGTAACGCTACAGGACAAACCACTCAAACAGCATCTAATTTAGGTGCGGGGTCTTATGATGTTGATGTAACCGATGGAAATGGATGTTCAAACACCATCAATATAGTTGTTGGAGAACCTAATGCCTTGACAGGAACACTTAATTCAAATGATGTACTTTGTAATGGAGACGCCACAGGAGAAATAGATGTAACAGGCGTTGGAGGAGGAACTCCAACTTATCAATACAATATAGATGGTGGTACATTTGGAGGTAGCACCAATTTTACTGGATTAACTGCAGGAAATCATGTCGTTACAATTCGTGATGATCACGGTTGTGAATTACAATTAAACACCAATGTTGGTGAACCTACCGAGTTGGTACTTCAATTAGATGGTACTGGAGATGCTACTTGTGGTAATAATTCTGGAGACATTACTGTTTCTGCAACTGGAGGAATGGGTGGCTACGAGTTTACCGACGGAACGCAAACCAATACTACTGGTGTTTTTAATAATATGGCGCCTGGGTCTCACACAATTACGGTTACTGATAATAACAACTGTACTGACCAAATTACAGTTACAGTTGGAGCAGTTGGCGCACCAACAGTATTCCTAGATTCTAAGGATGACTTACCGTGTTTTGGAGGAAACAATGGTCAAGCTATTATTGGAGTTAGTGGAGCTTATGGATCGGTGAGTTACTCTCTTAATGGAGGGCCACCTCAACCTTCTAATGTTTTTGATAATTTAACGCAAGGAAATTATACAGTAGAGATTGTTGATGATAACAACTGTGTTGCAACATTGAACTTTGTGATTAATGAACCACCAGTGGTTAATTACACTACTACTCACAATGATGCCTCATGTTCTGGGGATTGTGATGGAGATATAACGGTTTCTGCATCTGGAGGAACAGGTTCTTATCATTATTCGAGTAATAACGGTGCTACTTTTTCTACCAACCCAGTATTAGGAGGGTTATGTGCTGGTCCAGTTTATGTTGTTGTGAAAGATGATAATGGATGTCAGGTGAACTCTACAGTTGTTATTGGCGAACCGGGTAATTTATCAGCTGATTTTAATCTTAAAGATCCCGATTGTAATAATGGGTCAGATGGAGAAATTGAAGTAATTAATGTGACTGGAGGAACGCCAAACTTCCAATACAGTGTTGATGGAGGTCCTTTACAAGCGGGGAATACGTTGACAGGACTTCCTGCTGGACCACATGTGGTAACCGTGCAAGATGGGAATGGGTGTGAATATACTTCAACAGAAACGTTAAACAACCCTCCAGGAATTGATTTAATTACTGACTATATGAATGAATCAAACTGTGGTTTTAATGATGGAGAAATTGGAGTTCATGCTGTTGGAAATAACCCGACATTTGAATATGCTATTGGAAGCGCCTCTACTCCTGCTGGGCCAACCTCACCTGGTGCATACCAACCTTCAGGGGTGTTTACTAACCAGCTTGCAGGATCTTATAAAATTTATGTAAGAGATGCTCTTGGTTGTATTGATTCAACCTTTGTAGGTATTAATGATATTCAAATGGACGGTGAGTTGCTCGACTCAACAAATCTTACGTGTTATGAAAGTAACGATGGAACCGTAGAGGTTATTAATCACGCTGGATCCAACCCCATTAATTTTGAGTTGGACAATAGTGGTTCAACACAAACGAGCGGAAACTTTTCAGGATTGTCTGCAGGGAATCATATTGTTGTTATTTACGATGCAGGACTTTGTGTATATACAATACCGTTTACCTTAACCCAACCTGACTCAATTGATTTTGATGCGAATATAACAGATGTGGCTTGTAGCGGTGGAGCAACAGGGGAAATTGCTATAATTGATACTATAGGAGGAAATGGAAACTTTACCTTTAGTAATGACTATGGATTTACCTTTCAAACCACTCCATTTACAGGATTAACTGCGGGAGATTATACAATCATGGTATTCGATCAGAACTTTTGTAGTGCAACAAGAACATTTACAGTTGATGAAGCTGATCCAATTGATTTTACAGCAGATGTTTTTGATTTAGAATGTAATAATGATGGGTCTGGCGGACTTCAAGTTGTAGGCGTAACTGGAGGATCAGGATCCTATGAATACAGTATTGATGGCGGTCCTTTTCAGGGGTCTCCAACTTTTGCAGGATTATCTGCCGGAACCTACACACTTACTGTTGGTGATCAAAATGTAACAGGTTGTGAAATATCTATGGATACAACTGTTAATGAACCACCAGCTCTTGATGCGACTTATTTGCCTGCTGGTACCACTTGTCATGGAGATTGTGATGGACAAGTTGCAGTTACTATAGATCCTGTGCTTATAGGAACCCCAGGGTACTTATACAGTGCAGACGGTGGGGTTACATTTACTTCTAACAATACTATTGATGGATTGTGTGAAGGAACGTATACGATTACTGTACAAGATGCTAACGGTTGTACGATAACCTCTCCAATTCAAACTGTTGTTGAGCCTGCAGAGGTGACTTTTACTAGTGACTCTATTGCTTCGACTTGTAGTAACGCAAATGGAGAAATTAATATTACCTTAACTAATGGTGGTACTCCTGGATACACGTATAGTATTGATGGCGGTCCCTTTGTTTCTGGAACCAATTTCAACGGTCTATTAGCGGGTACATATACATTAGAGGTACATGACTCTAGAGGGTGTTCCGCTACAGGTACTCAGGAAGTTACAGATCAGCCTTCTCCAGTAATCAATATTCTAGATGGAACAGATCCTTTATGTAATGGGGACGCTAATGGAGAAATTGAAGTTACAGCTTCTGGTGGAACAGGAAATTTAACATATTCTGTTGATGGTGGACCTGCTCAATCAAATAATGTTCTTACTGGATTAACTGCAGGAAACCATACTGTAACAATAACAGATGATAATGGGTGTACAGATTCAAAAGATATTGTATTAAATGAACCTGCTGTATTATCCTTTGTATCTACTCCTACTAATTTAACTTGTTTTGAAAACTCAACAGGAAAAATTAACGTTGTTGCTTCTGGTGGAACTCCATTATATGAGTACTCATTTGATAATGGTTCTACTTTTGGAGCTTCTCCGAATAATAATTTTATTCCTGCAGGAACTTATGATATTGTTGTAAGAGACGATCATGGATGTTTGGCTACAGGAACTGAAACCATTACAGAACCTGCTGAATTAGTATTTGATGCTGTTAATATTACTGATGCAATATGTAAGAGTGATTGTAATGGTGAAATTCAATTGAGCGTTTCAGGTGGAACTGGTACATATACATACACTTGGATACAGCCTGTTGCAGGCAATGTTGACCAAGCTACAGGTTTGTGTACAGGAACATACACCTTTATGGTGGAAGATCAAAATGGATGTATTATTGATTCATTAGGATTTGTTGATGAGCCTGACTCAGTACAGATTACAAATATTGTGAAAACAGATGTAACGTGTAACGGGGATTGCGATGGTACAATTGAGGTTACTTCTCCAACAGCAACAGAATACTCTATTGATAATGGAGCGACATTCCAACCTGCAAATCTATTCAACAATCTTTGTGATGGAGATTATGATATCGTAGCTAGAGATGTTGATGGATGTATTGTAGAAGGTGAAGCGAACATTTGGCAACCAGAACCAATGGATTTGGTCATTCCGAATGATACAACTGTTTGTTATGCCTATAATTATCTAGGAGCTGTGGATGCATCTGGAGGAATTCAACCTTATACATACAATTGGACAAATACGTCATCCACAACAGATTCTTTAGACATTATTGTAACCAGTACGCAAACTTATACAATTCAGGTGGTTGATTATAATGGATGTAGTACATCTACTGAAAGTATTACAATCGGTGCTCTTCCACAAGTAGGAATTACAATTTCACCAGACACTACAATTTGTCCTGATGGAACAGCTATTTTGACAGCACAAGGAACAAATGGACTACCTGGCTATAGTTACCAATGGGATACTGGAAATCCTGGAGATACCTTAAATACAATTTCTGTATCTCCAAGTTCTACAACGGTTTATTCGGCTACAGTGACAGACCAATGCGGAGATGTGGCTACAGATAATGTAACAGTGGATATTCATACTCCACCAACAGTAACATTTGAGGCGGATACACTTACAGGTTGTATTCCATTACAAGTCCACTTTACAAATACTACCGACCCTGGTCAAGTAGGCGGTAACTGTGTATGGACGATAAATGGACAAACTTTCCCGGGTTGCTCAGATTTAGATTATACTTTTAATTCTGCATTTTGTTATGATGTTTCTCTTCAAGTAACTTCACCTGATGGATGTGTTAATGATACCACTTTCGCAGATTATATATGTGTTGATGATTATCCAGTGGCCGACTTTAATTTTGATCCAGAACACCCTACGATTATTAATAATATGGTGAACTTTACGAATATTTCTGTGGGAGCAAACAGCTACAACTGGACATTCCAAGGAAATGGCTCTTCAAATGAAGAAAACCCATCAATTACTTTTACTGATGTTGATGGAGAAACAGTAATTACTGCCTGTTTAGAGGCAGTGTCTCAATACGGTTGTGTTGATGAAATATGTAAAGACATTGAATTTAAAGATGAATTTGAATTGTTTGTTCCAAATACATTTACACCCGACCGGGATGAATACAATCCTGTGTTCCGCCCTGTATTCCCACCAAATAGTGTGTTTACAGACTACCACCTTACAATTTTTAACAGATGGGGAGAAATCCTATTTGAATCGTACGATCCAAACGTAGGATGGGACGGAACCTACGGCATAGATTCAGACGAACCTGTTAAAGATGGCACCTATATTTGGAAGATAAACCTCAAGCAAAGTGATAAATATGATGCAAAAGAATTTGTGGGTCACGTAACTTTATTGAGATAATCACCGTATAGATTTAAATAATCTAATTTTATGAAACGTATACTAAAAAGTAGCTTAATAGCAATTGTGCTTTCCTTTGGAACAGCACAATTGACTTTTTCACAGAGTACATGTCTTTTAGCGGACAACAACTATATTTTTGAAGGAACTTCTTTGGCGAAATCTATAGCAAAAGGCGACTTCAATAATGATGGAAAAATTGATATTATTATGGGGAACAGTACTGGAGCTTCTGCCGACCCCAACGCAACAAAGTTAGATTATATTCAAAATAACGGAAATCGTGATTTTGCGGCTCCTGTAACGTTCCAAAGTGGTTCAAGAGTATACGCAGTTGCTGCTGGTGATATTAATGATGATGGAAATTTAGATGCAATTGTTGTTAACTTTAATATGGATCGAATTGCTGTTCTTAATGGTGATGGGAGTGGTGGCTTTTCTGCTCCAACAGGCTATCCTCTTGGGGGAACAGCACTGCCAACTGCTTTAACTCTTGGAGATTTTAATAATGATGGACAACTTGATGTTGCTGTAATAGGAAATTCAAATAAATTATTTATCTTTCTGAATAGTACTTCACCACCAGGTACGCTAACGCTACAATCTCCAATGAGTTTCCCGGGTGGTACAAACCCTTCAGATATTGTTTCAGCTGACTTTAATGGAGATGGGAATATTGACCTTGCAATTTCTAATTCAGGAACCAATACGGTAACAGTTTATCATGGAAATGGAACAGGAGCATTTAGCCTTTCTTCAACAACATCCCTTTCCCCTTCTGTAAATGCAGTTAGTTTAGTTACGGATGATTTTAATGGTGATGGAAATCCAGATGTTGCTGTGGTAAGTCAAGATACCAAAGAGGTTTCGGTGATTATTAATGCTGGAGGATCAATGCCTACAACAGCTAATTATACCTATAATGTAGGATTAAAACCGATCTCTATAGCTTCTGCAGACTTTTATAACAATGGATATCGTGACCTTGTAATAACAAATGCGGATGACAATACGTTGTCTATCCTTAAAGGTGATGGTACAGGAACATTCGTTGTTAATACTCCACCAACTCATGGAGCAAATTCTCCTTATGCTGTTATAACAGGGGATTTTGACTCTGATGGAAACGATGATGTGATTCATTCAGCTTTAGTGGGGGCTGTTATGCCTGCTTATTGGGGAAATGGAGATGGAACCTTTCTGCTTGGAAATATGGTTCAATCAGGTAATAGTCCTCAAGATATAGCTGTTGGTGATGTCAATGGCGATGGTTATATGGACTATGTTGTTGCTAATTTTGATGACAATACTGTAGGTGTATATACTGGTGATGGTATCGGTAACTTTTCATTTTTAACGAATATAAATACAGGAAGTAACCCTTCTTCAGTAGTATTAGGGGATTTTTATGGGAACGGTAATCAAGACCTCATTGTTACAAACTATGGCTCTGGAACAATTGATTTATTCGAATATTCAGGGACGTCTTATCCGGCTTCACCAACTAATTCTATTAGTGTTGGAACACACCCTTTAAAGATTAGAAAAGGAGATTATAATTCTGATGGAAATCTTGATTTGTTTATTGTTAATGAGAACGACAATATTCGGGTACTTAGTGGAGATGGAGCAGGTAATTTCGTTAATGCTGCGAATATTACCTTATCGACTAATGCCAAACCTAAAGATATTGCAGTAGGAGATATAAATAATGATGGTAATGATGATTTTGCAGTTGCATGTTATGGCATAAATAAAGCTGAATTATTTTTTAGTACGGGAACAGGCTTTCCTTCTACCGCTAACCAATCCCTTTCAACGGAGGCAGGACCTATTAGTATAGCTCTCGGTGAGTTTAATACTCCTGCTAATAATTATCCTGAAGTTGTCGTAGCATGTAAAGACGCTGATTATGTTAATATATTCAATAACAACAATGGAAACTTTTCTGATGTTTCACCTTACGCGATTCAGAAGTTTTCCACAGGAAGCTCTAGCCCACTTTCAATAGTTACAGGTGATTTTAATGATGATAATAAAACTGACGTTGCAGTGACCAACGAAGTATCGTCTACTTCTAGTGGTAATGTTACGATTCTTATAGGAAATGGATTTAGTTCACCAACTAGTTTCCCAAATGTATTAAACCCCGTAAATACAGATAATGTGTATTCTATTGGGATGAACCCAGTTCAAATTGTAGCTGCAGAATTAGATGGTAATTCTTGTATAGATATAGCCGTTGCTAATGAGAAAAGTGACTATGTTTCTATAATGATCAATTCAGCCTGCGGGAATCCTACAATTACAGCGGATGGACCAACGGCTATTTGCCCTTCTGATGATGTTACCTTAACATCTTCTCCTGCAGCATCTTATTTGTGGTCTAATGGAGAAACAACACAGTCAATTACTGTCAGTACGGCAGGAACATACAGTGTAACTACAACTACAGGAAATTGCTCAGGAACCTCAAATACAATAACAGTTACTATATTAGGTGGAGGCTGTGGACCAGTAGCCGACTTTACATCTTCGGCAACATCAGTTTGTGAAGGTGAGAACATTACATTTACCGATAATTCTTCAGGAGGCGTTAGCTCATGGACTTGGACGTTTAATGGCGGAACTCCTACAACGGCAAGTACTCAAGGGCCTCATACAGTTACTTATAACACACCAGGAACTTATAATGTAACCTTAGAAGTTAGTGATGGATCAACCACAGATGTTAAAACTGTTTCTGTTACAGTACATGCATTACCTACTGCAACAGCCAATAATACGGGTCCATATTGTGTTGGAGACGATATTAATTTAACAGCAACTGGAGGTTCAACCTACAGTTGGACAGGTCCAAATAGCTTTACAAGCACTTTACAAAATCCAACAATTACTAATGCAGTAGTTTCAGATGGAGGAACATATACAGTTACTGTAACAGATGGAAATGGCTGTCAAAACACAGGTCAGGTAACAGTAACCGTAAATCCATTACCAACGATAACAGCAAGTACAGACGTAACGATTTGTAGTGGAGCATCAACGACACTAACAGCAACAGGAGGTTCAACATATACTTGGGACAATGGATTGGGCTCGGGAGCAACACACTCGGTTTCTCCAACTTCAACGACAACATATACAGTAACGGGAACGGATGCAAACGGATGTGAGAACACCGATGATGTGACGGTAACGGTTAATCCATTACCAACAGTAACAATAAGCAGTGACTTTAGTGTATGTATTGGAGAAGATATCAATTTAACAGCTGGAGGAGGAACATCATACAGTTGGACAGGGCCAAATGGTTTTACAAGTACTTCACAAAATCCAACAATTACGGGGGCAACTTCTTCAGAAGACGGAACATATACAGTTACTGTAACAGATGGAAATGGCTGTCAAAACACAGGTCAGGTAACAGTAACCGTAAATCCATTACCAACGATAACAGCAAGTACAGACGTAACGATTTGTAGTGGAGCATCAACGACACTAACAGCAACAGGAGGTTCAACATATACTTGGGACAATGGATTGGGCTCGGGAGCAACACACTCGGTTTCTCCAACTTCAACGACAACATATACAGTAACGGGAACGGATGCAAACGGATGTGAGAACACCGATGATGTAACCATTACCGTAAATCCATTACCCAATATCAATGCTGGAACAGACGTAACGATTTGTAGTGGAGCATCAACGACACTAACAGCAACAGGAGGTT
>CAZPDT010000002.1:72289-240316 GCA_964585545.1 uncultured Fluviicola sp.
GAGCAACACACTCGGTTTCTCCAACTTCAACGACAACATATACAGTAACGGGAACAGATGCAAACGGATGTGAGAACACCGATGATGTGACTGTAGCAGTAAACCCATTGCCAACAGCTACAATATCAGGTACAATTGATGTTTGTGAAGGCGATGTTAATCCAGATATTACTTTTACAGGATCAGGAGGAACGGCACCTTATACCTTTACTTATACAATTAATGGAGGTTCTAATCAAACGGTTGTTTCAACAGGAAATTCAGCTACAGTAAGTGTGCCAACAGGAACATCAGGAACATTTGAATATGAATTAGTGGCAGTAGAGGATGGAAGTTCAACGACATGTTCAAGTGCTGCGTCAGGAATAGCAACAGTAACTGTAAATCCATTGCCTTCAGCAACAATTTCTGCAACTATAACAGAAGTTTGTGAAGGAGGAACTCCACCTGTTATAACCTTTACAGGGTCTGGAGGAACAGCACCTTATACCTTTACTTATACAATTAACGGAGGTTCTAATCAAACGGTTGTTTCAACAGGAAGTACAGCGACTGTAAATGCACCTACAGGAACAACAGGTTCATTTACTTACCAGTTGGTGTCTGTGGAAGACGGAAGTTCAACAACATGTACTAATTCAGCATCAGGCTCTGTAACAATTGAGGTGAATCCTAATCCAACAGGTACAATGACTGCTAGTTCAACTGTTGTTTGTCAAGGAGGAACTCAACCAACAATAACCTTTGTTGGATCAGGCGGTATCAAGCCTTATACTTTTCATTATAATATAAATGGGGGTACTCCACAAACAGCGGTTACCTCTGGAAGCTCTAGTGTTGTGGTTATAAACGTACCTACAACTACATCTGGAACATTTACCTACGAGTTAACTTCAGTTGAAGATAATTCTTCAACGAATTGTTCGACTTCAACTTCCGACATTATTACAATAACAGTAAACCCATTACCAACGGCATCAATTTCTGGTAATGCTACTGTATGTCAGAATGCAACAGCGCCATTAATCACATTTAGTGGAGCCAATGGTACTTCTCCTTATACTTTTTATTATACAATTGATGATGGGTCAAACACAACATCCCACTCAGTAACGACATCCTCAGGAAGTTCAGTAACAGTAAACGCACCTACAACAACTCCGGGTACATTTATTTATGAATTGGTTAGTGTTGAGGACGCTGGTTCATTATCTTGTAGCAATACAGCGTCTGGATCAGTAACAGTAGTTGTAAATCCTTCTCCTTCGGCAACGATTTCTGGGACAATAGATGTTTGTGCAGGAGATCCTAATCCAGACATTACATTTACTGGAAGCAATGGAACTGCTCCTTATATATTCACGTACAATATCAATGGAGGATCTTCACAAACTGTTACTTCTACAGGAAATTCAGCTACAGTAAGTGTGCCAACAGGAACACCAGGAACATATACTTATAATTTGGTTGCTGTAGAGGATGGAAGTTCGACCACTTGCTCGAATAATGCATCTGGATCTGCTACAGTTCAAGTGAACCCACTACCAACCGCAAGTATTTCAGGAACAGCTGTGGTTTGTGAAAATGGGGCCTCACCTATAATTACATTTACAGGAGGAAATGGTACAGCTCCGTATACATTTACCTATTCTGTTAATGGTGGTGCTAATCAAACTGTTACATCTTCAGGAAGTACGGCAACAATTGGTGTTCCAACAGGGGTTCCAGGAACGTTTACGTATGAATTGGTGTCTGTAACGGATGGAAGTTCAACAGCTTGTTCAAGTACCGTTTCAGGTACGGCTACAATTACTGTAGAACCGTTGCCTTCAGCAACAATATCGGGTACAGTTACTGTTTGTGAGGGTGACCCTAATCCAAATATAACTTTTATAGGATCGGGAGGAACAGCTCCTTATACATTTACATATACACTTAATGGTGGGGGGACACAAACGATAACCTCTGGAGGAAGTACTGTAAACATAAGTGTCCCTACAAATTCTTCAGGAACATATACCTACCAATTAGTTTCGGTACAGGATGCAAGTTCAGCGACATGTTCAAACAGTTCTTCAGGAACAGCAGTTGTAACGGTAAATCCTTTACCAACAGCGACTATTTCAGGAACTATTGAGGTGTGCCAAAATTCCACTAATCCAGATATAACTTTTACAGGAAGTAACGGAACAGCACCCTATACTTTTACGTATACAGTTAATGGAGGATCCCCACAAACTGTTACATCGACAGGAAATTCAGCTACAGTGAGTGTGCCAACAGGAACAACAGGAACTTTTGTTTACAATTTGGAATCTGTAGAAGATGCAAGTGCAACAACATGTTCAGCAAATGCAACAGGTTCAGCCACAGTTACGGTCAACTCATTACCTTTAGCAACAGTAGCAGCTGGGGCAACGGAGGTGTGTTTAGGAGGAACTTCTCCACAAGTAATATTTACAGGAAGTAATGGAACACCCAACTATACTTTTACCTACTCTATAAACGGAGGTCCAAATCAAACGGTAACTTCAACGGGTAACTCTGCAATAGTGAGTGTGCCAACAGGAACAGCTGGAACATTCCAATATGAATTGGTTGCCGTAGAAGACGCAAGTTCAGCGACGTGTTCAAATTTGGTTGGAACAAGTGTTACGGTTACAGTAAACCCTCTTCCAGATGCTACATTTACAGGGTTAGGAACGGATCTTTGTATTGATGATGGACTTATAACTTTAACACCTGCGCAAAGTGGAGGTAGCTTTACAGGAACTGGAGTTACTGGGAACACTTTTGACCCTGGAGCGACTGGAAGCGGAACGTATACTGTTACATACGCAATTACAGACGGCAATGGTTGTTACGCTGAAACCTCTCAGAATGTAACTGTTCACGCACTCCCAAATGCTACTTTTTCAGGACTTGGAACAGACAAATGTGTTGACGCAGCATCTTCTGTATTAACACCGATACAGACAGGTGGAACATTCTCAGGACCTGGAATTACTGGTAATACTTTTGATCCAAATACCGCTGGAGTAGGTATTCATACCATTACTTATTCAATTACGGATGGTAATGGCTGTTATGCTGAAACCTCTCAGAACATTGAGGTGTTCCCACTTCCCGACGCTACATTCAATACTTTAGCAAGTGATTATTGTATAGATGCTCCTTCTGTACCATTAACGGCTAACCAATCTGGAGGTACATTTACTGTTGATGGAACTCCAAATACTGTATTTGACCCAGGAGCTGTTGGAGTAGGGACGCATACTATAGAATATTCAATTACAGATGGAAATGGCTGTTCTGCCGTAGAAACACAAATAGTTGATGTTAATCCTCTACCTAACTCTACATTTACTGGCCTTTTATCAGGATATTGTATCAGTTCTTCTTCTGTGCAATTAACTCCAGGTCAATCGGGAGGTACTTTCACAGGTCCGGGTATTGTTTCTGGAAACAACTTTAATCCTGCAGTCGCTGGAGTAGGAACGCATACGATAACGTACTCAATTACTTCGGGGGCAGGTTGTTTCTCAACTTCTAGCCAGCAGGTGGAAGTTTATCCATTACCAATTTCTACATTTAATGGTTTATCCAATACTTACTGCCTTAACGATAGTCCTGTGACATTAACTCCAGACCAATCCGGAGGAACATTCTATGGCAATGGAATGACTGGAAGTACTTTTGATCCTAATAATGCAGGAGTTGGTTTACATACAATTTCTTATTCGATAGTTGATACCAATAGTTGTTCTTCTACATCAACACAAAATGTTACTGTATATGATGTTCCAGACGCAACTTTTACAGGCTTGCCTAATCCTGCTGTACGCTGTATTAATGCCGACTCTATTGAGTTGATACCGGTTGATCCAAATGGTTCCTTTAGTGGCGCAGGTATTTCTGGTAATTTCTTCTACCCCAGTATAGCAGGTATAGGAGTTCATACAATAACATATACGGCAACTAATGGTGTAGGTTGTAGCTTTGATAGCCAACAGGATATTGAGGTAATACCTGCCCCAGATGCTGGCTTTACAGGTCTTTCATCAGTTTATTGTTCAAGTGACAATTTCACTGTTCCATTGACACCTAATTTCTCCGGTGGTACATTTAGTGGTCCTGGTGTTGATCCTTTTAATAATACATGGACTCCTGAAGATGCAAATCTTGGACAAAATACAATTGTTTACGAAGTTTCATTTGCAGGTTGTACAAGCACATCATCTAAGGTGGTAAATGTGTTGTTGTCACCAAATGCAGACTTCACGAACTTGGATGATGTTTATTGTACGAATGAAGATCCAGTAACATTAGTCCCAGTAAATCCTGGAGGACAATTTACATCAACTTCTGGTGTTGTTAATAGTACGTTCTATCCACAAATTGCTACGGTTGGTTTGAATGTAATTACTTATACTGTTTCTTTTGGTAATGGATGTGCAAACACTTCTTCAGATACGTTAGAAGTTAAACAAGCTCCTAATGTGGGCTCTCCAACTATTGAAAATGACTTTACTTTAGTTGCTCCTAATTTAGGACCAGGGACTACTTATCAGTGGATTGATTGTAATGACAATACTCCTATTCCTGGAGAAACCAATCAGAAATTTACTACTTACCAAAATGGATATTATGGTGTAGTTGTTTATAATGATGAGGGATGTAGTGATACTTCCAGTTGTGTTTTAATTCACCATACTGGTTTAGAAACATATTTAGATGAAAAATTAAATGTTTATCCAAACCCTAATAATGGTAAGTTTAATATTGATACGCCTGCCGATGTGAAGGTAGATATTGTGAATTCAATTGGTCAAGTGGTTTATCAAGGTGAATTTAATAAAGGGCATGGATCAATAGATCTTAGAGATTTTATTGAAACAGGAATGTATATTATTAGGTTTACTGACGAAAATGGAGATTCAGCATATAGAAATATTGTGATAAGGAATTAAATTATATAGTAGGATATCTTCTTAAAAAGAAAAATTTAAGTAATATTGTAATTAAAATTAACTGATTTGAAAACCTATTTTAAAATAGTGTTGTTTACTTTGCTAGTGCAACTCACCTTTGCACAGGATGTAGAAATAGCATCTCATTCGAGCCCTGTAAGTGGTTGTGAATTGACTACATCTGAGAAGATAACTGTAACCATTATCAATAAAACATCCATCCCAGTTGCTGGGGGAGATGCGATTGCAAATTACACTGTAAATGGAGGACCTACAGTTTCAGAACCTCTTGCAGGAATTGGAGGAAATGCAAGCTATACGTTTACATTCTTTCAAGAGGTAGACTTATCTGCATGTGATCAAGATTTTAATATTGTGGTTTGGATAGATTATCCAATCGATATAAACCCTGGAGATAATAGTATTAGCTGGACAGTTAGAAATGATTGTTCTGTTGTGCCGGGACAAATAGAGTTTGATTCAACGGTATGCAAGACAAGCAACACTGGAACATTAAATTTGACGGGATGGTTACATGGAACAATTACAGGTTGGACTTTCTCCGAAGATGGAGGTTCAGTTTGGAGTTCTATCACAGGGACAGTAGGGGCAACCAGCTATACGTACAATGATTTAGATACAACAACTTCTTTTATTATAGAATATGATGGAGGATATTGCGGGCTTTTTTATTCACCAATAACTACAATTACAGTTCAACCTCCTCCCGATCCGGGTACGTTAAGCGGACCAGACTCTTTGTGTATTTCCAGTGCTTCAGGGACAGTTACTCTCTCCGGAAATGCGGCTCCAGTATTGGATTGGGAATCAAGCTTAGACGGAACAACATGGACAAGTATTGGAAACACAACTACTACTGAGAGTTTTACTTCTCTTACTCAAACGACCATGTATAGAGCGCATATTGATGGAGGGGTTTGTTCGGACTCTTATTCAGATACTTTAACGGTTGTCATAAGTGCTTTGTCTGATGCAGGAACATTAAACTCAGACACTACATTTTGCGGTAGTGGATCACTCGATTTAGTTTTAAGTTCTTTTACAGGTGGTATTAGCAACTGGCAATTTTCTAATGATGGAATATCATGGACCTCTACTTCAAATATCAATTCAAACGATACTCTAAATACAGGTGTTTTAACCAACTCTACTTACTACAGGACAATTGTAAAAAATGGAGTATGTCCCAACGATACTTCGAATCAAGTTTTTATTGATGTTCAGCCTCAACTTAATGTGGGCTCCATTTCGGGAGGAGGTTCTTTTTGTGAAACAAATGCCAATGGAACAATTACTCTTGTTGGGAACTCAGGTTCAATTATTAAATGGGAACAATCAACAGATAGTGGAACCACTTGGACTGATATTCCAAATACGACATCAACAGAACCTTTCTCAGGCTTGAGTCAAACGACTTGGTATCGTGTTTTGATTGATGGAGGGGCTTGTGCTGATGAATATACTGATACAGCAATAGTTATTGTATCCCCAACAACAATAGCTGGGGTTCTATCTGCAGATGCAACAATTTGTCAAGGAGGGTCTGATTCACTTTATATCACTGGAAATACAGGAGCAGTGGTGACATGGGAAGAATCAGATGATAATATTACTTGGACTTCGCTGAATACCAACGATTCTTCTTATGTAATTAATTCAGCACAGAGTTCTACATATTATAGAGTTATTGTTAAAAGTGACGGTTGTAATGAAGATACAACAAATACTGTTTTCGTTGATGTTATTCCTAACCCTGTTGCTGATGCTGGGAGTAACGTAAGTGTCATGCCCGGCGACTCAGTTCAGTTGCAAGGAAGTGGAGGATTTACAGGTATTTGGATGCCTGGATCAACCTTGAGTGATTCTACAGTTTACGATCCTTACGCTTTTCCTTCTGAGACAACAACATATACATTATATGTAATTAGTCCTGAAGGTTGTCTTGGTACAGATAATGTTACTGTGGCAATAGGAGGGGCATTATCTTTGCTCGATATTAAAAATGTGATTACGGCAAACGATGATGGATTTAATGATTCTTGGATTATTGAAGGGGCAGAATTTTTCCCAAGCATGAAAGTAGAGGTGTACAATATCTATGGATATCAAGTGTATCAAAACGAAGATTATAAAAATGATTGGAAAGGTGAATTTAAAGGAAAAACATTACCTGATGGCACTTATCTTTATGTTGTTATGCCAGGAGGAACCGATGCGGTTCTAAAAGGAAATCTTACTATACTAGGCGGTCATGATTAATATGAAAAGACGATTTGTATTTTTGAGTTTATTATTTTTTGCTGTTCAGCTTAGTGCACAACAAGTCCCCTATTATAATTTTAATATGATTAACCCTGTGGTGTATAATCCTGCTTATTCAGGAGCCTCAGGAGATATTAATGCTTACGTTACTCGCGGACAAAGGTACATGGGGTATGGATCCGGCGCAATCAATAATAGACTCTCTTTGGAGGGGAAGTTTTTTATCCCGAATTCAGGGTTTGGACTTGAGGTTGGACAAGGGTCAATAGGGATTATGAGCCAATTAAGCGCCCGCTTAAGTTATGCTTATCACCTTAAATTGGCAGATGAACACAAGTTGAGCTTTGGTGTGAGCGGTGGATATCTAGACAATAGAATTCGTACAGAAAAAATCAATGTCATGCAACAACAAGATCCTTATCTTGAAGGCTTGAAACATTACCGCCCAACTTATGACTTTAACTTTGGAATTGCTTATAAATGGAAAGGACTAAAAATAGGTTTGTCTGTGCCTCAATTGATTGGAAATAAAGTCAAATTTTCTAAAGAAAATACAAGAGGATACTATACGTTAGCAAGACACTTTATGGGAACGGCGGGTTACACTTTTCAATTTGAGTCTGTTCCAAAATTGACACTTACACCTCATGCCTTAGTTAGATATATTATTGGCGCCCCATTTCAATATGATGTCTCGGCTCAAGTAGGTTATGAAAATATTGGATGGCTTTCAGCAACATATAAATCAGATTACGCAGTGCAATTCAACTTGGGCTTTCATATCTTTAAGGATTTACACGTAGGATATAGTTATGAATATATATTCGGCTCTTTTAAAAACCGATATTCAGGTGTTAACCATGAATTCCTGCTGGGATACACATTTAAAGTTGGAAAAGAAAAAGAAGTTGAAAAACGAGTTGAGGTAGTTGTTCCAGATTCTTCTTTAATTGATGAAAACGATCAATTAAAGAAGGCAAAAGAAGAACTTGAGCGACAGTTACAAGAAGCTCTGGATAGAAATAAAGCACTAAAAGATAGCTTATTGGCTGCACAACAAAAAGAACTGGAAGGAGCAAACGAATTTAGAGAGGCAAAGAATCACAATTTTGTTGAAAAGGATAAATCAGAGTCTCCTGCAGGATATTATGTCGTAATTGGAGTGTACTCTAAAGATAAAAACGTAACAAAAAATATCCGTAGGGCTAAATCACTGTTCCCCAACACTTATTATGTAGTGAATACATTAAATGATTACAGTTATGTAACAATTTATTACACTAAAGATGATAAAGGAAAGGCGATAGACGCATTAGAGAAATATAAAAAAGAGGTCGGTAAAGATGTTTGGATACTTAGTTATAAAATGGAATAAAGGCTTCTAACGGAATAAAACGGCTCTAATTATATTTGGAGATTACTGTTATTAATAGTATGTTTATCTTGTAAGACTTATAAAAATGAAAATTATTAGTAAATTTCGTTTGCCTTTCACCTTTCTCTTGTGCATATTTGTTCTCAAAACAGGTTTTTCCCAGTT
Source organism: uncultured Fluviicola sp. (assembly GCA_964585545.1). Lineage (GTDB taxonomy): Bacteria > Bacteroidota > Bacteroidia > Flavobacteriales_D > Crocinitomicaceae > Brumimicrobium. The sequence continues at coordinate 81,083 of CAZPDT010000002.1, forward strand.
TAATTTTATTTATGATGACTCGACAATTCCTGTAATTAAAGGGAGTGATACTCTTTCTTTAGCATGGGCTGGAGGAATGGACCATCCTCAATTTTCCACAATAGATTTAGATTTTGATGGGGTTGATGAACTCGTTGCCTTTGAGCCCTATGGCCATGCAAAAGGTGTTGTTACCGTTTTTAAAAGAAAAATTGTTGAAGGAAAACTCACTTTTCAATATTGGCATAAAGGAAACGAATTATTTCCTTCTGACTTGAGGTTTAAAATGAAACTGGTAGACTATGATGGTGACGGGAAAAAGGATCTTTTTACCTATACACCTGGAGGAATTAAAGTTTATAAAAACATTGGAACATTAACAAATGGCATACAGTGGCAACTTATTGTAGACCCCATCTTGGCTTTTGATGGAACCCTAACTTCCAACTTATACGCTTCGGCTAATGAAATACCCGCATATTATGATGTGGACGGAGATGGAGATGTTGATATATTAGCTTTTGCATTGGGTGTCAAAAGAGTAGTATGGTATAAAAATCTGTCAATGGAAACCTATGGACACGCAGATTCATTAATCTTTGAAATTGAACAGCCGTGTTGGGGAGATTTTGTTGAAAACGGTTCAGGAAATGGTATTGATTTGAACAGCACTGTTCCTCCTTGCGGTACCTCAGGCATTCCTCAAGTGCCCAATTATTCTGTACGTCACCAAGGAGGAGGTTCTATTATGGCCTTCGATGTAAATGATGATGGTCTGGCAGACGTTATTATAGGAGACAATGATTACAATAATGTTACTTTAGTTGTTAATGGAGGAACTGTTCCACAGGATAACGCTTTAATGGATAGTATTGATGCAAACTATCCAAGCACTGATGTCTCTATTGACCTGCCAACTTTTGTTACTACATACTATGAGGATGTGGATATGGATGGCGTTAAAGATTTAATTGCATCGACTACCGAATTGTCATTAAAAACCTCGGAAAACACAAGAGGAGTGTGGTTTTATAAGAACAATGGAACAGATGATTTGCCCGACTTTGTATTTCAAACAGAAGGATTTTTGCAAAATGATATGATAGAAAATGGTTCGGGATCAATTCCTCTACTTGTGGATATAAATAACGATGGATTAATTGATTTGTTAATTGCTAATGACTTTAATTACCTTAATGATGGCAATTTATTTTCCCCTAATTCTTCCCAAATCAATTATTATGAGAATGTAGGAACTCCAACTAATCCTGTATTTAAATTGAATAAAAAAGATTGGAACAGCTTTTCGAATAGTGGATATCCAGCTCGAATTAGTCCTACTTTTGGAGATCTAGATGGGGAAGGAGATAAGGATATGATTACTGGCACAAAGAACGGCCGGCTTTATTACTATGAAAATTCGGGAGGTACTGGAGCTATGAATTTTTCTATTGCTCAATATCAACTTATGGATAATAATGGAGATTTTATTACCGTATCAAACTATGCGACACCAGAATTGTTCGATTTGGACGGTGACGGGAAACTGGACCTTATTATTGGACAGGGAAATGGACCGATCTTGTTTTATAGAAATATTGGAACAAGCACTTCTTTTTCCTTTCAACTCGAAAATACCGATTTAGGAGGAATAGGTGCAACTATTAATAAGGCAGTACCTCGTTTTACAAGGCACAATGATACAACCTATATGATTGTAGGATCAGAAGACGGAACTCTTTCCTTTTTTGATGACATCGATGGAAATATTGCACAAGGGGATAATTTTCACTTGATTTCATCAACTTATCTGGGTATTGATACTAAAGAGGTTTCAGCTCCTATAATTGGCCAATTGCGAAATGACAACTCTTATGATCTTTTTGTAGGAGGAAGGCTGGGCGGCCTTTGGAGCTATCGTCCAGGAGACACTACTTTTTTAGAAACAATAGCATACGACGATAAAGAATCGATAATGCCTCAAATTGCTGTATTTCCTAACCCCAATAAGGGAGATTTTAAACTCAGGGTAACAGATTTAAAAGGACAAAAATACAATTATCGAGTAGTAGATCCCTTAGGAAGAGTATTGATTGATAAAAAACAAGAATACAAATCAGAAATTAATATCCGTTTGAAAAACCCTGAGTCTGGTTTTTATTTTATTGAAGTGAACACCTTTAATAATCAACGAAGGGTTGTTAAGAAGCTGCTTGTCAAGTAATTACCAGGTGCGGTATTTATTTTATCACAAAAGTTAAATTTTTGGTGATAACTGTAGACTTGACTATATTTGTTTATGTATCATGATTGGTTTTAAAGCATATTTAAGACTTTAATGAGAAAATATTAATACGAATACTATGAAATCAAATTGTGTTTTTAAGACGTTAATTATTGTTGTTGCGCTACTTTCACTAGTGGCCTGTAAAAAAGACGAAGTAGATCCGCCTTCAGGGAAAGAGAAGATGAAAACTGTAACGTTTCATTTTAAAGCAAAAGCCAATCAGATGTCTGATTTTATGAACGGGATGATTATGTTTCAAAATGCACATGGAGATCAATTTGGAGTAACAAAACTAAGATATCTGGTTTCAGGTATTGTTTTGCACAAGACAGATGGAACGGAATACAAAATTGAAGGACATCATTTCGTAGACATTAGTGAATCAAATACTTTGAGCTTTACACCTTCGGAGAAAATAAGTGGTGGTAGCTATGACCAAATAAGTATGGTTTTTGGATTGACTCCAGAAAACAATAAATCATTCTCTCATCCTGATTTAAACCTGTTAAGTTGGAATTGGCCAGAGATGATTGGGGGAGGTTATCATTTTATGCAGTTAGAAGGAGATTATATCGACAATAATAGTGATACAAGCTCATATCAAACCCATCTTGGAGCTGCTGTTGACCCCAATAACACAAGCGATACATTGAACAATGATATACAACTTGTTATGCAAAAAGATTTCACAGTTTCTTCGGGAGCCTCAAGTGTTAATATTGACATAGAAATGAACATCGATGGATGGTATGAAACTCCAAATACAATAGACTTAAACCTATATGGCGCTAGCATTATGATGAATTATGATGCACAAATGCTTTTTCACGAGAATGGAGAACACGGAGTGTTTTCAATTGGAAACGTAAACAGCAATTAAGAATAATTTAAACATGGTTGAATAAAAAATATCTAAGATGAACCAAAACACTACAATAACAGCGAGATTGAGTTTATTGTTTGGTTTAGGTATATTTTTATTTGTAGCATGTAAGAAGGATAAAATCTCACCTGTAGATAATTCTTCTGGTGACGGGATAACTTCTATTTATAACCCTTCTCCATATTATATCTCTTATTCTTCATTGTTTTTGGACCGTTTGCCTCCAATGCCTATACCAACAGATAATCCAATGACAGAAGAAGGTGTGGCTTTGGGAAGGAAATTGTTTTATGACAAACGGCTATCTGGCGACGGACAAATGTCGTGCGCTTCTTGTCATCGGCCAGAACAAGCCTTTAGTGATGCTCCAAATGCACTAACGACCATCAATGGCGCAGTTGAGACGGTAAATACACCATCAATAATGAATTTAGGTTGGGCTTCGGAACTCTTTTGGGATGGAAGGGCAGGAAATCCCGGTCTTGAGTCTCAGGCATTTCAACCTGTAGTCAATCCAAATGAAATGCACGCCTTGTCTTGGGATGATGTCGCCCAAAAACTTGAACAAACCAATGAATATCCCAATTTGTTTTATGCGGCGTTTGGAACAAAAAAAATTGATTCTTCTTATGTCGTTAAGGCTATTGCGCAGTTTGAAAGGACGCTTATAGCTGATAATTCCAGAATGGATAAATACCTGAGGGGAGAAGGTTCACTGAACAGTGATGAGTTGGCAGGATTGAATTTATTTATGTCTGAAACAGGAGACTGTTTTCACTGCCATGGAGGACCAGGAAATCCGCTGTGGACAGACAATAAGTTCTATGATACTGGATTAGATGCAACCTATACAGATCTTGGAAGAGGTGCAGTAACTGGGAATCCAAGTGACTATGGGAAATTCAAAGTCCCCACATTAAGAAATCTAATCTTTACGCCGCCCTATATGCATGACGGTCGATTTGTAACATTAGAGGAGGTGATTGAATTTTACAGCACAGGACTGCAGAATTCACCTAATCTCGACCCTAATCTTGCTGCACGGGTAGCACAAGGTGGTGCAAACCTCACCCAGGAACAAAAAGATCAATTGTTGGCTTTTTTATTGACCTTAACTGATAGTTCTTTTGTAGACAATCCTAATTTTCAGGCGCCATAATTCGGATTATAGTCCCATGCGGGGAGAAACCTTAATAGACAACAATATAATGCTGTTAAGCCCTATTAGGAGTGACACATCTCATGTTATCTAAAAAATCAAGATTGTAATTTATTGGGAATATCTCATTGAGTAATTGTTCATCGATCTTGTTTTTGATTAAAAATCATGACAAAATACTCCTTTGCGTACGTTAGGCGTAAAAGTTAGCTATTTTATGTTACAAAGAATACTTGTCTTGGAATGTGGGTTAACCCGCATTATTCATGCATTTAATTTTCAATCTATTTTAGGCACAAGACTTAAAGTAATATATGCATATTTCGCGAGGCTTGTAACGACGAATAGATCAAAATTAAATCAAAATCTTGCCAAATTATCAATACCCAAATTTGGGATTCTTAAAAAATGCTTGAAATACATTTAAACATATAACTATCAATCGTTAGTGGTTTTATATTTTAAGATTGGTGAATATCGGGTTAAGTCCTCTCCAACTTTTATCCCGTCCCATCTAACTTGTGTCATTCATTGCAGGAAAAGCAGAGCAATTCTCAATAATTATTAACAATAAATTTTTTCTTACCACTTTTTACCACTTTAAATTTTTATCTATATATAAGGAATAATAGGGGTTTAATAAGTATTTTAGTAACTTATTTTAAAAATTACCGTATATAAGTTTTCAACACTTATATAAAAGTGGTAAAAAGTGGTAAATTTTCTGTTATTTTTACCTATTATTTAAGATATGGCAGGATTAGTAGGAGAATATGAAGTTAAACTGGACGTCAAAGGACGTTTCATGTTTCCTTCTCATTTGAGAAGGCAATTGTCTCCCGATGCCCTAGAAAGTTTTATGTTGAACAAAGGTTTTGAAGAATGCTTAACACTCTACCCCATGAATGAGTGGGAGAAATTGAGTGAAGCATTGAGTAAAATAAATTTGTTCAAGCCAAAGAATCGAATGTTTTATAGACTGTTTCATCAAGGAGCAAAAGATGTGTCTCTTGATAAAACAGGTCGCATTCTGATTCCTGCTGCACACATGGAGCGTATCGGTCTAAAGAAAGAAGCAATGCTTATTGCTTATAACGACCGAATTGAAATCTGGGACAAGTCCAAGTACTTTGAAATGATCGAAGGCAACATATCGGATTTTGCTGATTTGGCAGATGAAGTAATGGGTGACACAGAAAATGACGGAGAATAGAAATACAGAGAAATACCACATTCCAGTAATGCTTCAAGATTGTATTGGAGGGTTGGATATTCATCCAGATGGGGTTTATGTTGACGTCACTTTTGGGGGTGGTGGACATTCTAAAGCGCTCTTTAAACATTTGTCAAAGGAAGGTAAACTAATTGCTTTTGATCAAGATGCTGATGCGCAAAAACATGCTTTGGATGCTCCTAATTTTTATTTTGTAGCTTCTAATTTTTCCTTTTTGAAAAATCAATTGAAGATGATGGGAATTTCTAAAGTGGATGGAATTCTTGCAGACCTCGGTGTTTCTTCACATCAATTTAATATTCCAGAACGGGGCTTTAGCTATCGATATGATGAAAAACTCGATATGAGAATGAATCAACGAAGTGGGATTTCTGCCTTTGATGTAATCCATGAATATGCTGAAGACGATTTAATTAAAATGTTGAACCAATATGGAGAGATTCGAGCGGGCAGACGTATTGCGCAACAGATTTGCTTAAAAAGGCAGTCGGCTCCTATCGAGACTACACACCAGTTGCTTGAAATATTAAAACCTCTTGCACCTAAAGTTAAAGAAATACAGTTTTATGCACAAGTTTTTCAGGCAATACGTATCGAAGTAAATGATGAAATCAATGCTTTAAAAAGAATGTTGGAGCAATCGGCAGATGTGCTCAAGCCAAAAGGAAGATTGGTAGTAATGTCATACCACTCTTTAGAGGATCGTCTGGTGAAAAATTATATGAAAAGGGGCAGTTTTGACGGACATGTAGAAAAAGATTTCTATGGCAATATCCTGAAGCCTTTTGCAGAAATAACAAGAAAACCAATAACAGCTAATGATAAAGAGATTGAGGAAAACTCTCGAGCAAGAAGTGCAAAATTAAGAATTGCAGAACGGAATGAAGGGGAATAATTACATATCAGATCGTCAAAAGAGGGCAGAAAAGACCAAGAAAGAATCCAAGAGGTCGAGAGTTGCTAAAAAACAATCGAAGTCATTGATGCAAATCATGAATGGAGACTTTTTAACAAGAGGGTTTGTCTTGAATAACCTCAATTACATACTCTTTGTCTTTCTTTTATTGATTCTATTGGTGTCTAAAGGATATTATGTTCGCCAATTGGCCAATGATATTGTTAAAGAAAGAAAAGAAGTGAATGACGTAACAGCTGATTATGTGGAGACAAAAGCAAAACTTGAAGAAATGACCAGAAGAACCCGATTGATTGAGAAGCTAAAGCCATTAGGACTCAAAGAAACAATTAATCCTACAAAAGTTATTCGCATCAAAAAAGAAGAAGATAAAAAATGAAAATGCCAAAAGCAGTCATAATACGTACTTATTTGCTCTACTTTTTAGTGGTTATAACCATGTTGGCGATTATAGGGAAAACTTTTGCAATTGTTATGGACGGTAGGAGCGGTGTTTTTACTTCTGCTTCTGAAAAGCTTCCCCAACGCTTTGCAAAGATAAAGCCACGGCGTGGTGAAATCTTGGACGCTAATTTAAACCCTTTGGTAACTTCTGTTTCTTTTTATGATATTTACATGGATCCAGTGACGGTGGATAAGGCCATTTGGGATAAAGGTATTGGAGGCCTGAGTGAAGGTCTTGCGGAAATTTTCCCAACAAAATCCGCCAGAGAATATGAAGAATACCTTAGAACGGCACGTACTCAAAAAAACAGATATGTTTTGATTCATAAAAAGGTAACCAATGAAGTGCGAAAGAAACTCCGTGAACTCCCCATATTTAATGAAGGTCGATTTAAAGGAGGAATTATTGATAACCATTCAATTATTGTACGAAAAAGACCACATGGTGAATTGCTGCGCCGTACTTTGGGATATGTTAAATACAATCCCGAAACAAAGGATACGCTTTATGTTGGAATAGAGGGTGCTTATAATTCTTATTTGGCAGGACAAGAAGGTATTGTGGTGCAACAGAAAATTGCCCGATCGTGGAAACCTACAGGAATGGTTGTACGCAATCCAACTGAAGGTTATGACCTTGTTACTTCTATCAATGAAGACATTCAGGAGGTTGCACAAACAGAATTGCGGAATCAGTTAGAAAAAAAAGGAGGACGCTATGGTTGTGCCATTGTTATGGATGTGAAAACTGGATTTATAAAAGCAATGGTCAATCTACAAGAAACCAATGACGGAGAATATAAGGAGATTTATAACAATGCTATTGGAACAAAAGAAGTGCTTGGCTCAACCATGAAGCTGGCTTCTCTTATGGCGTGCTTAGAAGATGATAAAATTAAACTCTCTGATACGGTGAATGCAGTTGGAAAATACCAGTTTTATGATAGAACATTAACCGATTCCCATCCTTTGGGTTGGGGTAAAATATCTATTAAAGAAGCATTTGAGCACTCATCTAACGTGATTTCAAAGGTAGTTTATGATGCTTATAAAGACGATCCAAAGCAATATATCAAGCGTTTAAAGCAATTTGGCATCACAGACAAGACGGGAATAAAAATTAAAGGCGAAGCAACTCCAATTTATTCTACTCCAGGCAGCGAGCAGTGGTGGGGAGGATCATTGGCATGGATGGGAATCGGCTATGAATTTCAATTGACACCTCTTCAGATGTTGACTTTTTATAATGCGGTAGCAAATGATGGGAAATACATGAAGCCACAAATGGTAACCCAAGTTATTGACAATAGAAAGGAAGTGATTAAAAAATTCAAACCGGTTGTATTGCACGAAAAAATAGCCCGTCAAACCACGATTGATACCATGAAAGACGCTTTAAAAGCGGTAGTACTTCATGGAACAGGAAAACATTTAAAATCGGCGTACTTTAATATTGCAGGAAAAACAGGGACAGCTCAAATTGCCAATAGAAACAAAGGATATGGTCCCAGAGGAGAAAAAAAATACATCGCTTCTTTTGTGGGCTACTTTCCTGCTGATGATCCAACTTACTCTTGTATTGTAGTTGTTGCAGCTCCAACAAAGGATATATATGGAGCTTCCGTTTCGGGAACAGTCTTCGCAGCCATAGCAAATAAAGTTTATGCCTCAAGTTATGAATATCATAAGGCAGTTAATGAAAGTAAACCCATCATAAGTATGCCTTATGCACAAAATGGAAGTCGCTATGACCTGAATACTGTACTGAACTATTTTAGAATTAAGAAACAACTTAATGGAGACCATGACTGGGTTCAAACAAAGGTTTTAGATAATGGTATTGCTTATCATGGCTATCAATTGGAGGATGGAATGATACCAGATGTTAGAGGAATGGGGCTTATTGATGCCATGTTTTTACTAGAAAAATTGGGCTTAACAGTCCATTCGATAGGATATGGGAAAGTAGTGCAACAATCAATTATTCCAGGAACAGAGGCTGTTAATGGTGGAGTAATCAAACTAAAATTAAATTAAGAAGTGAAAAGCGTACGTGAAATACTATATGGGAGTTCATTAAAAGAGGTGGTAGGTACAACCGCTACAGAAATTAATAACCTTTGTTTTGATTCCAGAAAAGTAGGAGAAGATGATTTGTTTGTTGCCATTAAAGGTGCGGCAACAGATGGACATCAATTTATTGATAAGGCTATAGAAAATGGAGCTTCCTCTATTGTATGTGAGGTTAAACCTGAAAAGTTACAAAACAACATCAACTATATAATTGTGGACGATGCCCACAAAACACTCTCTGTTTTGGCCAATAATTTCTATGATCAACCGTCTAAAAAATTAAAGCTTATTGGTATTACAGGAACAAATGGTAAGACCACAACGACAACTCTCTTGTTTAACCTGTTCCAAAAAATGGGCATTTCAACTGGACTTATCTCAACAGTAGTAAATAAAATTAATACGCTTGATATTCCAACAGAAAGGACAACCCCAGATGCCGTGAGCATTAATAAATTACTTTCCGAGATGGTAGATGCAGGATGTGAATATTGCTTTATGGAAGTAAGCTCACACGCCATTCATCAAAATCGTATTGGAAACCTGCATTTCTATGGTGGTGGATTCACAAACATTACCCACGAACATCTCGATTATCATAAAACATTCAAAGAATACTTAAATGTAAAAAAGAAGTTTTTTGATGATTTGCCTGCTTCTTCTTTTGCTGTTTCTAATATGGACGATAAAAATGGTGAGGTAATGCTCCAAAACACACGTGCCGAAAGAATCACTTATGCTTTAAAAAATGTGGCAGATTATAAAGCAAAGGTATTGGAAAATAGCTTTGAAGGATTGGTGCTTTCAATTGATGATGTGGAAGTATTTACACAATTGGTGGGTGATTTTAATGCTTACAATATTCTTTTGTCCTACGCTATTGCAGACCAATTATTGGATGATCAATTAGAGATTATGCGGGTAATTTCTGAATTGAAACCAGTGGAAGGTCGTTTTGAATATTTTAAAAGCAAGACAGGTGTTATCGGTATTGTAGATTATGCTCATACACCAGATGCTTTAGAAAATGTACTCAAAACAATTAAGAACATTCGAACAGGGAATGAGACTTTATTTTCTTTGATTGGTTGTGGCGGTGATCGCGACACGACAAAAAGACCAACAATGGCCGCCATTGGATGTAAATATAGCGATAAGATAATTCTCACCTCTGACAATCCAAGAACAGAAAACCCCGATTCTATCATAGAAGAAATGATGAAAGGTGTAGGCGGGGAGTATTTTAAAAACACCCTCAAAATAAGCGATAGAAGAGAAGCAATTAAAACAGCTTCTAATATGGCACAACCTGGAGATATTATCCTAATAGCAGGAAAAGGGCACGAGACCTATCAAGAAATTAATGGTGTAAAACACGATTTCGACGATTTAGAAATATTAAAAGAACTATTCATAAAACTAGAGAAATAATATGTTGTATTATCTTTTTACTTACCTCGATCAATTTGATATCCCTGGAGCTGGTGTTTTTCACTATATCTCCTTTAGATCGGGTATGGCCTTAATTACTTCATTGATAATTTCAATCGCTTTTGGGAAAAGGTTAATCAATTTGTTGCGGAAGATGCAAATGGGAGAACAGGTGAGAGACCTTGGGTTGGAAGGACAGAAAGAAAAAGAAGGTACACCTACTATGGGCGGACTTATTATTCTTGGCGCAATCCTTATTCCCACCCTACTCTTCGCCAAGTTGCAAAATGTATATGTCCTCACGATGATTATTGCTCTGGTGTGGCTTGGGACAATAGGATTCCTAGATGATTATCTGAAAATTATGCGTAAGAATAAAGAGGGTTTAGCCGGTAAATTTAAAATTATTGGTCAGATTGGAGTAGGAGTTATTGTAGGGGCTATCTTGTTTTTTCATCCCGATGTCACAGCACACAAGGAAGTGCCATTAAGTTATCAATTAAAAAGCGGAGAACATTTGGTTTCTGACCTTCACAATAATCCTGAAGGCAAAGATGTAAAATGGATTGAGACCCGTGACATGACGACCACTATACCTTTTGTTAAAAATAATGAGATCAACTATGCTTGGCTTATGGGAGAGAAGGTTCATACATGGGGATGGCTTATTTTCATTCCTATTGTTGTATTTATTGTAATTGCAGTTTCTAATGGAGCCAATATGACAGACGGATTAGATGGTTTGGCAACAGGTTCTTCGGCGATTATTGGAATTGCACTTGCAGTGCTGGCTTATGTAAGCTCTCATGTTCAATTTGCTGATTATCTCAATGTAATGTATATCCCAAGAGCAGAGGAGCTGGTTGTATTTATTGCTGCTTTTGTTGGGGCTTGTGTTGGGTTTTTGTGGTTCAATTCTTATCCCGCTAAAGTTTTTATGGGAGACACGGGCAGTCTTGCAATAGGTGGACTTATTGCTGTATTTGCAATTGCTATTCGAAAGGAATTATTAATCCCTGTATTGTGTGGTGTCTTCTTAATTGAAAATGTTTCTGTAATTGTTCAAGTGGGGTATTTTAAACTGACTAAGAAAATTTCGGGTGTGGGTAAACGTGTTTTCTTAATGGCTCCGCTACATCATCATTATCAAAAAAAGGGTATGCATGAAGCAAAAATTGTTGTCCGACTTTGGATTATCGGAATTCTGTTAGCAGTAATAACAATTGTAACATTAAAACTAAGATAATTGAAGGATAGCGCTAAAAATATCGTGATTCTAGGTGCTGGCGAAAGTGGAGTGGGCGCAGCGCTATTGGCAAAAGCCAAAGACTTTGATGTTTTTGTTAGTGATTCAGGGATGATAAAGGATAATTTTAAAAAAGAGCTTATAGAAAACAATCTTGCTTTTGAGGAAAATGGACACACCATGGAGCGTATTTTGTCGGCAAATGAAATTATCAAAAGTCCAGGTATTCCAAATAGCAGTGCTTTAATTAAAGAAGTTAGAAGCAAGGGATTAGTGCCTATAAACGAAGTGGAATTTGCGTCTAGGTATACATCATCCAAACTGATTGCAATTACAGGAAGTAATGGAAAAACAACCACAACACATTTACTTCATCATGTTTTGAAAAAAGGAGGATTATCTGTAGAAATGGGAGGCAACATCGGTGTGAGTATGTCCAGAAAAATCTTGAAGTCAAAGGCCGATTATTATGTCATCGAACTCAGCTCATTCCAGTTAGAAGACATGTACGATTTTAAGGCAGATATTGCAATTCTACTCAATATTGTTCCCGATCATTTAGACAGATACAACGGAAGTATTGAAGCTTATGGTAAGGCGAAAATGAGAATTATTCAAAATCAAACAGAAAGAGATGCTTTTATCTACTTTGCTGATGATCCACAAATTCAAAAACAATTAAAGTCACATAAAATTAATGCAAGAACATATCCATTTTCTCTAGTTGATGATTCAGTTGAGGGTGGATTTTATAATAAAGAACAACAAACAATAATCATAAAAAATAAATTAACTATGTCGATACATGATTTGGCCTTAAAAGGCATGCACAATGTCCAGAACTCATTGGCTTCTGGAATAACAGGAAGATTGGTTGAAATCAGAAAAGAGAGCATTCGAGAGAGCTTATCTGATTTCACAAATGTTGAACACCGCTTAGAATTTGTAGCAAAGGTAAATGGTATTGAATTTATCAACGATTCCAAAGCGACAAACATCAATGCCACTTGGTATGCTTTGGAGAGCATGACTGAGCCTACTGTTTGGATTGTAGGGGGAGTGGATAAAGGAAATAATTACGATGAGTTGCTTGAATTGGTTAAGGAAAAAGTCAAAGCAATCATTTGTATGGGAAAAGACAACGCCAAGATTATTGAAGCTTTTTCAGGAGTTGTAGAAACCATTGTAGAAACACAGTCTCCTATTGAGGCAGTAGGATATGGGTATCAATTTGGGAAAAAAGGAGAAACTGTATTGCTTTCACCAGCTTGTGCCAGTTTTGATCTTTTTGAAAACTATGAAGACCGCGGACAACAGTTTAAAAAAGCTGTTCGCTCACTGTAGTCTTGACAAAACAGTGAATTATTTTTCAAGGATAGAACCAAATTTCTATTAAACAGTAAAGGTGTAAAATAAGTGCAAAGTTTTCTCAAATATCTTAAAGGAGATAAAGTGATATGGATTGTAACCATCTTATTACTTTGTTTATCCATATTAAGCGTATATAGCTTTATTCCTATTCTTATTAAAGTAAGAGGAGGAACTCCATTTTCATATTTGTTTAAACACATGTTGTATGTTGGTCTTGGTTTCTTTGCAATGTTTTGGATTCACAATAAAGATCCCAAATACCTGCAGAAGTCATCCAAGTTTATTTTTTATGTTGCTATTGCCTTACTCATCTTTACTTTTTTCTTTGGCTTAAGAATCAATGATGCAACCCGTTGGGTAAGGGTGCCAATTATTGGAATTACTTTTCAAAGTTCTGATTTTGCCAAGTTTGCGTTGGTGGTTTTCTTGGCACAGCGTTTAACAGTAAAACGAGGATATTTTGACTCTTGGAAAAAAAGTGCTTTCAGTTTTATGATTCCCGTCTTTCTTGTTTGTGGCTTAATTGCTAAAGATAATTTTTCAACAGCAGCCATCTTGTTTTTAGTCGCTCTTTTGATTTTGTTTATTGCCCAATTCCCTTTTTCAAAAATCCTTGGGATGATTGGAGCAGGGATTGCTTCGTTTGGTCTCATTGTTTTGGTCCATTTTGCCTTACCTGCATTGAATTTTTTACCGCGATTGGACACTTGGATTAATCGAATTTTTAGAGCCTATGGAGACCATGGACCTACAGTAGAAAACATGCAAGCCATTAATGCTAAACTGGCAATTTTTAATGGTGGATATACTGGTGTTGGCGTAGGGAATGGAGAGCTGAAACGCTATATACCTGAAGCCTACGCTGATTTTTATTACTCTTCTTTTGTTGAAGAATTCGGATTAATAGGTGCTGTTTTTCTTATCTTTTTGTATTTGATTCTTTTCTATAGAATTTTTCGTATTGGGCTCAATGCCAAATCTCTTTTTGAAACGTTTACGTCAATTGGAATAGGCATTATACTCTTGTCTCAAGTACTCGTAAATATGCTGGTGTGTACAGGGATAATGCCTGTCACAGGTCAAATCATGCCTTTTCTTGCCATGGGAGGTTCTGCAATGGTTATGAGTTGCGTGGCACTGGGGATAATACAAAGTATAGCGAATAAAAACAATCCAAAGGACAATTTGTCTGAAGAATTAACCAAATCAAAAACAGAATGAGCATTAATAAAGTAATTATATCTGGAGGAGGAACGGGAGGACATATTTTTCCTGCAATTGCAATTGCAGATCAAATTAGAAAAGAAGCCCCTGATACAGAAATTTTATTCATTGGTGCCGAAGGGAAAATGGAAATGAAAAAAATACCAGAAGCAGGATATAAAATTGAAGGACTTTGGATCAGTGGTTTACAGCGAAAACTCAGTTTGAAAAATCTATTGTTGCCCTTTAAACTGTTGAGTGCATTGCTCAAGGCAAGAAAGATAATTAAAAGGTTTCAGCCAGATATTGCTATTGGAGTGGGAGGTTATGCGAGTGCTCCAACTTTAAAAGTTGCAAGCATGATGAAAATACCTACTGTTATTCAAGAGCAAAACTCCTTTCCAGGCAAGACCAATAAATACCTCGGAAGAACGGTCACTAAAATTTGCGTGGCTTACGAAAATTTAGAACGTTTTTTCCCAGCTGAGAAGATTGTGTTAACAGGCAATCCTGTAAGAACAAAAGTTGTTCAAATAAAAGGATTAAAAGAGAAAGGAAGAGGTCATTTTAACCTTAATCCAAACAAGATGATTGTTTTGGTTGTTGGAGGGAGTCTTGGTGCAAAAACACTCAATGAAAGTATTCTAGGACAATTGGACCGCCTTAGAGAAAATAATGTGCAAGTGATTTGGCAATGTGGCAGTTACCAATATCAAGAAATGAAGGAGAAAACAAGAGGGTTGGACATGACAGGGATTGTGCTTACAAAATTCATCAATGAAATGGAGTTGGCGTATGCAGCGGCAGACCTCGTGATTTCCAGGGCTGGTGCAATTGCCATTTCAGAGCTATGCATTATTGGAAAACCAGTCATTCTTGTGCCTTCGCCCAATGTTGCTGAGGATCATCAAACGAAAAACGCTATGGCTTTGGTTAAAGACAATGCGGCAATTTGCATTCGAGATGCTGATGCAAGGACGCAATTGGTGTCTCGTGTTTTGGATTTAATTGCCGACAGTGAGGAGCAACTAAAGTTGGCTAAAAACATAAAAATAAAAGCCATTCCTAATGCTGCTGAACAGATTGTAAATGTAATTAATAAGGTGGTGTCATAATGAATTTTAACTATTCAAATATCTATTTCATTGGTATCGGAGGAATCGGAATGTCTGCTCTTGCTCGTTATTTTAAACACAAAGGATATAAAGTTACTGGCTACGATAAATCAGCAACCAACTTAACGCACCAACTTATAGAAGAAGGCATCTCTATACATTACCAAGATCTTGGAAGTCAGGTCAAAACAATTGTTGGTAAAATTGAATCTACACTTGTCATAGTAACCCCTGCGGTTCCATCAAATATGGAAGAATTAACTTATTTAAAGGCATTGGGATATACCATTAAAAAACGTTCAGAAGTGCTGGGTCAAATTACAGCCCATTGGAAAACACTTGCTGTTGCAGGTAGCCATGGAAAAACCACAACCTCTACAATGCTGGCCTACGTGTTGTCTAAAACAAAGGACAAGTGTAGTGCTTTTTTGGGTGGAATAAGTACCAATTTTAAATCCAATTTTATTTTGAATCCAGAAAGTCCCTGGATGGTGGTTGAAGCGGATGAGTACGACCGGAGTTTCCTGCATTTAAAGCCTTTTTCTGCCATTATTACTTCTACAGATGCAGATCATTTGGACATCTATAAGAACAAGGAAGCATTAATAGAAACTTTCGATGAATTTGGACATTTAATAGCACCCAAAGGAACAGTAATTTTACACTATTCTTTGAACATTTGTAATGATTTGCCTCGATTAACTTATGGCATAGGAGAAAAAATCCAAGCGGATTATCAAGGATTCAATGTTCAAGTTAGGAATGGTCATTTTGAGATGGATGTTCAAACACCTTCCAAAACGTATAAAAATATTCAATTGGGATTGCCAGGAATACACAATGCCGAAAATGCACTTGCTGTAATTGCTATGTGTGAATCGATAGGTATTCAATTGGATGATATTACAACTCAATTGTCCAATTTTAAAGGAGTTAAACGCCGATTTGAAACAATTGTTAGAAGGGGCGATTTGGTTTATATAGATGATTATGCACATCATCCAACAGCAATAAATAAGTTGTTAAATTCTATCCGATTGCTTTATAAAAATTGGCCGATTTATATCATTTTTCAGCCTCATTTGTACAGCAGAACTAGAGATTTTATGACTGATTTTGCTGAGGTGTTAAGTGGAGCAGAAAAGGTGTTTTTAATGCCCATATATCCAGCTAGAGAAGCACCTATTGAAGGGGTAACAAGTGAAGCCTTAGCAAAATCCATTAAAACAGAAGTCTGCGTATTGTCTGCCAAAGCTATTTTAGAGCAAATTAAATCGATTCAATCGGGTGTGATTGTCACTGTAGGTGCAGGAGATATTGGACTTATGGTTGAACCAATACGCGAGTTGTTAACATGAAAAAAGGATTAAAAATAGCGGCATTGGTTTTGTTTTTAGGAGCAGTCCTGTATTTATTAATTGCTTCCAATAAGAGTGCAGAAGAGCAAATATTAGGACCTCCTGCTGTATTTTTAACAGTTCAAGACGGTGTTTCATTATTGACAGAAAAGGAGTTAAAACAAGAGTTATACACGGCAGGACTATTTCGCAATGGAATGAAAAAGGCAGACTTGAATGAAGCCAAAATTGAAGCTTTTATTAATGAAATGGATGAAGTTTTATCAGCTCATGTTTACATGGATATTGACAATAAATGGAGCATAGAGTTGACCACTCGGCGGCCAATTGCAAGGATAATGAACAGCTCAATGAATGATTTTTACATCAATGCAGATTATCATTTGACCAGACTTTCTCCATATACCAAACCTAAAGTGCTCCCTTTTACGGGTATGGAACATCTTTTTGCTGCTCAGATGGACTATAAAAAAATAATTAACAATGATAGTTTGAAAACTAAATATAAATTGGATCAAATGTATCATATTTCAAAGTATGTTTGTAATGATACGTTTTATAATTCTCAAATTGTACAGGTGCAATACACCAAAAAAGATGGATTTGTATTGATTCCAAGAGTAGGGAAACAAAAAATTATTTTTGGAGAAGCCTTATCAGACGAGATGGTTGAGAAAAAGTTTAAGAAATTGACCGTTTTTTATAATGATGTGATACCGTACGAAGGCTGGAATAAATATGAATCAATCAATTTGAAGTTTGAAAATCAGATTGTAGCAAAGAAAAGAAAATAGAATGTCGGAGATTATTGTAGGACTGGATGTTGGAACAACCAAAATTGCTTGTTTTGTTGGTCGTAAAAACGAACATGGAAAAATTGAAATTTTATCTATGGGAAAGGCGGACTCTCATGGGGTGACTCGTGGTGTGGTTTCAAACATCGAGAAAACTGTTATTGCAATCAAAGAGGCTGTTACCAAAGCTCAAGATAATGTTGAAGGAGATTTAACTATTGGTCGTGTCAATGTTGGAATTGCGGGTCAACATATTAAAAGTCTTCAACATCGAGGGATGTACACGCGTGAATCTAATCTTGAGGAAATTGCACAGAAAGATATCGATATGCTTATCGATAATATGTACAAACTGGTAATGGAGCCTGGAGAAGAGATTATCCACGTTCTTCCCCAAGAGTACATTATCGATGATGAAAAAGGAATTATTGACCCAATTGGTATGGAAGGCATTCGGTTAGAAGCCAATTTCCATATTATTACGGGAAAGATTGCTGCCGCTAAAAACATTCAAAAGTGCATTCATAGAGCAGAAATTGAAGTGGAGGAAACCATCCTTGAACCTTTGGCGAGTGCTCAAGCTGTTTTGTCTGATGAAGAAAAAGAAGCAGGAGTTGTTTTGGTTGATATTGGTGGAGGAACAACAGATATGGCAATTTTCCACGAAGGTATAATTCGACATACTGCCGTAATTCCATTTGGTGGAAAAGCAATTACAGATGATATTAAAGAAGGATGTACCATCTTACAACGTCAGGCAGAAACATTAAAAATGAAATTTGGAAGTGCATTGGCCAGTGAAAGTCAGGAGAATGAAGTGGTTTGTATTCCTGGATTAAGAGGACGCGCACCAAAAGAAATTTCAATTAAGAATTTATCGGGGATTATTCAAGCTCGAATGGAAGAAATCATTGAGCATATTTATTATGAAATTAAAAATTCTGGATACGAAAGAAAATTAATTGGAGGAATTGTTGTAACAGGAGGGGGAGCAGAATTAAACAACATCAACCAGCTTTTTGAATATGTTACAGGAATGGATACAAGAGTAGGCTATCCTAACGAACACATTGGAAAATCTAATATAGAGGAAGTTTTAACAAGCCCAATGTATGCAACAGGAATAGGATTAGTGCTCAAAGGATTTGAATCAGAAGAACGCAACAAACGTTCAGAAGATACAATAAAAACCCATTCAAAGCGAACGAAAGGGTCGTTCTTTGACAAACTACTGGATAAAGGAAAACGGTGGTTTGAAGAAGATGTAGAATAAATTAGACAACCAATAAACTAAAATAAAATGGAATTTGATATCCCAAAAGACCAATCTTCAATCATCAAAGTTGTTGGTGTAGGAGGCGGAGGAAGCAACGCAGTAACGCATATGTATAATCAAGGTTTTGCGGGTGTAGACTTTATCGTTTGCAATACCGACAAGCAAGCACTGGATGCCTCTACTGTTCCGTGTAAGATTCAACTTGGTGCTTCACTTACTGATGGGCGAGGAGCTGGAACAATCCCTGAGATTGGGATGAATGCAGCGATAGAAAACATTGATGATATAAAGGAAATACTCAGCAACAATACAAAAATGGTATTTGTTACCGCAGGTATGGGCGGTGGAACTGGAACAGGAGCTGCTCCAGTGATTTCAAGAGCCGCACGTGATTTGGGGATTCTTACCGTAGGTATTGTTACAGTTCCTTTTAATTTTGAAGGCCGAAAAAGACGCCAACAAGCTGAGGAAGGACTTAATAATATGAGGGAAAGCGTAGATACTTTGTTGATCATAAACAATGAACGTTTACGGGAAATCTATGGCAATTTAACTTTGGGCAATGCTTTTGCTCAAGCTGATGAGGTACTCTCTTCTGCTGCTAAAGGAATTGCAGATGTTATCTCTGTAACAGGAGCCATTAATGTTGATTTTAACGATGTAAATACTGTAATGAAAGATAGTGGCGTTGCTGTAATGGGAACTGCTGTTAGTGAAGGTGATAATCGGGCAATTGAAGCAGTTCAGTCTGCTTTATCATCACCTCTGCTTAATGATAATGACATCGAAGGCGCAAAATATGTGTTGTTGAACATCACTTATGGCAATAATGAAGTATTGATGGACGAAATTGCTGACATTACCGATTATATCCAAGATGAGGCGGGTTCTACCGCTGATGTTGTTTGGGGACACGGACTTGACGAATCACTTGGAGATGGATTGTGCGTTACAATTATTGCCACAGGATTTCAGCAAACACCTGTAACTGGATTTGAAAAAGCTCCTGAAAGAAAGGTGCAAATGCTAGAAGACGACACTAAAAAAGAAATTACAACTCCGTTAACAAAGGCAGTTGCAGAAAATAAGTATGAAGCACCTAAAGAGGAAGAGCCTTATTTGAAGTTTGATGAAAAGGAATCAACTGAAACTGCAGAGGCTTCAACAATGAATTGGGATATTCAATCTTCTAAAGATACTGAGAATACAAAGTCTCAATCAGAGGAAACAACAGCCAATGTTAAAGAAGATGAGGTGAAGAGATATTACCTGGAAGATGATATGGAGACCGATACTTCTTTTCAAAACAATACAAAAGCACATGAGTTAACAAAAGAGGAGCAGCAAAGAAGAAGTGAGGAAAGAATGAATCGCATTCGGGATTATACTTCTCATTTAAATACTGCTGAAGGATTGAACGAATTGGAGAAGGAGCCTGCATTCAAACGCAGAAAAATTGAACTTGAAGATGATATTAGCTCTTCTGATGATGACCGTTCTCGATTTGAGGTTTCTGGAAATAAAGACAATGATTCTGGTTTAAGGGACACTAACTCCTTTTTACATGATAATGTAGACTAATTTTTTAACAATGGGTTTAACTGATAAAATAAATAACGATATCAAAGATGCAATGCGTGCAAAAGAAAAAGAAAAACTTTCTGCATTGCGGGATATAAAATCAAAGTTACTCAACGAGGCCGTTTCCGGAAAAGGAGAAGTTGATGAGGCCAAAGAAAATCAAATCATTATAAAGTTGCATAAGCAGCGTTTGGATTCTTATAAGGTGTATGTTGAACAAGGAAGAGAGGATTTAGCAAATGAAGAGATGTTTCAAGCGAAAATCATTGAGGAATACATGCCCAAAATGATGAGTGAAGATGAAATTCGTATCAAAGTTACCGAAACAATATCACGACTTGGTGCTTCAGGTCCTCAAGATATGGGCAAAGTAATGGGGATACTGTCAAAAGAACTTGCAGGAAAAGCAGATGGTAAAGTTATTGCTGACCTTGTGAAAGAAGAATTAAAAAAATAACCAATATTTATTGTTACTTGGTTAATTTAAAGAGCCTCTGCGTTCATACCTCAGCAGAGGCCTTTTTTAAACAAAAGCTTTTTAAACGTTTTATTATCACTAAGAATGTTGAACAATAAGATGAAAGGTTTTCTTTTGAAAACACCAACAACATTGCCAAAGGAAAGAGATGTTCTTTCCAATCTTAATTTTTCCAACTTTAAAATTTCAACTGCATCAACACTTGGTATGCTTCTTACAGTACTTTGTTTTGGATTTCATTGTCATTTCCTCAATGCACAATTTATTAATCATAAGGCAGAACAGGCATTTACAAGTCAACCCTTTTTTAATGCTTCTACAATAGAAAGATACAACATCAAGTCTATTTCAGGCAATTTTATTCATTATAAACTTGGAGACCGATTGAGGGAAACGGATTATTTTCGGAAATATATATTCAATAGAAAAGGTCAACTCATCGAACAACAGGAGTATACCTTATTGAATTATAAAAACGACACTTCCGTTAAAACTTACAAATATGATGAACAGGGCAATCAAATACAGTTCATTCATAAAGACAGAAATGGGTCTTATGGTTATTTTTATGAATATGATGATGAGCACAGATTGGTACATTTAGAATACCGACGAAATTATGGAAAACATAAATCAAACATAAATTATGGACTTGGTCCAGAATCAATAGTTTATGCCGAAAAATCTACATATAAAAGTTACCCGAAGCAACTTCAGCAAACCATTTTCAACACCAACAATATTCCCTATAAAGATATTTTTATTTATTACAATGAGGATAGTGTAATTGTTAAGAAAATGGAACGTTTGCGGAGAACACGCCAAACAAAAACGACAACTTACACCTATAATGAAATGGACTTTGTTGATACCATTAAAGTAACCTCGAATAGAGAAGGTGTACAAGAGAGAATGTTTACTTTTGAATATGATGAAAATGGCGGATTGTCTAAAAAGAAAGAATATAAAAATGGTGAATTAATCACCCAATACGGAGTTTTATATGATGATGAATCATTGATTATTGATGATTTCTTAATTCAGGATGTAGCAACTAATTTTATTCGAGACCTTCACCTCGGCAACTATCAATACTTTGAACCGAAGCCTTAACTTGAACTATTAACTGCGTTGCGTTGTATTGAGCTTGCTGGAATGAGCTCGCTAGTTATGTTCAATTTGTTACCACAGATTAAATTATTTTCATAAGATGTATTAAATTGATTTACAGGTTGTTTTGTGTATATCTTGTTAGAAACTGGCTTTTGGATTATAATTTTTCGTGAATAGTTGTAACCTTTATTGAGTTCATATACTCTAATAGAACAGAAGGACTTTTATAGGTTATAATTGAAATTAAATACAGAACCCATGACACGTTTAGAAGATAGATTGACAGAAGAAGAAATTGTGAAAAGAGTGGTAAAGGGAGAAAAATCACTTTATGAAATTATTGTTAGGCGATTTAATCCTTATTTATATAAAATAGGACGGTCATACAATTACAGTCATGAAATAACCCAAGACCTAATGCAAGATACTTTTATAGACGCCTACAAAGCACTTTCAACATTTGAGGGAAGATCCAGTTTTAAAACGTGGATTATTCGAATAATGTTGAACAACTGTTATCGGAAAAGTAATAAATCAAGTTATAAGAATGAAGTCCAAGGAACTATTAATGATAATTTAAGACCTATGTATTCAAATGATCATGAAGAAACAGATCGATTAGTACGAAACCGTGAGTTGCGTAATATTATAGAAGAAGCTCTTGAAAACATTCCTTTTGAATACCGGATGGTTTTTTCTTTAAGAGAAATCAATGACCTTAGAGTTAAGGAAACTGCTGAGTTGCTTAAGATCAGTGAATCTAATGTAAAAGTTCGATTGAACAGAGCAAAAACAATGCTTAAAGACCAAATTATGGGTTCTTATTCACCCAATGAACTGTATGATTTTAACTTGATTTATTGTACACCAATGGTAGAAAGGGTAATGAAGGAGATTGATAAATTATAAATGCAATAGAAGAGTATAGACTTGAAATAAACCGTCAACAGGTCCTGCGATTTTTTCAAATTTTAATTTAATAAATAAGGGCCCAATTAAAAATAAATATTATGAGAGTTTTAAAAAATGTATCGAACTGGTCTGCAGGTTTAGCACTTGCAGTTGCCTTAATGTCATCTGCCATATATGCGCAAGATGATGCACCAAAATTAACTGATCCTGAAATTGCATCAGTAGCTGTTACAGCCAATCAAATAGATGTAAATTATGGTGAAATTGCACTGGAGAAATCCAATAATAAAGATGTTAAGCATTTTGCTAAGACGATGATGAATGACCATAAAAACATCATTAAGCAAGCAGTTGACTTAGCAACTAAGCTAGGAGTAACACCAAAAGATAATTCTGTAACACAATCATTGTTAAAAGGAGAAAAGGAAACTTCTGCTAAATTGAGAAAGCTAAAAGGTAAAGCTTTTGACAAAGCTTATATTGATAATGAAGTAGCTTATCATAAAGCAGTAATTAACGCAGTGAAAACACTCTTAATTCCACAAGCTAAAAATGAGCAATTGAAAGATTTACTCGTTAAGGTAATGCCATTATTAGAACATCACTTGGAAATGGCTGAAAAGGTGCAAGCTGAATTTAAATAATCCAAAGTCATGAAAAAGAAGTATTTGTTAATTACTGTATTTGTTATGTTCGGACTTCTGTTAACAGTTGCGAGTTGTACATCTGATAATGTTGAGGAAAATCCACAATCAGTTACAGAGAAATTAAGTGAGTTGCAGCCGACAACAGAGGAAACTCCAGGTCCCGACACTATTGTGATTAGCGGGATGAAATACAGTCCCCAAAATCTCACCATTCACAAAGGTGACACTGTGGTGTGGCTCAACAATGATCTCGTTGTTCACGATGTTACAGAGGATAAGCTTCAAACATGGACTTCTGATAGTATCCATGTTGGCGCAACTTGGTCGATGGTACCTGAAAGCAGCTTTGATTACCTTTGTTCTATACATCCTACAATGAAAGGGAGTATTACAGTTCTGGACAATTAGCAAAAGCTATGTATAGTTTGGGCTAGAATAAATATAATTTGGGGGGAGCGCAATGGGTTCTGCGTTTCTTCTCAAATTTTCAAATACAGATTGAACCTTAATAATAATTCACATAAATATAAATTATGAAAGATGCATTTCCGCTTACAAATGGCAAAACGATTGTAGAAACAGCAATAAATGACAATGATTTTGAACTCACAGATGAGGATAAAATTAGTGAGATTGAGTATCACTTTACCAAAATCATGCAAGTGCTTGGACTTGATTTATCAGATGATAGTCTTAGAAACACACCAAAACGGGTTGCAAAAATGTATGTTAAGGAGTTGTTCGGTGGATTAAATGTTAAAAATAAACCAGAAATCAGCCTTTTTGAAAACAAGTACAACTACAACAACATGCTTGTAGAAAAAAACATTACCGTTTATTCTAACTGTGAGCATCATTTTGTTCCAATAATTGGTGTGGCGCATGTTGCTTACATTCCTCATGACAAAGTGATTGGACTTTCTAAATTGAACAGAATTGTGCAGTATTATGCCAAAAGGCCTCAAGTTCAGGAAAGATTAACTGTGCAAATAGCCGATGCTCTAAAAGAGATTTTAAATCATGATGACATTGCCGTTTATATTGAAGCAGATCATCTGTGTGTTGCCTCCAGAGGAATTAATGATACAAATAGTGAAACAGTTACTGCGGTTTATTCTGGACAATTTGAAAATAAAGATGTGAAAAACACGTTTTTATCAAGTATAGGAAATAAAAATAAATAAGATATGGGACAAATAGTAAAAGTTAAATCAAATGAATACATTACACATGATGTACTGAGAATAGTATTTGAAAAACCTGATGGGTACACATTTACGCCTGGTCAGGCAGCAGATATTTCTATTAATAAATCGGGATGGGAAGAAAAGCTGAGTTGTTTTACCTTCACTTCATTGCCTGAAGACAAAGACTTAGAATTTACCATTAAGGTTTATCCAGAACGGAAAAGACTCACCAATGAATTGCAGTCTGTCAAACCTGGTGATGAACTTATACTGCAAAGTCCGTTTGGTGATATACAGTACAAAGACAAAGGGATTTTTCTTGCGGGAGGTGCGGGAATAACACCTTTTATTGCCATACTGAAAGAACTGCAGAAGAAAAATAAAATTGATGGAAGTAAATTGATTTTTGCCAATAAAAGAGAAGAAGATATTATAGACAAGGAATACTTTGAACGTATTTTAGGAGATGATTTTATCAATATTTTATCCGAGGAAGAAAAGCAAGGTTATGAACATGGATATATCTCAAATGAATTGATTAAAAAACATCAAGATGCGAATACTCAATTTTATTATTTGTGTGGCCCACCACCAATGATGGAGGCAGTAGAAAAACAGTTGAATCAGATTGGAGTTAAAGAAAGTCAAATTGTGAAAGAAGGGTTTTAGTTGGCGCCAATTCACTATTATAAAAAGACGATCTGTTGATTCAGTTCGTCTTTTTATTTTTAAACCTAAATTATTAAATTCAATACAGTAATTTCATCGCATAGTGTTGAACTTGCATATTGTATTTATATGTTTTCGTGATGAAAAAATAAAATGGTGATTGATTTTGTCAGCACAAGAGGTTTTTTTATTAAAAAAAATAAGAAAAAAAAATTGTATAGACCTATAGCAATACTATCTTACTGTTTTAAAAATATATATATTTGCGTAGAATAAATCACTAAAGTTGTTATATTGATGTGATTGAGAATAAAAGTGAGAAATAATTCTTGTAACTTATAGCTAAATGGAGAGAATCACAATAAAATAAGGGGTTGATGGAAATAGAGGAATTAAGAACGGGTTTGGTTTTTATGATAAAACTCGAGGATTGGAAAACTTTGAAACAAGAAGTTGAAAAACTTGAACCATTCGAAGTAGCCGAGATTTTTGAAGACATTTCTGAACGGGATAAGATCATTATTTTTAGATTACTCAACAACCAACAAACAAAGGACGTTTTTAAACTCCTCGATCATGAAGAGCAACAAGAAATTATAGATGGACTTGCAGAAAATGCAACCAAAATAGCACAGCTTCTGAACGACATTGATCCCGATGATAGAACTGCATTCCTAGAAGAGTTGCCAGCAGAGGTTTCTAAACAACTTATCTTACAATTGTCTCCAGAACAACGTGCGATTACCAACCAACTTTTGGGTTATCCCAAAGACAGCATTGGTCGATTGATGACTACAGAATATGTTGTTGTAAAACCTGAATTCACCGTAGAGCAAGCGTTTGAACATATTCGCGAATTTGGCAGTGATTCAGAAACATTAAATGTAATTTATGTTATTGATGAGAATTGGCGCTTGATTGACGACTTAAAAATAAAAAGACTAATTTTAGCTGAACCTACGCAGACCATTGAGGAGCTAAGTGACGACCAGTTTGTTGCTTTAAATGCAAAGGACGATCAAGAAGATGCAATTCGCATTTTTAAAGATTATTCTAGGGTGGCTTTACCTGTTTTAGATGAAGAAGGAATTTTGCTGGGAATAGTAACTTTTGATGATATTTTGGACTTGGCGGCAGATGAATCTTCCGAGGATTTCCATAAATTTAGCGCCTTCCAAAGTGCAATTTCTAATCCACTTAAAGCCCGTATTTTCGATTTGTATAAAAACCGTGTTATTTGGCTAGTCGCCTTGGTTTTTATGAATATATTCTCCGGTGCAGCCTTGTCACATTTCGAAAATATTATTCAAGGGACAGTTGCTTTGGTCTTTTTTCTTCCTTTATTAATTGACAGTGGAGGGAATGCAGGTTCCCAGACTGCCACTTTGATGATTCGGTCGATAGCAATGGGAGACGTAAAAATGTCTGATTGGTATAAGTTAATAGGCAGGGAACTCGTAGTTTCGCTTATACTCGGAATAACAATGTCTGTTGCAGTTGCTATTCTTGCTAGTTTTCGCTCTCCTCAAATTGTATATGTTGTTGCTACAACAATGGTTATTATTGTACTTTGGGGAAGTATTGTTGGATTGTTGTTACCTTTTATTTTTACAAAATTAAAAATTGACCCAGCCACAGCAAGCGCTCCTTTGATTACAACCATTTGTGATATTAGTGGTGTACTTATTTATTTTAGTGTGGCGACTATTATGTTGGCTTAATCAAATACAACATCGGATTGTGGAGTATTGTTGTTTTGGACTCTAAAGAGTTGCTTTAAGGTAAGGAAGAAAAGTTAAAACACCAACCACAACAGCAAATACAGCAGCTAATAAAACCGCAGCAGCACTAATATCTTTGATGTTTTTAATTTGATTATTGGTGCTTTTTGAAATCAGATTGCATGTTTTTTCAATGGCTGAATTTATGATCTCTAATGACAACACCATTGCACTTGTTAAAAGGAGAATAACCCAATCAGTAGAAGAAATTTGAAATACAAATCCCAAAACCAAAACGGCAATAAAAAAAACGAGTTGAATTTTAAAATTTCGTTCTTTGGAAAGCATTAAATAAAGACCACGAAATGCATGTTTGAGACCAAACATATCAACAATTTAAATTAATGTGCATTTTCTGCTTGGTTGATTGCTTCAACACGAACGATTTCGGGGGCTACATCTTTAATTGCTTCTTCTAAGCCTGCTTTCATGGTCATTGTACTCATTGAACAATCTCTACAATTTCCCAGTAGTTTTACCCGCACCACTTTATCGTCTGTAATTTCAATCAACTCCATGTCACCACCATCTTTTTCAAGATAGGGTCGCAATTGATCCAATGCTTGCTTTACAATAGTTTCTAAATTCTTAGCTTCTCTGGACATCTTTTTAGGATTTGGTACCTTCTACAAACTTACGAACTAATTCATCAAAAGCATTAGAAGTCACTGTATTTTCTTGCATAATTGCTGGTCGACCGATATCACTTGATTCTCTGACACTTTGAACCAATGGAACCTGACCCAATAATGGAATATTCATTCCTTCAGATAAATTTTTAACCCCATCTCTACCAAAAATATAATATTTATTTTCTGGAAGTTCGGCAGGCGTAAACCAAGACATATTTTCAATAAGTCCAATTACAGGAATATTGATGGCCTCCATTTGAAACATTGCTACTCCTCTTCTTGCATCGGAGAGAGCTACCTCTTGGGGGGTCGAAACGATAATGGCCCCGTCTAAAGGAATTTTTTGCACTAAGGTGAGGTGAATGTCTCCAGTTCCTGGAGGAAGGTCGACAAAAAGGTAATCTAACTCATCCCAATATGTTTCGGTAAACATCTGTGTAAGTGCTTTTGAAGCCATTGGTCCTCTCCAAACTACAGCATCGTTTTGCTCTGTAAAGAAACCAATCGACATAATTGGAATGCCATACGACATTACAGGGGTCATCATCTGCTTTCCATCTATCTCCACAGCTTTTGGTCGCTCTCCAACCACATCAAACATTGTAGGGATAGAAGGGCCATAAATGTCGGCATCAACAATACCCACCTTATAACCTTGCTTAGCAAGTCCACCTGCTAGATTGGCAGTAATTGTTGATTTCCCTACACCACCTTTTCCTGATGCTATGGCAATGATGTTTTTCACACCACCCAACACATTTCTTTCGGGTTTTTTACTTTCTTTCTGTTCCTTGGGCAATCCTCGAATGATTGAAATAACTTTAACATCATCACCAAACACCCGTTTTAGATTAAAGGAAATGGCTTCTTGCATCCTTTTTCTTGAATGAAGCGCTGGGTTAACAATACTGACTGAAACAGAAATTTTATTTCCATCAATCTTTAAATTACCTACAAGGTTTTCTGAAACTATATCTTTTTTGAGGTCGGGCTCTATAACGTTTCCTAATGCTTCTAGAACTTTATCTCTTGTGATTTCCATATTTCTATCTTTTATCTCACAAAATTAGAGTTATATTCTTGTTTTTCATTGAAAATCCGTAAGAATTTACTGAGTAATGATAAATATCAATTTTTTTCTGTATATCATTTTTATATTCTGTTGAAGTTTTCTAACTTTAACAGTTCAAAACAATCAATTAACAGATACTATGAAAAAGATTATTACTGCGCTTCTATTATTCGCAACTCCATTTTTGCTGTGGAGTCAAAACTTGCCATTTAATCAGGTGTACCAAAATCATGTCTTACTTCCTGCGGGGATTTTAGAAACAGTTTCTTGGACGCAAACACGTTTTCACAATATTGATGATAGTCAACCTAGAGGATGTATGGATATGCCATTGCCTTATGGTGTGATGGGCGTTTTTGATGAAGGTGATGGATATTTTAAAGAAAGTGGAAAGTATATTGCACAACTTTCGGGTATATCTGTGAACCAACAAAAAGCAAGTGTTCTTATGCAAATTGAGGCTTATGCTTCTGCGTTTGAACAGATATATTCTGGCTACAGCAACTTTTCTGAAAGCAAGCGTGTTTATAAAACATTGACTGAACTTTCACAAATTCCTGATTCGGGTCGTGTTAATTTATATGCACGTGATGCACAAGTATACGAAATTATGAAGTTTTTAAACACTACTCATTTTGCCAATGAACACAATTTCCCCGTTCATAATTACAACTTAAGTACGGTTTTTGGAACAAATAACCTTGATGTGTTATCAGCACAAAAAATTAACTTTACAAGCACTGGAATAGAAGCTGAAACGGGGGCTGCTTATGTGTCAGAAATGGAAAACTCAAATGGTTCACGATCGACAGATTATGGGCCTGCAATTTGGAACCCCGCTGCAAGTTGTAATTATAGTTCTCGTGGAGGAGCTAGCATTAGTGCGGTTACCATTCATACTGTTCAAGGCTCCTATGCAGGTTGTATCTCATGGTTTAAGAATTGCAATGCTCAAGTATCTGCACATTATGTAATCCGTTCCTCTGACGGTCAAATCACACAAATGGTGAGAGAGTCAAATAAGGCTTGGCATGTAGGTAATTCAAATCCATATACTATTGGTATAGAACACGAAGGGTATGTAACTAATGCTTCCTACTATACCATAGCAATGTATAATAGCTCTGCTGCTTTGGTTCGTGATATCTGCAGTAGCCACGGCATTAGTCGCAAACGGGAAGCCTACTTTCCTTGGAGCGGAACAACGTATTACAACCAATCTAGTATTCCCGGTGCTTGCGTAAAAATTAAAGGACATCAACATTTTCCTAACCAAACACACAATGATCCAGGTCCCAACTGGGATTGGGATTATTATTACAAGAAAATCAATAACAATACATCGCCAACGACATATACGGCGGCAAGTGGCACATTATATGACAGCGGAGGGGCATCAGGAAACTATGGAAATGATGAACATAAAATATGGGTGGTTAAACCTACAGGAGCCAATTCAGTGACTTTGAACTTTACAAGCTTTGAAACAGAAAACACTTGGGACTACCTTTATATTTATGATGGGGATGATATCTTTGCCCCACGAATAGGAATTTACACAGGAAATAATAGCCCAGGAACTGTAACTTCAACAGGAGGAGCAATTACGGTTGAGTTTCGTTCTGAGTGTGCAACAACTAAAAGTGGCTGGAACGCCAATTGGACTGCCGACATTCCTTTCTCTGATCAAACACCTCCCACAACAGATGTCTCGTTCTCAACCGATTGGAAAACTGTGGATTTTGAAGCACATTTCACCGATGCAGATGAATCAGGAGGCAGCGGTCTCGATAAAAGTTTTTATCAAGTGCTGTATTTTGACGGAACATATTGGAGTGCAAACCCTAGTCGGGGATTTTTTGGTGATAATTTTGAAGGAACAAGCATTAACTCAAACTGGACAGAAGAAACGGGAACTTGGGGAATTTCACCCAACACTCACTTAGAGCAATCTGATGATACGGAAGGGAATGCTAACATATATGCTCCACTTACACAAAATCTTTCCAATCGCTATTTGTATGCTTGGAATGGAAAGATCAGCGGTACAGACGCCAACAAGAGAGCAGGAATTCATATTTTTTGTGACGATGCTACACAAAGTAATCGAGGGAACTCTTATCTCGTATATTTTCGAGCAGGAGGAAATCCCGACCCCAACAACAATAACAAGGTTCAGATTTATAAAGTCAATAACAATACTTTATCCTTAAAAAAGAATATTTCCCACACAATTAATCCCGATCAATGGTACAATTTTAAAGTTATCTTTGATAGAATAACGGGGAAATTATGGGTTATAGTTGATGGCGATGTTGTAACTACATGGACCGATTCTAGTCCTTTCAATGATGGCAATTCAGTTTCTTTTAGAAGTGGAAACTGTAATTATGAAGTTGATAACTTTAAAGTGTATCGTTCACGTCACCCAGATGTTACTATTACAGTTGGGCCTGGTTCAAACACCGATATTCCATTTCAAAATAGTGACCCTAACACACCTGCGGGTAAAGTCAAGTCAATTGTTATGGACAATGCAGGGAATTTATCAAACATTGCTTTCCAATATGTGGATGTAGATTGGACAAAGCCTAATAACTTAGTTGTAAACGATGGATCAGGCGTAGATATTGATACGGTTTACACGAATACACTTGAAGGGAATTGGGGAACTGCCAATGATCCACACTCTGGAATAGTTGAATACAAAACAGCGATTGGAACAACTGCAGGTGCAGATGATGTAGTGGGGTGGACGAGTAATGGAACATCATCAACTCTTTCCAGTACTGTATCAGGACTTGTTTATGACCAAATATATTACCTTTCTGTAACAGCTAAAAATGGAGCTGGATTAATAGATACAGCATCGAGTAACGGGCAACGTTATGTTGATCTTTTAAGCATAAAAGAAAGCAGTTTGACGAGAATAGAAATGTTCCCCAATCCTACAGTGAAGGAACTTCAATTTAAGAATTTAGAACACCCAACTGAAATTTTAATTTATGATGGGATTGGTCAATTGGTCATTCAAACAAAAGTAGATGTTCAAAAGGATAAGATTGATGTTGATGAACTTGCAGCAGGAACGTATAATGTTACCATTAAAGTAGGCAATCAGTTTATTGTTAAAAAACTAGTGAAAGAATAATTACCAAAAATGAAAAATTTAGTTGCTTTAATCTCGGTTTTGATACTGTTTTCATGTGAAAATTCGAATGTCAATAAAACCAAAACGAAAGTGATAAAAAATAAAGGGAAAAAGGACAGTACAGCAGTTCTTCATACTCAAAATGATGTGCAATCCCCGCAAGTGTTTAAAGATGCTGTTGCTTTTGCTCATTTTTGCATTGAAAAGTTACAAACGAGAGAAGCCTTGGATTTAAAGCCTTATGTTGAAAATGGGGTTGTACTTTCTCCAAATGCTCATATTGATACTTTAAGTGTAAGAAAAGTTGGATTGGAAGAATTATCAACGCCTACAAAGGAGCTACAATTTTGGGGCATTTATCCTGGAAGGGGCGATTCTATTTTGCTTTCAACTGCGGATTATGTGGATAAGTTTATATTTAATTTTGATTTGGATAATGCTGAAATTAATTCCTATCAAGGCAACCCTAAAGCAAGAGGTAGTGAACAGATAAATATACAAGACCTCTTTCCCTCTGCAACTACTGTAGCGTTTTATAAACCGCCCTCCAAAGAAGG
Source organism: uncultured Fluviicola sp. (assembly GCA_964585545.1). Lineage (GTDB taxonomy): Bacteria > Bacteroidota > Bacteroidia > Flavobacteriales_D > Crocinitomicaceae > Brumimicrobium. Next base: position 113,632 of record CAZPDT010000002.1, read on the forward strand.
TTATATGGATTGGAATGCATTGTACTTTGTTGTTCAGAAAACAGAAGGTCATTTTGTTTTAAAAGCAATAGTTCATAATCAATGGTCACCTTAGCCCGTATTCCAAGACAGAGGTGCTTTGTTACATCACCTCACGTTATTTATGAATAATACAGGTAAGGTTCATCGTGTTTTGTTATAAAACAGGGTTAATAATCAAAATATCAGAGAATTAATCTCTTAAAAACCCTTGTTAATCTTGCGATAAAGGCTTTATAGCGAATGCTTTTTATACTCCCATAAGTTTCCGTATTTTCGTATGATTAATTTTTTGTATATTTAGAGTATAAAATTTATAAAAATGGCTGTAACTGAAATTTCGGAGTTGAATCTTTCGCTTCGTAAGTATTTTGGATATGATCACTTTCGAGGAGATCAAGAGGATATTATCAAAAGTATCCTTAATAAAAATAATACTTTTGTGATTATGCCCACAGGGGGAGGCAAGTCGATGTGTTATCAATTGCCCGCATTAATATCCGAAGGAACTGCAATTATTGTTTCTCCGCTAATTGCTTTAATGAAAAACCAAGTGGATGCAATCAGAAATGTAAATGAAGATGATGCTGTTGCTCATGTCTTGAATAGTTCATTATCAAAAACTGAAATTAAGCGTGTAAAGGATGATATCACTCAAGGAAAAACAAAATTACTTTATGTTGCTCCAGAATCGTTAACAAAGCAATCGAATATTGATTTTTTTACCTCTGTAAAAATATCCTTCTTTGCAATTGATGAAGCCCATTGTATCTCTGAATGGGGGCATGACTTTAGACCTGAGTACCGTCGACTTAGAGAGATTTTTGAGGCCATTTCTGATGTGCCTATTATAGCATTAACTGCAACTGCAACTCCTAAAGTTCAGCAAGATATTCAGAAGAATTTGAATATGTTGGATGCCAATGTTTTTAAGGCTTCATTTAACAGAGATAATTTGTATTATGAAGTGCGGCCCAAGAAAAATGTAGAGAAAGAAATCATTAAATATATCCGAAAACGCAAAGGACAGTCTGGGATCATTTACTGTCTTTCACGCAAAAAGGTGGAGCAGCTTGCAGAAATATTACAGGTTAATGGAATTAATGCCTTGGGGTATCATGCAGGAATGGATGCGACCACACGTTCTAAACACCAAGATATGTTCTTGATGGAAGAAGTGGATGTGATTGTGGCCACAATTGCTTTTGGTATGGGGATCGATAAACCCGATGTGCGGTTTGTTATTCACCATGATATTCCTAAATCATTAGAAAGTTATTATCAAGAAACTGGACGTGCAGGAAGAGATGGAGGAGTAGGAGAATGTTTGGCCTTTTACGCTTATAAAGACATTGAAAAATTAGAGAAGTTTCTCCATGGCACTCCTGTTGCCGAACAAGAAATAGGCAGACAATTGCTCTTTGAGATTGTTTCCTATGCAGAAACTTCAATTTGCAGGAGAAAATACCTCCTTCATTACTTTGGAGAAGAATACGATGATGCAAATTGTGGAGGAATGTGTGATAACTGCAAAAACCCAAAGGAAAAAACAGAAGGTCAGGAGGACGTCTTAAAATTCTTAAAGGCGGTTGTAGAATTAAAAGAAATGCAAAAGATAGATCATATTTGTGCATTTTTAAATGGAGAAAAAACAACCGAGATTGCATCTTATCGACATGATCAACTTCCCCATTTTGGAGCTGGAAAAGATAAAGACAAAGCCTTTTGGAATGCCGTGGCACGTCAAGTTTTAGTGGAACGCTTGGTTTCTAAAGACATCGAATCGTATGGCGTAATTAAAATGACCGAGAAAGGACATGCATTCATCAAAAATCCACATTCTTTTATCTTGACAAAAGAACATACCTATTCAAAACATGATGAAGATGATGATATCATCTCGGGTGGGGGAATGAAAGATGCATTTGATGAGGTATTGTATCAAGCATTAGTAGATTTAAGGAGACAAATATCTAAAGAAAAAGGAATTCCTCCTTTTGTAATTTTCCAAGAAGGAAGCCTTAAAGAAATGTCCTTCCAGTATCCGATAACCAAGGAGGAACTGACCAATATACAAGGTGTAGGGCAAGGAAAGGCCAGAAGATATGGAGCTCCATTTCTCGCCTTGATTGAAGAATATGTTCAACAAAATGAAATTGACCGTCCGCAAGACCTCGTAGTGAAATCTTTGGTCAATAAATCGGGATTGAAGGTGCAACTGATTCAAAATATTGATCGTAAATTATCTCTAGAGGACATCAGTATTTCTCAAGGTAAATCAATGGATGAAATTATTGATGAAATTGAAATGATTGTGGATTCTGGAACTAGGGTCAATATAAACTATTACATCAATGAAGTATTAGACGATGACAATCAGGAGGAAATTTATGAATATTTCTCCGAAGCAGAGACGGATTCTTTAGACGAAGCGTATGAAGAGTTTGATGGAGATTATTCTGAAGAAGAGCTGCGTTTGATGCGCATTAAATTTATGTCCGAAATGGCCAATTAATTGGTCTTCATAAGAGGTTATTTGTTTATAACGGATGGGCTTACTCTAATCCCTTTATGCCGTTCATTACTGTTAGTTGCATCCCAATTTTTAAGGCTTGTTCGTCGATATTAAATAGAGGTGTATGCAGTCCATGAACAATCCCTTTCTTTTTGTTCCCTACTCCGAGACGGAAGTAGCAGGTATCAATCTCTTGAGCGTAATAAGAGAAATCCTCTGCACCCATTCGAATCGGTAGATCTGTATAAACATTATCTTTGCCTAGCCAATCAATTGCATGTTCTAAAAACTTATGGGTTGTTTCAGGATGGTTTACCAGAAAAGGATAACCATGACTGATTTCAACTTTTGCTTTTGCCCCATGTGCTTCTGCAATTAATGTTGCTTGTCGCTTAATTTGTTGAAGTGCTTTTGCACGCCATTTTTCATCCATTGTTCGGAACGTACCTTTCAGGTGTACCTTTTCAGGGATAATATTGGTTGCTCCTAAAGCTTCAAAATGACCAAATGTTAAAACACAGGGAATTTTAGGATCACATTTTCTGCTCACAATTTGTTGTAGTGAGGTTACAATTTCTGCTCCAACTAAGATGTTATCTATAGCTTCATGTGGACGTGCACCATGACCGCCTTTGCCTGTGATGTCTATGTAAATTTCATCACAAGAGGCCATGTACAAGCCTGGTTTTGTACCTACATTCCCAATTTGTATTGCTGGGTCGCAATGGAGAGCATACATCTTCTTAACTTCAGGACTTTTCAGACAACCCGCTTTAATCATCAAGCTTGCACCACCAGGGTTTTTTTCTTCACCAGGTTGGAAAATGAGTTTAATAGGATGTTCTAGCTCATCCTTCATCTTAAATAAAATCTCTGCAGCACCTAAAAGTATTGATGTGTGGACATCGTGACCACATGCATGCATCACGCCTTGATGCTTTGAGGCATAATGGACATTGTTTTCTTCCAGTATGGGAAGAGCATCGATATCTGCCCGCAATCCAATGCAAGGTTGATTTTCTGAGTGTTGTTTTCCCCTAATCATTGCAACAATTCCAGTTTCAGCTACGCCCTTCTCATGTGGAATACCTATGGTGTTGAGCTGATTTGAAATAAACTCCATTGTCTCGTATTCTTGATAAGACAATTCTGGATATTGATGTAAATGATGCCTGTAACCAACCACTTTTTCGAAAAGTTGGTCAACGTTCTTTATAATTTCTTGTTTTTTGCTTGAATCCATACTATTTGCTGATTGAGATTCACCAACCGCAGTGAAATCCGCTTTTTTACGAATTTAATGTTTATTGAGAAAACAAAGATGCTATTTTTGGGTTAATTTATAGTGTGTATTGATTTCAATGAATAATGACAATTATATGAAAGTAGTTAAATTTACAATGAATCCCATTCAAGAAAACACTTATTTAGTGGCTGATGAAAATCAAAATGCTGTGGTTATTGACCCTGGATGTTATTTTGAGGAAGAACGACAATTGATGAAAAATTTTATCAGTAAACACAATCTAAAAATCAGGGCAATTCTAAATACCCACGCTCATCTTGACCATATTATGGGAAACGCATTTATGAAACGCGAATACGAAGCAGATATCTATCTGCATGAAAAGGATCTGCCGACTTTAAAAATGGCGGAGATGAGTGCTCAAATGTATGGGTTGAATGCTTTTGACCCTTCGCCTCAACCCGATATTTTAATAAAGGAAGGTGAGACATTAAACTTTGGGGACATCTCGTTTCAAGTTATCTTTGGGCCTGGACATGCACCAGGTCATGTGGCTTTCTACAATGAAAAAGAAGGTGTCGTAATAAATGGTGATATTTTATTTAAGGGAAGTTATGGACGTGTTGATCTGCCGGGTGGAAATTTCACAGATTTAAAACATACGATAATGCAAAAAATGTTTGCTTTACCTGATAAGACCCTCGTTTATACTGGACATGGGGAGGAGACGACAATAGGAGAGGAGAAAAGATCCAACCCTATTTTGTGGTAAACAAAATAGGTTGAAAACGGACAATTTCTGAAAATTAACGCATGAATAGTTCGGGTTAACCTGTTTTCATTAAAAATGCGGCTCTTTTTACTGAACAAAAAGATTTGTTTTTAATTTTTGAGATCAACCAAGCATGAAAGTCAAAGTATTCGAAAGCTACACTTTCAAAAGGATCGTTTTTTAATTCTTGTATTTCATTTTCAATTCTACCCAATAACATCTCAATCTCAAATTTATCTTTAGCATTTGTTATTTTTGAAAGGTGCTTCAGAAAGATTGTTTCAAACTTAAATGTTCGTTTACGCTTCATTAAGAAATGCTTTGTACTTTTAATGGCATAAGGTAAAAAATCATTGTTTTTTAATTCAAAATGAATGAGAAGATTAAGGAGATGTGCAAAAGAAACGATGTCTTCCCCTTGATCAAAATCTTTACTATTGAGAATACGATTGATCCATTTTAAGCTGTTGTTAAATTCATCATTGCCAAAATAAGCAGTCGCCATATTGAATGCTAAATATGCTTTCCGAGAAGGGGTGATTTCAGATTTGTACTTCTCTAAACCCTCATTAATCGTAGAAGATAAAGCAATTGCTTTTGGGTAATTCCCCTCTTGATTGTATATTTTTAACTCGATGCTATTGATGCTTGAGAACAATTTAATGGATAAGTCTTTGGTTATGCTTGACTCCAATTGTTGGGGCAAAGCTTTTAGTTCGTTGAGGTAGGTATGGAGTGCTTTTATGTTACCCGTTTTTGCTTCTAGATGTATGATATTTGTAAGAATAGAAAAATACTTATTGGGTCTTTTCTTGAGTTGATTTTGGTTGTTTTTAAAATGGGCAAGGTTTTGTTTTAGTACAGATAAAGAACGTGCATGCTCTAAAATTGCAAAATAATATGCACTTTCAAAATGATAAATTAAATATTGTTCTTCAAATGAAATCGACTCGGGATGTTCAATGCATTTATAGGCATCAAAAATCCGCTTATATTCTGCTATTCGTTGCTGACTTCTTGCTTGTCCATATTGATCGAGAAGGAGAAATAATTGACTTTTCACCAACCAAAGTTGATTGTAAAACTGTTGTTGTTTTGTGAGATCTGTTGCCTCTTTAACATGTTGCTTCAATTGATCTTTGTTGATGTCGCGGTATCCTTTGGTTTCTATTAATCGCTTTTCTTCCGTTGAAAGCTGTAATAAAATAGGAATATTGTTGTGTTTTTTTGCCAATCGTTTTGTTTTTAACAATTCTCGATGGGACTGATCGTAGAGTCCTTTACTGTATAGGATTTTTACACCATGCAACATTTTATACAATTGCGCATCAACACTTTTTGTTGAATAAAAAGCATCTAAAGCACTAATGATTTGCTCATAGAGTCTTTTCTTGGTGATAGAAAAACGATTGAGAAAAGTTGCGCCTTTAAAATGTTCGTAAATGGCTTCTTCGTCAAATTCACTTTGTTGGTCTATAAAATCAAAAATCTTCACACCATTATTTTTGTCTCCTATTGTATGACGTGAAGCATAGATTTTAAAATATCTTTTTTCGCTTTTTGTTAGACTTTTTATGAGTTCATATAATGCGGGTGAAGCCGTTTTAGACATGTTGCTTAGTTTTAGTATTCACAACTAATATAAGGTTAACAAACATACGCAATTCAATAAAATGATGAAGCGATATATTTGTTGATTGACCCGTATAAAATTGAAAGTTAATTCAAACTATTCCTAGGTTTTTGTGATGAAAAACTAGGAATAGTTTGGATTGATATTGTGGATTAAATCAGCGTTCTGATTCGGTGCATGGGTTGGAACACAATGGGATGTTTATTTCGACTTTGTTCCATAGGGTGATGCGCAAACAGTATTCAAACAAAAGAGAATTTTATAAAGCACTTTAGTCAATAGATTTATGGGAGCGAGAAGAAAATAAAAGATGAAGCCCTAGTGGTTGTATTAGTTTGGCTTGTCTTTCTTGATGTCATCCTCATCTCTGTTTGGATCGGTAATAACTTGTAGAGAATCATCAATACTTACCACTGGAAGATGGGTTGATTTAGAGGAGTTAGATTTCTCGGTTGCATCATTGGAAGAATCGTTATTTCCAAAGTCTTTATCTCTCGGATTTTTAATATCGGTTTGATTTTCAGTAGTATTGTTTGGGCATATAATTTCCTTTTTACAACTTACCGCAGTAATGAGGAGTCCAACAAAAATAATAAAAATCAGTTTTTTCATAACAATTACTTATTCCAGTAATACATTCAAATATAATACAAATACTTATTTACTCCAAAAATTGTTTGAGTATTTTGAATGAAACGACCGTTCCATTGATTAAACTGTCATTTTCTTTGATTTGATGAGGTCCAAACATTATAATTGAACGTTTAGATATCTTTTGAAGGAGTTCGATTTTGTTTTGTGCAATCATCATTCCTTGTGATTGGTGGGCTTCATTGTCGTCCTTTTTATCTGTCATTGACTTCTCAATACCTACTCCATTGTCTTGTATTTTAATTTGAATATGGTCAAAGTGATCTGTAATCGAGATTTCTATTTTCCCTTTCCTGTCTTGAAGTGGAAGGATGCCGTGAATAATACTATTTTCTACAAAAGGCTGAAGAAACATTGCAGGTACTTTGAGTACTTCAGTTTCTACAGTATCTTCAATGTTAAAGGAATATTCGAATCGATCTTTGAATCGCATATTTTCAAGCTCCAAGTAAAGATTTAAACGCTCCAATTCATTGGATAAAGGCACCATTCCATCTTCATGGTAAGTGCTGTCAAGGTTTTTTCTAATTAGTTTTGCAAATTTTGAAAGGTATTTGTTTGCAGATCGGGTATCTGATGTATTGATATAATATTGTATAGAATTCAGTGCGTTAAAAATAAAATGTCTATTCATACTAGAATTGAGCGATTGCTGTTCCAGTTTTGAAAGTTTATTTTGAAATTCTAGTTTGATTTGGTGGTTCTTAATCGCCAATTGTTGAGTGCGGCGATGATCAATTAAGAAAACGATTAATACAATCAACAGTCCAACCAAAAGATAAAACCACCATGTGCGATAAAATGGAGGTAAGACTTGAATGGGAATTTTAAAGACCGTTGACTGGGCATCACCACTTTCTATCTTAAACTTAAAAACATATTCGCCGATTGGAAGACTGGTGAAGTTGGCCGTTGGGTTTTTTGATTTTTGAGACCAATTACTCGAAAATCCTTCTATAAAATAGCTGTATCTTAAGCTATTATGGTTGGTCATGTAGATTCCGTCAAATCTAAAAGAAATGTTCTTGTCTGCGGATTTTAAAATCAGTTTTTGGGAATTGTTCTTTTTGTTGAAGGCTGTTATTCGATCATAACCTATGTTTTTATTATTGATAATAATACTGGTAAGGCGTATCTTGGGCACAGCATGTTTTTTCAATTCATTTTTCTTGAATAAATCCATTCTCATTAATCCTGAAGCAGTTCCAAACCAAAGATATCTATGGTCTTCTAAATAATTAGAATTGAGGTTGGTTTCCAATCCTATCAATCCAGAAGTTATTCCATAATGATGGGTGTATTTAAGACTTGCTCCCACTTCATAAAGTCCATTGTTTGTACCTACAAAAAGCAAAGAATCATAACTCTGTAGGAAGTTCACAAATTCAATTCGGTTTTTCTTTTCTATATGGAAACGTTTAAACCCATTTTTGTCTTTTAGGAATAATCCGTTTTCAGTGCCCACCCAAATACGACCCTTTTGGTCGGATGAAATACAATTTATACCCGAATTAAGTAGTTTTTCCTGAATATGATTGTCCTCAATTATATAAATGCCTCTAGGAGCAGTAGCATAAAGTGTTTTGTTTAGTTTTTCAAAGTCTCTTGCTCCTTTTACTTTTTGATAATTAGAGTTGTTGCGTACTAAAGCTCTTTTTTTCGAGTTGAACAGCATACTGCCTTTTGAACTACTAATGATAAAAGTAGAGTCGTTCAGAGAATAAATACCTTTAATTCTATCTGAAGGCAGACCATCTGAAATATAATAACTTGAGAACTTCTTATAATCATAGGTAAACAAACCATAGTTTGAACCGAACAAAACAATTCCAGCATGACTTTTAATTTGCCATACAATACTAGAAATTTCTTTTACTTTCTGTATTTTCCCCGATGGTTCAATTTTAAAAACGCCATGGTCTATTGTCGAAATCCACTTATTTTGATGTTGATCGATATCAAAGGCAATAACTAAATCACTTGGAAATCCTCCCGCTTCGTTATAGTAGGTAAAAACTTCGTTTGTAAATCGAATAAGTCCTTTTCCATTTGTTCCAATCCAGATATTGTTTTCATCATCTTTAAAGATAACATCAATATCATTAAGAGGCAGTCCTGAAGACTCTTCAAGGTGGAGAGTATCTTTTTGTTTGAGAACAAGAATTCCATCTTGAGAGTAGAGCCATTTGTTATTGCTATTATCGACTGTAAGGTTACGGAACAAATAAAAATCGTTTTGATATAAAACTTTAATTGAAGAAGGATTCATGGTGATCTTATATAAACTGCCATTGTATGAAGTGACTAATAGATGGTCGTTTACACGTTTGATACCTGAAAATGAAATGTTTTGGGTCTGATCAATCAATCGGAAATTAGATCCATCATAAGCATATAAACCCGTCTTTGCCGCAAGATATATCTTTCCATTACAGTCGATAAAATCTCGAATACGTTCAGGACTGTTTTTGACAGGAATAAGTTTTTTATGTATTCTGTCTAAAGTAAACATCCCATTTCCATTGGTGGCTACATAAACTGTCTTGTTGTCGGATAAAAAGCCTGTGACATCAGCCAACATAGAGTCTGTAGGGAAGGAGACAGATACAAAAGAAGAGTCAGTTGTTCTTATGGATATGCCTTGTGGATGGCCTACAAATAGAGTATCTGAAATAAATTGAACTTGAGTTGTTCGATTGTTGAGTAAACCGTTATTGGTTCCAAAGTTGACAAAATTTTTTCCATCGAAGCGGGCCAAACCACCGTTTGTTCCTACCCACAAATACCCATTCATATCTTGAGCTATAGTATTGACTTGTGATTGGGGCAATCCTTTGTCTGTACTGTACTGAATAAAGGAATACCGTTGTGCAAAAACACTACAAGTCGTAATGAGAAAAAAGAGGAGGACAGGAAAAAGTCTCATACTTTACCCTTAATGGTTTTTAGAAATGCACTTACCCTACTTCGGGCAACAGGAAGAAGAACATCATTTTTAAGTAATATGGAATATCCGTCTTCGCTAATGTATTCTTTAATCATATCCATATTGATAATGTATGATTTATGAATTCGATAGAACTTATCGGAATTCAGGATTTCTTCATATACTTTTAATGTTCGTGTGTCCAAGTATCTCGTTTTATCTTTAAAATAAATCATGGAGCAATTTCCACTTGCTTCAAGATAGGCAATATTGTCATCTTCGATAATTTTAACGCCTTTGGTATGTGAAATAGCAATTCGATTAGAGGTTTTATTGCGCACCAAACGGTCGGCCAAATTTTGGAGGGCGGAGAAGTAATTGTCATAATTTTCGGGGTCCTTAGAAAATGTCTCTTTTGTTGCGATTAACTTATCAACAGCTGTTCTTAAATCATCTTCATCAATTGGCTTTAGAATATAATGTACAGCATTGGTTTGAAATGCACGAATTGCGTAGTCTTTAAAGGCTGTAACAAAGACCACTAAAAACTTCCTGTCTTCCAAACGTTCTAATAGATCAAACCCTTCCGATCCACTGGGCATTCTAATGTCGAGAAAAATCACATCAGGTTCAGAGCATTTAATTATATTCTCGGCATCATCGATATTTGATGCTTCCCCAATTACATTAATTTCAGGACAATTGTTTTCCAGCATAATGGCTAAGTTTTTTCTCGCCAAATCCTCGTCATCTACAATAATTGTTCGCAATTCCATTCTGAGTATTTTAAACTAAAGTAATAAAAAATTTTCTTTGGTGTATTGTTTTGCACATCAATACTTTTCAATCACTCTTAACCTTTCTGATTTTAAAACTAAAATACTTGATAAAATATAAGTCAGAGTGAGAATGTGAGGGAGAGTGAGGACGCTGCTTGGTACTTTCTATTATTTGTATTTGACCGAATTGTCCTATTCCGAAAATCCTTATTGATTTTTTGGCAATTGATTAATTCCCATTATCATTAAAAATCCAGCAATCGATTTTAACTTTTATAGTGTTCTTATAGTTCATAACGTGTATGTTTTATTGTTCGTATTAAATATATTTAAAAGTTGGGACAATTTTATAAAAACAACTTGTATGGGGCAAGCTATTTATTGAATAGAGGGTTTGAGCAAGTGAATGGAACAATGAGGAATTTCCTATGGATTGAGATTATTATTCAGATAAAAATTGAAGTAATTGAATAACTTGGTTACTAGCTTCGTGGTGCGCCATGTGTCCAACATTCCGAATTAAATGGAAGTTGTTCTTATTTTGAGCAGCTATTTTCTCCATTGCCTTTGCCTCAATGAGATGGTCAAATTCGCCTTGTATAATATGAATCTGATTTCCAAATTGTTTTAAAACTTCAATTTTATCGGTTCTGTCTCGCATGGCAAAAAGTGTTTTTTGGATGGATTCTACACTCATTTTGTTGGCGCTTAGAATAAGCGCTTCAATCTTGCTTTGATATTGGGTAATGGTTTTATGATAATATAAGTTAGGGATGGCTTCTTTGAGGAACAGCAATTTGTTATAGGCTACAATTTGGGCTGCACGGGCTCGGTTTTTTTTCTTATTTTCATCATCAGCCCATGGATGTGAGTTGAGCAATATAATTTGTTCTATATAAATTGAAGGAAATTCAGCGAGGTGTAATGCTACATATCCACCTAAAGAATGGCCTACAATTGAGAAAGTGTCTATATTTAAAGATGTTAAGGTTTTTTTTATCCCCTTGGCCATTGAAGAAAGCTCTAGTTTTCCTGGTAATAAAGGGGAAGAGCCATGACCAGGGAGTTCAATACAAATGGCTTTTATTTGAGGCAGTTTTGGGAGTATATCATTCCACATTTTATTGTCTTCTAAAAAGCCATGTAAAAAGACAACTGGAACACCTTCTCCAATGATCTTATAGTTAAGTACAGGAATGTTCTTACTCGTCATTGCTTTGCTCGGTTTCTATCTTTGAATTCATTAGTGATAGTATGTCTTTAACGCTTAGGAGTTTCAAAACAAATAGCAATATAAGCCCACCTATAAAAATTGAGATAAAGCTCCATAATTGACCAAAACTGTCATTGAGCAGGTAGGCAGCAATACCATAAACAAAGAGCAGTAAACTTAGTCGGGTTAGAATTGACCAATGGATAGAAAATTTGAAAACATGCATAACCAAAATCAATTGCCCCAATGCTGTTAAGGACTGTGTTATTAACGTTGCAATTGCAGCGCCTTCGGCTTCCATTTTTGGAATTAAGAGATAGTTCAATACAATATTGATGAGAATTCCAATTAGTGCCATTTTATTGAGCAATTTTAAATTGTGATTGGCAGTAAGAAGTGTGCCAAAAACGTGGGAAATCGACAATGGAATAAAACAAAGAATTAACCAAACAAAAGCTTGACTTGCAGCTGCTATGTTATTTGTATAAATAATTGAAATTGTATATTCAGCGTTTATAGATAAGCCTATTGCCACCACAATAGCTACTCCAGAGAGCAGTTTTGCTGCAGTTTGAAGAACTGGTTTTACAGAAATTTTTTGACCAATTAATCGCGAGAAGATGGGCAATAAAAGTCCTGCAACTAAGAATGCAAACATGTTTACTGCATCTAGCAAACGAAAGACCTGTGCATAAATGCCGGCTTGTTCTTTTCCATTGGGGAGCATTCGTTCAAGCATGATGGCATCAATGCGTGTGTAGAGCATCATTAGCAATATAAGAAGCGCAAAAGGAGTACTTCTTTTAAGAATGGCTATTGAAAACACCTTGCTGATTACAAGGCGAATGCGACCAACTTTAATGCGGGTCAAAACAAGCCCCACCAGGAGGGTAAAACTATAGGCGAAGGTTTGTGCATAAATGAACCATTCAATTTGGAAGGGCTTATCAATGATTTGTCCATAGATGATAGTTCCAATTATTAGAATCACCAACAGGCGGTCAAGAATAGATAAAATAGCATCAATTTTAAACAAATGCAATCCAGCAAAATTACTTCTGATGTATAGAATAAATCCTGCCAATACCTGATTGAGGATAAAAAAACTGAGAATATACATCTCTTGGTCCGTATAGCCAGTAATTAAAGCAAACCCTATTGTCAGCAGTATATAAGGAACAATAAGCATCATCTTTAATCCAAAATAGGAACCAATATGCTTTTCTAAAGTGATGGGATGTTGTGCTGTGTTTTTTGTGTTATAATTGGTAATTCCTACATCGAGAAACATATTGAACAGGAAGGAAATATTAAGCAAGGTAAAATAGAGTCCATACGCTTCTGCACCCACGATATTCTGTACTTGGATATCAATTCCAAAAATGTAAAAAGGCTTGATTACTAAATTCAAGAGAATAATGAACAATAAGTTGCCTAAAAATTTTTTTTGCATTTACAGATATACTAATTGCGATAAAACAAATATAGCAATACGAATCCAATCATCTATTTGTGTATCTTTATAATTTCAAATTTTAAACAATGTAAAGGGTGAATATTTTAAATAATATACAGTTTAAAAATCAGTTGATCAAAGCATATTCCCCTGTAGTTCTATGGAAATTACTATGGCTTTTTGGTTTACTTTTTTTTGTTTCCTCGTGTTCACATAAGTATGGAATAAACCTTGAAAATGGAGATTTTTTATTTGTTTCAGCCAGTTCAGGATCACTGTCAAGTGCTATTGACAGAGTAACTCAAACCAAAAAAGCAACACATTATAGCCATATTGGCATTTTAGAAAAGACTGATGGTGAGTATTGGGTACTTCATGCTGGAACACGAAATGGTTCTGAACGAATCCGATTGGACAGTTTTCTTTTGTATCAATCGAGAGACAGCAGCTTTATAGATGTGTATCGACTAAAAGAACAATTCAGCCACACCATCCCAAAAGCTCTTAATACGGCTAAAAAATGGTTGGGCAAACCATACAATTACAGTTATATTCTTTCTGATAAAAAGTTATATTGCTCTGACTTTGTGCAAAGAAGCTTTGCAGCTGATTCTATTTTTAAGCTGGAGCCAATGACTTTTATTGATCCAAAAACAGGAGAAATAGATTCTACCTGGGCTGCATTCTATGGTAAGCAAGGAACAGTTGTGCCTGAGGGCAAGCCAGGATGTAATCCTAACAATATGGCGGCTTCAAATAAGATATCTAGAGTAGGGACAATTGAAAATTAAAATTAGGCAAAAACACTATGATTATTCATGGACTAGTTGTTGCAAACTCCTTTATTGTATTTCTTGCCAATCTTTATCTGTGATATAAACAGTACCTTTAAAAACAGCTATTCTTTTGTTCTCCTGATTGGTAACAAGAACTTGATATATTCCAATTGTTTTGCCTCGGTTCATTTCAGTGCATGTTGCCGTTAAGATATCGCCTATTTTTGCGGGTCGGGTATGTGAGATTGAGGTTTCAATGCTGACACATTGTTTTCCATATCCATTGGCAGCAAAAGCCAAAGCAGAGTCGGATAGACTGTATGCAATACCTCCGTGAGCAATCATAAACCCATTCACCATTTCAGGCTGAACAGTAGCTTCTAATTGACAAAGTCCCGCATCAATCTTAATGATTTTGATATTCATCCACTGCGAGAAAGCATCTTTTTCCATCATTTTCTGAACAATTGCTTTTGGGGTCATAGTCTTAGATTTATTCAATTATTGCCCTATTCAACAAAGTAATTAAAGCAACTCCTACAATAAACAATTCATTGGCTAGATCCTCAGGCAAGGTAGCGTCTTCTTCATCTGTTCCAAATATATCGTTAACAAAGAATGAAAGAAGCATGGGTTGATTACACAGGCTTAAAATAAGATCTTCGTCGTCTGTTTCCATAAACGCATCAAGTGTTTGAAAATATTCGTCTTGAAAATCCTCTATAGCTGCATCATCAATGGTTTTCAATTGGACACCTTGTATTGAAATTGCCTCATAAAATACGTTGAAATAATACATCAAATGATCAAGTAAGCTATCCGATTCATATTCTATGGCGGAAGAAAGAATGTAGCCAACCAAAGTAACCTGTTCCTTAACATGTGTTTCGGACAATTTCTCTAAGGCATCATCACTAAGTCCATCAATTTTTTCAATGGCTGACATAAGACTCTTATCGGTAATATGTGACATATTTACTGGATTAATATTTGGCCTTTAGACTCAAGTCTAATGAGGCAATTGTATGCGTCAATGCTCCAGATGATATAAAGTGCACACCTGTTTCTGCATAACTTCTTATTGTTTTTTCTGTAATATTTCCCGAGGCTTCTGTTTCAATCTCTTTGGGAATATTGGGTAATACTTCTATTATTTTATCGGGGGTAAAATTATCCAACATTATTCGGTTGACTTTCCCTACAGCGATAATTTCATTCAATTCAATTTCATTTCGAGCTTCAATCTCAATAGGAATATCTAAGCTGTTTTTTTCGATGTAGGCATTGGCTTTATTGATTGCGTTTTTTATTCCTCCCGCATAATCAATATGATTATCTTTTAGCATAATCATATCATAAAGTCCCATACGATGGTTATAGCCACCTCCAATCCGAACAGCCCATTTCTCAATTTCCCGAAGACCAGGAGTTGTTTTTCTTGTATCCAATAATTGTGCTGGCGTTCCTTTGATGATTTCTACAATTCGATTTGTTTTTGTGGCAATGGCACTCATGCGTTGCATAAAGTTTAAAACCAGTCGTTCTGTAGCTAAAATTGATTGAGACTTACCTTCTACTTCAAAAACAATATCACCAGGTTGAACCCTTTCTCCATCTTGAATGAAACGTTTTATTTTTAAAGAAGCATCATAGTAATGAAAAACGTGCTCAGCAAGTTCTACACCAGCAATCACACCTTTGTCTTTCACCAACAAATGAGCTTTTCCTTCGGCTTCTTTGGGCACACAGGATAGGGAGGAATAATCTCCACCTCCTAGGTCTTCCTTAAAACCCAACTTAATAATTTCATCAATCATGCGCTCCAAAGATTTCAATTTAGTCTTTCCAACTGATTGAGGTTAAGGCTCTAAACTTGGGTTGGTTATGTCCTCCTACTATCTTAAAACCTACTTCAACAGGGCGGTATTTATAATCGTCTAAATGATTGAGTAAATCTTCAATGAAAGGTGTCATTTCATCTACACGAACGGCAGTTGTGTAGCGGTTCATGGTTTCTTCTTTATTTTCACCCAATAGAAGAAATAAATCTTTGGCCTTAATAACACTGATAAAGTGTGTTTCAAATCGACCCTGTCCTTTAAGAATATCATTGACTTTCTTTGCGGAAAGTGCTTCTACTGGAACTTCTTTCCATGTAGAATCCTGAATGTCATTAAACGCAGCAGAACGTGTAAGCGTCATGGTTGGTTCTTCGTTTTTATAAATCGTTTTTGTTTCGACATATTGCGTTAAATTGGAGTCGAGCCAAACATCTTTAAATTCTTGTGTAAAAATTAATTTATTGTCCTCTAAGTAATACTCTCTTTTTCCTTCAGGTCGGAAATTTCCATCGATAAAATGTTCAACTATTTTCATAGGCATACCATCTTCGTTCATATAGGCAGCAACAGTTGTAAATTCTGAGCCATGGTCGGTATGTTTCTCCCATCTTAAGGATTCCACCCTTTGATTTGGGTCTATTCTTGCATTGATTTCCTCCATCTTTTTTGCAGAAGAGGACTCCATAAATTGGGTGTTTTTGATGACATCTTTATCCAATTGCTCTTTCTCATTTGCAGTTGAATCAGACGACTTTTCTTTTTGGTCACAGGCATTTGTTAGGAGAACAAGAAGCACAACAACAAATAGATATTTTATACTTTTCATTTGAGTTCGATTTAAGAAAGTCAGCAACTAATGGGTTACATACATTAAAATTAATACTTTATAAATGTACAATAAAAATCAATGGAGATTCTAAAATTTTAGAGCCTCCATTGATAATTTATTTAAAAATGATTTTCATTTCTACACGTCTGTTCTTTTGTCTTCCTTCTGGAGTATCATTTGGAGCAATAGGATCTTTATCTCCAAAGTAAAGAACATACATTTTATCTTTTGAAACGCCTTGTCCCATGAGGTAATCTCTAACAGACTCGGCACGTTTCTTAGACAACACCATGTTACTCTGAGGATTACCTACGTTATCAGTATATCCAGAGAGTTGTAGACCCCAATCTGGTTTTTTCTTCATCACCTCAGCTAAATTGTTGAGCGACTCATAAGAACTTGGTCGAATGACTGCACGCGCCGTTTCAAACTCTAGGTTATCGAAGGCTGTTTGAAGAACTTCTTGTACTTCTTCTTCAATTTCTGGGCAACCATTATTTGATTTTGGACCTGGTGTTTCAGGACATTCATCATCTTTGTCTGGTATGCCGTCACCATCTGTGTCTGTATAAGGACAACCGTTGTTCTCTTTTGGTCCGGCTAGATTTGGACAATCATCATCTTTATCTAGGATGCCATCACCGTCAGTATCTGGCCAAGGACAACCGTTGTTCTCTTTTGGTCCAGGCTCGTGAGGACATTCATCAAGGAAATCAAGGATACCATCACCATCAGTATCAGGGCAACCATCGTATTTCTCTGGTCCAGGAACATCAGGACAAGCATCTTTGTAATCTGGAATACCATCACCATCTGAATCAGGACAGCCATTAAATTCAGCTAAACCTGCTTCCTCTGGGCATTCATCATCTTTGTCAGGAATGCCATCACCGTCAGTATCAGGGCAACCATTGAATTCTGGGAGTCCAGCAACATCAGGACAATCATCATCCTTGTCAGGAATACCATCACCATCTGTGTCGGGACAACCGTTAAATTCGGCTAAACCAGGTTCGTTTGGACATTCATCTTCAGAATCTTGTATACCATCACCGTCTGAGTCAGGACAACCTTTAAAGGCCCAAACCCCTGGCACATCTACACAAAGGTCTTTCTTGTCTGAAACTAAATCGTTGTCGATATCACTAGGATGAGTATATAAAACAGGTACACGCAATCCAGCATAAACTCCTCCTCCTCTTATTTTGCCACCAGGGAACAGTGTTTTTAAATCGGGTACACCCACAGTTAAAGGACCTAATCGTAAGCCTAGGCCAACTCTAAAACCACTGTATGAATTGTAAGAAACAGGCACGCCAATTCCTGCCCATTTGTAATCATACATTGGTGTAATTGAGAATTGACTTGGCATGCGCACATTTGAATTTTCTTTAGAATTGACATTAATATATGCAGAAGCATCTAACATAAGATCTTTCCAAATGTTCCAGCTAAACTGTACACTAAGTGCAGTAGGTGTGTGAACGTAAAATGTCTCCGATGTATCTTGGTCAGCGCTCCAATCGGGATCGTGTTTAATTAAACTATCAACAACATTTGTAAAGGCTTCAGGAGTATTGGCTTTATCAAATACAGTTAAATCAAGATTAGTGGTGTTGGCACTAAAATTTCTACTCTTACCAGCCTTTTCAAAACGCATACCTCCTAAATCTAGCAATGAGGCGCCAACTTTAATCTTATATTTTGTTTTATCTCTCCTCCATAGGTTGGTTTCACCATCCATGTCGTATTTATAATCTGCCCAATCAGGTCGCCATTCATAAACAATACCTAAATCTACGCCAATACCGAGTTTAGAAACAACGCTGTAAACATCACCAATGGATTTAATGTCACTTCCTTCATCGAAAAATTTATCGATGTTCCCAGAATAGCCATAGTTAAAATTGCCTCGAAAAGTAGTGGCAGTATCTTTATTGAGTAGGTTGAACTCTAAATCGTTTGCATGAACATAGGTTGCGCCAATTCCTTGGTTAAATTTAAATCGACCACCAACTTTTATGAAGTGTTCTTTTTCATCGTATACAACTTGTGCATAGTTCACGCCATATTCTACCCAAGCCAGTGAACTTTGAGAAAACAATGAACCATCAATTTTTTCATGCCATAGTGGGTCAAAGTCTAGCCCTTCTTCAGCCAATTTCATTACTTTTGGATGAATTTTATCTAAATTGCTGATAAACCGAACCTTTGCTGAAAAGCCAACTGCAATTTTTCTGTTGATGTGGAACATAAAGTTCAATAAATCCAATTGTGTACTGATGTATGCTCCTCTCGGTTTTGCAGAGGGATTGTTGTAATCTTCAACATTATGGAAATTTTCTTCATACAGATTGTCTTTGTCCATCCAGGCGGTATCCTTTCTAAGTGAGTACAACCAACTCCTTTTCGGCAGAATACTTGCATCAAAATATTTTGCATTTTGATAAGCGTCTATACTCAAGCTAAATAAATTGACATCTACTATAAATTGATTGTCAACTATCGATGCGGGCTGGAGGTCAGCTCCCATAATACCTGAATAATTACTGTTTATTACTCCCAAATAATGTTGCGCTTGGACTTTTTGAACATGAGCAATTATAAAGAGAACGATTAAAGATAATAGCAGTTTAATCCTTTTCATAAATAGACATTTTAATATTTATAATAATAGTTATATTCCACTGTTTTCATACAAATCTAACAAAAGCATTAGATATTTCATCATTGTTTTTAACTAATTTTATATTTATAGCAAATTATCGACTGATCTATAATGGTATAAATATATAAAGTTTTATACCTCTTATTGTATTCAGCATAAGCTGTGTTTCGACCTTCTTTTGGAAAGTCTTCCCATTCTTTTCCTGATTTGTTGTAAGCATGAATCTTATTTTTGAGATAATCCAATACGACCAATGTTTCGGATGGGGGAAGGTAATGTACGGAACTTACTTCATTGAAAGGTAGTTTTTTGGAGTATAATATGTTGTGGCTGTGGTTGTAGACTGTAAATTGGTTTTTATTTCGTAGGATAATATAATTGCTATTTAATTTCTGAATTTCACCTGTACCCAGTTGTTTTGGAGTTGTAGGATTGTCTTTGTCGAGATTGTACAACTGGCTATATACCTTTCCGTCTTTTGCATAATAACCGATAATTTTGCCCTTGTTTTTTACAAATTTTTGAGCATTAACCTCACCCAACGGTTCCGTTTCTAAAGGCCGTTCAAGATATCCTAAATATTGTTTTTGACTGGTGTCAATAGCCCAAACGCCCAAATTCCCTTTTATGTTTAATGCATAAGGTGTTGCTGAAATTGTTGTTGATCCTATCTGCACAATGTTTAATTCTTGTCCTGCACTATTTAACATAAGAACCTGTCCTTTGATATTGCCGATTAAAAATCGCTTGGTATCATTCCATATTAATTCACTCATACCAGAAGTTAATTCTTGATCTGAATGATAAGGGAAGCCTCCAACATTGTTTCCGTTCAAGTCAATAAGATAGACTTTTCTTTTTGTATGAAATAAAAATTGATGTTTTCCATTTTCAAACACATCAATTACTTTTACTTTTCCTTGAATCGGTGCCTTTAAGTCTCCTTCCCAAATTTTATTTCCGTTTGGGCCAAGCAGCTCATATCGACCTATTTTATCATAACTAAGTACTGAAGTTCCTTTCCTGAGATGATCAAATATAGGGACTAAATCTTCTGATTCATGATTAACAGAAGCAGACCACAAACTTTTTTCTTTGTTTGATAATTGTTCATTTGGTGGTTTTGTATTGACTTCAAATAATAGGTTGTTTTTCCATGTTAAACTTGATTTTTGATCTTGAGAAATGTTTCTCATGTTGACATGTGAAGGTAATCCTTCAAAAAACTGCTTTTGGCGTTCAGGATTAAGCACAAGTGTCTCACCAAGTTGATAGTTGACCATTATTTTGCGTGCAATGGCTTTGGATTCACAGAAGAAGGCTTTATCCTGTATCTCAAAAACATAGAATCTGGCACCTTTTTTTGAAGGGAAATTTTTTGTCAATTGAAATCCGGTGTATGAATCCATGTCTTTCAATACAATAATAGAATCTTCAATTACGGATTTCTCATTTAAAATTAATCGGGGAGTCTGTTGAGAACGATAATCGCTGATGAGGACTTGATGACCTTCATAGTTAACTGTAACAAAGCCTTTGTCTACCCATTGTGCCATGGGTCCATTTTTGTAGATTGAATCATTTTGTGATGCATAAAACCGTTCTTGAAAATAATAAGATGAAATAGAATAGGGAGTTACAGAAGCAAATAATGGAATGTCTTGAACAGCTTTACCATAAGTTGAATGAGGAGTGCTGGATTGGTATTCGTAAAAACCATTGTCTAAATTATAAATATCGGTACGTTTCCATTGTTGCTGTTCTAACTTCCAATAATTTGCAGATGCTTTTTTATCGGCTTCCAATATAAGTCCAGTCGGGAGGGGTTCCTCGCAGGAAAGGTATTCTTGAGAAATTTGAAGAAACTGCCCTAAATGGTTGTAGCGAACTCCCTTTAATTTTATCGAAGATTGAATGTCTTTTACATCAGTGTCTTTCCATTTTCCTGGCTTTTCTAAAATAAGAATAGGGCGCTTGCCACTCACATAAATTTTTAAATTTTTAAAAGATAAAGAATCAAATGTAGGCAATATAACGGCTAACGGGTTTTCTTGAATCAGATGGTTGAATTCTGTTTTTTGAATTTCATCTAAACGATTGATAAGAAGTACAGATTGATCAGCTTTACAAAATACATTTTGTGGAGCAACTGTATTGTCAGTATTGAGCCAAAGTTCATAGCTCGAATAGGAAATCCAAGTTATTGCAGCCAAGACAATACATATAAGAACAATACGTTTCATTCAAATGATTTTTTTCAAAACTAAAACTTTAAAATAAATAATTTTAAAGACTTCAATAATTTTATTAACGTGCTTATGTTGGGGCTTGACTATCCCGCATTATATTCTTTATATTTTCATCTTGACATTCAAAGGAGTGACATTTTAGCTTTTCATCACGAAAATCTATGAACTAGTTCGGGTTAAATGTTTTTCGGTGGTAGGGTGTTGTTCCATATTTAGACAAGACCATTTTATGTTTTTTCGTTGGGTATCCCTTATTTTGGTGCCATTCAAATTGGGGAAATTCTTGGTGGATTTTACGCATATAATCATCGCGGGCTTCTTTAGCAAGGACAGAAGCAGCAGCTATGCTCTGAAACTTTGTGTCACCTTTAATTATGCATTGATGTGGAATTTTTTGATAGGGAGTGAAACGGTTTCCGTCAATTAACAGAAGTTCGGGTACAATATCCAAGCTGTCTATTGACTTATGCATAGCTTCAAAGCTGGCATTCAAGATATTGATTTCATCTATTCGCAGAGGGTCAACAAATGCAACAGCATAGGCAAGCGCTTTCTCTTTAATTATAGGAACTAAATTTTGCCGTTTCTTTGGTGTTAGCAGCTTGGAGTCATTTAAAGTTTCTATTGTGGTATTTTTTGAAAAGATTACTGCAGCGGCAACAACAGGTCCTGCCAAGCAACCTCTTCCTGCTTCATCACAGCCTGCTTCAATCTTATTAGTTGTATAATATGGAATCATCTTCAATATCTTTTGTTGGATTCGGTACTATGAATGGCACAATGTTTGCAATTTTTTTATAACTTTACAAAAGTATTCAAGACTAAATTTTGTAAATGCAACCTTTTTTTGTATTTTTAGTCTTATAAATTAAAAACGAAAGTTATGAAAAATTTAATGACACTTGTTGCTTTATTGCTTTTTACTGTTGGGAGTTTTGCTCAAACAGCTGTTGTAAAAGGGAATCAAGCCGAACTTAAGAAATCTCTTTCCGACGGAGTTGTGGAATTTGTAATGCCGGAGAAAACAACTGATGCGGAAGTAAAAAAGGCGGCACAATATTACACAGAGTATTTTGCAGTTACTTTTAACCAAGATACGAAGGTCGCAACCATAAAACTTAATGATAGTGAAGATCAATTGGCACGTAAGATTATTCAACGATTTTTACTTTCTACAGGGGTACGTACAATTAAGTTTGACGGAAATGATTACAGCATCGCTCAATTCTATAATGAAGCACTGAAGTAAATTCGTTTATTTTTCAGTTCTAATTTTTATTAAAGTCAAAGCTTCCTCTATGGATTGTGTAGGAGCTTTACAAACAAAACGCTCGCATATATAGAGAGTGCTTTTTTTATTGTGTGCTTTATTTTCTAAGAAAGGGGTTTCTAGTTCGTAGCCTCCCATAAACAACGCATTTGGGATGTAGTGCTTCCCAAACTTTAAACGTACCTCTTGGGCATCTTTACCAGAGACAACAACTTCATAAAATGGTGCAATTTCAGACAGTGCCAATATCCCCCAATTGGAATAACCAGAGCCATATTTTGGCATATCATTGTAGACATTTGACAACATTTGCTTTGCCATTTGTGCATATTCTACGTTGTACAGAATACGAGACAATTTAAAAAGATTATTTGCCATAACGCTATTTGAAGATGGAATTACATTGTCGTTAACCTCCATTTTTCGTGCAATCAGCTCAGTATCTTTGTTGGTAAAGAAAAACATTTTGGAATGAACATCATAAAATTCATCAATTGTAAAAGACATTAATTTTTGCGCAATATCTAACCATTGTTTTTCAAATGTTATTTCAAACAAAGCAATAAATGCATCAATGGTATGTGCATAATCTTCAAGAAACCCATTGATTTTTGATATGCCATCTTTTCTTGTTCGATAAATATTTTGAGTTGTGCTGTTGTATTGATATTTCACAATCCATTGGGCTGTTTCTTTGGCCATTTTGATGTAGCTCTTGTCCTGTAGTGCTAGCCCAGCTTCAGCCAATCCTTTTACTGCCATTGCATTCCAAGAAGTGAGCTGTTTGTCATCAAGTCCAGGTGCAACACGTTCATTCCTTACTTTTAGTAGTTTTTTTTCGGCAATAAGCAGCTTTTTTTCAAATTCTTCTAGAGGAATTTGGTGTTTTTTGCACCAATCTACTTTTGATTGATTACGCATCAAGATATACTGACCATTTTCCCAATAGCCCAATTTATTGACATTATAAAAATCACTGAACCAATTGAAATCTGCGCCTAAAACTTTACACAGTTCTTCCTTTGTCCAAGTATAAAACTTTCCTTCAACTCCTTCTGAATCCGCATCTAAAGCAGAGAAATAACTGTTTTCTTTAGAACGCATTTCCCGGTTCATCCAATTGATGGTGCCTTTTATTCGGTCTTTGTATAATTCCTTTTTTTTGTGTTGGTATCCTTTAGCATAGAGAGAAAGCAGTTGCGCATTATCGTAGAGCATTTTTTCAAAATGAGGCACTTTCCATAAGCGGTCTGTAGAATACCGAGAGAAACCACCTCCCAATTGATCATAAATACCGCCCCATCCAATTTTATCAAGCGTTCGATGAGCGTGATGTATTACAGTATTATCGTTAAACTGAACTCCATATTGCAATAAAAATTCAGTATTGTTGGGCAGTGGAAACTTTGGAACACGATTGTTGCCTCCTTCTTCGAAGTCAAAACGCTGTTTCCAATTTTGAATCAGTGATTGAACTACATTGGGATCAAAATCAGAGTGTATTTCCGCGGGCTCAACTAGTTCGGAATGGACAACACCTTCTGTAACCTGTTTGGCATATTCTTCGACACGATTTGGTTCGGAGACAAAGGTGTGTTGTAATTTATTAATCACCTCCATCCATTGCTTCTTGGGGAAATAAGTTCCTCCAAAAATAGGGCGTCCATCAGGCAGTGTAAAACAATTTAAAGGCCAACCGCCCTGTTGGTTCATGAGTTGAACAGCGTTCATATATATTTGGTCAACATCGGGTCGTTCTTCTCGATCGACTTTAATACAAATAAGGTATTTGTTCATGAGAGCTGCTACCTCCTCATCTTCAAAGCATTCGTGTGCCATAACATGACACCAATGACATGCAGAATACCCTGTACTTATCAACACTAATTTCTCTTCTTTTTGGGCTTGTTGGAATGCTTCTTCGCTCCACTCTAGCCAATTGACTGGGTTATGGGCATGTTGTAATAAATAAGGGCTGCTTGATTCAACTAATTTGTTCGTATGTTTATCCATGTCTTATCCCGTATTATTTATCGCATTCATTCTCTTTTGATTATAATGCGCATATATTTAAATAACTATTGTCTTGGAATGCGGGTTATGAGCCTATCATATCGCCCAAGTTGATTCCCAGATCTTTCAGGTCGATACGTCTGACTTTAGAAATATCTCTTTTTATCGGAAAGCCTCCTACGGAAAGTTTGAGCGGTCCTTCAATTTTTAATTTAACTTTTCCCCCTATAACCATTTTTAAAAGAGAAGCATATACCTTTTTATTCAGCAATACAGTTACTGGAACGTTTCCAGTTGTTGTTGCTTTTTTATCCATTACATATTTCTTGGTGAGTTGTGCATTGCCAATAAACTTATCATTGAGATAGAATTTTAAGGTTGATTTTCTCACTTTTATTTTATAGTTATTGGGATTGTATGCGGTAACATCAATATTGAAAGCAACCTTTTTTTTATTTAATTCTTCCAATTTAAAGTTAGAAACATTCTTTATTTCGGGCTGTTCCACTTCACAACTTGTTAATAAAGAGAACGTGAATAAAAGCAATAAGATATAAAAGAATGGTTTTCTCATTATTGATTCAATTGAGCAAATTCATTATAAAAATGGGGGATGGTTTCTATTCCTTTGTAAAAATTGAACAACCCATAGTTTTCATTTGGTGAGTGAATGGCATCACTATTGAGACCAAATCCCATTAAAATTGTTTTTAGTCCCAATACTTTCTCAAATTGTGCAACAATGGGAATACTTCCACCACTTCTTACAGGAATTGGTTTTTTCCCAAAGGTGATTTCCATTGCGTTGCTTGCCGCTTGATACCCTTTTGAGTCGATTGGGGTAACCGCAGGCCATCCTCCATGATGAGGATTCACTTTTACACGCACAGCATCGGGGGCAATACGTTCAAAATAGGTTTGAAACAATTCAGTAATTTCTTCAGGTTCTTGATGAGGTACCAAACGCATAGAAATTTTCGCAAAGGCTTTCGCTGGAAGAACAGTTTTTGCACCTTCTCCGATATAACCTCCCCAAATTCCATTGACATCGAGTGTTGGGCGAATAGAACCCCGTTCATTTGTTGTGTAACCCTCCTCACCGTATAGGGCTTTAATATCTATTGATTTTTTATATGCTTCTTTATCAAAAGGTGCACGGGCCATTTCTGCGCGCTCTTCGGCGGTAAGGATTTCAACTTTATCATAAAATCCAGGTATTGTAATTTTGTTTTTATCATCTTGCAATTGTGCAATCATATCTGCTAGAATATTGATAGGATTGGCAACACATCCACCATAGAGCCCTGAATGTAAGTCTCTATTGGGTCCCGAAACCTCTACCTCAACATAGCTCAAGCCTCTCAGTCCAGTTGTTATGGAAGGGTGTTCTTTAGAAATCATTCCTGTATCTGAGATAAGAATAATATCAGCGGTCAGCATTTCTTTTTTTTCTTTGATAAAGACTTCCAGGTTAGGGCTTCCGACTTCCTCCTCACCTTCTATCATAAATTTCGCATTACAAGGGAGTTCATTGGTCTCAACCATTGCTTCAAAAGCTTTTAGATGCATAAACATCTGACCTTTATCATCACAAGCACCTCTAGCAAATATGGCACCTTCGGGATGAATCTCTGTTTTCTTAATTGTTGGTTCGAAGGCGGGCGTTTCCCACAGTTCAATAGGATCGGCAGGTTGTACATCATAGTGTCCGTATACCAAAACCGTAGGCAGTTGCGGATCAATTATTTTTTCACCGTAAACAATAGGATGTCCTGAAGTAGGGAACACCTGAACATTATCTGCCCCTGCATCAGTTAGGTGATGTGCAACTGTTTCCGCTGCTTCTTTTACATCATTTTTGTATTCTGGATCTGCTGATATTGATGGGATGCGCAGTAAATCAAACAATTCATTTAAGAACCTTTCTTTGTTCTTGCCTATATAATCTTGTGTTTTTTGCATTGAATGTATTTTCTGTAAAGGTAAAAAAATATAATCAAAACAGTCGCCGTTATTGGAGTACTTCTATATGATCAAACTATATGCACAGGAATTGGACTTTATGTTTGGAAATACAAGACCACGATGGTATTTTGCAGCTGTTCAGAGTTCATAGCTACTTGTGGTAATATGCCTTCGCTTGTTGAACTGTCGATTTTGCATTGCCAATGAATACTTTTTCATTCAGAACAATAAAAGGGCGTTTTAAAAACGTATATTCCTCCAACATTTGTTGTTTATAATCTTGTTCAGAGAGTTTTACTTCATTGAGACCCATGGAGCGGTATTTTCGGGCTCTTTTACTGAAAAGTGCTTCGTATGAACCTACCTTTTCTTTGATAAAATCAAGGGTTTGTTCATCGATATTCTTTTTTTTGATGTCCTGGAATTCTACATCGTCTCCAAAGTCTAATTCTTTAAGGATTCTTTTATTGGTATCACAAGTTGAAAGATGAAATACTTTTTTCATAACGAGTAAGAGGGTTTTATTGATTTATTGCAAGTGATGCTTTTTTGTTTTTAAGATAACTCATAGCCTTTTCCACCATATCTTTAGAGCCCACAAAATAGCCACATCTTTGGTGTAGTTTTACGGGTTGAATCTCTAAAATACGTTGATGTCCATCTGTTGCAAGTCCTCCTGCTTGCTCTGCAATAAATGCTAAAGGATTGCACTCATACAGCAATCTTAATCTGCCTTCTGGGTGATTGAAGGTGGTCGGATACACATAAATTCCCCCTTTCAGCAAATTGCGATGAAAGTCAGCAACCAATGAACCGATATATCTTCCTGAGTATGGGCGTCCTGTTTCAGGGTCATCTTCTCGACAGTATTGTACGTAGTCTTTTAATCCAGGGTCACATCGGTCTAAATTCCCTTCATTGATTGAATATATTCGTCCTGTTTTTGGAGACTTCATATCGGCATGAGACAGGCAATATTCCCCAATAGAAGGATCAAGCGTAAAGCCATTCACCCCTTTCCCTGTGGTATAGACCAACATGGTTGAAGAACCGTACAATACGTATCCTGCAGCGACTTGCTCAGTTCCTTTTTGTAGAAAATCTTCTTTAATTGCTAAAGTGCCTTGTTTTGAAACCCTTCTGTAAATTGAAAATATAGTTCCAATCGACACATTTACATCGATGTTTGAGGAGCCATCTAATGGGTCAAAAAGAACGATATAGTTTCCGTTTTTTGAGTGTTCGTTGTCAAAAGCAACAAATTCATTATTTTCCTCCGAGGCAATTCCGCAGATTTCACCTCCCGTTTTAAATGCTCCAATAAATGCTTTATCTGCAATAATATCCAACTTTTGTTGTTCTTCACCTTGGACATTTATATTTTTTTTTGATCCTAGAATGTCAGCAAGTCCTGCTTTATTTACATCTCTGTTCACCATTTTAGAAGCGGTAACAATGTCATTCAGTATTCTCGTAAGCTCTCCTGTTGAATAGGGGAAATCTTTTTGTCGATCGAGTATAAAGTCATTGAGCGTAATAATTTTCGACATAACTTGTTGTTTGGTTCGCAAATATCGGGTTTTGTTATGACAAAATTAATATAAACTGAAAAGGAATAGGAGAAATCGACAAAATTGTATAAAATTCATTTATTTTTGGACTGTAGATTTATGATTAGCGTAGAAAACATATTTAAGTATTATGACCAGCAAACGATTCTGCACGATATTTCTTTTTCCTTAAAAGAAGGTGAGATACTGGGGTTGTTAGGTCCAAATGGGGCTGGGAAAACAACTTTAATGCGCATTATTAATCAGATTATCGCAGCAGATAAAGGACATGTCACTTTTGATGGACGGCTTTTTAAGGAAAGAAATCTATTAGAGATTGGGTATCTGCCTGAAGAACGTGGATTGTATCGAAACATGACTGTAGAAAATCAAATTGTTTATTTGGGCAGATTGCGGGGACTAACAAAGTCGGAAGCCAACCGACAGTTCAATTATTGGATGGAAAAATTTGATATTCAAGACTGGGGAAAGAAAAGAATAGAGGAATTATCCAAAGGAATGGCTCAAAAGATTCAGTTTATTTGTACTGTTCTACATGAGCCTAAAATATTGATTTTAGATGAGCCTTTTAGTGGATTTGACCCAATAAATATTGAATTGATTAGAAAAGAGTTGCTCAGCTTAAAGGGAAAAGGCCATTCGATCATTATTTCTACACACAATATGAATAGTGTTGAAGAGATTTGTGACCGTGCAATTTTAATTAATGAAGGCGTAAAATTATTGGAAGGGAAGGTTAAAGATTTGAGAGAAGTCCATAAGGAAGATTTGTATAAAATTTCTTTTAAAGGGAATATTATTGGCTTTACTACTGCTCTTTGGGCAGGTTATGAAATCATCGATAAAGAAGTTCATAGTGACGATTCTTTTACAGTATTTTTAAAAATGAGAAAGGGAAATAAAATCAATGATTTGTTAAATGCCGTTATGGGACAAGTTCAAGTTTCTGGGGTGGAAGCTGTTGTTCCAAGTATGGAAGATGTTTTTGTGAAGACCATAAATGCGCAAAATAAAATAGAAAGTGAATAAAATTTTATTGATAGCGAAAAGAGAAATTTCAGAGCGGTTCAGCAATCGTTTCTATAGATGGCTGATGATCTTAGGGCCGCTTTTGGTTTTGGCTTTGGTTTATCTCTTTTTATCTACAACATCTTCAGGGAAAAAGAACTGGAACGTTCTATTAATGGATAAAAATCAAGTTTTTGAAGGAAAGCTAGCGGCAACAAAACCCGATAATATGTCCTTTGATTTCATCAATGCTTTTGTTGATTACGATGAGTTTGCCGATTTGGATAAATATCAAAAATACGATCTTGCGGTATGGATCAATAAGAAGATTGTCAGCAATAAGCATGTTGTTATTTTTTACCGTGAAAAACCACCAAGCAATGTACAACGTGAGATTGTATACCTAGTGGAACGAAGGCTAGAGGAAATAATGGTTGACCAATTCACGGATTTATCGGTAGAAAAATTTAGAGAGATTAAACAATCACTTTCTTTTAGTTTAAAAGATGTATATGACCCAAGGAACGAACAATCAAACACTGCCAGTTGGGTGGGTTTTGGTTTTGGAAGCTTAATTATAGTGTTTGTGTTTATGTTTGGAATGACCATTTTACGCAGTATATCTAGGGAGAAGTCGAACCGTATAGTTGAGGTTTTGTTGTCCAATGTAAAAGCAAGACAGTTGTTGACAGGAAAAGTTTTAGGAATTGGGTTTTCAGCCTTTATTCAGTTTATTGTGTGGATGTTAATTATTGGACTTGGGCTTTATCTTTTTCGTCAAACTGTATTTCCAGATATTTTTAGTGGTCGCTTTTTAGCAGATCAAGCAATGCATTCAGACGGGGGGAACACAATCATCAATCAAAGTCCTTTTGTCAGTTTAATTTATCATGAAATTCAATATGTAAATATGTTGGTATTTTTTATGCTGTTTTTTATTGGAGGTTATTTGTTTTACGGTTCTTTCTTTGCAATGATAGGAGCATCCATGGGCTCTGAATCAGATGGACAACAGTTTGTAATACCCATTAATATTCTATTGTTCCTTTCTATTTTATCAGGTGTATACACAATATATTATCCAGGAGTATTTACACAATGGTTAAGTTTTATTCCTTTTACATCACCTATGACCATGATGATTCATCTTGCTAATGGTTTTCAAGGTGGAGGGACATGGCAAATATATATGGCTTTAATTGTCTTGTTTATTTCTGCGTTTGTTATGCTATTAGTTGCAGGGAGAATATATAAAAATGGAATTCTAAGATTCAACCATCGCTTGAGATTAAAGATGTTGTTCAAATGGATGAGAAGGTAATCATAAGGTTTACCTTATTTCTGCACCTACTTCCATGGTATCATCAGGAGAAATAAAGTTAAGTTGGCCATTGCTGTCTTCAGCCATAAGTATCATTCCGTTAGAGATGACACCACGCAGTTTCCTTGGAGGTAAATTCATAAGTACTGCAACTTTTTTTCCAATAATTTCTTCAGGTTGAAATTGTTTTGCAATTCCAGAAACGATGGTTCTTTTATCTAAACCAGTATCCACTGTAAGTTCCAGCAATTTATCTGCTTTTTTTACCTTTTTTGCTTCAAGAATTTTTCCTACACGGACATCCATTTTTAAGAATGTTTCAAAATCGATATGCTCTTTTTGGGGCACGGAATTCTCAGTTTTTTCTTTTTGAGCATCCAAAAGAAGTTGCTTTTCATTTTCTACCATTTCATCATCTATTTTTTGGAAAAGGATGGAAGGTTTATTGGTTTTCCCTCCTGTAGGAAGAATGTTTATGTGTCCTGCTTGTTCCCAAACTAATGTGTCTAGATTTAAGAAAGATCTTATTTTAGAAGCAGTTAATGGAATAAAAGGATCAAGTAGGATGGATAAGTTGGCTGTGATTTGCAATGCAATATGCAAGATGGTCTCTACCCGTTTGGGATCGTTTTTAACAACCTTCCATGGTTCAGTTTCTGCCAAATAGCGATTGCCAATTCTGGCTAAACCCATAACTTCACTTTGGGCTTCTCTTATTTTGTAATGATAAAGTAAATCTTCTACTTTTGCAGGAATTCTTCCCAATTCGTCAATTACCTTTTGGTCTTCTGTTGTGAGACTTCCCAACTCAGGGATTTCTCCATTATAATATTTATTGTTGAGAACAAGTGCCCGATTCACGAAGTTGCCAAGAACATCTGCCAATTCATTATTTACACGGGACTGATAATCTTTCCAAGTAAATTCACTGTCTCTATTTTCAGGAGCTATAGATGTAAGTACATATTTCAATTCGTCTATTTTTTCAGGATAACGCTCAAGGTACTCATGGAGCCAAACTGCCCAATTTCGTGAAGTGGAGAACTTGGCACCTTCTAAATTGAGAAATTCTGATGCGGGGACATTATCTTGGAGAATAAATTCACCATGTTCTTTAAGCAGGATGGGGAAGATGATGGCATGAAAAACAATATTGTCTTTTCCCACAAAGTGGATGAGCTTTCGGTCTCCAGTCCAATAATCTTTCCAGTTTTTTCCTGTTCTCTCTGCCCAATCTTTGGTGGCAGAGATATAGCCAATAGGAGCGTCTAGCCATACGTACAGCACTTTTCCTTCAGCTTCTTTTAGTGGAACAGGAATGCCCCAATCCAAATCTCTCGTCATTGCCCTTGAATGCAATCCGCCATCAATCCAACTTAGGCACTGACCAAGAACTTGGTTTCTCCATTCTTTGGGGTTGTGTTGCTGTACTCCGTTCAGCTTTCCGTTTTTTATCCATTCTCTCATCCATTCTTCATGGCGCTCCATAGGTAAGAACCAATGGGTTGTTTCTTTCATGATTGGAGTTTTTCCACTTAAGGTAGAAACGGGGTGGATTAAGTCGGTTGGACTTAGTGCACTACCACATTTTTCACATTGGTCTCCAAAAGCGTTGTCAAATCCACATTTTGGACATTCTCCTTTGATGTAGCGATCGGCTAAAAACTGGTTGTATTCTATATCATAATATTGTTTGCTTTTTTCTTTCGTAAAAACACCTTTTTTATTGAGTTTTAAGAAGAAATCTTGTGCCGTTTTTGTGTGTGTTTTGGCAGTAGTACGATGAAAAATATCAAATGAGATATCAAAATTTTTAAAAGAGTCAGCTATAATGTGATGGTATTTGTCTACAATTTCTTGTGGGGAGATACCTTCTTTTTTTGCTCTCATAGTAATCGCTGCACCATATTCATCGCTTCCTGAGATGAAAGCAACGTCGTGTTTCTTATGTCGTAAAAAACGCACAAATATATCTGCAGGTAAATACACACCTGCAATATGTCCTAAATGTAAAGGACCATTAGCATAAGGCAAAGCGCAAGTAACTGTATATTTATCTTTTTTCATTCGTTTTATTATTTTCAAACAACAAAGATAATGGAATGGAATTTAACCTGCCTTATTCATAGGGTTATTTTTGGATTCTATAATAAAACGGGTTATAGCCGAGATGCATTTCAAGTAGAAATCGAAAAGAAGGGCATCTACCAACCCTTTCGCTTATTTTTACGTTACTAAAGTTAGAACATAATTTATTGTGATAATTATGTTTTTATTTTTATATTTGTTCAAAATTAAAAAAAAGTAAAGATTATGAAGAAGATTTATGTAATGGCAGCTTTTTTGGGAGTGACTACTTTCGCTTTCAATCAAGCCAACCAAAAAGTACAGCAAAGACAGGCCTTGAAGAATGTGGCAGTGAATGTCGATGCTCCAACAACAAATTCTGACAAAGGTAATATTGACGAAGACTATTCATCAAAAGCTTTAGGGACAGAATATTTTAGTAGCGATTTCTCAGATCCATCAGATTGGTCTATCGGAGGCGATGGCGATCAAGGTGCATGGGTAATAGGTGATGTCAACACACCTGCTCCTAGTTATACTCAAGGTGGAAATCCTTTTATTGATCCATTAAAAACTACACCTGGTGATAACTTTGCTTGGTTTGATGGAATTCAATATATTATTGCTAGCCCACCTGCGTATGGTAACCAAAACGCTTGGATAGAGATTGCAAATCCTATAGATTTGAGTGGTGAGCAGACTGTTGCTTTCAGCTTTGTTCAAAGCTATACTGCTTATAACTATGATGATACTTATATTGATATGAGTTTGGATGGTGGAGCAACTTGGACTTCAAGACAACTTAATTCCAATGTTGTTACTATGACTACCGCAGAGCAAACTTACTTTGATTTACGTTTTGATGTGAATAACTCTAACAATGTGTTGTTTAGATTTAGAATGAAATCAGATGTAAATACAACTTCTGATATGGGCTACAATGGATCTATTGTATGGCAAATTGATGATGTTGTAATTGCCGGATTGCCAGATAACGACCTTCAAGCTGTTGGAAATTATATTACAGGAGATGGTACTGATACTTTAGTGTATCACCAAATACCTCTTGCTCAAGTAGGACCAATTAGTGGTGGTGGAACAGTAGAAAATTCTGGAACAGCTGATCAAACAAATGTTAAGTATAAAGCAGCTGAAACAGTTAACGGTGTTTATACAGCAGAATCAAGTCCTGCTACTGTTGCTGTAGGACAAACGCAAACATTGGTGTTAAACACACCTTTTACGCCATCTACTAAAGGTGATTACAATATTGATTATTCAGTTGAAGCGGATGATCCTGATGATGCACCTGCTAATAATGTATTTAAATCATATCCATTTACTGTAGGGGATAGTGTTTATGCTAGAGATAATTCAACAGATGCTGAAAGTGGTGTTGTTCACGGTAGTTTACGTACTGATGGACTGTCAAGTGGTAACTTAATTGTAGAGTACGCTCTTGTATATGAAATCCGTAATGCTACTAAATTGTCAAGTATGAGTTTCCAGTTTGGTAACCGAATTACTGAAGGAGAACAAGTTCAAGTAAGAGTTTTGGATGAGACTGGAGATAACTTGGTTGCAGAAGGACCATTTTATACTATGCAAGCAGGCGATGAAGGATCTTTCCATACATTAAAGTTTGATCCTCCAGTTGATTTAGCTCCTGGATTCTATCATGCTTCTCTTGAGATGTTTAGTGATACTGCATCTCTTGCAACTGCTACATACGCTTCAGCACAAAAAGAAACAGCTAGCTTTAGAACAAGTGCAGGATGGGGATATTTAGGACCAGTTAACCCAGTTTATGTACTTCGAATGAACCTTAACGAAACAGCGGGAGTAGAGGACAATGCGTTAAATACGCTTAATATTACTCAATATCCTAACCCTTTTGCAAACGAAACAACTGTACGTTTCAGTTTAGATAAAGCTTCAAATGTTTCTTATACTATTACTGATATGACAGGAAAAGTAGTTGCAACTGTAAATGAAGGAAACCTTATGACGGGTAATCACACAATTACTGTTGACGGTTCTTCTTTTGCAAATGGAATTTACTATTTTAACCTTAAAACTGATAATGCTCAAGTAACACGTAAAATGGTTGTGAACAAGTAATCATTAGTTTAGATTATATTAAAAAGGGACTTCATATTGAAGTCCCTTTTTTATTGCTTATTGTTTTTTAAAGTGTGTGAATTGCATTCCCCCATTGCAGATTTATCTGCTTATTTCAGAGTAAGAATGGGTGAGAACAGAATGAAGTAAAAACTTCGCTATCGCTCTTTACTTTCACTCTGTTTTTATATGGTTTTTTTCTGGTTAATTATCCAATTCCAATAGGATGGGGCAATGGTCAGAACCCATTACTTCATTTAAAATTCCAGCAGTTTTCACTTGCTCAATTAAGGGTTGGCTTACCAAAAAATAATCGAGTCTCCACCCTACATTTCTCGCTCGAGCACCACCTCGATAACTCCACCAAGAATATTTTACGGTTTCGGGATGAAAATGTCGAAATGAATCAATCATTCCTGCTTCGAGAATCTCATCCATTCCATCGATTTCTTTTTGAGTATATCCTGCCTGTTTGTTGTAGTTTGCTTTTGGTCGGGCAATATCAATTTCCTCATGGGCAACATTCATGTCTCCACAGAGAATTACACTCTTTTTGGACTTCAATTCGGTAATGAAACGAAGAAAGTCCACATCCCATGTTGTTCTATAATCCAATCTTTTTAAACCGTTCCCTGAATTGGGAACATAAGCGCAAACGACATAAAAGTCCTTAAATTCATTGGTGATAACGCGTCCCTCTTGGTCATGTACCTCAACCCCAATACCATAAATTGTATTTAAAGGTTTCTCCTTGCTTAAAATAGCAGTGCCTGAATAACCTTTTTTTACTGCGGAATTTGATGCTATGTTATATGTACTAAATGATTTTAAAGCCTCTTGAACTTGGTTGTCCTGAGCTTTTGTTTCTTGAAGACACAAGATATCAGGATCCAATTTCTTCATATCTGCTTCAAAATTCTTTTTTACAATTGCACGAATTCCATTCACGTTGAAAGAAACTAATTTGGTCATAACAAAAAGATTTTTAGTTAAAAGGCATTAACTCCATTTACTGTTGTGTATTTAAGCACATTCTTCTTTTCTGGATGTATTCTTGCAAAGGCCGATTGAACCGCTATTGTTCCTTCATGAAAACCGCAAAGGATCAATTTCAGCTTTCCTTTATAGGTGTTGATGTCGCCTATGGCATATATTCCAGGAGTATTTGTTGAATAATCGGTTGTGTCTACAACAATGGCATTCTTTTCGATTTCTAATCCCCATTTGGCGATAGGACCTAAAGAAGGCTTCAATCCAAACAACGGTATAAAATGATTTGCTTTTATAACCTGCTCTCCTTGTGTTTTATGTTTTATGGTTACATTTTCAAGTTGATCCTTTCCCCCAATACCTGTAACTTCACTTTCTGTTAAAAGGTTAATTTTCCCACTTTCAGCTAGATCCATAACTTTTTGAACAGAGTCTAGATGCCCTCGAAATGAACTTCTTCGGTGAACAAGTGCGACTTTTGAAGCAATGTTTTTTTCCGTTAGGAATATGGACCAATCCAATGCTGAATCGCCACCTCCTGCAATTACACATTCTTTGCCACGATAAAATTCGGGATCTTTAATGATGTATTCAACACCTTTATCTTCGTATTTCGATAGATTCTCTATAGGTGGTTTTCGGGGTTCAAAAACACCAAGGCCTCCTGCAATTATAACAACAGGAGCGGTATGCTGTGTGCCTTTATTTGTAGTCACAACAAATTGGTCTTCATCATTCTTCTCTACTTTGACAGTTGCTTCTCCAAGCGTAAACCCCGGTTTAAATACTTCAATTTGTTTCATCAATTTGTCTACCAATTCTCCTGCAAGAATAGAAGGGTAGCCCGGAATATCGTAGATGGGTTTCTTGGGATATATTTCTGAACATTGTCCGCCTGGTTGAGGCAATGAATCAATAAGATGACACCTTAATTTCAATAATCCTGCTTCAAAAACTGTAAATAAACCGACTGGCCCTGCACCAATTATTATTATATCTGTTTTTATCATTATTCAATGGTATAAAAGAATTCTTTACAAAATTAGCATTTATATTCCAACAATTACCCCGTTAAAAGGTTTTCATGGGAAGGGACTTTCTTTGTTTTCTTTTGGGTTAATTGAAAATAGTTTTCATCACCTCCATAGATTTTGGGGGCTTAAAATTATTGATGTGAAACTGGAAGTAATGAATGAGATGATTGATGATTTGATTTCTTTTTGTTTTGTATACTTGTAGGGCAAGGAAGTCGGTTTTACTACTAATCATAAGCGTTGCAATTATCGGAACAACATCATCATTAACATAAAATGAGGAGGCAGGTGTTTGATTAGAGATAAGGCCTTCTTGAAAGTTGAAAAAAGCACCATCTGGATTTTCCACTTGAACACCTATCCCTATTTGTTCTGCTAATTTAAAAAGGAACCACATTGGATAATTTGTGAGCTCGTTAGAATCGTCAATCCATTTGATTTCATGTTCTAAAAAAGAAAACATTCTGTCATCACTATTCACATCGTGGAGAACTTGTGAAAGTACCTCTGTCATAAAAAAAGCTAATCCGCTTTTTACGGGATGGAAGAATAAGTTTTGGGGCACAAATAAAGAATTCACTTCAGTGATTTTTTTTAGAGTGTCATTCTTTTTATGATAAGACGTAATTTCGATAAGACTTAAAGGTTGTAGAATAGTGCCTTTTTTTTTCTTTCCCCCACGAAATATATAGGCTTGAAAACCATCTTCAAGAGTAAAAAAATGAAGGATTAGACTGGTTTCACTATAATTTATTTTTTTTAGAAGTACACCACTTTGAATTGTACGCATTATTTTTAATTAAGCAATAGAACTTTTCCAACTTTCCGACCTTTAAATTCATCACTATCGATGCTGGTCCAAATAAGATATACTCCTGTAGCAGCCCGATTTCCATCCATTGTATTTCCCGACCAAGTTGCGGTTCCACCATGAGATTTGGTTTTATAGACTAATTTTCCAGAGATATCAGTAATTTTTACATCAGAATTATAGGCAATTCCCTGAATCGTTATAGGTCCTTTAAAATCGGGTCGTACAGGGTTGGGAAAGACTTTAACATTACTGTATTCTTGATCGCCTTGAGAAGCGTCAGAACGATAAGCAATAAGTCCTTTTTCTGTTACAAAATAAACAACGCCTGTGGTTTGATTGATAGCGATGTCTAATATAGAGTTACTCAATAATGGACTGTTCTCTGAAGTAAAGTTTTTAATGACTTCTAAACCGTCAGATGAAAGCAGGAATACACCAGCATTTGCTGTTCCAATCCATTTTCTATTGTCTCCATCAATTTGAATCGAAGTAATTTCTGTAGTACCCAGAACAATTTCTACATTTTCTCCGTATTCAATCAATAATTTTTGAAAATTATAATCCCCTGGAGCAGCATCAAAAACATTTTCAGAGTTATAGAGTACCCTCATCCCTTCTGATGTTCCAACCCAAATGTTATTGTCAAAATCGGCAGCTATCGCATTTACTTCATTTGTAGGTAAATCGCCATTGTTTACTCCTGTATTTATCACTTTATAGCGGTCATCACCTGAATCAGCAATACTACTTCCTTCATCAAAAGCAACAATTCCAGCATTTTTA
This sequence comes from uncultured Fluviicola sp., assembly GCA_964585545.1. Lineage (GTDB taxonomy): Bacteria > Bacteroidota > Bacteroidia > Flavobacteriales_D > Crocinitomicaceae > Brumimicrobium. Next base: position 152,161 of record CAZPDT010000002.1, read on the forward strand.
AAAGTCATCCACTTCACTCCATTATTGTCTATAATTAGTCGGGTTACTGTTGTGTTCTTGACCTGATTTCCCAAATTAAAATCATACCATAAACCATTTTTTGCAAGTACTTTTAAAGGTTTATTTGCAGCAGAATTACCCATCCAAAGATTGCCATCATCGTCATAAGTTAAAGCGGACATATATCCCCAACCTAGGGATTCATTCCCTTCAATTATACTGTTCATTAAAGTGAAGGTATCTGTTACGTTCCCATTTTTTGTAAGTATTAATGGTATATTAGAGAGTGTACCAAATGCAACTTCTTTCGTGTTGGTTGGATTTATTGCTGTAGAAAGAAAGTCCCAAACTCCATGTTCCTTTAGCATAGGTTGGTTATGTACTGTTGTGGAAGTCCACTTTCCATTCTCCATTGTAGAACCTCCATTAGTATTAAAAGAAGGTCCAACGCCATTTAGGCCCCCACAAGCTACAGCTAACACTTCTTTTCGCCATTTTACACGAAAAACTTTGTTATACCTGGGGCCTTCGAACTGTATAAATTGAGTACTGTATGAGTTTTTAGCCCGAAATAATCCTTTTTCATTGTCAGCGATGTAGTAATAATCTTTTGCAAAACAAACATCATTAGGGGTAATATAATCTTGGTCGCCAGTTTGGTAAATTTTCTCGATTTGTGTTAAGTTGGAATTATAAATGTTTACAGAAGCAAAAAAACTAATAAAGAATTGAGTACCATCTTTTGTTATATTTGTAATCGACTCATCTTGAAGATAAACGCTCATCTGCCCATTATCAATATGAAATAAGGTGTCTGAGTTTGGAGCTGAATCGTTCTTAAAAAGAAGAAATAACTGATTTGAAAATTCCTCAAGCTCAGTATATCTACCTGTTGAAGAATAATCTGGAATATAATGCTCTTCTTTCCATTGGGAGGGGTCTGCTAAAAATTGATTAAATCTATTTGCCCCATAAATTTTATTTTTAGTTAAAACATAAATACTATCTTGAATAAACGCTAAGTCGAGATATTCTGTTATATCAAAAGAAGGATTATAGGTGTCTTTTACTTCTCTCTTTTTTATGTCAATAACTACTATGCCAATACCGGTTACTAAATAGGCAAGTTGCTCCTTAACTATAATTTTATTGATTTTTTTTAGTCCATTAATGCTCGATTTTAAGATGTCGGGAATATTATAGATTTTGTTCTTAAATAATAAGTCAAGATTTCCATTATTATAGCCAATAATCAATGTGTTGAGTTGGGAACAATAAGTTATTGCTGTTGGATTAACATCTGAGAGGTAGTTAGCAGCAGTCCATAATGTTTGAGTTTCTTCATCAATATTGTACTCCAATATTCCTTCACCTAACAAACCATACACACTTTCATCGCTGTGAGAGACTGCTTTAACAATATAGGGGGAAGGAAACATACGCCATTGATTCATTCCAACTTGAGAATGAATATTAATAACGAATGTTATAAAAATAAATGTTAGAAACTTATTCATGCTTTGAATGTAACGCATATAATTCAAATTTATTGGAAATAATGGATATTTATATTATCAAAACCAATTTTCATAGTTTATATTTTCTTTTGTTAAAAATAAAATTGAACAGAATCAATGTTTGTTGTGTAAAAGAAAGGAAAATAAATCCGATTGATAATATTATTACTATAGACATTTGACTCTTAAAGCTTATATTATTCCTTTTTATTTCATATCCTCCCATTCTTGCGAGATTCCATCTCGGATAGTCTGAAACAGTTCATCTGTTTTTTCGTATTTTTATGAGTTCAAATGGGATTTGAAACATATCTTTAAACCCAATTTTGGAACCATCTACCTGTTTCCATTTTTGAATAGGATATTCATATAAGAAAATTTCGATTTTACTTCCCCAATGTTTTTTGAGTCTTAGAATAATTTCTACATCAAACAGCCAGCGTGATACAAAGGGCTTAGAAACGATAATATCGATAACTTCACACCGAAAAACCTTTGCGCCACATTGGGTATCATAAAAAGGTATTTCAATTGTCCAACTAATAAAAGTTGCAACAATTCTACCTATAAGGTGGCGAATCGGAGAGCGATCTATTTTGGAACCAGCCTTCTTTAATCGAGAACCAAATACAGCTTTTTTATTGTTATCTAATAAGAAATTGGTAAGTAGAACAAACTCTGAAAAAGGAGCTGATAAATCTGCATCTAAAAACCCAATTTGCTCAAACTTTCTCTTTTCATACGCAGCGATCATTCCTTTTCTCACAGACTCACCTTTCCCTATATTTTTTCTGTTTTTAATAATCTCAATACGGTTAGGGATCTTGAGTTTTAACTCTTGTAATTTCTCATACGTTTTATCGGTACTTCCATCATCTACAAAGAAGAGAGCGTAACTTTCATATTGAATTAGAAAGTTTATAAAAGAGGTTGAGATGATTCTTTTCTCTTCATTAAAGCAGGGTATTATGATTGCTGTATTTGACATATTGAAAAACAAGATAATCCAGGAATTCTTATTCGGAAAAACCGAAAAAACTTCCCTACTAAAAAATCTAAATATAAAACTTTTATAATGATATTATCATATATTCCCTTGGATTGATAGGCTCCTATTCCTTTTTCCTTAGACACTGAGCGATTGCGTCGAAATAATTTCTGAAGCACCCGGATACATAATAAAGTAAAAAAGAAATAACCTACTTTTAAACTTGTGAAACCAGCTTTTTGTAAATGTTGATTAAGCAAGGCTACATTATATCTCCTGTAGTGCTTTAAATAAACATCATGATTACTGAATAAAAATTGAAAAGCAGGAACAGAGATTATGATTTTAGTGTTTTCATCAATACTTCCTGAAACGCGCAGTTCTTTTAAAAAAGTGATTTCATCTTCGATGTGCTCAATGACATCGAGTAATAGTATAACATCCACAACTTCATTTTTCTGGGTACTAAACTCTTCAAGGGAAGAATATAATTCAATAGACTTTGATTGGAGAGTCATTGAAATTTCATTAATCATTTTGGGAGTAAAAGCAGTATCTACACAATAAAATACAGAATGAGGATGGAATTTTGAAAGTTGCTGGGCAACATATACGTCTCCACAACCTAAATCTAAAATTTTTGAATTGGGTTTTAATTGAATCGTATTCTTCAATATGTTTTCAACAACTTTAATCCTGGCCAATTCCCATGGATGGCGGACAAATTTCCCTTTTGAAAACGTCGTTTTTTCGCAAATATCCATTCTTTTAATTTAAGTTTTTTTGTTCTTCCTTTTCCATTTTCGAAATTTAAATACTTTTGTGCAATAGAGTATTGTTAGTATATATCCAATTATAGATATTCCTGCAAAATAAAGAATAAAAGGCGAGTTAAATCTAAAAGATACCTTTTGCTTGCTGTTGGGGGGGATTTTTATTCCCATAATATGTGTATTTAATAAATATATAGGCGTTTCTTCATCACCTATAAAAGCCTTCCATTTTGGGTAGTAGTTTTGATTTAACAGCAACCATTGGAATGAATCAGATTGATTTTCTACTATTGAACTGAACATATTATATCCTACGTGAATTGTATCTATTTTTGTTTGTTCTACTTGTAAATTTGTAAATTCCATATTGCCCCATACAAGTCCTTTTTGAATTGAATCATTAGGCTGTCGAGATTTTTTGGCAAAGAAAAATAGAGGATTTTTTATGTTATAATATCTGGAACTATCCTTGTATGAATCGACAAATAATCTGTTTCTAAAAGGATTATATCCCTCGTATGATATTGTTTTATTGAAGGTTGATCTGTTTTCCCAAATTCCAGGTATAAAATAAAGTCCGTTCTTATCATTAAAATATTGGATGGGTTGATCTACTGATGGCTGATGAATTGTGTTGGGTAGATTTTTAAAAAAGGTGCTAAAATTCTGATAAGGAATTTTATAGGAAATTGTAGTTGGGAATGTAAGCATTGTCTGCATGCCTAAATCTAAGAAAGCAAATAAGAAAAAAGATACAAAAAGTGAGAGACGAAGCCACTTTTTAAGCAGCACCACCAAACCGATAATAAGCAAAAGAACAAGAGCATTAAAAACGATATGAGTGCTAAGTGAAAGAGAAGAAAAATCGGTTAGATTGACGAGTTCATAATATGCAGCAAGAATTTCTTTTCCTGAAGTGAAGAAGAAAGAGATTAGGGCAATTATTAAAATTCCAATAGATAAGAAAAGAATCATTTTTTTCGTTACATTGCTTTTATTTTGCTGTTGAAAAAAGTGGACCATTCCATATCCTGTAATTACAAGCATTATAAAAAGTGCATAAGTTCTGAAAAAAGAAGGATGAGCGAAGGTTCCAAAACCAGGCAAGTAATAAAGTATTTTATACACAAAGGTTTGACCTCCTGAAGCAACTATTAAAAAGAAGAGAACTCCAATAAAACCATAAATAACTTTTTTGTTTTTATAATTGTAGACAAGAGAATAAATAAAGAAGATTAAAGCAAGGATTCCTATATAAGCATTGCGCAAAGTAGAACTAGTAATATCAAAAATGGGTGAATTACTAAGTACGCCGTATGGAAAGAGAAAGGAGATATAACTAGCGGGAGTAAATGGATTTATTAAAATATGACCTCCGTAATAAGGCAGTTTAGAAATACGTTCAAAATAGGGAGCAAACTCAATCAAAGAAGTAATATAAGGAAGCAATAAAATAAATACTGTTAGAGACAACACTAGCCCTCCCCAACAAATTTTTTTTAAATGGGTTGTATTTTGCTTGTTTTTCCATAAAATATGTAGGAAAAACACCAAATAAATATAAAAGAGTACGATGGTATACGCGGGGCTAGCGGAGACCACATTTAGAGCAAAAAAAAGGCCGGATAAAACAGCATACTCAAGTTTGAAATCTTTTAAAAATTTGTATAGTGCCAATACACACCATGGTAGCCAAGCTGTTCCAGCAAGGAAAACCATAAGCTGAGTTGAGCCAACCATCAAGCCGGAAAGAGCAAAACTCAATCCTATTATCGCAGAAACTTTTTTATGTTTAAATAAGGTATTTATTAGAAAATACATTCCTGTTCCTGCAAGGATGAAATAACTTAAAAGTTCAATAATAAGGGCTTTCATGGTGTACTTTCCAAAAAGCATTATCAGCCATGTGATTGGATTCCACATTCCACTTTGTGGATCGGGATACACAGGATTTCCCATTTGCTGGAAACTGTTCCAAAAAGGGAAATGTCCATTCCATAAATAATCACTTATGAAGTATCGGTAGGGAAGAAATGCGTCAACATTATCCCATTTAGGAGTAAGTATAAACAGGCTTAAAGGCCACAGTATTATAAGAATTGAAAAGACCATCAAAATTAAATATCGATAGGGTCTAATAAGTTCAATAAATTTCATTTCTAATGATTTTCAATAAATTGTGTTCTGGCTATAAACATAACTTTTGAATTAAGGAATAGCTTTCTATGTACAAATATAGTTTAGTATAGGACAAAATAAATATAAAGTCAGGGAAAAAGTTTAAAATAGAGACGGCATTATATTTTTCAAAAGAATAGCGGTTGTTAGAGTTTTTAAAATTTCATTCATGAACCGAGTTGTCGAGATCATGAACATCTTTTGCTATTTTAGAAATCCCCTTTACCCGCATTATTCATGAATTTAATAGTGAAAGAGATGAAATTTTAAGTGCTGATATTAAAAATTTCTATACTGTATAATTGTAAACACAAAAATTACAATAGGTATGAATTGATTTATTAACTTTAGGACATGAAATTTACAGCGCTCGATATAAACGAACAATTAATTGAAGCCATTGGATATATGGGCTTTGAAGAAACCACTGAGATTCAAGAGAAGGCCATACCTGAAATTTTAAATGGGAAAGACATTATAGGTTGTGCACAAACGGGGACAGGTAAGACAGCCGCTTTTGTGATTCCGATTTTACATAAAATAGATCAAGTATCTTCTCAAGGTATCAATGCTTTGATTATTGTGCCTACTCGTGAATTAGCGGTTCAGATAGAACAACAAATACAAGGACTTTCTTATTTTTCATCTATAAGTTCAATTGCTGTTTATGGGGGAGGAGACGGAAAAGATTGGCAAAATCAAAAGAATGCTTTGGTGAATGGCACAAACATTATTGTTGCTACACCAGGTAAACTTTTATCACATTTAAAAATGGGTTATGCTGATTTTTCTACGCTTAAATATCTAATTTTAGATGAGGCAGACCGGATGTTGGATATGGGGTTTATTGATGATTTATTAATGATTATCAAGAAACTTCCTAAAAACCGTCAGAATTTAATGTTCAGCGCAACAATGGCAAAAGGAATACGAAAATTTGCAAGAACATTATTGGACAATCCTGTAGAAATAAACCTTGCATTATCAAAACCCGCAGAAGGTGTTTCTCAATCTGTTTATTTGTGCTTTGATGAACAAAAAACGGCACTGGTAAAGTATATTTTGCAGAAAAAAGGAGATTATAAACGGGTCATTCTTTTTTCTTCCACCAAGAGTAAGGTTTCAAATATTGTTCAGTATCTGAATAAAAACAAATATTTTGCTAAAGGCATTTCGTCCAACCTAGAACAATCTGAACGGGAAGAGGTGCTAAGAGGATTCCGTTCAGGAAGGATATCTCTTCTTGTTGCAACAGATGTTATGAGTAGAGGAATTGATATCAAAGAGATTGATATGGTGATTAATTTTGACGTTCCGCAAGATGCAGAAGATTATGTACATCGGGTGGGAAGAACGGCACGAGCAAATAAAGAAGGAGAAGCTGTTACTTTGGTGAACCCAAAGGATATGGCGAAATTGGCAAAGATCCAAAGATTAATAGAGGCAAAGATTCCTGTTAAGGAATTGCCCCAAGAGCTAGGGAAGGGGCCTGAATGGAATGAAAAAAAGAAGCCTCATTCTTCTTTTAAGGGCAAGAAAAAGTTTCATAAGAAGAACAATTCAAATAAAAACAATCACAAGAACAAGAATTCAAAAAGGAAATGAGACAATTGGTTTTTATTATAGGAGGTATAATTCTATTTTATTCCTGTCAAAACAAAGAACAAAATAATGACGGCAACAAAGAAGTAATGACTTTAGACAGTCTTCCTAATGCCAAATGGAATGGAGAATATATGAAAATTGAGTCGTCAGATGAACCTGATATAAAAACCAAAAGCTCAGGCTCTGAGATATATAATATGGGCAAAGTTGAACTTAAAATTGCCGATAAGGAGTTTGAATTTATTGACTTTATTCGCAACAAAAATGTGCTTTCTTTTAGTAAAAATAGCATCACTGCTTTTATAACGAATGGTAAAAGTGAACAAATTCAGCTCAATTTTAAGAAAAACGAAATACTTTCAAAATACAAAGGTCAATACACAATAGGTTCAAGTCCTTTCTTCTCTATGCAGGTTACGGTAAAGGAAGAAGGAGAATTTATGCGGTATACCCTTGAAAATGGAGAGGCAGAAATTGTTAAATTTTCGCCTCAAGTAGGTAATTTTGTGATTCATTTAAAAGGAATTTTTGTTGATAAAAACAATGGAAAACACAAAGGTCATGCGGATATTAAAATGAAATTTGAGAATGTAGCTATGACTGCACCATCTGTTTCTTAATCTGAATCCCAAGAGGACTTTTATAACAAAAAGTAGCTCACTTAAAAATAAAATAAGTATATCTTAAAATGAGTAAATGGAATGAATAATTCTAGTTATACGTCTTCTAATTTAAGTGTGTTTTCCTCCCACCTTTTCATGGCTTCGTCTAATTCACGCTTAAGGGCATCATATTCTTTAAGCGATTTTGAAGCATTTGCTTCATTTGTATAATCCAATGCTGCAATCACCTTATCCATAGATTCGATCTCTATTTCTAATTTTTCTATTTCTTGCTCTGCTTTATAGACGGCATTTTTCAATTGGGTAATTTTCCTTTTTCTTTCCTTTTCTTCTTCATAGGAAAGGGCAGGAGCTTTTTTTTCTTCAATTTGTGGAGTGGGTTTGTTTTTCTCTTGTTTGTTTTTCCCCAGTTGTTGTGCTTGTTCAAAAGCATCCTCTTTGACCTTTAGGTATTCGTGAACCGAATAATGATGGATTTTTAAGTTTTGGTTTTCAATATCCCAAATCCTATTGGTTAAATCTTCAAGGAATTCGCGGTCATGAGAAACAACAATAAAAGTTCCTTCATATTGCTTTAAGGCTTGTTTCAAAACTTCTTTGCTTTGAATGTCTAAATGATTGGTCGGCTCATCTAATATTAAGACATTAGATGGACTCAACAGCAATTTACATAGGGCAAGTCGGGAGCGTTCTCCTCCAGATAAAACACTTACTTTTTTATCCACAGCATCGCCACTAAATAAAAAAGCACCAAGAATGGATCGCAGTTGTTTTCTAATTTCTCCTTTTGCTATTTCATCTACAGTTTCATAAACGGTTTTCTTTGGATTTAATTTTTTGGCCTGATCTTGAGCAAAGTAAGCCAGCTCAACATTGTGTCCATACTTTACTGTTCCTTCGCCATCCAATACATGCATGATTCTTTTTAATAAGGTGGATTTTCCAACTCCGTTAGGTCCCAAAAGAGCTATTTTTTCTCCTCTTCCCACTGCAAGATTAATGTTGCTAAAAAGTTGAAGATCTCCATATGATTTTCCCAAATTATCAAGCTCCAATACAACCTTTCCCGGCTGAACACTTAATGGAAAAGAAATATTCATCTGACTAACATCATCTGTTTCCACTTCAACCTTTTCCATTTTGTCGAGCTTCTTGATTAATGATTGCGCAAAGGCTGCTTTGTTGGCTTTCGCTCTAAATTTATCAATTAATTCTTCGGTTCTCTTAATTTCTTTCTCCTGTTGCTTTTGTGTATTCAGTAAAATTTCCATTTCCTCCGCACGCTTCTCTTTATATTCAGAATAGGGATAGGGAAAGTTTAAAATTTTTGCATTGGTGATTTCAAAAGTTCTCTTGGTTACGTGATCTAAAAAATAACGGTCGTGAGAAATAACCAATAAAATCCCATCGAATCGTTTCAAGTACCTTTCCAACCAACCGATAGAAATAATATCGAGGTGATTTGTAGGTTCATCGAGTAGAATAATTGAAGGATTATTCACAAGAATTTTCGCCAATTCTGCACGCATCTTCCATCCTCCAGAAAATTCATTAAGGGGTTTTGAAAATACACTTTCCTGAAAGCCAAGACCTTGTAGTGTTACGGCGATTTTCTCCTCCCATTGATAACCTTCAAACAAATTGAACTGTTCATTGGCAAAGTTCAAATCATCAAGCAATTGCATGTAAGAATCACTTTCGTAGTCAGTTCTGCTAACCAGTTGATGATTAATATCATCAATACTGTGGCGAATTTGATTTAATTGGGGATTGGAGTGGTTTAGGTAATTGAAAACACTCTGTTCTGTATCAATAATAATATCTTGGGTCAGGTATCCAATGGTCGCTTCCTTTGACTTATGAATCTGTCCTTCTGAAGGCGTTTCTTTTCCTGAGATTAGGCGCAATAAGGTAGACTTTCCTGCTCCATTTTTTCCTACAATGCCTATTTTGTCGCCTTGATTAATTTGCAAACTCACCTCGCTAAACAAATAGCCTTGTGGTAAGTGAAACCCTAAATTATCGATAGTAATCATGCCGCAAAAATAGTAAAAACTTGTTGGATAATGCAGCAATTCTTATTCTCCTCGCTTATTCTGTTCAAAGGTATGAACTATGGACTTTGCAAATGCTTTTATGTTTTCTACATCTTCCTTTTCTGGATCCAGTTCTACTTTTACCACATCTGCACCTCGTATTGCTCCAGTTAACTGAAATTGCTTGTCAAAATCATCAGCTGATTTGCAATAATATCCGTAGGCTTCTTCTCCAGAGCCGAAAGTGCCGTATACTTTGTCTTTAAGATTGACTTGCGCCAACTCTTCGTAAAAGCTAACAATTTCATCGGGCAGTTCTCCTTCTCTCCCATAGGTGTAAGTGCCAACAATACACAACTCATAATCCAAAAAATCCGACGCATTGGCTTGGGTACATTCAACTACTTTATTTTTGATTTTCATTTTTTGAAAAATATCCCCTAAAATTTGGGCAATTTCTTCGGTATTTCCTGTTAAACTGGCATATACAATTAAAGCGGAAAACCCTCTCATTTTTAACGGTTCTTTTGGACTCATTCTCCTAATTTTGTATTCCTTTACAAATATACGCACAACGAGAAACAAATAAATTTTTGATTGACTGATATGCAGAAAAGTTGATAAATATCATACTCCACGAGACGGCTTTAAACAATGTATTTATGAAGATTTTTAATAAATTATTAATGACGCTTTTGATTTTTCACATTTTTTTATGGTTGATTTAGATAAAACATAGATAAATTGTTATATTTTCAAGTAATTTCTAACTTAGAATCCTTTAACAGCCATAATTTTTAACTTAAAAGGAGAATAATTTTAACTTTGCTGTTCCACTATAAATTATGAGATTATTCGCTTTTTCTATCTTAATGTTGTTTTCATTTACCTTGCTTGGAGTGAACGACACAACTTTTGTTCAGAAGATTGAACGCTCCAATTCTTCTGAAGAAAAAGAGTTTATTTTCTTGGATTGGGTTGATTATTTAAGTCAAAACAACACTTTTTATTGCGATTCGATTATTCTAAATCGGAAGAATTACGTCGATGAATTTTCTGAAGATGGGAGATTACATTTGTTTTTGCTCGATATAATGAATAAGCAACTGGGAGGCAACAATACTGATCCTGATTTAAACAATTTCCATTTGAGCAGAAGAGATTCAATTTTATCAGCAAATTTTATTGCATCTTTAAACCTGAAGAAGATTGCAGAAGAGGACTTTAAAAAAGTTAAGAAAGGATCAACATCTCATGATGACCCTACAAGGGAAAGTATGTTTATGGTGATTAGTGCTCAAAGAGAAGAGACGGATAAAAGAGAACGTGTTTCCTATTATAATAGAGCGCTAAAACATGCAAAAAGAAGTAAGTTAATCGGTTTGCCTTGTTTGATATTTAACCTGTTTTCAACCCATTATCTTTTTATAGCAGATTTTAAAAAATCCATTCAAAACCAACAAAAGGGTGTTACCTACTCCAAGCAACAAGGGCTTGTAGCTTATCAAGCCATGTTCTTAGATAGGGTAGGTCATATGCATTATGGTTTAGGAGACATCAAAAGAGCAGAAGAATTCTTTTTTAAGGTGCTTCATCTTAGTGAGGGACTGAAATTAGACTTTATTGTAGGCGAACTGTACAGTCACCTAGGAGAATTATACAGCTCCAAAAACAACCTCAATAAGAGTATTGCATACTATATAAAGGCATTGATTAAATTCTATCCTATCAATAACTTTTATGGTTTAGCCACTGTACATAACAATATTGGTAAGGCGTATTATCAAAAAGGGGACTTGGCGCTAGCAGAAAAGAATTATCAATTAAGTGAAGGACTCTTTAAACAAATAAAACGTGATGGGGTTAAGGGGGATTTGTATTATAACATGGCAGAACTGTACAATACAAAAGAGGCTTTATACTTATCAGAGAAATACATTAATAAAGCCATTTCATCTTTTCAAAAAAACAAACTCCTCATCAAATTGAATAATGCCTATTTTCTATATGCAAAAATTAAAAATAGTGAAGGTAAAAATAAAAAGGCCTATCAATATTTAGAACGGTACATAAATTTTCAAGATAGTATTCAAGAAGAGCAGTTAAAGAAAAATATTGCACAACTTAGTGAACTTTTTGAATCGGAACAGAAAGAGAAAAAAATAAAAGAACAAGACAAGATTATTGAAAAAGGACTTGCCGAACGATTGTTGGTAAAAAACCGGTTAGAAAACACAAAAAAGGAAAATCGATTGATTCTTATTATTTTAATCATCTCTCTAGTTTTATCTGTAGCTATATTTTTTATTATTCGCACGAGAGGGAAGCAAGATCGACTTCGAAAGAAACAAAGAGAGATGGAGCTACAACAAGCCCTTTTGAGGGTTCAAATGAATCCGCATTTTATATTCAACTCAATGATTGCCATCCAAAGCTATATCTACGATGAGGATATTTCTAATTCATCAAAATTTTTAATTCATATTTCTAAGTTAATGCGCTTGATTTTGGAGAGCAGCACCAAAGAGTTTATCCCTTTAGATGTTGAATTGGAGATTATAGATCGTTATTTGGTTCTCCAAAAAATGCGGTTTGAGAGTCGATTTAACTTTAAGGTAAACAGCGACAAAATTGACGACCATTCAAACATTTCGATTCCACCAATGTTGCTACAACCTTTTATTGAAAATGCTGTTGAACACGGGGGATTAGGTCAAGTTAATGATGGACTAATTAGTATAAACTGTGAAATTAACAATGATTTATGTATATTTACAGTTGAAGATAATGGGGTAGGTATAGAATCAACGCTACAAAATGGAGAAAAAAAATTAATCAAAAACCATCAAAGCATGGCTTCTAAATTAACCAAAGAGAGAATTGAGTTACTCAATAGTAAATACAATACTAAAGGTTCTTTATTAATTGAAGACTTAAGTCATCATGGTGGTAAAGGAACACGAGTGACTATAGCAACTCCTTATATGTTGAACTCTTAAAAAAGAGCTTATGAAATACAAGACAGTAATTATAGATGATGAATCGCGTACACGATCACTACTTAAAAAAATGATTGGCCATTCGGATTATCCTTTGGAAGTAGTCGGAGATGCTGATAGTGTGTCGACTGGATTAGAAGTCATTCATGAACATGATCCTGATATTGTTCTACTCGATATTCAAATGCCTGATGGTTCTGGATTTGATGTTCTTGATAAAATTAATCAACGTACTTTTGAAGTAATTTTTGTTACAGCCCACCAAGAGTTTGCCATTCGGGCAATAAAGTTTTCTGCCTTAGATTATATTTTAAAACCCGTTGAAATAGAAGAGCTTAACGGTGCTTTAGAAAACGCAATTGATACCATTCAAACAAAATCAGACCTTTCTGTAAAGTATGAAACCTTATTGGAAAACATCAAAAACGACAATAAAAGAATTGTAATCAGTACGAAATCTTCAATGTATGTTTTACCTGTTAAAGATATTGTACATTGTCAATCTGATAGAAACTATACTTATTTTTTCATTAATGATGGGAGAAAGATATTTACCTCACGGACACTTAAAGAATACGAAAATATTCTTGGTCTTCCCGACTTTATACGTTGTCATCGTTCTCATCTTATCAACCTCAATTATATAGAACGTTATGATCGACGTGATGGGGGGACAATTATTTTAAAAGATGGAACAGATATTCCTTTGTCAAGACTAAGCAGGCAACGTTTTATGGATGTCTTGGATACGTTGTAGGGAAATACTTCTTTTTGTTTTTAGAGCGTAAAAAATTCGATTCAATTAAAGCGGGTTATATGGCGTATAACCGTGTAGTGGTATTTTTTTGTACTTCCTTTTTTCTTAACCCATATTCCAAGACAGAGACACTTTGTAACATAAAATAGCTAACCATGCGATGTGCAGAGTTTATCGAAGTAAGCTCGCGAGGTCGGTTCATGAGATTATTTTTGCTTTCGTTCTGCTTCTGGCTCTGTTTTTTTTAGTGATTAACATCAAACTATACAACTACATTTACAATACGTCCAGGTACAACAATTACCTTTTTTGGTGTTTTCCCCTCAAGATATTTTTGTGATTTTTCCATTTTTAAAACCTCTTCTTCAATTTCTTTTTTAGATAATTGATTAGACAATTCTACTTTAAACCTCATTTTTCCGTTAAAACTTACAGGGTATTCGTGTGCGTCTTCAACCAAGTACTCTTCATTGAAAACAGGATATTGTGCGTCACTCACTGTTCCAGCCTTATTGCCAAGTTTTAGCCATAATTCTTCGGCAATATGTGGGGCATAAGGCGATAGTATTATAACTAAATCATGCAAAATCAGTCTGTTGTTGCAATTTTGGTCAGTGAGTTCATTTACGCAGATCATTAAAGCGGAAACGGTTGTATTGAACACATAACGATCCATGTCCTCTTGACATTTCTTAATGGTTTTGTGTACTGTTTTTAGAGCTTCTGCTGACGGTTGACCATCAGAAAGCAGTATGTTTCCATCTTGGTCGTGAAACAGTCGCCACAATTTACGTAGAAAGTTGTTAACCCCGTTAATTCCTTTGATGTCCCATGGTTTGGATTGTTCAATCGGACCCAAAAACATTTCATACATTCTTAAGGTATCAGCTCCATACTTTTCTATCAAGTCATCCGGATTTTGAACATTAAACTTGGATTTTGACATTTTCTCGACCTCATGACCACAGACATAAGTACCGTCATCTTCAAAAATAAATTCTGCTTCTGCATATTCTTCTCGTGAGGCTTTAAAATCTTCTGTTTTTAAAATATCATTGTCTACAATATTAATATCAACATGAATTCTCGATGTTTTATATTCTTTTCTTTTTCCAAAACTTATGAATTTACCACTTTCTTTATCGCGGTATACAAAATTGCTTCTCCCCAAAATCATTCCTTGGTTGATCATTTTTTGAAAAGGCTCTTCAAAGGGAATGAGTCCATAGTCGTGAAGGAACATTGACCAAAAGCGAGCATACAATAGGTGTCCAGTTGCATGCTCAGATCCTCCGATATATAAATCTACATTGTTCCAATATTCCACTTTTTCTTTAGCGACAAACTCTTTTTCGTTATGTGGATCCATATAACGCAAAAAGTACCAAGAGCTTCCTGCCCAACCTGGCATAGTGTTTAATTCCATAGGGTGAACATGCTCTTCTTCGGCTCTATCTTTACTCGTCAATTCATTCTTTTTACTGTCCCAATACCAATAGGAAGCATTACCTAATGGAGGCTTGCCGTCTGAAGTTGGCAGGTAATTGTCTACTTCGGGCAATTCAATAGGTAAGTATTTATCATCAATTGTTTTTGCAATATCGTTGTCATAATAAACAGGAAAGGGTTCGCCCCAGTAACGTTGGCGAGAGAACACTGCATCACGTAAACGGTAATTTGTTTTGGCTTCTCCAATGTTTTTTTCTTCAAGAACAGCTATTGCTTTTTTTATGGCATTTGAAACTTCTAGTCCATCTAAAAATTCAGAATTGGTAATTTTTCCTTTTGTTTCGGTGTAGGCTCCTTCCTCGATGGAAACGTTAGAAAATATGTTTTTTATTGGAATGTTGAAATGTTTAGCGAAGTCCCAATCTCGTTGATCGCCACATGGAACTGCCATTACAGCTCCTGTTCCATAAGATGCCAAGACATAATCACCTATCCAAATTTGGATTTTCTCACCACTCAAAGGGTGAATAGCATAAGCTCCTGTAAATTGTCCCGAAATGGTTTTTGTATCCGCCATTCGGTCGCGTTCTGATTTTAATCCTGCTTTCTGTTGATAATTTTCAATGTCTTTTTTATATTCTTCAGTTGTTATTTTATTGACCAAATCATGTTCAGGAGCTAAAACCATAAAAGAAACGCCAAAAATTGTATCAGGTCGGGTGGTGAATACTTCTATTTGTTCTTTAGAGCCTACAACAGGAAAATCTATAGAAGCACCCACAGATTTCCCAATCCAGTTTCGTTGTATGTCTTTTACGGCATCTGTCCAGTCTAATTTTTCTAATCCTTTCAACAAACGCTCGGCATAAGCAGTAATTCGCATCGACCATTGACGCATTAGCTTTTGCTCCACAGGATGTCCCCCTCTTTCAGAAACCCCATTTACGATTTCATCATTGGCTAAAACAGTTCCTAGAGCAGGACACCAGTTCACCCATGAGTCGGCTAAATAGGTTAGGCGGTAGTCCATCAAGATATTGGCTTTTTTTGACTCCTCGAATTGTTTCCAATCATCAGCAGAAAACACAATTTCACATGAAGATACTGCATTAACGTTGCCATTTCCTTCTTTTTCAAAAATAGCGATGAGGTGCTCAATGGGTAACGCTTTATCGGCATCTTTACAATAGTAGGCAGCAAATAATTGTTTGAAAATCCATTGTGTCCATTTGTAATATTGAGGATCAGATGTTCTTACCTCCCGAGACCAATCGAAGGAAAAACCGAGTAAATCTAGCTGTTCTCTATATCTTTTTAGGTTTTCTTCTGTTGTGACCGCTGGATGCTGTCCTGTTTGAATTGCATATTGTTCCGCAGGAAGTCCAAATGAGTCGTAGCCCATAGGATGCAAGACATTAAATCCTTTTAGTCTTTTATAGCGTGCATAGATGTCGGAAGCAATATATCCGAGGGGATGTCCAACGTGTAATCCAGCACCAGAAGGGTAGGGGAACATAGTAAGTCCATAATATTTGGGCTTATCCACCTCCATTTTTGTCTCATAGGTGTTGTTCTCTTGCCAAAACTTTCTCCATTTTTTTTCTATAGCACTAAAATCGTATTCCATACTTGTTTTGCTCTTTGATTTTGAAAGTAACAAAGATAAATTAAATTTAGCGAAGTATACCTTTAGAAGGACAGTAGATCTATGAAAATGTTGCAGTCGAGTCAGAACCACAAGGACTTAAATCCGCTTTATTCATGAATTTAATTTTGATGCGAAGCAATTTTTAGAAATCCCTTGAAGGAATATTTTCATATTTCAAGGGGCTTGTAACGACAAAAATGCCAAAATTAAATCAAAATATCGAAAATTAATGAGTACTCAAAAGTGGGGTTCTCTAAAAACATTGTTTAAACCCCTAAAAGATTGTTTTTGAGTCAATTATTATTTTAAAGTATGGTATTGATGAACCGAGCTTGCGAGCTCACTTCGATAAACTCTGTGCTTAGCATGAATACCTTTTAATATTTTAATGAATATATAATAAATCGGGTTAAAATGAATAGAGCAATTGTTGTGGAACATACAAGTTAAATTACAAAATGTAGTATTGAATTTATTTATTAAATTTGTCAACAAAATTTAAAATTAATTATGAAAAAGATATTGCTTATTTTATTTGTAGCTCTTGTTTTTGTTGCTTGCAAAAAGGAAAACAGAATTGAAAGAAACCTATGGAAACAAGGTGGGGAATGGAACATTGAAACATGGGAAGAAAGTCAAACTTCATCCTATTTCCCCCAAGATAATTCTTCAGTTATAGTTCATGATTTTGGAACCATGAAGTTTAATAAAGATGGAAGTGGTTCTATGACAATTAAAGATGGGAACAATGCCTATACAGAATCTTTTACCTACGAGAATACTGAGAATACATTAACTATTTTTGATGAGGATGGTGAGGGTGTTATTCATGACTTAGATTGGAAGAGAAATGAGTTTACTACAAATTTATATGAATCTGAAGATTATATTGTCTATGATGAGAACAATAATCCAGTTAATGTACATTTTACCCATAGTTTGAGAATTAAGTGTAAGAAGAAATAACCAAAGTATTCATAAAAAAAAATCCCTTTCAATTTTGAAAGGGATTTTTTTTATGTGAAGGTTTATTGTTTAATAACTTTAGTTTGTGTTCCTGTCGACTCCTCCCTCAATAGATAAATCCCTGCAGCTAAATCTTCAATAGAGATTACCTTTTGTTGGTCAACATCAAAGGATTTTAATACTTCTCCTGTTAAGTTAAGCAATGAGAAGGATGTGTTTTTCTCAGTTGTTATGGTTAATTGGTTACTTGTTGGATTTGGATATGCGTTAAAGTTGATCAAGTCAGATTGTTGAGCAACTGAAAGCGTAGTGTCTTTAAGACGATACAATTCGTAACCAGAACTTGTAAAATTAGCACTGAAATACAATGCGTTATCAAACTGATAAAACTCACTAGTATAAGAACATGGACTTGAATTTGGTGCAATATCTGGTGCGATTTTTTTTGTACCTACTGTTGTTCCATCAGTAACATACAGCTCGGTACCTAAGGATGCTGATGTTGATGCTGTAAAGTACAAATTATTATTGTATGCTGTAAAAAATTTTGGAGTACTACTTCCAGCTCCATTGATAATTTTCAATAGTGTAGTCCCAGTATCAGTTCCATCAGTAGACCAAAGTTGCATTCCATTGATCCCATCATCAGCTCTAAAATACAACTTCCCGTTGAACTCTGTATAACCAAAAGCATATGAACTTCCGCTTGGATTAATTATTTTTACCAATTGTGTACCTGCTGTTGTTCCATCAGTTTCCCAGAGCTGTCTTTCATTTACTCCATCATTAGCAGTAAAATAGAGTTTGCCATCAAGTTCTGTAAAATAACTAGGGTAACTGTCTCCGCCAGGATTGATGATTTTAATAAGTTGGGTTCCTGTAGGTGTTCCATCCGACACCCAAAGTTGATAACCATTCGATCCATCTTCTGCCATGAAAATTAATTTACCGTTATAGGGAGTGTATTCATCACTATAAGAGTCTCCTAAAGGATTGATATCCTTTGTTATTTGGGTGCCTGCTGTTGTTCCGTCAGTGACCCATAATTCATCTCCATTTACCCCATCATCAGCAGCAAAATAAATTTTATTATTTACTTTGGTAGGACTATAATAAAAGGTTCCTGCAGGATCAATTATTTTTAAAATTGAAGTTCCAGCAGTTGTTCCGTCAGTTACCCACAATTGATTTCCATTGGTATCGTCATTAGCAAAAAAATAGATTTTACTATTAAGTTCTACAAGGCCATCGGGGTTACTTCCTCCAGTAGGATTGATATCTTTTACCAACTGTGTGCCAGTGGTCGTACCGTCTGTAACCCAGAGTTCTGTGCCAGAAGTTCCGTCATCAGCAGTAAAATAAAGCTTACCATTCAATATTGTAAAATTATTAGGGGAACTATCTCCACTGGGATTGATGTCCTTTACCATTAGAGTTCCTGTTGCAGTGCCATCTGACACCCAAAGCTCTAAGCCATTTGTTCCATCTTTAGCGGAAAAATACATTTTATTATTGAATTCAATAAATAAGTGAGGATTACTATCTCCTGTAGGGTTAATATCTTTAACCAGTTCAATATCTGTTTGGGCCAAAGAGGTTAGTCCTAGTGAGAAAAGAACACCAAGCAACAATACATTTTTTTTCATTTTTTTTTTTATGATTAATAATTATATGCAAATATAAATGATATTAAAAGACCAATACTAAGGGTTTTCCCTATGAATAGGATAATTATTGTGAAAAAATCATAATAAAAATTTGAAATGTGGGTTAAATTAGGTGGATTTTATCCCGTATTATTCATTGTATTGTTTTATTTTACACCATAGATATATGTTTTTCAATCCATTGCATTTTTTTAACTAATAATTCTTTACTCCAAATTTAGGTATCGATTATTTAGTGCTTGGATTCTCTTGAATTTATATTTTGTTTGTAACTTGCTGATATGAAGCGCTATTGTCTGTAAATTACGAATTCTATCTAAAAATCAAAAATAATCTCATAAATAATACGGTATGACCTTGGGGCGAAAGAAAATTGGTTTTTTTCTTTTAAATGACCACTTTTGTTATCTCAAAAATTTATAAAGTAATGAATAAAGTTTTTATAGCGCTTTTGTCGATGAGTTTGTTTTACAGTTGTGGCACAACAAAAAACCAATCTAAAACTCAAACTGAAACTGTAGAAAGTACATCGAATACAGCAACTGAAAGTAAGCCAACGGAAACAGCGAAACCCAAGGAAGAGAAAATCATTGGAAGACCGATTTACAGGGCGTCAAGAACAATTTTAACAGATATAGAACACACACAACTTAAAGTCAATTTCAATTGGGCAGCATCGCAAATGAATGGCGTTGCTACGATTACTTGCTCCCCTCATTTTTACACTACAGATAGTTTGATTTTAGATGCACAGTCCATGGAAATCTTAGATGTAAAATTAAACGGGAAACCATTGGGTTATAAATATACAGATGCTAAGAAATTGCGGATAGGATTAGATAAAGCATATACCAGAGACGATCAATATAAAGTTGTTATAAAATATATTGCAAAACCAGAAGAGAAATTGGTAGAAGGTTCGAGCGCTATTTCTAGTGACAAAGGCTTGTTTTTTATTAATCCTCAAAACAAAGGGGGGGGAGAGATGCCACAAATTTGGACACAAGGTGAAACACAATCCAATTCAGTTTGGTTTCCAACCATTGACAGTCCCAATCAAAAAACAACCCAAGAAATTTACATGACAGTAGACAATAAGTATAAGACTTTATCGAATGGACTTTTGATTTCGTCAAAAGAAAATAATGATGGAACAAGAACAGATTATTGGAAACAAGATTTACCTCATGCACCTTACCTTGTTATGATGGCTGTCGGAGAATTCTCTATAATAAAAGACAGTTATACCAAATCTGATGGTACAGTAATTCCAGTAAATTATTATGTAGAGCCTGAATGGAAAGATGATGCAAAAGCAATATTTGGAAGAACACCAGAAATGATGGATTTCTTTTCTGAGCTTTTGGGTGTTGAATACCCTTGGGCCAAATATGATCAAATTGTAGTGCGACAATATGTCTCTGGGGCAATGGAAAATACAACGGCTACTGTTTTTGGTGACTTTGTATATAAAACAGAGCAGGAATTGCTCGACTCTGATGATGATGCCACAATTGCACATGAGTTATTTCACCATTGGTTTGGTGACCTTGTTACATTGGAAAGCTGGTCAAATCTTCCTTTAAATGAGTCATTTGCCAATTACTCTCAATATTTGTGGGATGAACATTATTGGGGTGAAGATGAAGCAGACTATAATGCACAAAAAGAAGCAGAAGGCTATTTCAGATCCGCTGCACAAAAAGGATATCATCCAATGATTTGGTATGCCTACGAAAATCAAGAAGATATGTTTGATGCCACTGCATACAATCGTGGTGGGCGGGTGCTTCACATGTTGCGTACTTATTTGGGAGATGATGCCTTTTTTGCCTCACTTAAATTATATCTTACGCGGTTTGCCTATAAAACTGCAGAGATAGCAGATTTAAGACAAGCGTTTGAAGAGGTATCAGGAGAAGATCTAAACTGGTTCTTCAATGAGTGGTTTTTTGCTTCTCGTTTCCCAATACTCGATATTTCTCAGGAGGTAGGAGATGGTACAGTAACGATAAAGATTAAACAAACTCAAGACCTTGATAAAGCTCCGTTGTATAAGTTACCTATGAAGATTGGAGTGTATGCCAATGGAATGAAGATGACACATAAAGTAGTTGTCGATAAAAATATAAACACCTTCACTTTTCAATTCGATGGAGAATTGCAAAATATTATTGTGGATGAGGATCGTGTTATTTTGGGCAAATTTCAGCATAAAAAACCGCGGGAGTACTATGTTCATCAATATTACCATGGCCCGAAATTTAAAGATCGGGAAGAGGCTTTGATTTATGGCTCTAGATTGAGAAAACCAGTTGCTGAACAGATGATATTAGATGCTTTGGAGGACAATTTCTGGTACATTCGGAAATTGGCAATTTCAAAATTAAGTAAAGTATCTTCAGAAAGAGCTCCTGAAGTTTATGAACAATTGACATTTATGGCAGAATGTGATGTAGATTCTAAAGTAAGAGCTGCTGCTGCGAGTGCATTGGGCAGTAATTATTTTAAGGGGAAATATGAGAATCAAACCCGTGAGATTTTGAAAGATATAATTAATAGAGATCCTTCCTATGCTGCTGTTTCTAGTGCATTGAAGGGATTGACAAATGGAACTCAAAATGACCTCAATGATGCACTGTCTTTTGCTAAAAAACTAGAAAATGAGCGGTCTTCTTCATTAACTTCAGAGCTTATTTCTATGTACACAAAGTACGGAGATACATCAAATCTAGACTTTATGGCCAATGCAATAACTAGGGGTGATATTTCGGGATATTACCTTATAGGAAGCGTAATGAGTTTTGCTTCATTTTTAAAAGATCAAGATGTTGCTGTACAACAGAAATATTTTTCTGTTTTTGAAAGTTTATCTCAAAAGGGAGGTGCGTATATTAATGCTATTCTTCCCATTACAGTTGTAGGTATAAAAAAGAATGCAGAAGAGATGGTTGCTGAATTAAAAAGTGAACTCAATCGCGTCAAAGCTGATGAAAATGCAGGAAATAAAGCGGACATTCAAAGAAAATTGAATGCAGCCCAGGACTTTAGTGAAAGGGTATCAGCATTAGCTCAAAAACTGGGACGTTAATTGTTGGTTTCTGATTGAACTTCTTTGAAAGTTTATGTTTACTAGAATAATCTGTGATTATCCATGTCATCATTCTATTGGGCCTATCTACAATAAACGATACAATATAGCATGTGGTGGATTGTGTGGGATGGTAGTGCGTGGTGATAGAGTGTAATGGAGTACAGATAATATGGTTCTACGACTGCTGATTTATCGCAGATAAGAAGTGCAATATGACTGAGCTTTACCCTATAATTCAAAGTTAGCCATTTTATGTTACTAAAGATTTCTGTCTTGAAATGTGGGCTATATTCAAACTCGGGTTAAATAGTTCAGGTTAAATCTAAAAACTCAAACTAAAATTCACTGTTTTATACCTATATTTGTCGCACATGTCAACAGTAAGTGATATTAAAAAGCCGATAGTCGATGAATTAGAAAAGTTCGAAAAGCACTTCAAGGAAAGTATGAAGGCCAAGAGTCCGCTTCTTGATAAAATCACGCACTATATTATTAAAAGAAAGGGAAAGCAAATGCGTCCAATGTTTGTCTTTCTTGTTGCAAAGATGCTTGGTGAAGTTAACGAAGACACCTATACCGCTGCATCTTTAATAGAATTGTTGCATACCGCGACATTGGTTCACGACGATGTTGTAGATGATGCAAATGAAAGACGTGGCTTTTTCTCTGTTAATGCCCTATGGAAAAATAAGATTGCCGTCCTTGTAGGGGATTTTCTTCTTTCTAAGGTTTTGATAATGAGCATGCAAAAAA
This sequence comes from uncultured Fluviicola sp., assembly GCA_964585545.1. Taxonomy (GTDB): domain Bacteria; phylum Bacteroidota; class Bacteroidia; order Flavobacteriales_D; family Crocinitomicaceae; genus Brumimicrobium. The sequence goes on from CAZPDT010000002.1 coordinate 175,214, forward strand.
AGCAATACCGTTCATTAGAGGTTGTCGCACGAGCTGTTCAAGAAATGAGTGAAGGAGAATTATTACAAATTGAAAAGGCCCGAAGGCTCGATATTGATGAAGAAGTCTACTTTGAGGTTATTCGTCAAAAAACAGCATCATTGATCTCAACTTGTTGCGAGGCAGGAGCAATTTCTGTAAAAAGAGAAGACGAAACAGAAAGAATGCGACTGTTTGGAGAAAAAATAGGCTTGGCATTTCAAATAAAAGACGATATATTTGATTATGGAACGCCTGGAAAGATTGGTAAGCCGACAGGGAATGATATCAGGGAACAAAAGATGACACTGCCATTGATTTACACACTGAATAATGTCGACAATAAAACGCGAAAAGCATTGATTAATATTGTTAAGAACGAGAATGAAAAACCGAAGAAAGTACGCAAAGCCATCCAGCTCGTAATCGACAATGGAGGAATAGATTATGCTTATAAAAAAATGATAGAGATCAAACAAGAGGCTTTAGAGATGTTAAAGCCAATTCCAGCATCTCCCAGTAAAGAAGCATTGATTCACTTGGTCGAATACACTACTAATCGCGAAAAATAAATTGTTTTAAGCGGCACAACTCAGCCAATAAGCGTTGGATATCCTTTGTTTTCAAAGGTGAGTTATTTGATTCTAATCTCCACTCTTCTATTGGCTTGTCTTTCATCCTCGGTTTCGGCTTTGGGGTAGATCATTTTTGAATTGCCAAATCCATAAACAGAGATGCGGTGTTTATCAATTCCATTTTCAGCTAAGAATTTTCTTACTCTCTTTGCTCGCTTTTTTGACAACCTCTTTGCTCCTGCTGTGTTTTTTCCCAACAAGTTAACATGACCCTGAACTTCGATGTCTACATCTGGGTTAATGACCATAAAATCCCGTAATCTTTTTAATTTTGGTAGCGCTTCTGGTAAAAACACATCAGTTTGGGGCTCAAACTTTATGCTTTCGAGTTCAATGAGTTGATTTTTCTCCAAACGCTTTAAGAAAATTTCCTTCTTTGAGGTTTTTTTTCCTCTATTGTTAATTATAACATCTTTAAAGAAGTAGCCTCTAGCACTAATTTTTAGTTCCATTTTCAGGTTGTCTAAATTTTTAAAGATAAAATCTGAAGCCTTATACAATGCATCATGCTTTTTAGATCCTGAGATAATTACTTTGGCAACTATAGGCTGTTTTGTTTCTATATCTCTAATCATAATATGGTATGGATCATCGGTAGAGATGGGCCGAAAATCATACAACTGTGGTTTTACCTGCTGGTCTTCTTGAGTTGTTTCTTCAGCGATAAATAGATTCTGAATTTCTATCCCTTTTTTAGTATTGGACGTTGTGTTTAAACATACATATAGAGTTTGATTTATCTGATAATCAATAGAATCAATTTTAAATATTGTTGCGTCTTTTTCTAAAACATCGTGTCTAACCAAATGGGGTTCTCCATTTATTAAAGCGGCACACCCTTCATCTGGATTAAGGATGAACACACTATATTCTATTGGGAAATTGGATTTTTTCATGGCCAATCTTAAGATGCCTGAATTGCTGGTTGTGAATTTAAGCCATAGACTGTTGGTTTCTATTTCATTCAAATGGTTAGAAAAACTTTTTAAATCGTTGACCTCTCCAGGGTTTTTTGTAAACCTTGGTCGAATGTTCTTGTTGGGCTGTAATTCAATTGCTCCTGTACAGTCACTTATGTTTAAGCTTGTCATTCCCTCTTGAGCAGAAACAGCATTATTTAAAGCGACGAAAATCAGCAGCAAGAGATATATATACGGTTTCTTCAATTCTTAAGTTTGAGTTATTTCAATTTCTAATATTGGTGTAAAATACTAAAATAATATCTTTTTGCATAACCTGAACGATTCATGAATTTAAACTCAACTATTCACCAACTTCACACTGATGCATAAGTTTAGCTTATAGTCAATGTGTTACAAAAGTTATTGGGTGTGTTTTACGTTCTCATTTTTGGTACGCAGTTAATAATTCGGGCTTTTAAAAAAGAGGAAAGGATAAAATTGAGGAAAAACCAAATAAATTGCTGTAATCTACTTATTTTTGTGGGCTTAATGTTAGAATCGACTATGAGTAAAATAAAAATCAAAAGTGCAATTATCTCTGTATTCAATAAAGAAGGTTTATCGCCTATTGTCAAAGAGTTAAACAATCAAGGTGTAGAAATTTATAGTACAGGAGGAACCCAATCCTTTATTGAAGATTTAGGTATAAAAGTGGAGAGTGTTGAAAGCCTGACTTCATATCCTTCAATTTTAGGAGGAAGGGTAAAAACACTTCACCCCAAAGTTTTTGGAGGCATTTTAAATCGGAAGGACAATGAAAGCGATCAAGAACAACTTTATGAGTACGAGATTCCCTCATTTGATTTGGTAATTGTCGATTTGTACCCTTTTGAAGAAACCGTTGCTGCTGGAGGAACACATGAAGAAATCATTGAGAAAATTGACATAGGAGGAATCTCATTAATTCGGGCGGCTGCCAAGAATTATAACGATGTACTCGTTGTTTCTTCACGACATCAGTACGATGCATTTTCAGCTATTTTAGAAGATCAAAAAGGAGAAGTGACAATAGCACAAAGGAAAAAATTTGCAACTGCTGCTTTTAATGTGAGTTCTCATTATGATGTCCACATTCACGACTATATGAGCAATGAGGAAGATCAACCTGTTTTCAAGGAGAGCATAATTGAATCCCAGTTGTTAAGGTATGGGGAAAATCCACACCAAAAAGGCGTTTTTTATGGAGATTTAGAGAAAATCTTTACCCAACTCCATGGGAAGGAGCTTTCATATAACAATTTACTTGATATTGATGCTGCTGTTTGTTTAATGGAGGACTTTCAAGAAGGTCGTCCCACTTTTGCCATCTTAAAGCACAATAATGCATGTGGACTTGCAACAAGAGAAAATATAAAACAAGCATTTACAGATGCACTGGCAGGTGATCCTGTTTCTGCTTTTGGAGGAATACTCATTTCAAATACAAAAATTGATGTTGATACAGCACAATTAATCGATGAAATCTTCTGCGAAGTGGTGATTGCCTCCGATTTTGATGCAAAAGCACTTGAAATATTAAAATCTAAGAAAAACAGAAGAATTTTAATCCAAAAGCCGATTGAGTTACCAAAGAAAATGTACCGCACCATTCTCAATGGAGTTTTGGCACAAGATCGAGATACGATTGTAGAAAATACAAATGACCTTGAGTCGGTTACCAATGCAGTACCCAACGAAGTCCAAAAAGCAGATCTCATTTTTGCTAATAAGATTGTAAAACACACCAAATCCAATTCAATTGTTTTGGCAAAAAACGGTCAACTATTGGCAAGTGGAACAGGACAAACGTCAAGGGTGGATGCCTTAAGACAAGCCATACATAAAGCGAAATCATTTGATTTTGATTTGGAAGGAGCGGTAATGGCCTCTGATGCATTTTTTCCTTTTCCAGATTGTGTGGAAATTGCACATAAAGAAGGCATAAAAACAGTTATTCAACCCGGAGGATCAATAAAAGATAAATTATCTATTGAGTTTTGCAATCAACATGATATAGCAATGGTTTTTACTGGAAATAGACATTTTAAACATTAAGCATAAATTAAAATTAAAATTTCTACCATTGTTTATTTATTTCACTAAATTTGGGGATAAATTTAATACAACCTTTAGGTTGATTATACTGCACTAAAAAGAAATATGGGATTATTCAGTTTTTTAACACAAGAAATTGCAATTGATTTAGGTACAGCCAACACTTTAATCATCATGAATGACAAAGTTGTTGTGGATGAACCATCTATTGTTGCGCGCGATATTCAGACGGGAAAAATTGTGGCAATTGGTAAGAAAGCGCAACAGATGCATGGAAAAACGCACAAACTTATTGAAACTGTTCAGCCACTTCAAAATGGGGTGATTGCTGATTTCCAATGTGCAGAGCAGATGATTCGCGGAATGATTAAGATGATTAAAAGGCGAAAAAGCTTGATCAATTCCTCTTTGCGGATGGTGATTTGTATTCCATCAGGAATTACAGAAGTTGAAAAGAGAGCTGTTCGGGATTCAGCAGAACATGCGGGAGCAAAAGAAGTTTATCTTATTCATGAACCGATGGCGGCAGCTATTGGTATTGGTATCGATGTAGAAGAACCGATGGGAAATATGATTATTGACATCGGGGGAGGAACTTCTGAAATTGCTGTTATTGCATTGGGAGGAATTGTTAGTGACAAGTCGATTCGAGTGGCAGGAAACGATTTCACAATCGATATTGAAGAATATATGCGTCGACAACATAATATTCTTGTTGGAGAAAGGACGGCAGAACAAATTAAAATAGAAGTAGGTTCCGCTTTGCCCGAATTGGATAATCCTCCACCTGATTTTGCTGTTCGGGGACGGGATTTAATGACGGGAATTCCAAAAGAAATTATTGTGAGTTATTCAGAAATTGCACACGCCTTAGACAAATCGATTTCTAAAATAGAAGAAGCTATTCTGAATGCACTAGAGATGACCCCCCCAGAACTTTCGGCGGATATTTATAAAACAGGAATTTATTTGGCTGGCGGAGGCTCAATGTTGCGCGGTTTAGATAAAAGAATGTCAATAAAAACAAAACTCCCTGTTCATATTGCAGAGGATCCGCTAAGGGCTGTGGCGAGAGGAACAAGTATCGCTTTGAAAAATGTGAATCGCTTCCCATTTTTGATCAGGGATTAAAACACAACTAGTTCATGCTAAGGCTTATAGCATTTTTTAGAAGATTTAGGGTATTTCTGGTCTTCCTTATTCTACAAGTGATTGTATTGAGTTCCTATTTTTCAGTTATGAGCTTTCCAAGAACACGGTTCTTTAACTCTTCTGCTGCAGTAGTGAGTAAACTGCTGACTTGGGAGCGGGATCTTACCAAATATTTTTTCCTTGAAGAAGCCAACAAAGAACTGCAAAAGGAAAACATTAAATTACAAAATAAAATTCCAATTAATTTTATCTCTGTTGACCCTAAAACAGCAATAATTAATGATACCATTCGAGCGTTGAGTTATGAACGTATTCCAGCAACAGTTATCAACTCATCTTACCGCTACACAAATAACTACTTTACGATTAATGCTGGTTCCCTAAAAGGAATAAAGCGAAAAATGGGTGTTGTCTCTGCTAACGGAATTGTTGGATTTGTTTATGATGTATCAAAGCATTACGCATTGGTCAAGTCGGTTCTCACACAAGACATTAATTTGAGTGCTTATGTGGTGGGTTCAGACGCTTTTGGATTGGTCAAATATACAGAGGACGACCCAAGAAGAGTAAAGTTGACAGGGATTTCAAACGATATTGTAATAAAGAAGGGAAGCCGTGTATTGTCTCGTGGAAGTGCAGGTTATTTTCCTCAAGGTCTTCCTCTTGGAATTGTTGAAAACGTAAAACCAATAGAAGGAAAACCGATGTGGGACATTGCTGTACGTTTGAGTCAGGACATGAGAAGATTGCGGTATGTTTATGTTTTAAAAAACATCAACCAACTTGAATTGAATCAATTAGAAAAAGATATTGAGCAACTCCAATGAATCAACTGATTAGAAATACCGTCCGACTTTTTATTTTTGTTCTTGCCCAAGGATTGATTTTTAGTCAATTGAATTTTGGATATGGAATTCATCCTATGATTTACCCTTTATTTATCCTTCTTTTACCCTTTGACACGAAGCCAATTGTATTGATGTTGTTTGCTTTTGTGGTTGGAATTGGAGTCGATTTCTTTACCAATACATTTGGGCTTCACGCTAGCGCAGCTGTGCTGATTGCCTATCTGCGCCCAACAATATTGCGACAATTTGCCCCCAGAGATGATTATGACGTTCTTAAAGAACCTACAGCGAATGAATGGGGATATGCTTGGTTTGTCAAGGTAGCCGGTATAGCTGTTTTAATTCACCATTTATGGTTCTTCTCACTTGAATACTTTAAGATATCCGCTTGGAAGGAAATTTTAATAAATACTATTCTTAGTTCTATTGTAACTTTGATTATCTTTATACTCATACAGATGCTTTTCTTTAAAAAGTCTAAGAGTATATGAATTTAGAAAATAGGAAAATTGTTTTTATTCTTCTCTTTATATTTGCAGGAGTAATATTTATTACCCGCTTATTTTATATGCAGGTAATTGACGACCAGTGGATTGAAAGGGCGGGAGAGGTAGCGAAACGAAAATTTACTATTAAACCACCACGGGGTATATTTCTTGATAGACAGGGCAAAAAAATAGTAGAAAATAAAACGTACTATAATTTAATGTTTGTGGAAGATGACATTAAGGACTTTGATACAATTGCTTTTTCTAATTTAATTGGAATGTCGGTAGACTCCATACGACAGCGATTTGAGGAGATTAGAAAACATTTAGACCGAAGAACAATAAGCAGAACAACTGGAAATGATACAGTTGTGAATGATTACAGAAGTTACTTGCCTTATCCATTTTTAAAAGAATTAACAGCAGATGAGATGTCAAAAATTGCTATTAATTTGCCCAGTTTCGAAGGTTTTTATGAGCGCCCAATGAGTATGCGTTACTATCCTTATCCTTATGGGGCCAATATTTTTGGTTATTTAAATGAAGTGAATGGAGAGGAGTTAAGAGCAGATCGTAATTTTTATAGGATGGGGGACCTTATTGGTCGTTCTGGGCTCGAGCGCTATTATGAAAGAATACTTCGGGGAAAAAAAGGAGTTAAGGTTACCTTAATGTCTGCCAAAGGAGAAATAATTGAGGATTTTGCCAATGGGAAACTCGATACAAGAGCACAACAAGGCCCTCCTTTAAACCTTGGGATTGATATTGATTTGCAGGCTTATGGAGAAGAGTTGATGAAGCATAAGTTAGGCTCTATTGTTGCCATTGAACCTTCTTCTGGAGAAATTCTTGCTATGATCAGTGCGCCCTCTTATGATCCAAACTTATTGGTTGGAACAAAGAATATACGAAAAAACTATATGCAGTTGTTCGAGGATTCTTTAAAACCTTTTTTTCCGCGTCCTTTGGCTGCAGCATATCCTCCTGGTTCGACTTTTAAAGTGGTTCAGGCACTTGTCGGTTTGCAAGAAGGTGTAATTACTGAAAACGCCTCTTTCCCTTGTAATAAAGCTTTAGTAGGTTGTCATAATCATCCCCCAGCTTCAAATATTTCTAAAGCAATTCAATACTCATGTAACCCTTATTTTTATCAAGAAGTAAGAAGAATAATTCGGCAAAATGTCAAAAAGAATATTTATAAAGATGCTGCAGTAGGTCTAAAGTTATGGGATAAATACATGTATAGCTTTGGGTTGGGAGTAGTGCCTAAAACTGATATTTATGGCATGACAAGCGGGCTCATTCCTGATAATAGTTTTTACAACCGTTGGTATGGTAAAAACCGTTGGGCTTTTTCAACCATACAGTCTATTAGTATTGGTCAGGGTGAAGTTGAAGTTACACCTTTACAACTGGCTAATGTAGCAGCCATTGTAGCAAATGACGGATATTATTATGAGCCACATTTTGTGAAAAGTATAGGAGAAAATGGACCGTTGGATCGGTTTAAGGTAAAGCAATTTTCAATGGTTGATAAAAAATATTTTCCCGCTGTAAAAGAAGGAATGCGGAGGGTTGTAAACGAACCTGGAGGAACAGCACGAAGGGCACGCCTAAAAGATATTGTTGTTGCGGGCAAAACAGGAACTGTTCAGAACCCTCATGGTGAAGATCATTCCGTTTTTATTGCTTTTGCCCCACTAGATAACCCGAAAATTGCGATTGCAGTATTGGTTGAAAATGCTGGATATGGAGGCGTTTGGGCAGCACCCATCGCTAGTTTAATGATTGAAAAATACCTCAATAGAGAGGTGTTGGAAAAGAGGAGAGAAAAACGGATTTTGGATAAAAGTTTTATACATACTGATGAATAGGTATAGAAACAAATCATTTGGTTGGGATTGGATAACAATTTTGATTGTTACTCTTTTGTTGTTGATGGGGATTATAAATCTTTATTCAGCTTCTTATAATCCTGACCATCCATTTCTTTTTGATTTGAAAGCACTTTATGGGAAGCAAATTCTTTTTATAGGATTGGGCGTGTTTTTTGGAATCGTGATTTCTCTAATTGATGCAGACTATATTCGAAAATTGACCCCAACCATTTTTATAACTGTCTTCATTCTCCTTATTTTGGTGTTATTTACCACTCCAATTAATGGAGCAAGGTCGTGGTTGGGAATTGGAAGTTTTGGAATTCAGCCTTCCGAATTTGCCAAATTATCTACCGCATTAATGTTGGCCTATGTTATCTCTAGAGGTGGCAGGAGAAGCATTACAAGGCAATCATTATTTCTCTCCTTATTTGTGGTGCTTTTAACCATGTTTTTAATTTTAATTCAAAATGATACAGGTACTTTCTTAGTCTTTACCGCTTTCTTTTTTGTTATGTATCGAGAAGGAATTACGCTTGACCCCATTATTTTATTTTTTCTTAATCGTATATTCGGCTTCCGGTTTAAGCGCACTTGGATAGGCATTCACTTCATACCTGTTTTATTTGCAATTATTTTCTTCAGTATTGTTATTCTTTATTTTACCGATACTACCTACGACTTTTATTTTTTGCCTGGTTATGATGTTCCAGGATGGTTGGTAATATTGATAATGATTACTTTAATTACTTTGGTAGTACTTTTTGTCATTAGAAAATTTTCTTCACAACGTTCCAAAAAGAAGATGACCTCCGTACTGTTTATTTTATACTTTATTTCGATTGGATTTATAGGCGTGGTTTCCTATACCTATCTCAATATACTTCAAAGTCATCAAAAGGACCGGATAGATTTGTGGTTGGGTAAGATTGAAGATAAAGATGGGAAGGACTACAATAGGAACCGTGCATTGGCAGCGGTTGGTTCCGGTGGATTTTCTGGGGTTGGTTACCAAGAGGCTATCTTATCAAGTCCAGAGAGCAATCATGTGCCTGAAAGTCAAACCGATTTTATTTTTTCTGTTTATTCAGAGGAGTGGGGCTTTATTGGGGCAGCTACTTTGGTTGGACTATTTACTATTTTATTGGTTCGGATTATTGTTATTGCTGAAAGGCAAAAGAGTCGGTTTGCTCGAGTATATGCCAACTCGGTAGCTATGATTTTGTTCTATCACTTTGGTGTTAATGTGGGAATGAATATTGGTATAATCCCTGTTATTGGGATTCCTCTGCCCTTTTTTAGCTATGGAGGCTCAGCAATGATGACGTTTATCATTATGATTCTTATTCTACTCAAACTGGACAGTCAAAGGAATGATATATTGGTTTAATGAAAGAAAAGTTTGAATCTATTTCACCATTTTTACAGACGGTATTTCTGTTTTTAATAGGTACAGTTACGTTTGTGGCTTTATCTATGCTTATTAGTGTATTGATGGGGGTGATTTATCCAAATATGCCAGCTGAAGACCTTAAAGTTCAAATGAATTTCTTTCCTGTTCAATATATGCTGATACAATTTCTTCCTATTCAGCTGGGTTTTTTATTAACGCCAGGTATAATTTATCTTTGGTTAAGTAAAAAATCCAAACTGATTAAGAGTCAAGGCAAAGATTTCTTTGTTTGGGCATTTTTATTGTTTATTTCCGTTTTTTTATTGCTGCCTCTTTTAGGACAAATCAATGCAGAGGCTACAAAACTCGTTGGTGCATATCAATCACTTGTCGACCATAAATCGATGGCTGATGAACAATTGCATTTGGTGATTGGCGACGTAGGATCATCTTCATTTTATATTGCAATTTTAATTATTGGACTTATTACAGGAGGAGCAGAAGAATTACTTTTCAGAAGGTTTTTATTTCACCACATGATAAAGAATACGGGAAAATTATTGCTTAGTTTGGTTTCTAGTTCCATTTTGTTTGCTTTGCTTCATTTTAATTATTTACAAATCTTGCCTTTATTTGTTTTTGGCGTTGTTTTGGCGATGATGTATTACACTTCAGGCAGTATTTGGCCTGGAATTGTTGCTCATTCACTGAACAATATGGTTAATGTATATTGGCTTGCAAATGATAGTATACCGTATTGGATGGAGCATATTGATTTAAAAATAACAATCCCATCAACACTATTGTTAATGGGATTGGTTATCTATTATTTTAAAAGAACAAAATCTACTTAGATTTGCCCTAAATCAACTTTTTTTTATTTTGACCGAACGTGATAATTAGAACCTTTAACTTTATCTTGAGCTGCGTATGCAATTGAGTTAAAATCTAAATCTTGTAAGATTGCACGGGCCTTAAATATAATACCTACGGGCACTTTTTGATCAGCTTTGAAGCATGTAATCACATTCTGTTTAGGAGCGGTAAACTCGTCTGGTTTTGATTTAAATTTATCAATCTTCCATTCTCCAATATGATTAATTCCATCAGAGGCCAATATTCCGTCATATTGAATAGCAATTCCTTTATAGAATTTATCTTTATCACCTTGTAATGGTTCTCCAAGTAAAACAAAATCCACTTCGGAACGCTGTTTAAAAGGTGTTAAATCAGACATACCAACACCTGTTGCGGGTTCAACCTTCACTAAGGGATCAATTTCTCGAGTTGTTGTAGCAACCATGAAGAAAAACAAAAGCATAAAGACGATATCTGGGAGCGATGCGGTGTTTATAGCCGGCGCGTCTGCTTCGTCATTTTTTTTGAATTTTGACATAATTAACGTTTTGGTTTAACCTCAATAAGTTTTAAAGGAAATAGAGTTTCTATTAATTCCATATGGGTCTTGATCTTTTGAATCTCAGGCGTATTTTCTGTAAGATGCTGTTGGTATAGATTGTTCATTGTAGAGTATGAAGTTCCAAATAATTTTTCAGCAGCTTTATCTCTCAGTTCAATCACAGCCTTTTGGACTTCAGATTGTACAGCAATATAAGCAGAGTAATCAGTATCATTAAATGCCTCCAATCGAATATGTGCATCAAAGGCAATTTCAGGCATTTCTGTTTTACCGCTGTATTTTTGGTAGAGACGCATCATCTCAAGCTTATCGCCCCATTTAGAAATTGCGTCATTGGCTTGAGCAATCATCTTTTCCACGACTTCTTTTTCGTGTTCATTACCTTCTTTATCAGCCAATGCTTCCTGTTTTGCCTCAAGCGCATTTAATCGATTAATTTGGTTGTTTAAGTTTGATTGATAAATCTGAATTGAACCAAATGAATAATAGGGATAATCTTTAGCACGATCTGTTTTTCGATCTCGATTAACAAGATAAAAATGTTTTATTCTTTTGTTTAGAGAGCTTATATCTTCGGGTTGAATAATAGAATCTCTCGCCTTAATAACATTTTTACTGTTGATCGTTATTTTATAAATATTTTTTTTCTGAACAGGAGGCTGAGGTTCATGAGTTGTAACCTTTTTCGGTATTTTACGCAGGTATGCCGTATCCTTTTCCATTGTTGTGGTAACAAGGAAAAAGATGAGCAACAAGAAGGCAATATCTGCCATCGAACCTGCATTAATTTCCGGAGCTTCTCGCTTTGCCATGCCTAATTTTTAGAGTTTTTTACTAATTTCATTACATAGCCCATTCCTAGGGTCAACACAGCACAAATTATTAAAGCAACAATTGTGGTATATATTCCTGCATTGGTAAAGTTCATTGCTGCATCACTCACTGTAATATCACCTTGAACATTTAAAGATGCTACAGTATCTGATGTTCCTATAAAATAAAGAACAAAGAATAAGATGGCGGCAATTATGATTCCCAATATTGATTTGATGCCTTCTTTGGGTCTGGAAATGACCAAACCTACAAAAAAGATAAGAATAAGTGCCGCTGCTAAGAGTATGGCAAAAAGGCTAATGTATATTACAGTATTGAAAGAGCCACTCTCCATTAAGGATTGTTTCGCTATATCAGTACTGTCTCCGCTTACACCAGAGGACATCACTATAAAACCAAAGAGCAAAGCCGGGATGGCTATAATTAGTTTAATAATTAAGCCCATGATGTTTAATTTCTTTTCGCTATCCATAATAAATGGTTTTTAATAATTAAATAAATAAACTGTTGCTCAACAAATTATTTCGCAACCTTATATTTAATTAACATATCTACTAAAGTAATCGACGAATTTTCCATTTCGTTTACGATACCATCTACTTTAGAAATGATGTAGTTATAAAATATTTGTAGGATCATGGCTGAAATCAAACCGAATACTGTTGTTAAAAGGGCAACTTGAATACCACCCGCAACAGTAATTGGAGAAACTGTTCCATCTTCTACAATCTTTTCAAAGGCTTGAATCATACCAATTACTGTACCCATGAAACCAAGCATTGGTGCCAAAGCAATAAAGAGTGTAATCCACGAAATGCCTTTTTCCAATAAGGACATTTGGACGCCACCATAGGCCACTACCGTCTTCTCGACGGCTTCGACGCCTTCATCAATTCGGGAGAGTCCCTGATAAAAGATAGAAGCAATAGGTCCTCGTGTATTACGGCAAAGTTCCATTGCGCCTTCCGTATCACCTTTTTGAATAAGTTCTTCAATATCTTCCATAAATTTACGTGTATTAATTGAAGATAAATTCAAATAAACAATACGTTCAATACAAAGTGCTAGACCTATAATAATGTCTATCAATACAAGACCCATCCAAAAAGGATCTCCTTCAATAAACTTCTTTTTAAGATTGGCTACAAAACCTACGTCTGCATCTGGATCAGCCTCTTCGGTCTGATCAACGTTTACATCTTCATCAGTTGAGACACTTTCTATTGGAGCGTTTGCTTCTTCATTTAAAGCAGCGTCTGCAACTGTGTCTTCTCCTACCATTTCTGAGGTATCCTGATCTTCATTTGCCGATTCTTGTGCAAATGAAATTGTACTTAATCCGAATGTAAACATTCCGATGATTGCTAAAGAACTAATTATTTTTTTCATGTTCCAAAGATTAAAATTTAATCGCGTTTGTAAAATTATTATTTTCCCTAAATTATCAAAAAGTATACATGTTTACTGGCGGAGAGAGAGGGATTCGAACCCTCGGTTCCGATACAATCGGAACACTCGCTTTCCAGGCGAGCCAGTTCAGCCACTCCTGCACCTCTCCATAACCTCAACATCAACTTTTCGGTGTGCTAATGTACAAAAAAATATTAATTCCAAGAGAAAACCAAGAGAAAACTAGAATTATTCTTCAAATTAGGAAAAAATACACTTGCCATCAATGAAAATTGAGTTCACCCGAACTATTCATAAAATACGTTATGAAAAGCTATGAATAGTTCGGGTGAAGACCAAGTTGTTTCTTCCAAGGACCTCAGATACGCTTACGTTATCTCGGAAACATCTGCGATGTTGAGGGGGTTGGAAAGCTTTGTTGTTCATTATAAGTTTTAGGCGTTTTTTACTTGCTTTAAAGGAATTGTTAAGTAAGAGCCACTAAACTATAATTTGGATGAAGCGGGTAGATTGGCGTTAGGTATAGAGCAAAAAAAGTAGTCGTCTGAAAAGACAGAATTAAGTAGTTAATTGCGAATGCTTAATTGTGGATGCTTCAAAATTGTAAAAGTACAAGCATTAAAAATAAGAACGAGATGAGCATACTGGAGTATGTGATTGCGTTTGAATTTTATCCATAACGCAACAGTTCAATAGTTTTGATAAATTCTCCGTAATTGTTCTGTTGTATAAATGGTTCGGGTTAAGGTTGAATGAGAACAGTTGCATAATTCTCTTCTTCCTCATTTATTTTAATAATGCCTTTTCCAAATAAATCACCTTTCTTAGCGGTAATATCAAGGACAGCAACTCCAGCTTGACCCAATTGATAGACTTCATTGTAATTAAATGTTGCTACTCCTGCACCATCAGTATAAGCAGTATCTCTTCTCACAACAGGTTGTATAGGATCAGTTGTAGAGGTGCCATATAAAACAACTCTAGCACCAGGAACCAATACGTTTGCCGTATCTCGAACGGTGATTTTAGCGATTGTATCTTCTTTCTTTCTACAAGAATTTAATATAATCATCCCAAAAATAAAAAGAAAAAGACCTGTTATATAAAAATATTTTTTCATCTCGTAAATAGTTTTCAATTGATAAATATACTGTTTTATTTTTAAATGTCCTAATGGTTATAACGAAAGAATGTTTAAAAAGGTTGCTATTATTTTAAATAAACTGTTTCTGTAGACGTAATGTTTGCTTTCGTCTTTACATTTCCCACGTAATCAAAATAGCCAACGGTATCCTTTATGTAAACATTAAAATAAGCTACTTTTTCATCTTTTTTGCCATATTGACTATAAAAGTCATCTAAATTAAATTGCGCCAATCCATTTTCATTGGATTTTTTCTCTTCTAAATATTCTGGAGTATCCTTGTCTAAATCCCCAACAATACGAACAGTAATATTTTCTACATGTGTAATACTGCTTGATTTAACAAAAATTTTCAGCAGAGAAGGCTCTTTTTTTGCACATGATGCAATAAGAAGTAGTGCAAATACACCCAATACAATGCTCAGTTTGGTTCTTAATTTCATAATTCTGTTTACTATTCAGTTTTCAAATGAACAGAACAAAAGTAGAGATATTTTTTTAGATTTTTATCTGTTCGATGAAATGTTATTTTATAATTAATTGTTAAGTCTATTTAATTCAGTCTTTTATCCTAAAATCACTGTTGTTATAATTTAAAATTTGAGAGGAAAAGGGAAGGGGTTTCCTTAGTTTGATTTTTAAAATAAAAGTGTACTTTTATTCTTTTAACTGAATTAGGGTTATTTTTAAGACCTATTCAAAAAGCAGAGCATTTAATGGCAAAAGTAAAATCGGCATATTTCTGTCAAAATTGTGGACAAGAGTCAGCAAAATGGTTAGGAAGATGTCCTTCTTGTAATGAATGGAATACTTTTGTAGAAGAGATTGTTAGTAAGAGTAAGCACGAGGTAACAGCTTTCACGAAAGGAACAAATCAAAAGAAAGCAAAGCCCAGAGCGATTCATCAAATTGAAAACAGTCCACAACAACGCATCCATTTGGTTGATAGAGAATTGAGTCGTGTTTTAGGAGGAGGATTGGTAGTTGGTTCTTTAACTTTGTTTGGAGGAGAGCCTGGAATTGGAAAATCTACACTAATGCTTCAAATGGCGATGCAAGAGACCCAGTTGAAAGTGTTGTATGTTTCTGGAGAAGAGAGTGAACAGCAAATAAAAATGCGTGCTGGAAGAATAAGTGATTTGAATGAGAATTGTTATTTGTTGACTGAAACTCAACTGGAAAGCATTTTTAATCATGCCCAAGAGCTTGAACCTTCTATTATCATAATCGATTCTATACAAACAATTCACAGCGAGAAAATTGAGAGTTCTCCGGGAAGTATATCTCAGATACGAGAAACAACTGCGCAGTTATTGCGGTATGCTAAACAGACAGACACCCCTGTTTTTTTAATAGGACATATCACAAAAGAAGGTTCATTGGCGGGTCCCAAAGTGTTGGAGCACATGGTGGATACGGTTTTGCAGTTTGAAGGGGATCGAAATCATGTATATCGACTACTGAGGAGCATGAAGAACCGTTTTGGTTCAACCAATGAACTGGGAATATACGAAATGCTAGGCGATGGTTTACGTCAGGTTGAAAATCCATCAGAGATTTTAATTTCTAACAATAAAGATCACCTTTCGGGAAGTGCAATAGCAGCAACAATTGAAGGGCTACGACCTATGCTTATCGAAGTGCAGGCACTCGTAAGTACTGCGGCATACGGAACTCCTCAAAGAAGTGCGACGGGTTTTGATTTGCGCCGTTTGAATATGTTGTTGGCTGTAATGGAAAAAAGATGTGGTTTTAAATTGGGTGCAAAAGATGTATTTTTAAATATTGCTGGAGGCATCAAAGTAAACGATCCGGCGATAGACCTTGCAGTTGTTGCTTCGATTTTATCTTCTAACGTGGATATTGCAATCGAAAAGAATATTTGTCTATCTGCTGAAGTGGGGCTTTCTGGTGAAATTCGCCCTGTAAATAGAGCAGTACAATGTATTTCGGAGGCTGAAAAATTAGGGTTTGATAAAATTATTATTTCAAAAGACAATAAGGGCATCCAACAAAAGGAGTTTAAAATTGAAATTATTGGTTGTACAAGAATAGAGGAGGTGTTGAAGGAGTTATTTAAATAGCGTCTGGTCGGAAACAGACGATCTTTTCCCCCAATTAATTGGGATAAGTCATAAAAAAAGGAGGAAAGAACGGGCGTCCTCTCCTCCTCTTAAAAACTAACACTACTATTTATGAAACTTAACTACTACTTATCTATATAACCCCTATGTCTTTCTTTTGTTTTGGTAAAAATCCAAATAAATGTTAAATAATTAGATGTTTTTTTTTACCTCATTCATTTAGCTTTTAGTAATTGGTTTATAATAAGTAGAGACCAAAAACAGCAAGAGAGAAAACGGGCGTCTTCTCTCTTGCATAAACACTACTACTTATGAAACCTAACACTATTATAACGTATGAAACTAAGTTTTGTTGTGCAGAATGTCTTAAAAATTTGTTAAATATTTAATTTATTGGAAATCTATCTAATTTGGTCAATAAAACCGCATCAGAATATATAAAAACACAGATTGTTACTGTCTGTTTTACAGCTATTTGAGTTAGGGTATGTTAATGTTGTGATTTATTCTCCCACACCTCGGTAATCGAGTAAAGTTACGTGACCAAATTTAATTATCTCTCGACCATTGCCATCAGTTAAGGCCAAACGATAAACGTATACACCTTCACGAGCAATTCTTGTTTGTCCTTTTAATTGTCCATTCCAACCTTGATTAGGGTCAGAAGTTGTAAAAATAACACGACCATAACGGTCATATATTTCAAAGAGATAATCTTTAACTTTATGTTCTCTTGTTATAGGTTTGAAAACAGGATTATTTCCACCAACTGTAAAGGCGTTTGGAATATATATGGTTGGCTCTAATACGCCGCAAGCTGTATTGCTGTTGCTTATTTCAGCATTTCCGTATGGATTACTTGCTTCTATAGCGACTACTTTATAGCAAATCTTTCCATCGTCGTGTTCACTTATTGTACCAACAGAATCGGTGAAGGTTCTTAAGTTATAAGGTAAAGTAGCGATGGGTGTAGAGCTAAAATAACCATCAATAGCACGATAAACTTCATATTGCTGGAGATTGCCAATAAAATTTTCATAAGGTGTCCACTGCAGGGTATGCGTTTCAGTTTCTTGGTTTGTAATAATATTTAGGTAAATCGTTTTTCCAATATTAGAATAGCCCAATGATCGGTTACAAGTGTCAATTATTTTAGCACGGTACTTATACGAGTGTTTGTTGACTTCAACATCCTCATCGATAAAGGTTAGTGTATTTGTGTTGTTGACATTTTTCTCATCAATTTTACGGAATGTCTGAGTTCTTGGAAACCACCGTTCCAATTGAACAAGTTTAACACCTTCTCCGTAGGAGATATTATATTTTACAACAATATGATCGTCTTTGACTGTAGCGACCCCTATGTAGGACATACTTGGAGCAGGGGAGCCTTCAAATTTGACCGTGTCGATATTAGAAAAAGAAGTAGCCCCCTGATTGGAAACGGTTTGAACGGCGATAAAGACTTCATCCCCAACAGAGATGTCTAAATTGAATGAATTGTTATTTGTTTGTCCCACCTGTTGCCAACCCCCATTGTTTACACGTGTAAAAATAAGGTGGTTTGTAATATTGTCAAAACCTTCATATCCTGTCCAACTTAGATTGACCAAATGGGCACAAATATCCAAGGAAGATGTGAGGAAATTGGTTGTATGAGGTTCAGCTTTAGCAGATGTTTGGTGCGTTGGTGGGATGTTGGTTGTAAAGCATGAATCAAAAGCAGCTATAGAGTATTGAAATGGTCCATCTGCTGGATTTTCATAATATGTATAACTGGTGTTTGAACGTCCCCAAACTGTATCTATTTCAATCAAATTTCCAAAATCATCTCTCTTGTAAATTACATAACCATAGGTGTCTTCTTGCCGATTTTCATCCCAATTGATAGTAATATCACTGGTCAACGTGTCAATGTTAACATTTATAATATTAGGAATGTCGGGAACAATATTGTCTTCAAAAAGATCGCCAGCTATATTGCTTGAATAATCACAATTTGTTGTTGGAAGAACAATTTGGTAATTGATGTTTTCTTTGCATACAGTAATTGTATCAAAGTATTGAGTTGTGTTGTATGGGACAGAATCAATTAGTGTCCAATTTCCTGCAGGATATTCTTTGTATATGTGATAAAAGTTATTAAATCCACTCAATTGATTTGGAAAAGGTTCTGTCCATTGAAGGATAGCTTTTCCATTGCCAGGATTGTTGAGGTTAAGGAAGATGTTTGACAATGTGTCAGAATTGCGACGGGTATTGCCACCACAACCAGATAATGTAGAAATAAAGAACTTATCGGTATCTCCACTTACTCCACCCGTAATTGTAAAACTGTTGTCATTGATGTTGGGAGCTGTACCATAAGTTCCTCCTGAAAGACCATTTATTTCGTAGCCCGTAAATGACCCATACGGATCGGTTATAGGATCCCAATGAAGGGTTACATCTCCAGCGGAATTTGTTGTTATACAATTAATTTGAGTGGCAGGAAGGACGTCCTTGTTTTTAAGGTGTATGGTAACCGTTGCATAACGGACCATGGGTACGGGGCAATAATCATCTTGTATTTTAAAAACAAAATCGTATGCGACTTCATTGCGCATTACGCCAGTTCCATCGACTAGGTGGTCACACGTAGTTTGCCAATCGAAGAGCGCAGATAAATTATTGGAGGCCGATATTGGGGGCGTTGAATTGAGTACAGAACAAGGTGTTGTTCCACAACCGCTATTTGGATCTGTAAAATTAGCGCCGTACATCATTCCCGAGGGAGTGATGGTAATTGTTTGAGCAGTACCACCATCTTGAAGCAAACCAGCATCAGAGGCAATCAGTTCAAAATTAACGGGATCGCCAGCATATATTGTGGTGTCGAATGCTGTTCCACCATTAAAAGGGGGGGTAATTATGGGAGCGGTATTGCTTCCGGAACAGGCAGATACAATGACTGGACTTTCGCGTTCGACAGAGGCAATTTTGACACCATTTCGATAGGAGTGAACAACCATTTTTGTTGCAAATTCGCCCAATGTGTTTGAAGTAAATTGGAGTTGGCCTGTTTGAGGGTTTAATGAAGCGGCTTGATTTCCTGGATCAAATGTTGCATCTGGGGTTGGGTTTGTATAGGAATACCCTGAAACAAATGGAACAGGTGCAGGATTAGTGGGTGGAGAGAATGCTCCATTTGGGAAATAATCTAAAGGATTTCCCCATTCAAAACTCAGAGAATCTAAGTCGATATCAACAGCATTGGGATTATACGCATAAGGATCTCCGGCACAACTTATCATGTAGGGAGCCTGTAGGAAAGTTGGAGAATTGTCTATACATTGTCCGTCAGGGGCGCCTGGAATAGGATACATAGTCGCACTAATTGTCATCCCTAAAGCATTTGGGTTTTGAAGATTTGTTATTGTAGAGCTCCTTGAAAAATTTTGAAAAGTAAAGTGCCAGCCATTGCTTGGAGGTGTGCCGTTAATGGTGGTAGGGTCACTTCTGTATATAATTTTCTCTATTGCGCCCGGACCGTTTCCTGCATTTGCACCAGTTCCACATTCAAGCGATACAGCTCCACCTGAAGGTGTACAGTTGGGCGATAAGTCGGTTCGACTGATAAAATTCACTTTGATTGATGTTAAAGTTGGATGGTTCCATACTTCGATGGTTTCATAATTTGTATTCACATCAAATCCATTGCAATCTCGGTAGTATGTTAGTTCAAAAATATATTCTCCACTGCCGAGACATTCCCAAGAAATTTCACCTCCAAAGCCGCGTGTTGCTCCTGCATTCTTTGGAAGAAAGGCCAGCAGACTAATCAGTAAAATAATATTTAATATTCTTTTCATCGTTGATAAAACGTCACTTTCTTTGGTATATTGTTTTCTATAAAATCGTGTTGTAGTGTCAAATGGCTTATCCAAAAGGTTGTATTTTAATTGAATAACTAGTTTTTTGGCACTGCTCATACAGATATAACGTATTTAATTTGTTTTCGTTGCTTAAAACACGGGTTTTTATTGGGTAGAATATGCTTTCTTCTGTAAAATAAACTGCAATTTATATTTTAGCCTGCACTCACCACAGTAAAGTCTTCCCATTTTAGATATTGTTGTGCCAATTGTATAATTTCTTCAGGAGTAATTTGATTAACTTGTTGAATCAAATCATCATAATAGGAGAAATCCAGTCCAAAATAGTGAACAGAGATAAAGCGGTTCATCATTTTATGGGCGCCATCAGACTGATTTAAAATTTGACCCACGATATAGTTTTTTACCAGTGTTAACTCTTCTTCTCCAACGGGTTCATTTTGCAATTTTAAGATTTCTTCTTGTATTGCTTGTATTGTAAGCGCTTTAAATTCTTTTGCCACTTCGGTACTGATAAAGAAATATCCTGTCTCTTTTAATTGAGCCACGCCTGAGCCAATTCCATAGGTATAGCCTTTATCCTCTCGAATGGAGGTCATTAAGCGACTTCCAAAGTAGCCCCCTAGAATTGTATTTACAACAGTGAACTTTTTATAATCAGGATGTTTTTTATTAAACAAGATGCGACCTATGCGAATAGCAGATTGTACAGCTTTTGCTTTCTCAATATGAATTGTGTTGGGGGTAGAGGTGTAATCGTATTCGATTGGGGTGACTTCTTTTTTACTGAATTGAGTTCCGAGGTTGGCTACAGCCATCATTTCGGCATCATTCAATTCGCCGACCACAGCAATATATTGCAATCCAGAACAATATTTTTCTTGATGGAAAGCCATTAAGTCTTTGGGATTAATGGCATCAAAGTCTTCCAAATTTGTTAAATCCCCATAGGGTGAATTTTGGAATAAATCACTGAGAAAAGAACGTCGTGCCTGTACAGCTACCTTCTCCAGCTCGATGGCCATTTTCTTTTTTCTTGATTGCAGTAACTGATTGATCTCTTTAGGGTTAAAGTTTACATTTCTTATTGCATCAACAACAATTTTCGCAATGGGAACAATATGTTCTCTTAATCCAAAGATAGAAACCTTTGCTCTTTCAGTAGAAACTTTTGTACCAATATATCCACCCAAGCGGTCTATTGCCTCCTCGATTTCATCACTTGATTTGTGATTGGTTCCAGAAAGCAATAAATCCCCTGTCAATTGGGCGATGATTTTAGATGTTTTCAAACTGCCTGCATCAAAAACAAAATCTATTCTCGCTGTCTCATCATTGGTTTGACGGAGGCTGTAGAGGTCGACATTGTTTCCCAGGGTTTTTATTTCAGGCTTCTGGAAAGGAATGTGTGTGATTGCATGTGTTTTAGGAGCTACTGTTCTGTCTATCATTTTTGCTTTGCTTTTATAATCAATTGTGAACAATTGGTTTTTTGAAGGATATTTTTGGAAACCCTTTGTATGTCTTCGATTGTTATTTTTTCATATTCAGCCGTTTCGGAATTGATGAGTTGTGCATCGCCCATTAATTCATAGATTGACAAATCCATGCATCGATTTAAGATTTCTTGTCCTTCAAAAGCGTTGGAAGTTTTGACCTTATTAATATATTTTTCAAGTTCAGTTTTTTCAATGGGTTTAGTCGTTAAGTTTTGGATTACCTTTTGTATTTCTTCATCGATTTTCTTTATTGAAACACCGTCACTTGGTTGTGCGGAGATGATTAGTAATCCTGTATCTAATGCGCCTGTAATATAAGCACCGATTTCTGTAACCAGTTCTTGTTTTTTCTTTAATTCTTTGTACAATCGAGAAGATTTTCCATGACCCAAGATATCCGAGATCAAATCAGATGTGTAATAATCCTTTTGATTTTTTCCAGGCATTTTATATCCGTAAAGCACCATGTCAGAAGGCACTTCTCTAACTATTGTTTTTGTTCTAAATTCAGTTTGTGGAGGTTCTTGTGGGAGATTTCTCGGCTTTTTCTTTCTTGCTGGGATATCACCATACCATTTTTCGACCAATCGGCGGACTTCCTCAAATTCTAAATTTCCTCCGATACATAAAATAGCGTTTCCAGGATGGTAATGGGTTTTAAAAAAGGCCTTCACCTCTTCCATGGTGGCTTCTTTGATGTGCTCAATATTTTTGCCGATGGTTGTCCAATGGTAAGGATGGACTTTATAAGCCAAGGGGCTAAACTCTAGCCATATATCTCCGTAGGGTTGGTTGAGATAACGCTGTTTGAATTCTTCAATAACTACGCTTCGCTGTATTTCAAGACTTTTTTCGGTAAAAGCCAAAGACAACATTCTATCGCTTTCCAGCCACAATGCTGTTTCAATATTTTGGGCAGGGAGGACATCGTAATAATTGGTTAAATCGTTACTTGTGAAGGCATTGTTGTTTCCTCCAGCTTGTTCCAAAGGATTGTCAAAGTTGGGAATATTGATGGAGCCTCCAAACATTAAATGTTCAAATAGGTGAGCAAATCCAGTACGTTCGGGAGACTCATCTCTTGCGCCAACATCATATAGTGTATTGACGACAGCCATTGGTGTTGTTGTATCTTTATGGAAAATCACCCGTAAGCCATTGTCGAGTGTAAATCTTTCAAATTGAATCATTAAAATTGAAATTTATCGTCTGTATTCTGTGCTTTTACAGCTGCTTTATAATCGGAAACAATCTCTGCTACAATTTGTGCTGCGGGCATCACTTTATCAATCAATCCAGCGACCTGACCGATTTCCAGTTCTCCTTCTGATAAATCGCCTTCAAACATTCCTTTTTTTGCTCTTGCTCGTCCTAATAATTCTTTAAGTTCTTCTTTTGAACTACATTTTTGGTAGGCTTCTACAACTTGTTGGTAAAAATCATTTTTTATTAATCGAACTGGAGCGAGTTCTTTTAAAGTGAGTATTGTATCTCCGTCATTGGCCTCAATCACAGCATTTTTAAAATTGGCATGTCCCGAAGATTCTACGGAAGCAACAAATCGACTTCCAATTTGCACAGCATCAGCACCGAGATTCATTGCAGCAAGCATTCCTGCTCCATTTCCAATTCCTCCCGCTGCGATTACAGGGATTTTTACTGCTTTAGTAACCATTGGAATGAGTGTAAAGGTGGTGGTTTCGTTGACGCCATTGTGTCCACCAGCTTCAAATCCTTCTGCTACAATAGCATTTACACCAGCCGCTTCAGCTTTGAGGGCAAACTTTACACTCGGCACAACATGAACTACCGTTATTCCATGTTCTTTAAAATGTGCAGTCCATGCTTTTGGGTTGCCAGCAGAAATAAAAACAATGGGTACATTGTGTTTAATGATGGTTGCTACATGTTCTTCTATCGCGGGGTAAATTAAAGGTAAATTGACCGCAAAGGGCTTGTCGGTTGCTGCTTTGCACTTTTGAATGTGTTCATCTAAGATATCCGGATACATACTTCCAGAGCCAATAATTCCAAGTCCTCCAGCATTTGAAACAGCAGCGGCTAATCGCCAACCTGAATTCCAAATCATACCTGCTTGGATGATCGGATATTGGATATTAAACAATGTGGTAATTCTATTTTTCATAGAGAGCAATAAATTAAAATGTAACAGATTTATGCCTTTGTTTGTTCCTTAGGATTGAGTCGTTTTTTACTGGCAAGAATCATGATAACAATTCCACCAATAACAAATGGGATACTTAGCCATTGTCCTGTATCGATTTCTAAATGGGCATCTCGAGCAGCCTGACCTACTTTGAAGAACTCTACAAAGAATCGCCAACCGAAGATAAAAACGAGAAACAATCCAAATAAAAATCCATTTTTCTCTTTGATCTTTGTTTTCCAGAACATATAGAGTAAAATAAAGAAACTCGCAAGGTAACCGAGCGCTTCATAGAGCTGTGTCGGATGGCGGAAGACATGAACCATTTTTCCATTGACTTCGACCATGTGGTCATAGCTTTCATGAATAAACTTAAATCCCCACGGCAGATTGGTGGGTGTTCCAATAATTTCCGAATTCATAAGGTTTCCAAAACGAATAAAAGTTCCAGTTATGGCGATGGGTGCAACAATTCGATCAAGAATCCACCAAACGGGTTTTTTGGCTACGACTTTACTGTAAATAATCAGTGCAATTAAAACACCTATTGCTCCACCGTGACTTGCTAATCCGCCTTTCCATACCTGAACAATTTCTGATAAATGTTGACTGTAATACGCCCAGTCATAGAAAAAAACATGTCCTAATCGTGCCCCAACAATGGTGGCAATAATGACATAAATAAGTAATTTGTCGAGCTTGGCTTCAGGAATGTTCTCAGCTTTAAACATCCGTTTGATTACATAATAACCTATGATAAGTCCAGTTACAAACAGTAATCCATATTTATTTGGTGTTCTCCATCCTTCAATAAGATTTGGATCAACATCCCAGATTATTCCTAATATCACAGTTTTTATATTTTAAATGTTTCCGAAAGATACTTTTTTCAATCGAAATGAGGGAAGAAATCATTAAGGAATTGCAAATTATATGGAAATAACCTACATTTTTTACATCAATACTTTTATTGCAACTTTTTTAAATCAGAATTCTAAACTTTAACCTGAACTATTCTCTGCGATGCTCTGTATTGAGTTTCCCGAAATGAGCACACAGATTGTGAAATAAACTCAATCTCCATTTTCATAAATGATAATTGCGGCTAGAGGATTTCCTTGGGATTCACTGCGGAGCTATCTGGTCTTACTAATCATTTATATCGATTCTAATTGATTTAATTTTAATGCCAGCCTCAACTTATTCCTTGGATAATTATAAATTTCCAATAAAAAATGTTGAGGAAAATAGTCTTTTCGAGTATTGTTTTTAAGCTCTTATAAATGGCTAATATTTAAAGTTAGCTATTATATGCTGCAAAGAACTCTTGTCATGGCATTCGGGTTAAGAATTTCGAGCATTGAGTGTACGACAAATTAACCTTGCGCTTTCTTTTTCTTTATAAAACTCATGGGCTTTGTTCTTAAAGAAAGTGCTTTTTAAGCCCATTTGATCGAACCAATATTTGTCAGGCACAAAAGCATCATTATTGCCAAAATATAGAGCAATCTCTGTATTGGGTTTTTGGGTTTCAAACCTCAGTCGGGTGGAGGAGAGGGCGTAAATACCAGCTGTTTTTAATCCTTTTAAAGCTGCTTTCCAGGCTATGCTTCCGCCCACACTAAAGGCCAATATAAATGGGCTATCTTGTTCTTTTTTTAGGAGGGAATCAACGGCTTTATCAATACCTGATTGAACAAATTCCTGATGAATTAATTTTTTGCTGGACGTTTTGTTGTTGACGTTCCCCAATTTGCGAGTGTCGTAAAGTACAACTTCGAAATTTGCTTCTAAATTATTTGTATAATAAGATAACCAGTTGGTGTTTTTCTTTCCCCACAGATCTGATAAAATGATGAGTCTTTTTTTTGCTGATACCATTTAAGTTCGAGTGAGCACCACCAGTTATTTTAAAGTTGATGAATTGGCTTTTTATTGTTCTTTTTGAACAACAATTTCTCTGACCTGCCTTTTTTAAAGATAAGATTGCTTTTTTCTTTTCCCTTGCGTAATTTGCGTTGTTCTTCAATCGGCAAGGCATGGACTTCTTTACATTCAATTGAGCAGCAGCCATCCATCGTATCACGGCAATCTTCACATTGGATAAACAATAAATGACATGCATCATTTAAGCAATTGGTGTGGGTGTCGCAAGGGTTGCCACATTGATGGCAAACCGCAATTATATCTTCTGAAATACGTTCTCCTCGTCTTTCATCAAAAACAAAATTTTTCCCTATAAATTTATTATCTATCCCTTTCTCAACACAATCATTGGCATATTTGATTATTCCTCCTTCGAGTTGATGTACCTTTTTATATCCTTGATGTTTAAACCAAGCTGAGGCTTTCTCACAACGGATTCCACCAGTGCAGTACATCACAATATTTTTATCTTCATTTCCCTTTAGAACTTCCTCTTTAATTATAGGCAAAGATTCTCTAAAGGTATCTACATCAGGTGTGATTGCTCCTTTGAAGTAGCCGACTTCCGTTTCGTAATGATTGCGCATATCGATAAGGATTGTCTCGGGATCATCCGTTAACGCATTGAATTCTTCTGCTTTTAGATGTTTTCCTTTTCGTGTCACATCGAAAGTGTCGTCGTTTAATCCATCGGCTAGTATTTTATCTCGAACTTTTATTTTTAGTTTTAAGAAAGGATACTTGGCTTCTGATTCATCAACAGCGATATTGAGGCGTACACCTTCTAAAAAATCAATTTCATAGAGTTCTTTTTTAAACCTTTCAAATTGATTTATGGGTACTCCGATTTGTGCGTTAATGCCTTCTTTGGCGATGTATGTTCTTCCAACAACACCTATATTTGACCACATTTGATAAAGGTGGTCTCTAAAAATTTGAGGATTTTTGATGTGGGCATATTGATAAAAAGAAATGGTCATAAATGCAGCACCACTTTTTTCTAATTGCTCCTTCAACTCCTCTTTACTCAATTTATTCCACAGTTGCATGCTATGCTTTTTTGATTAAAGATGAAACAAAGATACTTGTTTTTTTGTGAATAGAACGACTATCCGAGGTATAAACCTGTAATAAATAGAGCAATTATTACGCAAACAAAAAATAGAACGACTGTTGTTGATACTAAAAATGGGATATTTTTTTTCTGTGAACTCATAGTGATTGTGTTTTTTTGTTGAACCAAAAGTAAGTCATTAATTTTTTTTATAAAAGCAGATTCCAATTTTTTTAAAACAATAATTTTGATTGGTGAACTGCATCAGCATTTCATTTCATACAATCCATGCGTTGTATTGAAAGACTTTTTGACAGACTCAATAGGATCAACTTAAATATTGTTGTGTCTCTGACCAATCAATAGTTATCAACACTTTAGACATCAGTAATGTAAATGATGTTCTTTATCATAATTTAAACAAACACTTTGATTTTTTAGAGTAGGGTTGCCCTTGAATGCGGTTGAACACTGATCTAATCTATTAAAACTTTGTCTTAGAATCCGGACTAAAAACACATAAATTAATTTTCTTGGGTCATTTCTAAAAAAAAGTATTTACCTTAACCCAAACTATTCATAGAATACGTTTTGAAGTGCAAAAATGGCAATAGATTTAGCTCAAGCAATAGAACAATATACAATGCGGTTTTATTTAATTATTTTTTTGGCGTTCCTATCATGCTTTTCTTCACAAAAAGTGCAGGCACAAATAATATTGAATCAAGAAACGCTTAATAAAACGGTTGCTGATAAAGCATTTGAGTTGGAAGACCCGAATCGAGAACTTACGATTGAGCAAGTAATCAGTCAAGATACATTTGATTTTCAATCGATTCAAAAACCGTTAGAGATTCTTGATTTTACTCATTCTCGATGGTTTATTCGGTTTGAAGTTCAAAACCCAAGGTTGGCAAAAGACATTATTTTTGAAACTGCTCGCCCCATTACAGATCGTGTTGACTTATACGAAGTGAGTAAAGGTGAAATCGTGCAATCATGGAAAAACGGAGATTCAATACCTTTTAGCGAAAAAGCGATATATCACCGAAAGAACCTTTTTCATTTACATTTTGCATCGGGAGAAACAAAGCATTTCTATTTGGTTTTAGAAAGTGATGGGGAGGTCATTAATTTACCTATGCGATTTTGGGAGAAGCATGCTTTTTATAAAGCAGACAATCAGTATAATTTATTTCATGGGTTCTATTTTGGCGTGTTGGCATTGGTCATCTTTATTTTCTTTTTCTTCTATTTATTATTAAAAGAAAAGACCTTTTTGTATTATATATTGTATGTGTTTTTCCATTTTATGTTGCAATTCAGTCTGGAAGGCTTTACCCATCAATTTATTTTCCCTAATGCGCTTTATTTTTCGGGAATAAGCACTGTCATTTCTGCTGCAGGAACAGCTGTGTTTGTTGTTTTCTATGCCACCAACTATTTGCATGTAAGGAGTCGGAGTATAAAATGGAGCAGTTTTTATAGGGTTTTACTTTTGGCTTTGGGAATCACTATTGTTATGGCTCTAATCCCAGGGTTTACACGCATCATTTCATATCCGTTGGTGAATGTGCTTACATTGATTGGCGGGGCGTCTATAACGATTACGATTTTTAGTTTTAAAAGAAAAGGGTACACCATAAACAATGCTTTTTTGCTGGGTTTTTTAATCCTGATTGCAGGGGGCATTTTATTTATTCTTGGGAATATGGGCATTTTTGGAGATGCTCGTGTTTCAGAACTTTCACTTAAAATAAGTTCAGGATTAGAGGTTTTAGCGCTTAGTATATCTATGGCACAACGGTACAAAGAATTGCAAGAAGAAAAAGAAAATATTCAAAAGGAAGCCTTGGCAGAACTTGAGTCGCTCGTTGATCAAAGAACACATAAAATTAAGGAACAGCAGGAAGAATTGGTTAGGCAAAACAAGAGTGTCCTCGACAGTATAAGATATGCCCAACGCATTCAAGCAGCAATTTTACCAACCGAAAGTCATGTCAAAAATGTATTGCCAGAATCTTTTATTTTATACGAACCACGGGATATTGTGAGTGGAGACTTTTATTTTGTGGAGCGTGTTACCACAGAAAGTGGTGAAAAACTGGCTATTTTTGCTGCTGTTGATTGTACTGGTCATGGTGTTCCAGGTGCATTTATGAGTTTCTTGGGCAACAATTACCTCAATCAAAGCATAAAGGTAAGACATGTCAATACGCCAGGAGAAGCGTTGGATTTTTTAAATGAAGGTGTCTACACATCTTTAAAAATTAAGGAATATAAAAAGAAAGGAATATCGATTCGGGATGGTATGGATATGACACTGTGTGGATTAAACAGCAAAACCAACAAACTCTATTTTGCAGGGGCTAAAAATTCGATAATTATCATCACCAAAAAAGAAAACTTAAAAACGTGGGAACAAGTTGACTTTAAAGTTAAGATTTTAGAATCAGAAGCCCATCCTGAACATATTCTTGTTGAAGTAAAAGGGAATAAACAAGCCATAGGATTTGATACCACTTTAATTAGAGAATCTTTTGATACACGCATTGTACCCATACATCAGAATGATCTTATTTACTCTTATTCAGACGGTTTTCCTGATCAATTTGGTGGAGCAAAAAACAAAAAATTTGGAACAAGACGGTTTAAAAAATTACTTTTGAGTGTGCATCATTTAGGAATGGAAGAACAGAAAGCTGAAATTTCTAAAGCGCTCCATGAATGGAAAGGAGAGGTAGAGCGATTGGACGATATCCTTGTTATGGGGGTGAGGGTCGTGGACAGGTGAGATTATTTAGGGTGAATAGTTCTGGTTAATTCTTGGATGGGATGCTTATATTTACCCTATTCAATATTTTAAATTGTATTAAAGGCAATTATGATGAGGAAACTACTAGGCGTTGCAATGTTATGTATAATGGTACTTTACGGATGTTCTTCTGGGGCATTCCAAAAAGTTTCCGAGGATAAGTTTATAGGGACTTGGGAAATAGTCGGTAGGAAAAACCTTAAGGGAATACAAATAGAAATCAAAAGAAACAGTAAAAATGAATTAGAGGGGCGTATAAAAAAACGCAACCAAAACAAGCTGGTTATATTGTTTTTGGACACCAATGAAGTATTTATAAAAAGAATTGAAAGAGCATCGAATTATCAATTTGTAATCGTAGAAGAAAAATTGGGACACACTCTGTTTTCGCTTTATGGCATAGATACAGAAGCAAAGTATGATGTTGAATTCAATGGAAATACATTTATTAATTTCTCGAAGAACAGCGACAATAAAAAGGTTGGATATAAAAAAGTAAAATAACAATGCACAAAAAAGATATGTAATGTCAATTTATTTGTATAAAATGATGGGGTAAAAAAATGATTAAAAAAATAAAAATAAGCATAACACGTCAGGATATTTTCACTTCTATTTTATTTGCTCTTTTGCTGATGCCCAATTTTTTTGTTTTGGTATATGCAACGGATATAAAATCAGGGATAGGTGCACAAATGGGTTATCTGATTTTGTCTATTTTAGTTTGGCTGTTTCTTTTTGTTGCTTTACCTAAAAAAGTGTTTTTTGGATTGGGCTTTCTCTTTCTTTTGGTTTCTCCTTTGGAAATTATCTTTGTTAAAACATTAGGTTCTCCTATTACAGTTGGTTTTCTCGATTCAGTTTTTAAAACAAATTTTCATGAGAGCAAAGAGCAAATAACGTCACATACCGGTTTTTTTGTCTTTTATGTTTTTGTACTTGCAGTTTATATTTTTCTATTTTTAAAGGTGCGCAATGGATATCTACCCAAAAAATGGAGAGTATTCATTCTGGTTTCTTTCTTCTTGTTTAATGGCGCTTTATTTTTCAAAATGTTCACTATACAAAAAGGGGCACAGGACACTTTCGGGACGAAATTGGGCAAAGCCTGGGAAACGACCCTATCAAAATATGAAAAGATTTATCCAGCAAATTTAGTAATCAATGGATTTAAAGTTGTACAACACAGAAACAAAGCGACTGAATTGAATAAGAATTTAGCAGCATTTTCTTTTCATGCGGTATCAAAAAGCAAAGCAACAACCCCAGAGATATATGTTTTGGTGATCGGTGAGACCTCTAGATATGGGAATTATCACATTAACGGTTACGCCCGTAAAACAACACCTAATTTAGATACTTTGGAAAGGTTGTTGTCCTTTAAAAACATGTATGCTACTGCCAACCTAACTGCACTTTCTGTTCCGCAAATTGTTACCCGAGCCGACCCTTTTGATATTGAGCGGCGTTATCGAGAAAAAACCATCTTGGATGCATTTAAAGAAGCGGGATACCATACAGCATGGTTTGCCAGTCAAAGTGGAGAACACGCTCTTATAAAAAGATTGGAGCATACGGCAGACCTTTTTTCAGTAAATCATACCGAAATTACGAGTAGTGGTTTTTACGATGAAGCTATTTTGCCTGAGTTTAATGCATTTATTTCTAAAGAAGGGCCCAAAAAATTTATTGTTGTTCATACATTAGGCAGTCATTTTAGATATTCGAATCGCTATCCTGATTCATTTCGGAAATACACACCAGAGATGGGGGATGCGGGCTACAGTGACCTTAGTTTTTCACATAAGGATGAGTTGGTCAATTCCTATGACAACAGTATTTTGTACACCGATTATTTTTTACATTTACTGATTCAAAGTTTAAAAAGCACCCATTCAAAGGCTGCTCTTTTGTATGTTTCCGACCATGGAGAAAACCTCTATGATGATGAGAATAGGTTGGTTTTACACGGTGCAGAAAGACCGACAAAATATGAGTATCATATACCTTACTTTATATGGTATTCGAAGGAATATCAAGAAACCGATTCCAGTAAAGTAAACAATCTTAAATACCATCTTAGTGCTCCAGCAAGTTCTACATCTACTTTTTATACGCTGCTCGATATGGCAAATATAGTATACAAAGGTGCAGCCGAAGGCGTGAAGAAAAGTCTGGCTTCATCAGCTTATGAGAAACTTCAGAAGAGATATATGCTCAATAGTGCTGGTAAAATTATTGAGATAGAGTAGGGGTATTATTTTAGATTTTAGATGGGTGTTCATGCCTAAAATCTATTCAAAATTAAATTAGCTTCGCTGAGCTCACAAGTTCGGTTCATGAATAGTTCGGGTTATTCTGTCCCGTTTTTTTACTCTATAATTTTTAATTTGGCAAATTTAAGAATCAATGTTTTTTGTCCTACACGTGGAAAGAAGACTGTTGCTTTTTTGCTTCCTCCAGTGCCAGTTAAGCCCGTAACTTTTCCTTTTCCAAATTTGATGTGTTCAACATTGTATCCAACTTTTAAATCAAGTACTTTAGCACTAGAGGATACCCCTTTTTCGGGTATTCCTTCAACATCTTTCATAGAAACCAGATTGCGTCTTTTTCCCATTTGACCAAATCCTTGGGTGGTATTTTCAGTGGGTCTTTGGTAACCACTCAAGGATCTTCCTCCTTTATTTCCTCGGGTAGCACCTTCATGAGCGACAAATGCTTTATCGACTTCATCAATAAATCGACTGGGTTCAGCTGTAATTAATTCTCCTCTTCGAAAGCGACTTACCACATAAGATAACGTACAGGTTTTTTCTGCGCGGGTGAGAGCAACATAAAATAAACGGCGTTCTTCTTCTAAATCAGAGCGAGAAGATAGAGAGAATTGTGAAGGGAAAAGATTTTCTTCTAATCCAACGACAAAGACATGAGGAAACTCTAATCCTTTAGCGGAGTGAATTGTCATAAGTGTGATGGTATCTTCTTCTTCATCTTCCTGATCGGCATCTGTTAATAATGCAACATCAATTAGGAAATCGCTCAGCGTACCCACTTCTTCTTTTTTCTCTTGTTGAACGGAGAATTCTTTTATCCCTGCCAATAGTTCTTGTATGTTTTCATATCGAGCAACACCTTCAGGGGATTTATCATCATAAAGGTCTTTGAGGATGCCCGTAGATTGTGCAATCGTATCTGCTAAATCAAAAGCAGAGGCAGTATCTACCAAGGCAATAAAGCCTTTGATTTTTATAACGAAATTATTGATTAAATTTCTTGTGCGGGCACTTACGGATACAGGATATTTTACAAGATCTGAAATTACTTCCCAAATGGAAACTTTGTACTGATTTGCAGCCAATGCCAATTTCTCCATTGTTGTTTGTCCAATTCCTCGTTTTGGGTAATTGATGACACGTTTAAGTGCTTCTTCATCTTTGGGATTTGAAGCCAATCGGAAATAAGCAATTAAATCTTTAATTTCCTTTCTTTGGTAGAATGATAAACCGCCATAAATTCGATAGGGCATTCCTCTTTTTCGCAAAGCTTCCTCAAAGGATCGCGATTGTGCATTGGTTCGATAAAGAATAGCAAAATCCTTAAAATTCCTACCTTCTCGTTGCTTGATTTCAAATATTCTATTGGTGATTACACGGCCTTCTTCATTGTCTGTTAAACAGCGGATAATATTTATTTTGCTTCCATCTTCATTTGTTGTCCAAACCTTTTTTTCAATTTGATCTTTATTGTGTTTGATAATGCTGTTTGCCGCATCTACAATTGTACTTGTACTTCTGTAATTTTGCTCTAACTTAAAAAGCTTGTAATCTGGGTAGTCATTTCTAAAGTTAAGGATATTTTCTACGTTGGCACCGCGGAAAGAGTATATACTTTGGGCATCATCTCCAACAACACAGATGTTTTCATACATTGCCGCCAAATTTTTTACAATAATGTATTGAGAGTAATTGGTATCTTGGTACTCATCGACCAAAATATATCTAAATTTTTGCTGATAGTAATGTAAAACTTCGGGAAAGTCACGCAACAATACATTGGTTTGAAACAATAAATCATCAAAATCCATTGCGCCTGCCTGGAAACATCTGTTCTGATAAGCTCTGTATATTCTGAACAATTCGGGTTTTCTCGACAATCGATCTTCTGAGATGATCGATGTATTGGCTTCATACGCAGCAGGTGAAATTAAATTGTTTTTAGCACTTGATATGCGTCCGTGGATAGCATTGGCCTTGTAGACTTTTGGGTCGAGTCCAAACTCCTTAACAATCGTCTTAATCAAACTCCTTGAATCTTGGGTGTCATAGATTGTGAAGTTTGTGGGATAACCCAATTTATCAGCATTAAAATGAAGAATTCGAGCAAAAACCGAGTGAAAAGTTCCCATTGTAATATTTAATGCTTCATTTCCTCCAACAATCGCATTGATACGATTTTTCATTTCTTTTGCTGCTTTATTTGTAAAGGTAAGCGCCAATATATTGAAAGGGTCTACACCTTTGTGAATGAGGTGAGCAATACGATAGGTAAGCACTCTTGTTTTCCCTGATCCAGCTCCTGCAATTACCATCATTGGTCCTTCAATGTGCTTTACAGCAAGGGTTTGATGTTCGTTTAATTCATTCAAATAATTCATAATAACAAAGATATAAATATCAAACAACTTTAACCCGCATTCCAAGACAAAGGTCTTTGGTAACATAAACCCAAACCATTCAATACTTTTTTTATTCCAAAGTTAAACTGCCTGCTATCTTTGGAAATGCTCGAAATTTTTATACTTCAAAATTGGGTTACAATTCCGAATTATAAAAAACTCCTGTGCTCTCCCAAACCTATTGCCTTTTTAGCCTTTCATTACGAAAATTTATGAACCGAGCTTGTGAGCTCAACGCAGTTAACAATTCGGGTCAATTATAGTTCCTGATATAAACTACGAATCTCATCTACAATCCCCCATCTACAATCCATTAAGCCAATTTTGAATCAGGACATCGCCTTGTTTTGTCATAAATGATTCGGGATGGTATTGCACAGCTTGAATTTTGAGTTCAGTATGTTGTATAGACATCACTGTATTGTCTTTTAATGTTGCAGTAATTTGGATTGAATCTAGAGGGACTGTCGTGTCCATAGCCCATGAATGGTACAATCCTACACGAAACGGAAACGTTATTCCATTATAAATTGTGGTGTGTTCTTTTTTAAAAATCTCAACTTGTTCCCCGTGTTTTACAGTCGGTAAATTGTAGAGTTTTCCGCCAAAGTAGGAGACAATAAGTTGCAATCCCATACAGATGCCCAAAATAGGCATTTTCTCTTTCCAATGATCAATTAATTGGATGGAATTTGGGTAATCAGTAGGCAGACCTGGTCCAGGAGATAAGACAATACCATCATAGTTGCTAAAATCTATCATCGGGATTTCAGCATAGGGTTTAACCTCTACAATTGCATCAGCTTGTACAAACAGTTGGACTAAATTATAGGTAAATGAATCTTGATGATCGATTATGATTATTTTTGTTTTCACTTTTGAAAGATGAATGCGTATGCAGACAAAGAAACTACTTTTTGATCAAATGAATCAGTTGTATAAGAAGAAAATTCCTTTTTTCTTTATCGTTGATTTCTGTGGAGAGCATATAGAGGTATTGCCACTTGATGAGGTGTCGCATAAAGGCATCTATTTTAATACACCATCACATTCTAGCTATAGCATAGGTTCGCATAAAAAAGAAGTATTGTCTTGGGAAAAGTATCCTATGTCAAAATCAAAATATCGACAACAATTTGAGCAAGTTCAGCAAGCAATAAACGATGGAAACACCTACTTGTTTAATTTGACTTGTTCAACGCCCATTAAAACCAATTATAATTTACAAACTCTGTTTGAGGCTGGACAATCAAAATACAAATTGTTGTACAAGCATAAATTTGTTCACTTTTCTCCTGAGCCATTTGTACAAATTGAAGGCGGTAAAATATTCTCTTATCCCATGAAAGGTACGATTGACGCTGCTGTTGAAGGTGCTGAAGAAAAACTATTGGCAAATAAGAAAGAGTTGAGTGAACAATACACAATCGTTGATTTAATTCGCAATGACTTAAGTCGGGTAGCCAATAACGTACAAGTAGATGCATTCCGATATATTGAGACGATCGATACAAATCAGAAAGAATTGTTGGCGATGAGTTCAAAGATAAGTGGAACAATAAAACCTTCATTTTTAGATCGGCCAGGCGATTTGTTTTCAGAAATTCTTCCTGCAGGTTCGATAACAGGTGCGCCAAAGATTAAAACAGTGGAATTGATTCACGCCATAGAATCGCATAAAAGAAATTTTTACACTGGGGTTTGGGGAATATTTGACGGTGAGAGAATAGACAGTAATGTTATCATTCGATATGTTGAGCAAACGCCATCAGGATTGGTGTTTAAAAGTGGTGGAGGCATAACCTATAGAAGTGAATTGGATGAGGAATATCAGGAAATGATTGACAAGGTGTATGTGCCTATTTTTTAATGATGCGGATTGTAGAGGAGATATAACATCATCACTGTTTGAAGAATGGGAGAATAAAACCTTTAATTTTACAGGGCAAACGCACACTTTTTTATGGGTCATGTACAAATATAACTTTCTCCCCACTTTTTGTACATGACCCACTAAAGATACAAAAACTTGCAATATATAGCAATGAAAAACAACTATTAGTTTATTAACAATCAGGTTGTTAAATGATTCTTAAGGAGCGACTACTCATTTTGAACAGAATCAGCAATATTTTTGCTAAATCCATCATCGAATTGCGGGATTTTGCCCTTGACCCAAGGAAAAATACACCCTTGAATTTTCCTAAAAATGAAATTGGGGAAATTGGAAAAGAAATCGCTTCGTTTTGAAGATTATTGTTAAATTTGAAGTGTGTGCTTCGTTTGAAAGTTGGTTCTAAGAATACCACCTTCGGCAAGCCACCATCCCGTTAGCGAAACTTCTCGTGGCCTTGGGTTTCCATACATAACCCCTCTTCCGAAACACCTCTACTGGTACGAAATCTCTTCTCGTTTACGGGGTTTATCCTTCCCGCTCATAGTTGTTCGTTGTTCTGCTCTATGGAATCTTCCAACCATCTAAGAGTACTTCGTAGATGTCCATACTGGACTTATTTCCTTGAATTCTGTAGGTTGACAAGAAGGCCTTTTTAAATTTCGCAAAGTATTTAAAGTAAACATCATCGTTTACAGTATTAAAGTTGGGGCCTAGATTTACAGGTTCAGACCATGAGTCGCCGAGGTTTTCAGTAACATAAATATCGTATCCCCCCATGCCTTGTAAACCATTTGAAGAATAGAATAAATAACGACCATCAGGAGTAATAAAGGGTGTCGTCTCATTTTCCTTTGTGTTTACAGTCATTGGGAGTTTTTTGGCCGTTCCCCAGTTGTGTCCTTCTTTGTAAACAACATAAATGTCGGTCTGTGTTTTGGAGCCGTCACGATCACTTACAAAATACATGGTGTTGCCATCTTCAGTAAGGGTAGGAGCACCATCAAAAAAGGAAGTGTTGATGCTTTTATTATTAATTGCCTTTGGGGTAGTCCAACGTTCTTGCTTGGTCCATTGTGAAATACCGATGTCTGAACTCCTTGTTGGCTTTTTAATGTCGAGAACCGACGTGTTGATGGTGAGATAAACCTCATTTTCATCTTTAGAGATGTGGTTAATGGCATCAAATCCGTCTGAATTGAGTCTTTTAAGGTCGTTGGTGGGCCGTCCCCAGTCATTGTTTTTCTCGTCCCATTCCGAAAAATAAATATCTTCAAAATAACGTTGGTCATCAGGATTTATTCCTCCTCCTTTTGTGTCGGGTCTGCGTGAAACAAAATAAAGTTTTTTACCATCATCGGTAAGCAATGCAGCATAATCGTCATAACCAGAGTTGATGTTTTCACTGAGCAAGATTTTTTCATATTTCAATTCATCATTTTGAACAGATTGGGCATATTTCACCTCATTAATACACTGTTTAAGGTTATAGGTGTTCTTTTTAAGCGTTGAGAGTTGGATTTCTGCCAACTTATAATTCATTAAAGCGCTGTCCAAAAATCCTTGTCGATGATAGGCTCGGGCAAGCAAGAAAAATATATCGCCATCTGTAGCCTCGCTGAGGACTTCCGAAATTTTGGTGTATTTTAAAGCATAGCCATAATTGTTTAAAGCATAGTGGGCTCTTCCAATCCAATAAGCTGCCCTGTAACTGTATTTGTCGCGGACATACGCTTCTCTAAATTTACGCAAGGCATCGCGAATACGCCCTTCATCAAAGGCTGTTTTTCCTTCTTCGATTAAGTAGGTGGCAGCAAGACGGTCAACAATTGAAGAACTAGAGTCTGTGGGCAATGGATCAATATTGCTTTCCATAGCCATTAAAGAAGCTGAGGAAAATAAAATTACAGTAAATAGCGAATAGAATAATTTCATAGTTATATAATAAATTTTAACACTGACTATACAGCAAAGTATCAAATTTTTAGCAAAAGTAAAACTTTAAACTTAAAATCTGTAAAATCCAATCAAAGATAAAAAAATGTATCATATTAATCCGTATTATTCATACGTTTTTGTCGTTTAAAAATAAAAGGGCAATAGATTGGGGAGAACACAGTCATTATCCTCTTCGAAATTGTAGCTCAATTTCAGGGTATAAAAATTTCAAGTGTCTTCCAAGTTCTCAGCCAGTTTAGCTTTGGAATAGAAAACGTATAAATAGTTCGGAATAAATCCTTAATTGTTTTCTAGATATACATTTTCTGTGCCACGCTCGTTCTTCTTTGCAAATTTATTCTTATTGAGGTCTACTATATCATGTGTTGAAATGGTTGCTGCAACAATTGCGAGTATTGGTGCAAAAGAAGCCAACATCCACAGTAAGAACTCCAGAAGAACAATGCCAAGTGTTTGGAAAGGATGGGTTAGAAATCCAGAAAAATCTACCATTTTTCCCAAATCAACAGGAACTAAAATAAATAGTGAATAGATACTTCCAATGGCAATGGCCAATCCTTTGTGTTGTCTGATAAAATGAATGCTTTGGTCGATATCAAGTCTTCTCCTTTCATTTACGTAATCGATAAAACTGAAGCCGTAATAAAAAAAACCAAAAACAAAAGTGAGATAAAATATTGGGGATTGACTGGCATTTTTCCAGCCTATTGCAGAAATCGTAATGATAATCAAAAAGAAAATATATTCCCACATTACATTTCGCATGGCAATTCGAACGCCTCTTTTAATGTCGTGTAATGTTTGCTGTAAACTAAAAGGATAAACATTGGAGGTGAGTTTCTTTTCAACAATTTGGGAAATTATTGAAAGTAAAGGAGAAAGAAGAACAACTACGATATATTTGGCAAATTTCATCAGAATCAATCCAATGGTGATGCTCAATAACATTTCTAAAAGGAACCAAATAGTATCGTTCATGTTGGAGCACATTTCATAGCTTTTTTCAAGCGTTAAATCAGTGTTCCAATCTGTAAACCTACTCCCTACATAATAAATCAAAAGCATTAAACTTGCTGGAATAGGTAAAAACCAATACAATCGGTGTTTTTTGATGAACTTCAGTGCTTTCCAAAAGCCCTTCATTCCAACTGTAAAGTGTTTTATAAATTTCATTTTTTATAAATCAATGAGATAAGATACAGAGCAAAGCCCTTCTTGCGTTTGTTTGTCCGCTTCTAATTGTTCCTTTTTGTCAAATCTACATATTTTCATTGAAATCGCTTATCGTGAGTAAACTTATTCTATGAATTTTGTATCTTCGCATTTTATTATTTTAATTCGTCGCAATGGATTTAAACAGGCTTACCGCAATCTCACCAATTGATGGACGATACCGTCAAAAAATTGAAGAATTGGCACCCTATTTCTCGGAGTATGGTTTAATTCAATATCGTGTTTTGGTCGAAATAGAATACCTTATTGCATTAGTGAATAGCGGTATAGAGCCGTTGTCTGATTTTCCAAAAGATCAGTTTGGTGCCTTGCGTCAATTGTATAAAAAATTTACAGAAGAAGATGCCCAAACAATTAAAACTACTGAAAAAACGACCAACCATGATGTTAAAGCGGTTGAGTATTTTGTGAAAGAAAAAATGGAACAAATGGGCTTGTCGAAATACATCGAGTTTGTGCATTTTGGACTTACCTCCCAAGACATTAACAATACAGCTATTCCTCTTTCAATCAAGAAGGCAGTAGAGGAAACTTATATTCCAGAATTGGAAAAATTGTTGGATATTTTAATGCATTATGCCGAAGCATGGAAAAGTGTTCCTATGTTGGCTAAAACGCATGGTCAGCCTGCTTCTCCTACCCGACTGGGCAAGGAAATAATGGTGTTCCACGAAAGGCTTTCCATACAGTTGAAACAACTTAAAACAGTACCTTTTTCAGCGAAGTTTGGCGGCGCTACGGGCAATTTGAATGCACATCACGTGGCTTTTCCCAATAAAGACTGGGCAGCATTTTCAAACCATTTTGTACAGGAACACCTCGGCTTGTCAAGAAGTCAAACAACAACACAAATTGAGCATTATGATAATCTCGCAGCACTTTTTGATGCTATGCGGCGCATCAACAGTATTTTAATTGATTTAGACCGTGATTTTTGGATGTATATCTCAATGAATTACTTCAAACAAAAACTGAAAGAAGGCGAAGTGGGATCAAGCACCATGCCGCATAAAGTAAATCCAATTGATTTTGAAAACTCTGAAGGCAATTTGGGTATATCAAGTGCTGTTTTAGAGCATTTATCTGCAAAATTACCCATTTCTAGGTTGCAGCGTGATTTGACAGATTCTACTGTATTGCGGAATGTTGGTGTTCCTTTCAGTCATGCTCTAATTGCATTTAAAGCCACCCAAGTAGGACTGAATAAGTTGTTGCTCAACGAAGAAGTTGTCAACCAAGATTTAGAAAACAATTGGGCAGTCGTTGGAGAAGCCATTCAGACCGTTCTTCGAAGAGAAGGTTTTCCAAAACCATACGAAGCTCTTAAAGCTTTGACCCGCAAAAATGAAGTAATTACAAAAGATGCTGTGCATAATTTTATCGACGAATTGCAAGTAAAAGATGCTATTAAAGATGAATTAAAGACAATTACTCCACAAAATTACACCGGAATTTAACCCAGACCATTTACTAATTCGTAATTTCTAATTGACTAATTCGTAATTGAACAATTCGTAATTCTCCCATTCCCCAATTCGTAATTCTCAAATTGACTAATTCGTAATTGAACAATTCGTAATTCTCCCATTCCCCCATTCGTAATTCTCAAATTTATCCACCCCAATAGCCATGTTTCAATTGGAAATCGTATCTTCGTTTCCACAATAATGAAATTCTACTTCGTTTATTTTATATGAAAAACATCAACTTTTGTTTACTGTCTTTGTTCTTTTTTTTGGTATTCAATAATTCCATTTATTCACAGGTATTGGCAGATTATGATGACTTCTCGATATTTATTGGAGATATTCAAAAGTCGAACGCTTCTATTGAAAGCCTTGCAAAAACAGCCTCTGGAGACTTGTTATGCATACAGAATAAGGGAACATTATTCCGTTCTTTTTCCAGAAACAAATCGAAATACTCTTTTGATATCGTTGAGAATTATACTTTGCCGAAATATCAACCAACAAAGTTCTATGGAGATGGGAAAAAATCCAGATTATTTGATTATACCCTCTTTGGCAATTCAATTTTGGGCATTTCCTCTCGTACCACATTTTTTAATCGCAGTCCAGAATTATTTTATCACATCATCAATCCAGCTTTGCCCCAAAGTAACAATCATGGATTTTCGCTCGCAGCACACA
Organism: uncultured Fluviicola sp.; assembly: GCA_964585545.1. GTDB lineage: Bacteria > Bacteroidota > Bacteroidia > Flavobacteriales_D > Crocinitomicaceae > Brumimicrobium. The sequence goes on from CAZPDT010000002.1 coordinate 216,760, forward strand.
ATTTGTCCAATCGTTTTATTGATTTGTCACGTGTTTCGATGGTGAGCAGTAAAGACCTGGATTATGCAGCCATTTTTTACGTTCCACAGACAAAACAAGATGAAAAAGTAGAAATTAAGTATGATATATTTAAAAAAGGTGTTGCTGATCCGTTGGAAAGAACTTTTTTGTTTCCTTATGCCTCACAATATTTTAGACCTTTAGATTTTCTCATTCTCAATTTCAAGGAACAACTTTTCTTTGCAGGGCATTATCCTAAAGAAGGTACAAGTAAGCGCACCAACTTAAAACAATTTTACCGTCAAATATCAATAGATAGAATAGGAGAAAACGGCGTTACTACAGCAACAATTGAAATGGCGGGTTATTATTTTACCGATATAAAAGTAATTGGAGAAGACAACGGTGCAACCCTTTCTGGACTGTATACAACAACACTTAATGGATATAAAATTGATGGTGTTTTAATTGCTAAGATCAATAATAGGGGAGAAGTCGTGAGTAAAACTTTAACTCCCATATCTATAGATGATTTACGCATCATGCAACAGAAAGAAGAGGGCTATTTCCCTGAATCTTCAACATCCGATTTGGATTACAGTAAGTTTAATTTTTTAGACTTTAAAAAAGTTGGAGATGATTTCCTTTGTATTGCTGAATTAAATGCGGTGGAATACAGGTATGGAGGCGCCGATTTACCAGGAAGAACAAGTACCATTGACACCTACTTTTGGAGCGGTGATGTACTTGTACTGAAGATTGATGCACAAGGAGAATTGGTGTGGGGGCGTCTGGTTCCAAAAATTCAACGAACAGTTAATGACGGAGGTTATTATCTTTCTACTGCCGTGTATATCAGTGCTCAAAATGTCCATTTGTTTTTTAATGATAACTTACAGAACTACAATGATGACCGGCACTACATTAAATATGGAGATCTTCCCGATTTGGCTCACTTTAGCGCTTCAAAGAATACCATAGCCCATGTTTCTATTGAAATGGTGCAGGGAAAAATGAAAAGGGAAAGCACCATTGGAAGATTGGAGTCAAATGTTATATTTGTTCCCAAGCTGGCTGTTCCTTTTGAAAAAAAGAACAAACTCTTTATATATGGACAAAATGGGAACAAGAATCGGATTGGAAGTATTAATTTTACTCCATAAAACACCCACTACAGTAAAAGAAGCACCAAGGAAGTCCTTCTTTTCGTTGTTCTTTTTAACTTTGCTCTGAATACCAATTGGATGAAAATGAATCATTGTATTACACAAATCAGTAAAGTAATTATCGGATTATTCCTTTGTTTTTTTATTGTCCATTTCACTTATGGTCAACGCGATGTTAGTGAAGCGATTGGAACGCCTTATGTTGGCATTCATTACGGACTCAATTGGACAGGAGGAGATCTTGCCGATAAATATGGGATAACAAATGCAATTGGAGGTTATGCTGGTTATAAAACCAAAGGGAATTGGGTGTATACAGTAGAAGGGAATTTCTTTTTTGGGAACAGGATTCGAATAGAAGGCTTGTTGCAAAATCTAACAGATGAACACGGACAAATTCCTAATTCATCGGGCACAGTAGCAAATATTTCGTTTTTTAATCGAGGATTCAATACCAACATCGCAGTGAGCAAGATATTTCCTGTTTGGAGTCCCAATCCCAATTCGGGTATCATCATTCAACTTAGCGCAGGCTATCGATGGAGCAGATTAAGGATTGAATCCATTGACGATGAGGTGCCACAACTTTTTGATGAGTATAAGAAAGGATATGATCGTTTGGCAATGGGCGCTAATTCTTCACAATTTATAGGTTATAATTTTATGGCCAATGAAGGGATCTTTAACTTTTATGCAGGAGCGTATTTTCAGCAAACTTTTATGCGAAATCAACGTGATGTTTATTTTGATCACCCCAATGAAAAGGTAAATAAGGATTGGTTAATTGGGCATCTTATTGGCTTTCGTGTAGGCTGGCTAATACCAATTTATGTGAGACAACCCAAAGAATATTATTTCAATTAACAACCGATGCTTTATACACTGGGGATATATTTTTATGGCATATTGATAAGACTGGCTTCACTTTTCTCATCAAAGGCAAAAAAATGGGTGAACGGCAGAAAGAATTTTTGGAAAAATATCCCCCATCTCGATGATAAAAAAGTAATTTGGTTCCATTGTGCTTCTTTGGGCGAGTACGACCAAGGAAAACCAATAATGGAAGCATGGAAAAAGAAACATCCTACAGATTTTACTTTGGTAACTTTATTTAGTCCATCTGGTTATGAAAACATAAAAGATAAATCAGTAGGTGATTATACTTGTTATCTTCCTTTAGATACAAAAACAAATGCCAAAAAATTTGTTCATCATTTTCAACCTCAAGTTGCATTTTTTATAAAGTATGAAATATGGATTAACCTTTTGAATGAAGCAAAAATGGAAAACTGCACAATCTATTCTGTAAGTGCCACTTTTCGAGAAAACCATCGTTTTTTTAAATGGTATGGCGGTGCATTTAGGAAAGCCCTTACTTTGTTTGATTATATTTTTGTTCAAAATAAAGGAAGTCAAGTGCTTTTGTCCAAAATTGGAATCGATAATGTTATTGTTTCTGGAGATACACGTTATGATAGAGTAGCACAAAGGGCAGAAGAAAATACCATCAATACCACCATTGAACCTTGGGCGAAAAACAACGCTGTCTTTGTAGTGGGCAGTTCATGGCCGAAGGATGAGGAAATAATCATACCATTTATAAACAGCGGAGAAATTTCTGAAAAGGTTATTCTTGCACCGCATGAAGTTGATGAAAAACACATTACTGCAATTATTCAGCAACTTGATGTGCCTTACCAGTGCTATACTGATATCCAAAAAGGCACCGCACTTCAATTGTCGACTCAAGTTCTTATTTTAGATTGTATCGGTGTTCTGGCAGATGCTTATCGTTTTGGTGAAATTGCCTATGTTGGTGGTGGATTTGGAACGGGACTGCACAATATTTTAGAGCCTGCTGCTTTCGGCCTTCCTGTTGTATTTGGACCTGTACACGATAAGTTTCCTGAAGCACAAGATTTTATTGAAGCCAAAATAGGTCGAGAATGTTCAGACAAAAAATCGTTTTTTGAAGCCTTTTTATCGTTCAAAAAACAGAAAACAATCCACACCGAAGTGAAATCCTTCATTGAGAAGAAAAGAGGCGCAACGGAAATCGTACTTCACAAAGTTTTCAAATGAAAGTTTTACCCGAATTTTAAAACGGTGTTTTAGTAACACAGAATCCGTTTTAAATCTGCGATAAATCCGCGTTCGTAGATCAGCGCCATCGTTCTATTGAGCCTGTCGAAATACGCATTCCATTGCGCACTACCCACGCCCAACCATCACGCCCAACCTATTCCACACAACCCACACGCTGTATTGGAACGCTGATGACACGGATGATTAGTTCCTACCTCCTAAAAGATTGAGCAATGAAATGAATAGATTGATGAAGAGGATATAAAGCATTAAACCACCCATCAACTTCATTTTTTGTTTTCCTTCAGCAGGTACATTTGGGTCTTCAGCAATCTGTCTTAGCTTCTGCATTTCCCAAGCTGTTAACCCAGTAAATACAAATACACCAACAATTGAGATAATATAGGTTAAAAGCTGACTGCCCATAAAAATATTAACCATTGCAGCAATAAATATCCCTATAAAACCCATATATAAAAGACTCCCCATCTTTGTTAAATCAACAGATGTGGTATATCCTAAAATTGCCATAGCGCCAAAAGCTCCTGCTGTTACGAAAAAAGTAATTGCAATATCACCTAAACTATAAACAAAAAATATTGATGATAGACTTGCGCCAACGAGTGCAGAATAAAGTATAAAAAGTGCCATTAGAGCACCCATTGAAAAACTTTTGTATTTCGCCTGAATAAGAAAGACCAGACCTAAAGGCGCAAAGACAACAACATAAAATAAACTATTAATGCTTCCTGTTTCTGCATTGACAAACCATTCTATAAAGAGTCCAGATTTTGCCAAATACCAAGAAATAGTTCCCGAAACAATCAATGCCAAAAACATATAGGTATATACACCAGTGAAAAACGATTTAACTTCCGCTTTGGAAACCGTTTTTGCAAATCCATTGTCTAAAATATCTTCCATATCTTCCTGTTTTGTGTTTAATCCGAATTATTTATACATTTTCTAATCCATTGCCTAACCCTAGTCTTCCGTCGAATAGAACCAGTGCGAGAATTTGAATTTTCAATAGACAAAGATAGGAAATTTCCTCAAATAATTTTAGGGCAAAACACGACGTTAATCGCTAAAAATAGTTAATAATACGGGTTAAACGATTTTTGATGATAAAACAGGTTAGCAATTCAATCCCTTTATTTATTTAAGAAATCATCCAACGAACGTCGCTCCTTCTTTGTTGGTTTTCCCGTTCCATTTTTACGGTAACTTTGTTGGGCCAATTGATAGACCTTGTACTTTTCTAATTCTTCTTGTGGAGTAATATCAATAATGTAGTGATCAACCAGTTTTGCACCAATTCTGCGTTCCAATATCTCTTTTATTTGATAACTAAAAATAGCGGTGTGCTTGACAACTCCAATGACATCTCCAACCTCAACGGTTTTTGAAGGTTTAATGCTTGAGTCATTTAATTTAATTTTTCCTTTTTTTACTTGTTCAGTGGCAATTGAACGTGTTTTGGCTAGGCGTACACACCAAATAAATTTATCTATTCGAACACTCATCCTCTTAACTCCTTTTGAACCTTTTTTGAAAAAGAGAGTAAAACAAGTTCATAAGAATGGTCAATTAATTCACGAATGAGTTGGTCGGAAACATCTTCATCAAAAGCAACAGTGTTCCAATGCTTTTTATTCATGTGGTATCCTGGGACAATACCGCTGTATTCTTCTCTAAGCATTATCCCCCTTTCAGGGTCGCATTTAAGGTTGCATGATTTACTTTCCTCTTCCAAACTTAAAAGAGCAAAAATTTTATTGTTGAGTTTAAACACCAAAGTTGAATCGTCGAAAGGAAAAGATTCTGTTGTGTACTTTTTTTGTATACAATATTGGCGAAAATCCTCTGTATTCATTTTGTGTTTTAGAGTTGGTCTTGTTTCCCTAGCGTCTTGAGCATTGAAGCATGACTCTTGATTGCTTTAAAAAAGGTCTTCTCAGAATGGTACGGCAAATTGTATTCTTTAGCTGTTTTTTTAACAATCTTAGAAATCTTTTTATAATGAACATGACAAATGTTTGGAAATAAATGGTGTTCTATTTGGAAGTTTAATCCGCCCACAAACCATGATAGCAATTTGCTTTTTGGTGCAAAATTGCAGGTGTTAAACAGTTGACTAACTGCCCAATCTGCTTTTATGTTCCCGCTTTCATCGGGCATCGGATAATTTGAGGTAGGCACAACATGTGCTGTTTGGAAAACCAACCCAAGGGCAAAGCCTGTTAGAAAGTGCATCGTTAAAAATCCTAAGAGAGTAAAATACCATGCGATTGGTGTAAAAATGAGGGGCAGCACTAAAAATACACCGTAATAAAGCAGTTTACTGATAACAATAACTGTTAAGATTGATCCGAAATTCGCTTTTTCAGATTTGATTAATCCTTCCTTTTTATATCGTGTAATTTGTTTAAAATCTTTTGCTGTAATCCATGATAGTGTCATTAATCCATATAAAAACCAAGCATAAAGATATTGGTATTTATGGTGTGGTTTCCTTTCCTCATGCGGGCTAAATCTCAGTATTGAACCGGGGTCAATGTCTTCGTCTAGTCCAGTTACATTTGTAAAAGTATGGTGCAGTACATTGTGTTGTATATTCCAAACAGTATCGCTTCCTCCTGCAACAGAAATTAACCCTCCCAAAAAGGAATTCACAAATTTATATTTTGAATATGCACCATGACTTGCATCATGCATAACTGAAAGCCCTATGCCAGAGATGCCTACAGCCATAAGAGCCCACATAGCAAATGATAACCAAACAGAATCAACTACGGTTAAAAGAAGGATAAATGGCACAAAATACAACGATACCATGATGATTGTTTTAAGAACCATTGAAAAGTTACCAAATCTTGTAATATTATTCTCTTTGAAATATTTCCTTACACGTTTTTGTAAAGTTTTATAAAAGTCGATATTGCTGTTGCGATCGAATCTAATATTTGAGTATTGCATGCTCTATATTTTAGTCTAGCTCTGTCGTATAATGGCACAAATATAGTCAAATAAACCCAAACTATTCATAGGTGTTTGACATGAAAAGTTAAAATAACAATAGATTTGAGAACACAGGGGTTTTTATAATGATTGGTTGGAAGCAGACGATTTCTATAAACGGTATAAATTTTTAATGATTCCTCTATTCTTTACTTCTTCCAATGGAATAAATATTATATTAATTTTGTGTAAATTTTATTTACATGAAAACAATTTCCAAAGTCGATTTCCAAAATAAACGAGCATTAATTCGGGTGGATTTTAATGTTCCGTTAAGTGAAAATTTTGAAGTTACCGATGATACTAGAATAAGAGCGGCCATTCCAACAATTAAATATGTTCTTAATCATGGGGGAAGCGTTGTTCTTATGTCTCATCTTGGTCGACCCAAACAAGGACCAGAAGCAAAATTTTCGTTACAACATATTGTAAAGCGCTTGGAAGCCCTATTGGAAAAACATGTGATTTTTATTGAGGATTGTATAAGCGATGGTGCCTTTAATCGAACTTCAACTATAGAAAATGGGGAGGTTGTATTGTTGGAAAATTTGCGGTTTTATACTGAAGAAAAATCTGGAGATCATGAATTCGCAAAAAAACTTTCAAAACACGGAGATTTATACATTAATGATGCTTTTGGGACAGCACATCGGGCGCATGCAAGTACAGCAATAATAGCTGAAAATTTTCCGAAGGCAAAATACTTTGGCTTGTTATTGGAAAAGGAAATTGAAAATATTGATGCGGTTCTCGAACATCCTCAACCTCCAACGACAGCAATTATAGGGGGCGCTAAAGTGAGTTCCAAGATAAGTATAATTGAAAAATTGTTAAACACAGTTGATCAAATAATTATTGGAGGAGGAATGGCATATACCTTTGTTAAATCGCAAGGTGGGCAAGTTGGAAATTCATTGGTTGAAGATGATTATTTGCAGACAGCAAAATCCGTTTTGAAGAAGGCAAAAGAAAAAGATGTAAAAATATTTCTTCCTACAGATACTCTAATCGCCGATCACTTCTCGAATGATGCCATCACAAAAACATCAAAAATTAATGAAATCCCAGATAATTGGATGGGACTGGATATAGGTGCTACAACAATTCGAGAATTTAGTGAAGTCATAGAAAGTTCAAAAACCATACTGTGGAATGGTCCAATGGGCGTTTTTGAAATGGAAAACTTTAAAAAAGGTACAGAGTCGATTGCTAATTCCCTTGTTCAAGCGACAAAAAAAGGAGCTTTCACACTCATTGGAGGAGGCGATTCTGTTGCAGCAATCAATCAACTTAACTTGGTGGATGAGGTCAGTTATGTTTCAACAGGAGGAGGTGCTATGTTGGAGTATCTTGAAGGGAAAGAATTGCCAGGGATTAGCGCAATAATGCAGGATTGATTTGCATTAATCCTACACTCCAAGCCAAGTAGTCTTAGGAATACAAAATCCGTTTTAAATCTGTAATAAATCCGCGATAAATCTGCGTTCATAAATCAGCGTCATCTGCGTTCCATTGCTCCCAACTCACGCCCAACCATCATGCCCAATATACCCACAACCCACACGCTGTAGTGAAACGCTGTTGAATACGGATTAATGAGAGTTAGAATAGTTTAATACAATACAGTAACATGACCAGCCCATTCATACTTATTATCTGTGATGCGGTCTGCAGCTTTTATTTTCCATACATAGGTGCCTGGCTCAACTTTCTTTCCGCCTTCACCATAAGTTCCGTTCCATCCTGTATTTAAATCATGAGACTCCCACATCACTTCACCCCAGCGGTTGAAAATTTGTATTGTTACACTATAGATATCTACACCCGATAATTCTGGACGCCAAACATTATTGTGTTCGTCTCCGTCGGGGGTAAAAGCATTGGGTGCAAAAAGCAATACTTCTGGTTGTACCACAATGGTTTTAACAGCGGTGTCAATACATCCAAATTCTGAAGTAGCAATAAGAGTAACCTCATAGTTGTCTATTTCTCCTTCAGGGAATTTTATCGTTGGATCTTCCATTGTAGAATAATTGGGGTTGCCCTTCTCGAAGTTCCACTCATATTGCGTTGCACCAAAGGTTCCATTTTGGAATTGAACTTTAGTGTTCAATATGGTAACGGGATTAGGAATAAATATAAAGTCTGCTCGTGGATTGGGGTAAACCGTCAACATGCCCACTTGAGTCGCTGAGTCGATACATCCATTTGGAGTAACAACCGTCAATTGAACATCATAAATACCTGCTTTATCCAATTCTACATTAATGGTATCTAATAAGTCAAAAGTTTGTCCATCTGAAATTTTCCAGTGGGTTTCATCAATTAATGAAGGATCAGAGTTGTTTATTACTTCAAATGAAGCAGGAGAGCACATCCCATTATCAGTTACTGAGAAAAGTACATCGGGCAATGCGTCAAATACGACTTCTGTTGTTGCTGTTTGTGCAGAAGACTCACATCCATCTGTTACAGTAACTGTATATATCGTTGTTGATTCTGGATGAACAATAATTGTATCGGTTGATCCCACCACGTTTCCTAGTGGATCAGTCCATTCATAGTTGTAAGGACCTCCATTACCATCGGAAGCTGTAGCAAATATTTTTGCTGAATCTCCTGGGCAAATTGCTTGGGTAGGGCTGCTTGTTACAGAAAGTGAAGGCAATACATCTACTGAAATCGTTAACGTATCTGAAGAGCAACCACTTTGATTTTCTGCATAAACGGTATAGTCTGTTTGATTTGTTGGCTGTACTAACTGTTGTGCCTGTGTGTCATTGGTGTGTCCCCAATGATAGTCTATATTATTTCCCCCTATTGCCGTTGCAATAAGAGTAGCTGTTCCATTTTCACAAATTGTGGTATCATTTGAGGTGGAAATACCAAGTTCTCCATAAGTTACAATCATTGTATCGATTTCTTCCAGCGCACATGTATCGTTTGACTCTGTGAGATATAATGAATAAACACCGGGGGTATCAAAAGTGATTTCTGCATTCAAGTCCTGTGTATTGGGAGAAAAAGTAATTGTTCCAGGACCATTATAAGACCACTCAATATCGTTAGTACTAGTAGTTGCTGTACCATTTAGGTAGCCAGAACCACCATTACAAACGACAGTATCTGAACCTGCATTAGGGTTTAAAGGTGTTGGACGGTCGGCAATCCAGAGGCTTCCACTACTAAAAATGGTGTCACCACATGCATTGATAGAGTAGGAGGTAAGAACAATATCCTCATAGTCCTCATTTATACCATCATCATTAAGAGTAAAGTCTAAACAAATTTCATTTTCTCCTGGAAGAAGAACGATACTGTCTCCTTGATTGGGAAGATTGGTGAACGTATAATCGGAGCCATAAGTAGCTGAACCAGAAATGCTGTAGTGAACAACAGCAGTGTCGATTGTATCGGACATTGGTCTAGAAAAACAAAAGCTTCCATCATCACATCCTTCTACGATAACGGAGTCTAAAAAGTTTGAAGTGAGGTTAAATCCATTAATATCAATAACGGGGTCAGAAGAGAAAGATCCTGCACGTAGGAACACTCCAGAATCGTATGCTTGATCACCTACATTAGAGATTGCTATTTTAATGTGATACGTTTGACCACAAATCACATTTGCGCTTGCATTCAATTCAACGGTGCTACCGTTATAGTTTGTAGAGATGTAACTCGATGAATTGTATACAGAATTATAAGCAGTTGTAAAAAAAACAGAATTGGCTTGCCAGTTAGGATCTGCATTAAAACAATTGTTTCCATAGTCTGGGTCGGTTCCAGCATTTACGGTGTTAATGCCCACAGGAATATTGTTCGAACCCGGCACAACTGCTATGTTTTGTGCATTATTTGTAAATGGACCAGAAATTCCTGGACCAGAGATGAAAAAGCCAAATACGTCATTGTAATTGGAACAAGTAAATGAAGTATACTCCCGAGATGCGAAGATATAGCTAAAAGATAATGAATCGCCATCCGGGATAAAATCAAATTCAATAATTACTCCGTTAGTAACGTTATTGGTGGTAATGGCGCTTAAGTCAGGATCACTGATTGTATTTGAATTATTGGTTTCTAAGAGAATACCGTTGTCTATTGGAAATGTTGCCGAGGTATTGGTGAATTCATGAACAGGACTCTGCGGAGAGTTAGATTGAAAAGGACTGCCGTTATATGTTATGTTTGAGGCCGTTACACCTGCTCCTAGCAACACATTATTAACTGCATCTGCTGGAGTGATATTGGGGGTGGTAAATGTAATTTGAGCAAAAGTCCCACTGTTAAGGAATAAACAAATAAATATACCAATTAATACCCAAGCATTGATTGACTTTCTGTTCCTTTTATTTTCAAGTGGTTTGTATCTGTTTTTATAATTCATTGTTCAATTTTTATACACTTTAAAACTAAGACGAACGAAAGGTCGGGTTGGTTGCTTTTATCTATCGGTAATATCAATGCTAAACCATTTTTTAATTTTGGAGTGTTGAAAGAAGCAACCAATTAATATTCAAAAACTTGACAAACTATTTATTGAGGAACTTAAAATCCATTCCTGTAAAGGCGGCACTTTCTCCAAGTTCTTCTTCAATGCGAAGCAATTGATTGTATTTTGCCATGCGATCACTTCGAGAAGCAGATCCTGTTTTAATTTGTCCACAACTTAGTGCTACCGACAAATCAGCAATCGTTGTATCTTCCGTCTCTCCGCTTCTATGACTCATTACAGATGTCCACCCATTTTTAGTAGCCATTTGAACAGCTTCAATGGTTTCTGTGAGTGTACCAATTTGATTCACTTTTATAAGAATAGAATTGGCAGAACGTTCATCTATGCCTTTTTCCAAACGTTGGGTATTGGTAACAAACAGGTCATCTCCAACCAGTTGCACTTTGTTTCCGATTGCTTTGGTGAGTTTTTTCCAACCTTCCCAGTCATCTTCATCCAATCCATCTTCAATAGAAATAATTGGATATTTTTCCGACCATTCTGTCCAATATTTCACCATTTCATCGGATGTCATTTCTTCTCCTGTTGATTCAAGAATGTATTTTTTCTTTTCTTTATCATAGAATTCAGAACTTGCAGCGTCTAATGCTATCCATACATCTTCACCTGCTTTGTATCCAGCTTTTTTAATGGCATCTAAGATGAATTTGATGGCTTCTTCATTGGATTGTAGGTTGGGAGCAAAACCTCCCTCGTCTCCAACATTAGTTGAGTAATTATTTTCTTTTAAAACTTTTTTGAGGTGGTGAAAAATTTCTACTCCCATTCTTAAGGATTCAGAAAAAGATTGAGCTCCAAATGGCATTACCATAAATTCTTGAATATCAATTTTATTGTCTGCATGAGAACCGCCGTTAAGGATATTCATCATGGGTACAGGCATTGTGTTTGCATTTACACCACCAATATATTTAAATAGAGATTGTCCTAGCTCATTAGCAGCTGCTTTTGCAACGGCTAAAGATACACCCAAAATGGCATTAGCACCTAGTTTACTTTTATTTTGTGTTCCATCAAGAGCGATTAATCGCTGGTCAATGGCTTTTTGATCGAATATATAGCTGCCAATCAACGCTTCATTTATAAGGGTGTTCACATTGTTTACTGCTTTTTCTACTCCTTTTCCCAAATATCGGGCGCTGTCGTTATCCCTCAATTCTACGGCTTCATGAACGCCTGTTGATGCACCAGAAGGCACGGCTGCTCTACCGATTTGCCCAGTGTTTGTAAGCACGTCAACTTCAACAGTTGGATTTCCACGAGAATCTAAAATCTGCCGTGCAATAATACCTTCAATATAGCTCATAATACTAGATAAAAATTATTTAACGTTTGAATTCTTCCATATTAGAAAGGAATTCATCAAACAAATATATAGAATCATTGGGGCCTGCAGAAGGTTCTGGATGAAATTGAACAGAAAAAACAGGTCTGTTTTTTAATGCAATTCCAGCTACAGTATTGTCGTTTAAATGAGAATAGGTGATTTCGATATTCTTATTTTCTTCTGCACTTTTGCGTGAGACGACAAAACCATGGTCCTGACTTGTTACCTCACATTTCCCTGTCTTTTCATTTTTTACCGGGTGGTTGGCACCTCGATGTCCATGATGCATTTTCTCAACAGTCAATCCATAACTTAATGCAAGAAGTTGATGTCCGAGACAAATCCCCATAACTGGAATATTTGTTGCAACAATTTCTTTTACCAGATCATGAGAAGAAGTCATAGAAGCGGGATCTCCTGGTCCATTAGACAGCATAAATCCATCAGGTTGATAGTCTTTTAACTCTTGAATAGACGTATCCATAGGGAATCTGCGCACTTCACAATCCAATTCATTGAGATACGTTTGAATTGCACGCATAGCGCCAAAGTCTATTAGCGCAACTTTAAATTTTGCTTTCCCTGATTTGGCTGGAAAAGTTTTGGCTTTTTTAATTGTAACAAGGCGTGATAGATTTTGTCCTTGAACAGAAGGAATATTTTTCACTTCTTCTTTTAATGTCGCTTCGTTTCTGTCTTCTTCCGAAGAGATGATAGCTGTCATTGCACCTTTAGATCTTAAATGGCGAACCAATGCACGGGTGTCTATATCTGAGATGCCAACTTTCTCATCTCTTAAAAGAAGATCCTGTAGAGATAAGTCTGCAATTGCACGAGAAGTAACGTCAGAAAATTTCTTTACAATTATGCCTTCACATTGTATTTTTTCAGAGCAAGCTTCAACCTCTGTAGTTCCATAGTTTCCAATATGAGGGGAAGTCATCACCATTAGATGACCTTTGTTAGAAGGGTCGGTAAAAATTTCTTGATAACCTGTCATTCCAGTATTAAAGGCCAACTCGCCTCCTATTTTGCCAATTTTACCTACTGCTTTTCCGTGAAAAGTGGTTCCATCTTCAAGCACCAAGACTGCGTTACTTCTTTCTTTCATTTGTTCGTTGTTTTGGCAAAAGTAATACTTTCAAAGAGAGGAATTATTGAAATTTATAAAAAGTTCTAACATCTTTTTAACAAAACTTTTTTAAAGATTGTCTTTGTTATTTTGATGAATGGTAATCCTTTAGTCCGTCTCTGAGCCATCTTCGGAAATCTTTGGGTTTCCTATCATTGATATAGTCTGCAGAACCATTGTTCAAATCATTCCCTTTTCCATCCTGCATGATGTAATAGGGTTGTGAGGCCACTTTGTATTCCGATATTTCCTTGAAAGTCCATTTATCTCCTACTGTTTTTAGCATCTTGGTTCTTCCGTTGGGATAAGTCACTTCTTTTTGTTCTTCTTTGGGCAATTCTGTTCGCTCATCAACATGAAGTGAGGCAATAACTACGCTGTCTCTTAATATATCAATAATTCCAGGTTCTCCCCAAACACTTTCTTCCATTCTTCTACAGTTTACACAATTCCAGCCTGTAAAATCAAGCATTAAGGGTTTTCCAACTTTGTCGGCATGTGCTAAAGCCTTGTCATAATCGTGAAAAACCATTATGTTTTGTGGTCCCAAATGGGTTCCGTCTACATAGTTTTGATCTGCCGTAGAAAGTGCAGTGGAACCACTGCCTCCAAATCCAAGAGGGGACTCACTATAACTCATTGGTGGTGGGAAAGCGCTTATTATCTTTAATGGAGCACCCCACATCCCAGGGATAAGATAAATAACGAAAATAAGAACAAATGTTCCAAATAGAGTTCTACCTACAGAGAGCTTTTCAATTTTACTGTCGTGAGGCAGACGGATAAAACCAAAAAGATAGAGTGCTAAGATAAAGAAAATCCCAATCCATATTGCAATAAAAACCTCTCTTTCCAATAAATGAGTCTGCAGCGCCAAATCGGCATTAGATAAGAATTTAAATGCTAAAGCCAGTTCTAAAATACCCAGCACAACTTTCACTGTATTCATCCATCCTCCAGACTTTGGCATGGAGTTCATCCAACCAGGGAAGGCGGCAAAAAGTGCAAAAGGTAAAGCCAATGCAATTCCAAAACCTAACATTCCTACAACTGGTGCAGCAATGGCACCGTCTGATGCGGATTGAACCAAAACCAATCCAACAATAGGACCTGTACAAGAGAAAGAAACGATAGCCAAGGCCAAAGCCATAAAGAAAATTCCAAGTATACCACCTTTATCGGCTCTTTTATCGGCTTTGTTGGCCCATGAATCAGGCAAACGAATTTCAAAAGCACCCATAAATGAGACGGCAAAAATCACCAATAATAAAAAGAAAAGAATATTAAATGTGGGATTGGTCGACATTGCATTTAAGGCTTCAGCTCCAAATATTGCGGCTACAGCGGTACCTAAAATAACATAGATTACAATAATAGAAATACCATATTTTAAGGCATTATTTATTCCTGCTGCCTTGGTTTTACTTTTCTTTGTAAAGAAACTTACAGTCAATGGAATCATTGGGAAAACACAAGGTGTTAAAAGTGCAATTAAACCTCCCAAAAAGGCCATAGTAAAAATCCACCATAAAGAGTGATTATTTGCGTCATTTTTCTTTTTTGCAGTTGTTTTAGTGGTTGTTGAGCCTGTTTCAAGTGTGTCGGTAGGGTTTTTACTTGCAGTGTCGTCTACAGCTAAATTTTCTGTATTGAGAAGACTGTCTTCTTGAGTTGTTATGGCTTGATCTTCACCTTCATCAGAAGCACTATTGGCACCCTCTTCAATATGGTTTTTAGAAGAAGTACAGCCTTTAACTTTAACTGTAAATTCTTCCTCAAAAGGGAAAAGACATTGAACAGTATCACAAGTTTGATATCCGAAACGAAGCTTTAAGTCGAAATCTTTTTTTGAGGTAATTTTTATCTTTTGTTTTAATACAACAGATCCGTCGTAAGTTCTTAATGTCTCACCAGCAACTTTATCAAACTTAACCGTTGGCTTTGGCCCTGTTGGTTTGCCAATGAGTTTGTAATTTTTGGATGGTTGAACATCAAAAGTTGTAGGAATAGAGAAGCTGCCTTCGGGCAAGTTCAACGCGTAAATATGCCATCCTTCAACGATTTTTAATTTTCCGATAACAGTGGCATCACATCCATTTTGTTCTATACTAAAATCCCAATCCACTTTGTCTTCTGGCATTTGCATCTGGGAAAAGCCATAAGAACTCATGAAAACTATAAATAACAGACCTATTATATTTCTCATTATCAAACTGTTTTTAAAAAATAATTTTCGTTTTAAACTCATTGTAACCCAATAATACTGTTTCTAACGCATAAAGACAGTAAAAGTTGAGAACAACTGAATAAAATATGAAGTTTTTAACAAAATAAAAAAAGTACGACTATTAAATCGTACTACAAATTTACTGAATCTCTTTTGAAAATTCCTTTGAGATGTCCAAACATTATTGGAATCCTATAAAATAACTTGTTCGATGCGGTCTATGGGTAGCCAAACCCCACCTTTTAGGCAGATGTACTTCTTCCCTGTCGACCAGATGGTTGTGTTTACACGTTTTAAGCCTTCGTCATCCGCAAATACAATTCCTACTTTTCCATGATGAATATTGCCCAGTCGAGTGGCTTCAATTAACTTCTCCATCAGTCCTTCTTGTTGATTAACTTTTTCTTTATTGTTGAATTTTAATCTAGAAATAAGTTCTTTTTCGATGATCACAGGCCTTGTGTTAATAGTGTTTTCCATAATTTTTAGGGTTTAAAATGCCTATTAAAGTACAATAAATAAAATTAACTTCAAAATATTTCTATAAATTTTTGAAAAAAACGCATGTTCTTAAAAACAAATTGGAAAAGAAATGGAAGCAATAACAAATTGATTATTTTTGTCCTACAATTGGAAAGAATATTATGGAGAAAACAATACAGCGAGAAGCGACAATTGAAGAGGCAGTAGAACTGGGTCTTACCAAAGATGAGTTTGAAATGATTAAAAAGATCTTAGGAAGAACCCCTAATTTCACAGAAACAAGTGTTTATAGTGTAATGTGGTCAGAACATTGTTCTTATAAAAACTCAATCTTATGGTTGAAGAAGTTGCCGAAGGACGGTCCCCACATGTTGGTAAAAGCAGGAGAGGAGAACGCCGGGATGGTTGATTTGGGAAACGGATTGGGATGTGTTTTTAAAATTGAATCTCACAACCACCCAAGTGCAATTGAGCCCTATCAAGGTGCAGCTACAGGCGTGGGGGGAATCAATCGAGATATTTTCACTATGGGAGCCCGACCAATTGCATTATTGAACTCGCTTCGTTTTGGAAATTTAGAACTTGACAAAACAAAATGGTTGGTAAAAGGCATTACAAAAGGCATTGGAGATTACGGAAATGCATTTGGTATACCAACGGTTGGGGGAGAAGTGTTTTTTGACAACTCTTTTAATACAAATCCGTTGGTAAATGCTTTTTCAGCAGGGATTATTGATTCCAATAAAATGATTTCTGCTACTGCATCTGGTCCAGGCAATCCCGTTTATATTGTTGGTTCAGCAACAGGGAAAGATGGAATTGCAGGCGCAGCATTTGCTTCAAAAGATATTACAGAGGCTTCTGTAGATGATATTCCAGCGGTTCAAGTGGGGGATCCATTTCAAGAAAAACTTTTGCTTGAAGCAACTATGGAACTCGCTGATACAGATGCTGTTGTTGGAATGCAAGATATGGGTGCAGCAGGAATTACTTGTTCAACATGTGAAATGTCTGCTGCTGGAGGTGTAGGAATGGATATTTGGCTAGAGAAAGTGCCTACACGACAAAAAAATATGCTTCCATTTGAAATCCTTCTTTCAGAATCTCAAGAAAGAATGTTGGTTGTTGTCAAAAAAGGAAAAGAAAAAATTGTTAAAGATATTTTTGACAAATGGGATTTACATGCAGAGGAGATTGGTGTAGTTACCGATAGTGATCGGGTGCGCTATTATGAAAATGATAAATTGGTAGGAGATGTTCCCGCAGAATCTCTTGTTTTGGGAGGCGGTGCCCCTGTTTATGAAAGAGAATACAAGGAGCCAGCTTATTATCAAGAATATAAAAAGTTTGATATTAATGATGTAAAGGAACCAGAGGATTTAAAAGAGGTTGCTTCGTTTTTATTAGAACACCCCAATATTGCCTCTAAGAGATGGGTTTATAATCAATATGATTCAACAATTGGCGCTGCAACAATGACTACAAATGCTCCTGCTGATGCAGGGATTGTTGAAATCAAAGGAACGAATCATGCGTTGGCCATGAGTCTTGATTGTCACTCCAGGTACGTAAATGCTGATCCTGAACAAGGAACAGCTATGGCAGTAGCTGAGGCAGCCAGAAATATTGTATGTGCAGGTGGTGAGCCAAGCGCAATATCCAATTGTTTGAATTTCGGAAATCCGTACAATCCCGAATCCTATTGGCAATTTGTTGGTGCTATTAAAGGAATGTCAAAAGCGTGCTTAAAGTTCCAAACTCCTGTTACCGGAGGAAATGTTTCATTTTATAACCAATCTGTGATTGATGGAGAAGAAGTTCCTGTTTTGCCTTCACCCGTAATTGGAATGCTTGGTGTGGTAGACGACAAGACAAAAACCATGTCGCTTGACTTTAAATATAAAGGAGATTTAATCTTTATCATAGGAGAAGCTGTTGAAGATATTGCAAGTTCCGAATATCTGTATTCCTACCATGGCGTAGAGGCGTCTCCTGCTCCTTACTTTAATATGGAGAAGGAATATGAGATGCAACAGGTATTAAAGGAGTTAATCAAAAAAAGACTGGTGAACGCCGCACATGATTGTGCTGATGGAGGTTTATTTATCACACTTACAGAAATGGCAATGCCCAGAGAATTGGGTTTTGATATTGTAACTGATGCTGAAATTCGAGAAGATGCTTTTCTGTTCGGAGAAGCGGCAGGTCGTGTTGTTGTTTCTGTGAATGAGGACAATGAGAATGACTTTATTGAATACATGATGAAAACCAAAGTGAATTTTACACTTTTGGGACATGTTACCCAAGGGAAAATGGTAATTGATGATGAGCATTACGGTTTTATTCAAAAAGCAAAAACAAAATATGACAATGCTTTAGAACGCTTGATTGAACAGTAGGTCAATAAGAAAGGGTTCGGTTAATACCCAATTGTATAAAGAAACAGGCAGGAGCAGCAAGTTCCTTATTGTGAACAGGAAAACCATTGGCATCAAGCATGGGATATATTGTATTGGGTTTGCGCCAATTTTTGGGATAAAAAACTTGTCTGTGCATAAGTTTATTTTGCAATCCATTTCGGATTCTTTCGCTGTCTATACCCATTCTCATTGAAACAACATTGCCATACATAATTTGATAATCGATTCCCGCATTAAGAATCCCATGACTGGTTCTTCCAAAGGGATTGTTTCTCAAGTCTTTATATCCTTTTAGATAAAGACTGTCTGGTGTATTTATTAGTGGGGTACCTCGGGTTTCTCCAGTCCAAAGGTTAGAGTTTAAACTGATGTTGAAAAAGCCATCGTGGTACATTATACCGACATAACTGGTTCTGAATCTGTCGCGGCCAGTCCCTGAGAAAATATCATTTTCTATCAATAAACTGAACTGTTGTATGTGCAATCCAAATCCACCTGATCTTTGACTTGTTCCTATATTGTCTAAATACCAAAGGTAATTGTAGGCTAAGGCATATTGGTATTTACTCTGATGATTGAGTCCGTCCAAAATGAATTGAGGAGAAATACTTCGTTTTCCTCCCATAAATACGATACCTGTATTAATTCTTTGTGCAATATAGTTTTTCCGATCTCCTAAATTTGTTGTATTA
The DNA here is from genome assembly GCA_964585545.1 of uncultured Fluviicola sp. Classification (GTDB taxonomy): domain Bacteria; phylum Bacteroidota; class Bacteroidia; order Flavobacteriales_D; family Crocinitomicaceae; genus Brumimicrobium. The sequence continues at coordinate 235,832 of CAZPDT010000002.1, forward strand.
AAGCGAATGTTATCTCCAACATTAAGTTGAATGAATTTGTAGGTGTAGAAACCTTGTATTTTAAGTCCCATTTGGTTGATGTGTGTTCCGAAATTAGCGGAAACTCCAACTTGAAAACCCCAATTTTTCCACCGCCATTCTTGTGCATGCAAATGAAGACCAAAACACATTATAAAGCAGATATTAAAAAGAAGTAAACGCATTTTAGTTACTGACTTGATAGGCTCCAATATCCGGAATACCATTTCTCGGCGTGTTTTCTATGTCGGATACGTTTGAGTAGGAAGCATTTCCAGCCTGAACACAAGGCGAACTGGTTTTGATCTTGTAATCTTGTTGTCCGACATCTTTAAATTTTGGATACTTATTTTTAAGGTTATTTATAAAGTAAGAGTTGGATGGAAACGGAGTTTGTTTAATACAATTGGTGTTGAATTCATAGTTTAATACAGCACCGCTGTTATCGAGGGTGTCAAAACCAATTTGAACATCACCAGGCCCATAAATAATTGAATTGTAAAAATTCATCTCATTGATATGTCCGATATATGTTATGCCATCATCGCTGTGGGTAAAGTAGTTTTTAACTGCCACAGCAGGTTGATTGCCATCAGCACCCCAGCTTAGAAACTGGGATTGTTTAAAATTACAATCGCCTCCTTCCAGAACAAAATAGGCATAAGCACCATTGTCGTGAATATTAAGGTTTTCGCCATACACTTTCCCTCCTGAATAATTAAAAATACCATAACTTGAATTGTTGAAAATTTCTGTATTTGTGATTTTTAATGTATAATCTGTATTGGATGGATTGTCGCCATATAAATGAATTCCAGCAGTTCCATTTTTTATGATGGCGTTGTCTATTGTAGAAGATTGTGCTTGATTAAAATAAATACCATAATACTGTCCTTTTACATCTTTGTAAAATGTCTCGAGTCGATCGCCTTGAAGAATAACTTTATTGTTGTAGTCGCCGTCAATAATGAGTGTTCCTTTATTGATGTAAAGCATCGCACCTTTGTGGAGGTAAATTTCTGTTCCAGCGGGGATTGTAAGTGTTTTATTGGAATCAACAAAAGCGGCGCCATAGATTACATGTGGTTTGTCACTTTGCCAAGGTTCTGCGTCACTATTTAAATCATTGTAATGGAAGTAGGCATCACGACCCCAAGCAGCCAGTTTTACACTTTGTTCTTTTCCATTGGTTTTAAAAGTAATTTTGTCTTCTATAATTAATGGTGTTGTATCATTGTTTTCACCCAAAGTAACCTCAACAAAACAGAACAAACTGTCTTCTGCTGGAATATCGATTCCTTTAAATTGGGTGCCGGCAACGCCGTCCAAGTTAATTCTATACGGTGATGATTTTCCCCCCTCTAAAATCACTTCATCGACATGAATAGGTTTATTGGAAGTGTTGTAAATTTTAAAACGTTTAGTGGTCGAACCGATTGTTGTAAAAACAGTATCAAACACAACGGTATCAACTGAAAATGAAAGGTGGTCTTTGGAAAAAATTAAGTCTTTTTTACAACTGGAAAGTTGCGTCATTATTAGCGCAAGCAAAAGAAAAGAAACAATGTAAATAAATTTTTTCAAACCTTATTTTTTTAATGTTGCTAAATTAACGAATTATTATGGTTTTTATTTCTTTGGATATTTTTTACCTAATATTTATGGTTCAATTACGAATGGTTTAATTCTGATAATTAAAAAAACAGAGAAAGGGTCATCACGCTTGCGCTTGCTGTCTTCCTCTCATAGAATCTTGAACATCACCTATGTGCAATTTGTTTTTAATAAAAAATAATAGATTTTCTTAGCAACCACTAAAGAGTTTCAACCGTTTATATAGTTGTAAACAAAATATACTACGCAATGTTTAGGACTTTTATAACAGTGTTATTTGTTAGCATTAGTATGCTTTCATTCACGCAAGAGATTTGTGACAACGGGATTGACGATGATAGTGATGGACTCATTGATTTAAATGATCCAGACTGTGATTGTGATGGTTTCGGAACACCAACGACTATACCTTCATTGATCCCCAATCCTTCTTTTGAAGATAGGGTTTGTTGTCCGTCCAGTTTCTCTCAATTGAGTTGTGCAGATACATGGATACAAGCTACAGATGCTACTTCAGATTACTTCAATTGTGGATATAATCCGCTTGGTGTTACTCCACCTACGGGATCGGGTTTTGTTGGTGCATTTTTTATTGATGACTGGCGAGAGTATGTTGGAGCTTGTTTGTTGGCTCCTCTAGTTGCTGGAGAAACATATACATTGTCTTTTCAAATTGCTGCTTTTTCTGCAGGTGGTTATTTATCAGATTGTGGTAATATTAACTTTGGAGATATTGATGTGTCTATTTTTGGGGCTGCATCTTGTTCAGACCTACCTGTGAGTACAATGGGCTGTCCATCGAGTGCTTCTGCAAATTGGTCTTTGATAGGGTCGTCTACTTATTCACCTTCTTCCAGTTGGGGAACAATTAGTATAGATATTACCCCTACAACAGATTTAAATGCAATAATGATTGGGCCTCCTTGTGGTAATTTGCCGGCTGGTTACCAAAGGTCAGGTGGATGTAACCCGTATTTTATTTTCGATGACATTATCTTGGCTTCAAATAGCTTTTTTAATTCAATAACCATTGATGAACATGGCAGTTTTTGTAGTAACGACGTGCAACTGGTAGCTTCCACGGATAGTGTTGGTGGTTCTTGGCAATGGTATAAAGATGGAATTGCACTGGTTGGTGAGACAACTAATACTTTAGATATATCTTCTAATGGATATACTGCGGGCGATTATCAGGTCAAATACAGCTTATCCGGAAAGTGCGATATTGCTGAACATATAATTAATCCTCCACAAACTCCAGTGGCTGATTTTAACTTTTCAGAAGTGTGCGAAGGTCTTGCCACTGCTTTTACCGATCAATCTACTTTCCCTTTAAATGGTATCGTCAGTTGGGAATGGGATTATGATAACGATGGTGGCTTTGATGATGTTGGAGCAAATCCAACTCATACCTTTCCATCAGATGGTATTTTTGATGTTACCCTAAGGGTTACAGATAGTCTTGGTTGTCAAAATGAAACCACACAATCGGTTCAAGTATATGCAAATCCTGTGGCCAATTTTGATATTGATTCGGTTTGTTTGGGTTTAAATTCATCGATACAAGATTTGTCATCCATAAATTCAGCAAATGGGAACGCTATTAGCAATTGGGATTGGGACTTTGATGACGGTCAAAGCAGCTCTTCCTCATCACCTATACAACTTTATGGAAACCCCAATACCTATAATGTTAAATTGGTTGTAACGTCCAACCACGGGTGCATGGATTCGATTGTGAAAACCACTATGATTTCACCTGTTCCTGTTGCCGATTTCTCTATAGATTCAGTGTGTTTAGGTGTGAACTCAGCAATCCAAGATATGTCCTCAATAGATGGTATTAATGGCAATACAATTACAAATTGGGATTGGGATCTTGGCGACGGAAATGTGAGTGCAGACCCAGGCCTTTCCAGTTATTTATATGGCAATCCAGAGATCTATGATGTTACCTTAATTGTTACATCAAATAATGGATGTAAGGATACTGTTGTTAGAATAACTGAGATTTCGCCAGTGCCAATGGCCAATTTTTCAATAGATTCAGTTTGTTTGGGTACCAACTCTAGCATACAGGATTTATCAAATATCAATACAATCAATGGAAATTCAATAGTAAGTTGGAATTGGGACTTTGATGATGGCAGTACTGACAATACTCAAAATCCTCCAGGACACCTTTACGCTAATGAAAACCTATATGATGTACAATTAATTGTTACTTCGAATAATGGTTGTAGTGATACAGTTACTAAAACAACTGCAATTTTTCCTAACCCAGTGGTCAACTTTAATGTGCCCAACGGTTGTTTACAAACACCTTCTGTATTTACAGATGCATCTACAGTGAGCAATGTAAATACTGCAAATCAAATCAATACATGGTTTTGGGATTTTGGAGATGGCAGTATAGATAATGTACAGAATCCAACACATACTTATGGAGTAGATAGTATCTACAATGTTGTTTTGACAGTCACTACAGACCATGGATGCAGTTCGATAGACTCACTTCCAATTACTGTTTATCCGAATCCAAGTGCTGATTTTATGATTGATTCTCTTTGTGAGGGTGCCAACTCTGTTTTCCAAGATTTATCAAGCATCAACTCTTATAACGGAGACCAAATAACAGTATGGAGTTGGGACTTTGATGATGGACAAATCAGTAACAATCAAAATCCAACACATCTTTATGGGAGTGAGAATCTGTATCATGTTCAATTGCTTGTTGAATCCAATAATGGATGTAAGGACTCTATAACTAAAGTGACGGCAATTTATCCCAACCCTGTAGTTGACTTCTCACCGACAGAAGTATGCTTGGAGTTTGATACACATTTTACTGAT
>CAZPDT010000003.1:0-232153 GCA_964585545.1 uncultured Fluviicola sp.
CCTTATGGGGAATATCGAATTAAAATTAATAATATAAATTGTCAAGGAGCAACTGATACAATTATTATTAATCAAACCAATCAGGTTAATTCTTTTCTTGGGATTGATTGGGTTTTAGAAGGTTGTAGTGGTTACACAACAGCATGGGATAAAATACCAATGGGAACAATTCATACCAAATACACAGTTATACGAAGTGGGGTTTCAAATACTTATGAGGTAGATTTTGAAGTTCAACCTAATCAACAGAATGAACAGGTGATTGATTATTAGAATAAATTATTCTATCTTTATATAGTCAAAACACAAGCTATGAAGTTGAAAACCAAATGTAAAGAATTACTAAGAGAAGTAATAGCTTTCAACTACTACGGCTACCCCAACCTAGGTCGCCCCAACGATCATTTTGAGCTAACACCCTTTGAGGCTATTTTTTGTGGTCCACGAATTCAGGCACATATTCGACTAGACCAAGATGACAACTATTACATAGATTCCTTAAAGCAATTCGTCCTCAACGAAGTTGAACCATGGTATTTAGATTTGCAAAATATGCGTATAGGCTCACAAGCCCGTTCAGACTACCGTTATTATTCTTATCGTCGTGCCAAGCACCGCATTTTGGTAGGAAAAGACGTAACTCCAAAAATGGATATTGGGGAAATTACTATACAATTCTTGTGTTAGTAATACACAACTCTATACTCTGTCAAAAATCGTTATCCGTATTGAACTAATAATCAGAAATTATACGTACTTTTAACTACTTTTGTCGAATTAATAGCTTTTTGAGCACAAATGAAACGCATACTTATATACATACTCCTTCCTTTATTTGGTATAATTGTCGGTTATCTGCTCAATGATTTATTCCAAACCCCTAATAAAAACCAAAAAAGAGAAAGAATATATGTGGATAAAATCAAAAAGAAAATTATTAAAGATACCGTCTTTATAAAAAAAGAAGTCTATATCCCATCCAAAAATGATACAATTGATACAAAAACTACAATAAAAAATGATACGGCCATCGATTCCACATTGATGAATAACCGCAATATCACAAACGAAGAGCTCCGTGAAGATGGCACTAATGAAGTCATAATATCTGAAAAAAAATTAGACCAAAGGATTGTGTTTTTAGACCCTTCTCCTATAGATTCTAACGATGTTGAATCTTTGCTCGGCGTAGAAAGTGATGCCTTTTCTAATGAAATAATAATTGAGTTTTGGCAAAGTCCGCTCGACCTAACAGGATATGTCCTTACTCGAAATAAATTGAAATTATTTGGTTTTAATCCAGATGAAAATTTTACTTTGCAGCTCAGTAAAGACAAAGAACATTTATTCTTAAATACTGAAACATTAAGCATCTTGCTGGAAAAAACAGAACAGTTTAAAAATTTGACTCTAAAATGAATCTTCATTTCGCAAAGTATCACGGTACTGGAAACGACTTTATAATGATTGATTGTACTTCATCAGATGGCTTTAAATTGTCTTCAATGCAAATACATCAGCTCTGCCACCGAAGATTTGGTATAGGTGCTGACGGTGTCATCCTGATTTACAAACATGCTGAATGCAACTTTAAAATGGATTACTTCAACAGTGATGGAACTCAAAGTTTCTGCGGAAACGGAGCGCGTTGTGCTTCACAATTTGCGCTTTCGCTCGGACTGTTCGACAAAACAGCTTCTTTTGAAGCCATAGATGGAATTCATCACGCAACTATAGAAAATGGGTTGATATCACTGAAAATGAATAATGTTAAAGAGGTTAGTATAATTAACAATGCTTACATTATAGATACAGGTAGTCCACATTATATAGAGTTTGTTAAAGACCTTGATACAAAAAATATTGTGAATTATGGTAGAGAGATTCGATACTATCCACAATATAAAAAAGAAGGCATAAATGTGAATCTTGTAGAGGTAATGGGGAATAACAAACTTAAAATGTTGACCTATGAACGGGGTGTAGAAGATGAAACTTATTCTTGTGGAACAGGAGCAACAGCAGTTGCATTGGCTTACGCTATGCAAATTAATGAAGATGAAATTCAAGTTGAAATCGACACCAAAGGAGGCCAATTAAAAGTGATAGCAAGACGGATTTCATCTGGCTTTGATAATATCTTTCTTATTGGTCCAGCAAAAAAAGTGTATGAGGGTGATATCGAAATTTAACCTTTTCTCCAATTGGAAAAAAGTGCGTTAAATTGTTTTGAAATCGTATCTTTGCTTTATCATGTTAAAAGGACAACATATTTTTTTAAGACAAGTTGAGGATCAGGATGCCAACCTACTCTTACTTTGGGAAAACAATACGGAAAATTGGCGATACAGCGAAACTGAAGCCCCTTTTTCATTGTTTGAAATACAAGAATACATCAAAGGTGCTAGTCAAATACGACAAAACAAACAATTGCGATTTATCATCTGTTTAAATGAAAACAATCAAGCGATTGGAACAATTGATTTGTTTGATATTGATTTTAAAAATCTTCGAGCAGGTGTGGGGATACTTATTGCTAACAAAAAAAATAGAGGAAAAGGATATGCCAAAGAAGCGCTTCAATTATTAATCGAATTTTCCACCAAAAGTATCAATCTGATTCAATTGTATTGTGACATCCAATCATACAACAAGGAAAGTATACAGTTGTTTGAAAGCGAAGGATTTGAAAAATCTGGTGTAAAAAAGAAATGGTTTAAACACAACGGCAATTTAAACGACGCTTACTTTTATCAAAAATTAATTTAAAACATGAGAAAGCATATTAAAAAACTTACAATTCTTGCACTGTCTACTTCCCTCCTTTTCTTGACCTCATGTACTTCTATAGATGCTTATTTCGATGGGAAGAAAAAAACATTAAATGCTAAAGATATCGCTTTTTATGTACCTTCTTCTTCTACCATTTCTGAATTGAAAATACTTTTAATTGATAACAATATCATTGAAGATACTGCCGCCTTTCAATCTGTTTTGGATTATAAAGATTTTACAAACAATCAAATTGGAGCAGGGAAATACATCATTCAGCCCAATACTTCTTACAGAACACTGATAAATGGCTTTACAAAAAACACATTGGGCAATGGAAACCAAGAAGTAGAAGTGAATGTCACTTTTAATAATTGTCGTGATGTCTATGATTTGGCTGGGAAGGTTGCTCAAAATATTGAAATGGATAGCACTGCATTTATCAACTACATTTTATCGGATACTGTATTGAACAAATACGGTTTCAGCAAAGAAAGAATTGGGGCTTTATTTTTACCCAATACATACCGATTCTATTGGGATACAGATGTCAATGAATTTGTTGCAAGAATGGCTAAAGAATTCAAAAAATTCTGGTCACCTGATAGAATGGAGAAATTGAAACACGTCGGGCTAAACAGTCAATCAGATGTCGTTACATTGGCATCTATCGTATACAAAGAACAAGATAAATATCCCGAAGAATGGAAAACCATCGCTGGATTGTATTTAAATCGAATCAGAAAAGGAATGAAACTTGAATCGGATCCAACATTTCGTTTTTGTTGGAATGATCAATTGGATGGTGTGGAACGCTTAACCTATGCACATAGAGCGATTGATTGTCCCTATAATACTTATTTATACCCAGGTTTGCCCCCAGGCCCTATCTGTATTCCTCCTGCAAAAGTAGTCGATGCTGTACTTAACGCCGAAAACAATGACTATATATTTATGTGTGCCAAACCCAATACAAACGGATTGCATAACTTTGCCAAAACGTTAGCTCAGCACAATAGAAATGCTTCAAAATATCACCAATGGCTCAACTCCTTAAAAAAATAAACAGATGAAAACACTTGTTCTCAACGAAAAGCAAATCAATCAAAAAATCGATAGAATAGCCTATGAAATTCTTGAAAACAATTATGAAGATAAAAATATAATTCTAGTGGGGATCAAAGGAAATGGCTATACAATTGCACAAGAACTAGGAGAAATACTCCTAAAAATAGGCAATCAAAAAATTACGGTTTGCAAACTAGATATCGATAAAAAAAACCCTCTAAGCAAAGCAATTACAACAAGTATTCCCATTGAAGATTTTGATGGCAAAACAATTATTCTTATCGATGATGTAATCAACTCGGGACGAACAATGCAATATGCTTTAATAAAAGTATTGGAACGCAGAATAAAACGAGTAAAAACAGTAGCACTCGTAGACAGAAAACACAGAAATTATCCCATCCGTTGTGATTATGATGGGTTGACGTTATCTACAACCCTGCAAGATAGAATTGAAGTTGTATTAAAAGATAACAGACAAGCGTTCTTAATCTAAATTTAACCCCTATTCCTAAACAGCACCTTTTGTATCATAAAGTAACTCACTTTAAATATTTTCAGCTTATTATGTTGGATGTTAGAAACAATAATCGATAGGACTTCCTCATCTTTTTTTCATTGGAAGTTTATAATTATAGAATAAATAAGTTGAGGATGACATTAAATCTAAATCAACTGATTATGTGATGGGTAACTATTTTGTTAGATAAAATTATTCATCATCTCCTCACCACCAAAAACAACTCAAAGACAGGTTGTTAAAAAATAATTTACCCCTTAAACAGAATATCTGAATTATATTCTTATTTTTATGATAATTCCATATAAATATGTGTAGATTCATTTTTGTAAATGCCTCTCCTTAGTACAATAATTTTAAGTTTTTATAATGAAAAGTATCCATAAATTAAACCCCGTACTGCTCTTTTTATCAGTTGTTCTCCTTCTATCAAGTTGTGGAACAGAAGATCCAAAAGACTTTCAAATTGACCCTGCCTTTCAAAAACACATTACTTCCTTTACCTCAGGTATTGTTTCTGCTGCTTCATCCATTAAAATTCAGCTCGCAGAACCTTATGAAGGAAAAATTAAGCCCAATGAAGCAATTAAAGAAAAATGGTTTGACATTTCACCTGCAATTGAAGGAAAAACCGTGTGGATAGATCAATATACTATAGAATTTATTCCCGAAAAAAACTTTCTCTCAAATACAACCTATTGGGTGGAATTTAAATTGGGCGAGATTAAAAACGTGCCCAGCAATTTAAAAATATTTAAATTTCCTTTCACTACAATTAAACAAGCCATAAATATTGAATTGGATGGACTGAAAAGTTATTCTAATGAATCTATGGATTGGTATCAATTTAAAGGAACTGCCTTTACCGCAGATGTAATTTCCAACACAACATTAAATGAAAATATTGAAATTACTGTCAATGGTGAAGAAAAAACAGCCAAATACATAAAAAATGGCAATAGAAACCTCTACAACATAATCATTGATAGCATTCCCCGAAAAAAAGACCAAGGTAACATTACAATCAAATGGAATGCGCATCCCGATGGAGATGGTGAAAACAATGAATTGAGTTATACTGTTCCTGCAATGGGTGAGTTTAATATTATTGGAACGACTGTAGTGCAATACCCAGAACAATACATCAAAGTCTTGTTTTCTGACCCCCTACGTTCCAATCAAAACTTGAACGGATTGGTGCAAATACGAGATGTGGAAAACATTAAACGCTCTGTTTCAACCAATGAATTGCGCATTTATCCTTCACACCATTTAGAAGGAAGTCATACCCTCGTTATTGACGGAGCTATCGAAAATGTGAAAGGATATAAATTTAAAAAAACACAAAATATTACCGTTGATTTTAAAGCAATCAATCCTGCCGTTCGATTGGTCGGAAGAGGAACAATTTTACCTTCCGACAATCACATGGTTATTCCTTTCGAAGCAGTAAACCTAAAAGCCGTTGATGTTCGAATAATAAAAATATTTAGAAACAATATAGGTCAGTTTTTTCAAAGCAATAATTTTGATGGCAGCGACCGACTCAAAAGAGTTGGACGTGTTATTCGCAAAAAAACAATCTATCTCGGTAAAGAAAAACCCTTAGACCTTGCTAAATGGAACCGATTTAACCTCGATTTATCAGAGTACATCAATGTAGACCAAGGCGCAATATATAGAGTTGAAATAGGATTTAGAAAATACCATTCCCTGTATCCCTGTCTAGGAAATATTGAAGAAGATATCCAAATGGACGAAACCGATTGGGATGAAAAAGATTATGCTGAAGGAGACAATTGGGATTACCTTAATGATTGGAATGCTGATTATTCCAACTACAATTATTTTGATGGATACAATTATCAAAGAAAAGACAACCCCTGTTCTTATTCCTATTATCGAAATAGAAGCGTAGCCAAAAATATCTTTGCTTCTGATATTGGAATAATTGCCAAACGCGGAACAAATGGTGAAAGTATGGTCGTTGTTACAGATATTGTTTCAGCAAAACCTATTCCTGAAGCACAAGTGACCTTTTATGACTACCAACAACAAGTTATTACAAAAGCAACAACCAACAAAAAAGGAATTGCCAAATCAAAAAAAATAAAAGGAACACCGTTCTTTATTGTGGCAGACCATAATGGCCAAAAAGGATATTTGCGACTCGGGAAAGGAAATTCCTTGTCTATGAGCAGGTTTGATATAGATGGAGCCGTTACCCAAGAAGGAATGAAAGGCTATATTTATGGAGAACGCGGAGTTTGGCGTCCTGGAGACACGCTCTTTCTTAATTTTATTTTAGAAGATAAAGACCACCGTATTCCTAAGAATCATCCTGTTATTTTTGAACTCTACAATGCAAGAGGACAAATGGTTAAACGCGATATAAAGACGTCTTCCATCAATGGATTTTATAACCTAACTACACCCACTGATGCAGATGCGCCAACAGGAAACTGGATAGCAAAAGTCGAAGTAGGTGGTGCAACATTCTCAAAGTCAATAAAAGTAGAAACCATTAAACCCAATCGGTTAAAAATTAAACTGGATGTTAACAGTACAAACAATTATATCAATTTAACAAATGGTTATCTCAGTGGTAGTATAGAAGTGAAATGGTTACACGGCTCTCCTGCAAGAAACTTAAAAACAGATGTTTCCCTTCGATTTGTCAGTACCAAGACGACTTTTAAGGCATTTAAGAAATATACCTTCGACGACCCCAGTAGATCGTTTTATGCTTCTCCAACAAAAATTTTGGAACAGAAGCTTGACGCCAACGGAAAATTAAGCTTTAGAACAAAAATAGATCCTCCCCGTGAAGCTCCAGGAATGTTAAAGGCAATTTTCACTACCCGAGCATTTGAACATGGAGGCGATTTTAGTATCGATCAGAAAGTCGAAAATTTTGCTCCTTATGATTATTTTGTTGGTATAAAAACTCCTGAAACAAATAAATACGGCGCATTAGAAACAGACACAACTTACAATTTTCCTTTGATTTCTGTTGATAAAAATGGAAAACAAGTTGGTAATCGACGCTTAAAAATCGAAGTTTATAAAATTGAATGGAGTTGGTGGTGGGAAAGCAGCGCTGACGATGTTGCACAATATATCAACAGGAACAATGTTCAACCAATTTCTAATGAAATAGTAACAACCAATGCCAACGGTCGTGCAGAAACCACTACAAAAATAAACAAATATGATTGGGGACGCTACCTCATCAAAGTTAAAGATATGCAAAGTGGGCATTCTACAGGTATCTTAACGTATTTTGATTGGCCAAGTTGGATGTCCAGAGCAGGAAGAGAAACGCCTGATGGAGCAAATATGCTCATGTTCTCAAGCGACAAAAAAGAATATTCAACAGGTGAAAAAGCCAAATTGAGTTTCCCTTCTTCTGAAGATGGACGGGCACTAATCAGTATAGAAAATGGCTCAAAAGTAATTGATGCCTTTTGGATCAAAACAGAAAAAGGTGAAACCTCATTTGAATTGCCGATAACCCCCGATCTATCTCCCAATTGTTATGTTTATATTACACTTTTACAACCCCACAAAAACACAAAAAATGATGCACCCATTAGAATGTATGGATTGGTGCCTATTTTGGTGAAAGACCCCAATACGGTGTTGGTGCCTGAAATTGATATGCCCGATGAGCTCGCTCCAAACTCAACATTCTCGATTCGCGTGAAAGAAAAAAACAATAAAAACATGACCTATACTATTGCAGTTGTAGATGAAGGATTATTGGATCTTACACGTTTTAAAACGCCAAATCCATGGAATCATTTTTATGCCCGTGAAGCTTTGGGTGTAAAAACTTGGGACATGTTTGATCATGTAATAGGGGCTTATGGCGCAAAAGTTGAAAATGTCTTAACCATTGGTGGAGATGAAAACTTAAAAGAAGGAAAGGAAAATCCTATTCGTTTTAAACCCATGGTTCGTTTTATCGGTCCATTTTCCCTTAAAGGTGGGAAAACTGCAAAACATAAGATTTCAGTCCCCAATTATATTGGATCTGTTAGAACCATGGTTGTTGCAGGTCAAGATGGCGCCTATGGCAATGCTGAAAAAACAACCCCAGTAAAACAACCGCTTATGGTTTTGGCTACCTTACCCAGGGTATTAGGACCAAAAGAAAAAGTGCAATTGCCAATCAATGTATTTGCAATGGATAGTAAAGTAAAGAACGTTAAATTACAAGTTAAGTCAAATAATTTGGTAAAAATTGACGGCGTAACACAAAAGCAAATTACATTCAATTCAGTTGGAGACCAGGTTGTAAATTTTGATTTAGAAGTAGGTTCAAAAACAGGTACAGCAAAGATTGAAATAATTGCAACCAGTGGTAATGAGAAATCTACACAAACCATTGAATTAAAAGTGCGCCAACCTAATCTTCCTGTAACAGTATATAACGAAACAACCATTGAAAAGCAGAGCTCTTGGTCAAATACAATTGACCTGCCCGGTATCCCGAACAGCAATTCTGCCAAGATAGAATTGTCGACCATCCCTCCGATCAACTTAGAAAAAAGATTGGGGTATTTGATTCGTTATCCTCATGGATGTATAGAACAAAAAACATCAGGTGCTTTTCCTCAATTGTACTTAAACAATCTTATAGATATCGATGCCAAAACTAAAGAACGGATTGATAACAATGTACGGTCTGTTCTGAATCGAATTCAAAGACATCAGCTCCCTGACGGTGGTTTTTCTTTCTGGGAAGGAGGAAGAAGTCCAACAAATTGGGGAACAACTTATGCTGGTCATTTTATGTTAGAAGCCGAGAAAAAAGGATATGCACTTCCCTATGGCTTAAAAGAAAAATGGATCAATTATCAAAAAGTACAAGCAAAGAAGTGGAATCCAAGAGACAATTACCGCTATCGCAACCCAGACTTACCTCAAGCCTATCGTTTGTATACTTTAGCTTTAGCAGGGAAACCTGTACTTAGTGCAATGAACAAATTGCGTTCTCAAAGTGATTTGTCTGTTGCTGCAGCATGGCGTTTGGCTGCTGCCTATCAAATCATAGGAAAAAGCAACGTAGCAAAATCAATTGTGAAGAATAAATCAACAAATATAAAGCCATACACAGAACTGGGTTACAGTTATGGAAATCAATTCAGAGATGAGGCGATGATTATTCAAACATTGACCCTTATGGGAGAAAAAACGAAGGCAGCACACTTGATCAAAAATATTTCAAAAGCATTAAGTAGTGACAGATGGATGAGCACACAAACGACAGCATATTCACTAATGGCTATTGCCCAATTTTATGAAAACAACAATCCAAAACAAGGAATTGATGCTTCCTATTCTTACAATGGAAAAACAGTCAATGTAAAAAGCGGAAAACCTATAGAAACCATTGAATTGAAAGTTTCACCATCACAAAAAACAGCGAATATAACAGTTCAAAACAAAGGTGATGGCTTCCTGTTTGCTCGATTGATAGCACAGGGTGTCCCGCTTCCAGGGAATGAAGTTAACCAATCCAATGACCTCAACTTAAATGTGGTCTATCGAAATACTTTAGGAAATATTATAAATGTTGACAGGATTGAACAAGGAATGGACTTTACCGTGGAGGTAACTGTATCGAACCCTGGAATGAGAGGCAATTATAAAAAATTATCCTTATCTCAAATTTTCCCAAGTGGTTGGGAGATTCGAAACCAACGCATGGATATAGGCTCAAGCGGCGTTCAAAACAATCTTTTTGAATATCAAGATATTAGAGATGACCGGGTGTATACTTATTTCGATTTAGACAAAAACAGAAGCAAGACCATTAAAGTGAACTTACACGCTTCGTATATCGGTGAGTATTATCTGCCAGCAGTTCAAATCGAAGCTATGTACGACGCTACAATCTCTGCATTGAGGAAAGGCAAGAAAGTACGTGTTGTTCAACCTGGAGAAAAATGAATTTAGGCAATTATGAATTACGAATGGGAGAATTGACTAATTGATAATTCATAATTAACTAATTCATAATTCGTAATTGACTAATTGACTAATTCATAATTGAATACATCACAAATTGAGATTTAAACTTGGTTCATATCAATTCTATTTTCCTCGAAGGAAATTGGTGTATTTCGCCTTGTTCTCTTTTGGTGTTTACTTCTGGGGATGTTTACCCGATAAACTCTTTATAACCCCCACATCCACGTTGTTATTAAGTAATGATGGAAGGTTGCTTAACGCTAAAATTGCAGATGATGGACAATGGAGGTTTCCTTTAATGGACAGCACACCAAAAAAGTTTAAAGCTGCAATCATTGCCTATGAAGACCGCAGCTTTTATCAACACATTGGAGTAAGTTTTAAAGCGCTTGTACGTGCAGCTATAGAAGATGTGAAAGCTGGAAAAATTGTGAGTGGTGGCAGTACCCTAACCATGCAGATTGCACGTTTGTCCCGAGGTGGAAAAAGAACGTTTTGGAACAAAATTATTGAAGCCATTTGGGCCATTCGGCTTGAAACCCGTTTTAGCAAAGAGGAACTCATAAACATATACGCTTCACACGCTCCTTTTGGTGGGAATGTTGTTGGATTGGAAGCAGCTTCTTGGCGTTATTATGGTCTTCCTCCTTATGAATTGTCATGGTCGCAAGCGGCAACGTTAGCTGTATTGCCCAACTCTCCTGGTTTGGTTTATCCGGGTAAAAACAGTGCTGTTTTGCTCAAAAAAAGAAATAAAGTACTGAAAACCTTACTTGATTTTGGTTCAATAGATTCCTTAACCTTCGAATTGTCGCTCGATGAACCTTTAATTGGTGCACCTAAAAGACTTCCTTCTCTAGCGCCACATCTTTTAGCAAAAGCCATAAAAAACGGAAAAAAAGGGAAGCGCATTAAGACGACAATAAATTATACCAAACAACAACAATTGACTGATTTACTTGAACGACACCAATCCAATTTAAACGCCAATTACATACACAATTCAGCGCTTTTAGTTATTGATTTGCAAACCAATAAAACCATAACTTATATCGGCAATGCAGCAACAAAAGATCAATTTCAGAAATATGTTGACCTCATTCAAGCACCGAGAAGTACAGGCTCTATTCTTAAGCCTTTCCTATATGCTGCAATGATACAGGAAGGAATGATTAACAACCATCAATTAATTCCGGATGTACCCATGCATTTTGATCACTTTTCTCCGAAAAATTACGATGAAAAATACCATGGTGCAGTGCGAGCAGGTGAAGCTTTAGCGCGATCTCTTAATGTGCCTGCAGTATATCTACTCAAAGAATACGGAATAGAAAAATTCTTACATAAATTGCGAAGTATTGGACAAGAGAAAATTTCAAAAAATGCGGCATATTATGGTTTGTCTTTAATCCTCGGAGGAGCAGAATCAACGCTTTGGGATGTAGCCAATGCTTATGCCGGAATGGCAAAAACTCTTAATTTCTACAATGAAGAAAATTTATACAACGCAGATATATGGAAGGATGCAAACCTTTACGAAAAAAGGTCTGCAAAATTATCCGATATCACCAAAACAACTTCAAAGTTCGATGCAGGCTCAATTTTTGAAACTTTTCAAGCACTTACTAATGTCAATCGTCCATTTTTAGAAGCTTCGTGGAAAAATTATTCCTCCTCTAATCGCATCGCATGGAAAACAGGAACGAGTTATGGCAATAGAGACGCATGGGCAGTTGGAGCTACTCCCAACTATGTTGTTGCTGTTTGGGTTGGCAATGCAACTGGTGAAGGACGTCCGGGAATTATTGGATCAACTGCTGCCGGACCAATACTGTTTGATGTTTTTTCCCATCTCAATAAGAAAAGCAGTTGGTTTCAAACGCCTTATGATGAATTAATCAAAATGCCCATTTGTAAAAAAAGTGGGTACAGAAGCACAAATAATTGTACCGAAATAGATACTGTACTCGTTCATCACAATGCAGGACGAGGCCCATCATGCCATTTTCATCAAACTTTTCTTACCAATCAAAACGAACAATATAGATTTTATAGAAATTGTGCTGACGGCTTTGATTTAAAGATGGCTTCTCGTTTTGTTTTGCCTCCATTACAGGCATACTTTTACAAACAATACCATCCCGAATACAAATCCGTTCCTCCTTTTTATCCCGACTGTAACAGTCGTGAAAATGAACAAACATTCACACTTATTTACCCTGAGCACAACAGTAAATTTGTCGGTACTATTGGCCTGGATGGTCAAGCAAAACCCATTATATTTGAAGCCTCGGATCCCAATCCAAACGCTCGTTTATTTTGGCATATCGACAATCATTATCTTGGGGAAACACAGGGCAATCATACGATAAAGTACCTTCCAAAAAAAGGACAACATCTATTGACTGTTGTGGATGAATTGGGCAATCAAAAGAAAGTTTTATTCACTATTCTAGAAAAATAGAAGCATTGCTATTGTCTTCATATTTCACTACTTTTGGCAATAATAAACAAAAGCAAGTAGACATATATTAGTCCATGGGAATTGTACAAAGACAAACCTTAAAAAATGCCATCGTCAACTATTCTGGTATCCTGGTCGGTGGATTAAGCACACTTTTCATCTATCCGTTAGACTGGGAGCTATATGGAGAAATTCAATTCGCACTCTCTACTGCCATGCTTCTCAGTGCTTTTTTTTCATTGGGCAGCCACTCTCTTGTAAACAAGTTCTTCCCCTATTTTAAATCAAACGATATCAAAGGGTTTTTATCCTTGCTCTTTATCTATGCATTTATCAATATTGTACTTATATCTATACTCCTTTATCTTTTTAGAGTACCATTTACATCTCTATTGGACTTTGGTGGTTTTAACTCAGAACAAATTAATGACAACATACTTATCATTGCTCCTTTAGCTATTCTGTTCGTTCTTATAGCCGTCCTTAGAGCACACTGCTTTAACTTTAGTCGTATTGTTTTACCAGATGCGATTACCAATTTTAGTCTAAAACTTTTAATCCCTGTACTTGTCTTATTGGGCTATTTCTCATTCATCACCTTTAATACAGTAGGATGGATTCTCATTGCCTATCATATTTTAATCGTATTTACTCTTCTTTATTACATAAAAGTCTTAAATGGACTCGATTTTAAAGGAGGCGTGTTAAAACGTGTAAAGAAGCACAAACACATTGAAATGATTCGTTACATGCTCTATGGTGCAATGAATCATGTGGGCAATATTTTGGTCTATAAAATTGATTTGGTGATGATCGGATTACTGCTTCCTATCAATCAAGTTGGCTATTATAGTATTTTCCTCTTTCTTTCAGTAGTAATTGAAATTCCAACAAAAGCCATATATCAAATCACTGCTCCAATGGTTTCCAAATCATTTGAGGAAAACAATCTCCAAGAAGTTAATAAACTCTACAAAAGTGCATCAGCTAATCTATACACAATAGGAATTGCATTATTCTCAATAATTTGGCTCAATATGGAGCTGTTTTTTAAAGTCATGACCAAAGGAGAAGATTTGGTGATCTATAAAGTCATAATTTTAATACTTGGACTAACAAAAATTATTGATATGATTACAAGTATTAACTTTCATATCATCTCTTATTCTCGATATTTCAGAATGAATACATTGTTTATAATCATCCTTGCAATTTCGAATATTGTACTGAATTATTTCCTTATCAATAAATATGGATTAATCGGTGCTGCTTTTGCAACAGGAATTTCAATGTTGTTATTCAATTCACTCAAAACTCTATTTATAGTTTTTAAATACAAGATGCATCCATTCAATTGGAAACTTATTATTATTTCACTATTCCTTATTGGCATGGTTATTTTGCCTTTAATGCTTCCAAAAGTATTTTCTTATCCTATTTATTCTTTACTCATAACTGCTGGGTTTTTAACACTATTTATTTTTACTGTATATCAATTGCAGGTAACTGTAGAAATTAATAAAATAATAAACAAATATTGGAAAAAATATTTTAACTAAAACGTAGTGATTTAATCTAGGGTAAACGCATTTAATCCAACAAGTCTACTATCTTTCTTGTATTGTGTTCCCACGAAAGTTTTTCAACTTCATCCATGTTGCTTTGAAATCTTTTCCCATTCTGAAAGTCTATAAAAGCCGATTTCAAATAGTTATAGATTTCATCTTTATCACTTCTATTAAAAGAAGCTCCTGCTTGACACTGAGCAATTAATTTGGCATTTTGTCCTTTTCCAATAGCAACTATTCTTCGTCCAGATGCCAAATATTCAAATGTTTTACCAGGTATGATTCCTTCAATACCTGGGGTTATCAACAAAAGAACATGGGATCTCAACATTGCTTTTACAGCCTCTTCATGAGGAACAGGAGTTTTAAAAACGGCTTTGTCTCCAAGTTGAGTGCTGATTAATTTTTGCAATTTTTCTGCAATCACTCCTGTTCCTACAAATTGAATAGGAGCATCTGAAAATTCAGTAACCAATCTGCCTAATGCTTCAAAAAACACATCTGCTTTATATTTTTCAGAAATTGTACCAATGTAAGAGACCAAAAATGTATTGGGATCGGGAGGCGTTTCTTTCCTAATTTTAAAGTCATCACTATCATAAGCATTCGTAATTATATGAATATCCGAAGACGTAACTAAATCTGTTTTGGAGACAAACGAGTTTCTATATTCTTCACCTACGGTTACAATTTCGTCGGCAGTTTCCAATACTGACCGCTCTAAATTCAGATTTTTCTGATGAGACAACTTAGAATGTTGTAACAAAGGATAATAATAAATGTCTGTCCATGGATCTCTAAAATCGACAAGCCATCTGATTTTTTCCTTTAAAGTTGTTTTTAATTTTAAGCCTATTAATTGTACTGAATGTGGTGGAGAAGTCGTAATTACATTTGAAATATTTTCATCTTTTATTATCGTTAAGGCCTTTTTATAAGCATATTTCTTCCATCCAATGCGTGGGTCAGGTATAAAGAGGCGACTTCTTAATTTGCTTACCAACTTTTGTTTCCAACTTTGCCCATCAACATTCGAATAACCTGCGGTAGGAACATTTGATTTCCCAACAATCCTACTGTACCATTTCAAGGGTTCAAAAGAATTGGAATAATGAACTTTAACATCTGGTGAAATATCTACTAAAAGACTCTTATCAACGTGTGGGAAACTTCCTTTTTTAGGGTCTACAGTTAAAACATGAACTTCAAAGCCCTGCCGTGAAAGGTACTTGGTGATTTTTAACCACCGTTGAACTCCAGCGCCTCCACTCGGTGGCCAGTAATAAGTAATCACCAATACCTTTTGTTTTGAATTCATTGCACCCTTTTCTATTGCTCGCCCAAAAATATAAAAATAAACACATCTGTTGAGAGAAAGCCATACAATAACTGCAAATAACTGTTATCTAGCTATTTAAATGATTTTGCTTTTTATATAAGAACTGAAGCTTTCTCTGTATTCTATATACACCGTTAAAACCACCGTTATAGAGAAATGAATCCATGAATCTACAATTCAAATTGAAAATTTTATATTTGTAGAAAGAAAGAAATAATTTAATCCACCTTTTAGTTATTAGGAGATAGAACAAGAATGGAAATTCAAAAAATTGTAATCATTGGTAATTCTGTTGCTTTGCGCAATCGTCCGCACAATCATGCAACAAGTAAAACCTATGGACAAATCCTTGAAAAAGAACTCAACAGAAATATTAATGATAAGATGGTTGTGGTGAGAAACCTCGCTTTTACAAGAGCAACAATGTACGATTTACATAAAATATATCCTGAAATCATTAATAACTACGGGGATTTATACATTATCAATATAGGTTCTTCTGATGCTCCTACCCGAGAAATGCCACGTTGGTTTGCCGATTATTTATTTTCTAATAAAAGAAATTTTTTAATTAAGTTACTAAAAGGATTTCATTATTACTGCATTAGATCTAAACGTCGATTCTTTGTTAAATTACGGGGTAAGCGGTCTTGGACTTCTGCTAGAGTCTTCAAAGAAGAGTATACAAAACTCATCTACCAAATTCAGCACAACACCAATGGTAAAATCATTTGTTTATCAATTAATTTGCCCAATGAACGAGTGGAATATGAATGTCCTGGAAGTACCAAAAATTACAAAAGGTTTAATCATATAATAAAAAATGTTTGTGACGAAAAAAATGCAACTTATATTAACTTAGACGATTTAGAATCTAAAATACATTATCCTGACGGCACTCATTTTTCAGAAGAAGGAAATATTGAAGTGGCAAAAAGATTGTTGTCAATTATAGATAATCATAAGTTAATAGGATGAAAAAAGAGGGCATCACTAAATATTTTGTGGAGCGAGGTTTAAATTTCCAAAATAGAATAATGCATTTATCCTAAATCTTTCAAAATTTCTAAATCCTCTTGCTTTTGCAATTACTGATTGAATCGTCCCATTTTTGTTTTCATGTTTTGCACTAGAGGTGTTAGTGATTATTGCATTAATTATCCCATTTAAGTGCCTGTCAAAAGTAGCAATCACCTTATTTATTGCATTAATTGAAAAAGTCAGTGCGTTTTGTATTCAAACCAGTTTAAATGTTGTCACTTGCGAACAGGAGTGCGATCATAAATAGCGTACTCTTTTCCGCTTTTTGAATAGGTCTTGGGTAAATATTCTATGTGAATATTAATCGTTTTGTCAAACTCGTTTTTCTCAATTTTGATAACGGCAAAATCCTTAGTTATGCCCAACATTTCTCCTAAAAAATATATGAACTCCATTTTCAATCGCTTTTATTTTAAAAAGTGAAGAGTTTTTACGTTATATGTGTTTCACAAAATATTTAGTATAACTTTAATATATTTCGTGTAATTGTTTATACTTAGAGGAAATAAGTCGAAACAAACCTTCGGTTTTGATACGGATAATGTCAAATAAGCGAAAGTTTGTTTCGTAGATAAGTGAGTTATAGGGCATTTAAAAGTGACCAATAAAAACGAACATTATGAAAAACATGAGCGAAATTACACTTATTCTAACCGTATTTGGAGCAATTTTTTATCTACTATCTTCAATAGCTGGAGTCGATTTAGTATCAAAAATAACAGGAGGAGATAGAACTATCGATAAAGATTTCATCCGAATTATCATTGGATTATCCGCTATTTACATTCTTATTTCATCTTTTATGTCAAAGTAATAAAAATTATCATGTAAATTAGCTTCTTTGAAAAGATTAAGTAAAATGTATGGCAAAAAGTAGAATTTTACAAGTTAAAGAATCGGAAATTAAGGTGATTAATCAAAATGAGACTGATTACATAAGTTTAACCGACATGACAAGTAATTTCAAAGAAGGAAGTGGATTAATTGGAAAGTGGATTACAAATAAAAATACACTTGAATATCTTGGGGCTTGGGAGAATTTGAAAAATAATGTTTTTAATTACCCCGAATTCGGGGTAATTAAAAATGAAGCTGGTGTAAACCGTTTTATTATGTCTGTTGGACAGTGGATTGAGCGAACAGATGCAATCGGAATGATAGTTAAACCTGGTCGTTATGGAGGGACATTTGCTCATAAAGATATTGCTTTTCATTTTGCAATGTGGCTAAGCCCTGAATTCCAAATCTACTTAATCAATGAATTTCAAAGGTTAAAAGATGAAGAAAATGATAGAAATAAGCTAGAATGGAATTTTCAGCGGACATTAGCGAAGGTTAATTATCATATTCACACAGATTCTATCAAAGAAAATTTAATTCCGGAAGAAATCAATAGTAAACAAGCAAGTCTCATTTATGCAAACGAAGCCGATGTTCTAAATGTAGCTTTATTCGGTATTACAGCAAGGGAATGGAGAGAATTGAATAGCGATAAAAAGGGAAATATAAGAGATTATGCAACTCTCGACCAGCTAGTTGTGTTGAGTAATATGGAAAGTATCAATGCTTTACTTATTAGACAAAATCTATCGCAGAAAGAAAGATTAATTGAGCTTAATAAGGTTGCAATAACTCAAATGAAGTCATTAATGAGACGAAATTCAACAAAACAATTGAAATAAACGCCTTATAACATGAACTGTGTAAAAAAACAAATATTTTACGCAAAAACTTTTCCGTAATTATCATCATACGGAATTCTATTTTTTACACACCCAAAGACTTGTCTCAAAAGTTTACAACAAACAGCGATAATTGCTAATTTTCCGCTTTTTGAATAGGTCTTGGGTAAATATTCTATGTGAATATTAAACGTTTTGTCAAACTCGTTTTTCTCAATTTTGGTAACGGTAAAATCCTTAGTGATGCCCAATATTTCTCCTAAAAAGTCTATGAACTCCAATTTTTAATTGCTCTTATTTCACAAAGAGAAGAATTTTACATTATATTTATTCCACAAAATATTTAGCATAACCTAAAAAATAAAGTATGATGATGGATAGATCAGATGACCGACAGTTTAAATATTGGGAAAAACTTTCCGAAAAAATTCAATCACCTGTAAAAACTAAAAATGGTAAACCAGATACTTCTGATTTGGAAATTGCTTTTCTAAAGCAATATGTTAAACCATCAGATACGGTGATAGACCTCGGTTCTGGGAGTGGTTTAATCGTCAATAAACTCTTGGATGAAGTGAAATCTATTGTAGCGGTCGAAAAATTTGAAGGTTTTACTAAATTTATTAGAAAATCTCCAGATATGATGGTGATTAATGCAGATATAAAAGGTTTTAAAATTAATAAAGAATATGACCTTGCCTGTATGTTTGGAGTAGGGCAATTGTTTGATTACGATGATATTAAAAAACTTTATAAAAACATCTATGACATGACTAAGAAACATGGGAAATTTATATCTCGAACGCATTGTGCTTTGGAGGAAGATATTTATGTAGATGGTTTTTCTAAAGAATTACAAACCGATTACTTCGCTTGTTATAGAAATGTAGATACTGAAATTCAATTGATAGAAGATGTTGGCTTTAAAAATGTTCAAAAATTTGATATCTTTCCAGACACTTTAAATGTTTGGGATAATTCTCGTCATTTTATATTTGTTGCTGAAAAATAAGATATGAAAACAGCTTTTTGCTTTGACTTAGACGGTACTGTAACACGACAAGAAATCTTACCTCTTATTGCTCGTGGAGTTGAGTTACACGACGAAATTAGCTTACTGACACAATTGACACTGGAGGGATTGATTCCTTTTCAGAATTCATTCAAGTTAAGGGTTAAATTATTATCGACAATACCCATAGATAAGGTTACAAAAATTGTAAACGAAGTTTTATTGGAACCTAAAATAATTAATTTTATCCAAAGAAATAAGCAAGATTGCTACATCATTACAGGAAATCTAGATGTTTGGATTCAAGAACTTATAGAAACAAAAATAGGTTGCTCTTATTTCTCATCAGAAGCAAAACATAATGGCAATGAATTGTATGGAATAAAAAAAATACTCGACAAAGCCGAAGCAATTGAAAATTTAAGAAAAAAAGGATATAATAAAATTATTGCTGTGGGCGACAGTATGAACGATTGCCCAATGTTCCAAAAAGCAGATATTGGTATTGCTTATGGAGGTACCCACAATCCTGTAAACTCACTTGTTAAGCTGTCCAAATTTGTTACTTTTGATTCAAGGTCATTAATAGAAATTCTAGAAAATAATTCATAATGAAAGTAAAAAATGTTGTTATCTGTGCCGCTGGATTAGGGAGTAGATTAGGATTAGATATGCCCAAATGTCTTGTAAAACTTGGTAAGCATCGATTAATCTATTATCTTTTGGATATCTTAAGAGATATTGAGAACGTACGTATAGTCGTTGGTTTCAAAGAAGAAGATGTTATTGATTACGTTAAAAGTATCCGTGAAGATGTTGTTTTTGTCAGGAATCCCGATTACAACACAACAACCAATTCATATAGCTTACACTTGGGATCACACGATTTAAAAGATCCCTTTATCACAATTGACGGTGATATGATTATTGATCCTGAAAACTTTCAGCATTTTGTGAATGCTATTGATGTAAATGAAGATTTAATTGGTCTAACCAAGGCAAAGACCGAAGATGCTGTGTTTGCCAAAACAGATGATAATCAAAACATCACAGCTTTTAGTAGAAAACCTATTAGTAAATATGAATGGTCTGGAATCGCCTATTTTGCTAATTTTAAAGTGAGTGAGAATGGTCAATATATATATCAAGAAATTGAGCCCCATTTACCTATCAAATCGGTACTTATGGAGTGTTGGGAAATTGATACACCAGGAGATTTAGATCTTGTAGTTAATGAGGTGTCTCATATATTTTAATAAATTATGAATCAAGATTTAATTCGAGAAGTCCAAATAGCTTTATTGTCCATGGCAAAAGATATTGATGTACTTTGTAGAAAGTACGACATCACTTATTGGATTGATGGGGGTACGACCCTAGGTGCTGTTAGAAATGGGGGATTTATTCCATGGGATGATGATTTGGATTTTTGTTTCCCAGTAGAGGATTTTCATAAACTTAGAAAAGCGATAAAGGAGGACTTGATCCCCAATAAACCCAAGTATATTTTATACAATGATTACCGCCCTTTCTCTCATTATACAGAATATTTGGCTGATACTAGTCTTGTAAAAAATAAATTTTATCCTGTAAAAATTGATCTCTTAAAAATAAAATCATTCCCTAATACACCTGACGCTATCCAAAAAGATAAGGATTGGGTTAATTTGCTTTCTTTTTTATTTAATAAAACGAATAAACTGAAAGTTAGTAACAAAAAACTTTTATATGAAAATTTGGTGAAAGGTAGTTTCCTTTTTCGTCGTGAACGATTTAATGCTAAGTTTATTGCCTATATCGATGGACTTAACACAGTAAAGGAAAATTATCTATTTTGTTATCCTTATAACGATATGTATGTCAGTAGAACAAGGGAATATTACACTTATAGCGATATTTTCCCTGTTCAAGAAGTAGAATTCGAAGGACATAAATTTTTTGCACCTAATAATACCGATGCTTATTTGACAAAATTATATACAAAAAACTATATGACTCCCCCACCTAAAGATCAACAAGTTTCTTTATCAAAGTCATTAGGGAAATCATCCTTACCGAGATTCATTAGTAAGTTTATGATTTGGTTTTTATATTTGCTTAAAGCCCTTAAAAACAGCTTCACCTTAATTCCAAAAATCAAAAGAAACGGACCATATAAAAAAGAATAAGAAAATTTAGCTCCTATTCTCACGTGGAATAACAAATTTTTCGTTAATTTAAGGGTTGAATAAATTCTATAAGGTTTGAAAACAAACGACATTATAAAACAGTTTAAAAACAAGACGCCAAGTCCATTGTACTTGTTGCATGGTGAAGAGAGTTTCTATATTGATGAAATAATTGCCGCAGCTGAAAAGCACCTTTTGGAAGAACATGAAAAGGATTTTAATTTGACAATTGTATATGGTAAAGACGCAAACATCAATCATCTACAAGAACAAGTAAAACGATTCCCTATGATGGCAGAACGCCAATTGGTTATCGTTAAGGAAGCACAATATATCCGAAGTTGGGAAGTGCTTGAACCCTATTTTGAAGACCCTACACCTACCACTGTTCTTATCATTGCCCATAAACATAAAAAAGTCGATTCCAGAAAAAAATGGTTTAAATCCATCAAGAAAAATGGTGTTGTATTTGAAAGTAAAAAACTTTATGAAAATCAAATTGGAGGATGGATTGTTGATCATTTAAAAGCCAAAGGTTATAAAATCAACCAAAAAGCTACAATGTTATTGGTCGAGTTTTTGGGAACAGATTTAGGAAAAGTCGCAAAAGAACTCGAGAAGCTAACCATCGTTCTCCAAAAAGGAACTGAAATTAACGAAGTCCATATTGAAGAAAATATTGGTATCTCTAAAGACTATAATGTTTTTGAATTAACCAATGCCTTAGGAACGAGAAATGTTCTAAAAGCCAATAAAATCATTAATTATTTTGAGCAAAACCCTAAAGCGGCTCCACTTCCTGCATTGATTCCTTTACTCTTTTCTTTTCATGAACGGTTAATGAAAGCTCATTTTTCAAAAATAAATGATGTGAGGGGACTCATGTCTCAACTGCGCATGAGCTATCCGGCAGCTAAAGAAACCCTACAAGCCAAACGCATCTATGGCCCAAAAAAATTAGCACAAAATATAGCTGTCCTGCAACAATACGATTTGAGAAGTAAAGGAATTAAAAGAGGATCCGGTACTGACGCTGACCTGCTGCGGGAATTAATTTACTTATTGATGCACTGATGAGACGATTTTTTATTGATATTCCCGTTTTAGAACAAGAAGAAGTTACCTTGCCGCCCGATGAATCAAAACATGCAGCAAAAGTGCTGAGAATGACTCCAGGAGAGCAGCTTGAAATCGTAAATGGTACTGGTGTCATATTTACAGGTGAAATCACAAACAATGAACCTAAAAATGTAACTGTAAAAAAAATTAAAACTGAAAAAATAGCTCCAGATAATTATCATATCCATATTGCTATTGCACCTACAAAAAGTAACGATCGATTCGAATGGTTCCTAGAAAAGGCAACTGAATTGGGCGTCCATGAGATTACACCGATTTTGTGTGAGAATGCAGAACGGAAAAAAATTAAACAAGAACGCTTTAATCGAATTATTGTTAGCGCAATGAAACAATCAAAGCGCCTATACAAACCGAAATTGAATGCATTTACTCCTTATCAAGCGTTTTTACAACTTCATGCTAATGGCTTGATTGCTCATTGCTACGAAAAACAAGAAAGAAATTCATCCATTCAAAAAGAACTAGAAGGCAATCCAAACCGCTGGAAAAATAAAAACACCCCTATTTTAATAGGTCCAGAAGGTGATTTTACCATAAATGAAGTTAATTTAGCATTGAAAAATGAATATCAAGCCGTAACTTTGGGAAAAACGCGCTTGCGAACTGAAACTGCGGGCGTTTATGCTTGTATGAATTTGAAATTATTTTTTGAACAGAAACTATGAAGGTTTTGTTAAGCATATTGTCATCTCTGATTTTATCCGTAGCTGTCGGACAAAGTAATTATGATTATAAAATTGCAGTACTCAAATACAGTGGCGGCGGCGATTATTACGCAAACCCTACATCAGTACCCAATTTAGCGAAATTTGCCAATGCCCAACTCAACGCCAATATCGATCCTGATGTTCCTTATGTCGATGTTGGTAGCCCATTGCTTTTTACCTATCCTTTTGTCCACATGACAGGACACGGAAATGTAGTATGGAACAGCGCTGAATTGGAAAATTTAAGAAATTATTTGTTGGGTGGTGGATTCCTGCACATTGATGATAATTATGGAATGGATAAATACATCCGTCCTGAAATTGAGAAACTTTTCCCCAACTATAAATTGGTGGAACTGCCCTATAGCTACCCATTGTTTCATCAAAAGTATAAATTCGCAAATGGCCTTCCTAAAATTCATGAACACGATGGGAAACGACCTCAAGCTTTTGGTATTATAATCGACGGTCGACTTGTTTTACTTTACACCTATGAAACAGATTTAGGAGATGGGTGGGAAGATCCATCTGTACATAATGATCCCCCTGAGAAACATCGAGAAGCACTTGAAATGGGATTGAATATACTTCAATTTGTATTCATAAAAGGCGCAATAGAATGAAAAATTTGATTAAATCAATTGTTGGAAGCTGTGTTCTTATTTTTTGTTTTTCTCCTCTTTGGGGACAATACAAACCTCTTGAAAAACCTCCCAGTCAAGAAAACACATATCTATTTAAAGTACTCAGATACAACAGACAGCCCAAAATTCCTTCGGTTTTTAAAAATAGAATTTCACAAATTTTACAAAATCCCAAATCAGAATGGACAGCACAAGACAGCCTCTATTTTGCATATAAAAATGTATATCTCCAAAAATTTTCATTGGCTTTAACCCTCTTTTCCAGTCTAAATACAGACACCATTAAAGATCCCCATGCACAATCGTTGTATAGAGCAACTTTGCAACACCTCAACAGATTCAAAGAACTAAAAGCATACAATGAAAAAACAATGGTGGACGATTCCACAACGCTTTACAGCATTAAAGATGCTTTTATGGATCTGACAAATGCTTATATTGACTTCAATAAAGACAAATTTCTATTAGATTCAAGCTATATTTTCTCAGTTTTAGGACAAAAAGAAACCTTGAAGAAATTGAATCGGAATGCAGCACCCTATAAAAATAAATTTGTAAAAATTGCTTTTGTTATCGACTCTGCTTTTAGGCAGTTTACATTTTTATATGATCGTAAAGATGTTGTCCTTTCAAAAGCTTTTGAAGAAATGGGCGACTTCCAAAAAGAATACCTCTATATTACCAATGCCTATTTTTATTATGCAGGAGCATTGCATTACAACAAAACCAACAAAGCCATTATTGAAAAATACAATCGCTCAATTGACGAAATGACTGCACACAACTATCTGTCAATTAGTTTTAAACATCTTTTTGGCAGAGTTTTGAAAAACCGCTATGACCTTAAAGAGAACAAGCTGGACGATATAAAGAAGAATGACCCTAAAAATACAAAGTCTATCCCCGCCCCAGTAAAAAAAGAGAAAAGTGATTATCTGCCCATGCTAGATACGCCAATTCTTGTTCTCATTGTTTTTGCTTTAATGCTGATATTTGTCCTCGTTTTTGTAAAAACAAAAAAATAACCCCCATCAACTCATTGTTTAAATGCTTCTACAGCTTTTCGTACCGAACCGTGTTTCAGCAACAATTGCTTAGCTGCTTCATAATCAATTCCACATCTTTGAGCCACCATTTTTGAACCACGAACAATCAGTTTATTATTGCTCAACTGCATATCCACCATTTGGTTGCCTTCTACATGCCCTAAGCCAATCATTAAAGCATTCGAAATCATGTTTAATATTAATTTTTGAGCCGTTCCTGATTTCAATCGTGTACTCCCCGTAATAAATTCTGGCCCTACTACCGCAATTAAAGGATGTTGAGCCAATTTTCCCAAGGGACTCTCCGGGTTACAAGTTATACCTGCTGTAATATTTCCGGATTCATTGGCCTTTTCAATTGCTCCAAGAACATAAGGTGTTGTTCCTGATGCGGCAATACCAACAATTATATCATTCGGTTGAATATCATGTTTTTTTAAATCTTTCCACCCCTGTTCTCTGCTGTCTTCTGCATTCTCAACAGCAACACGAATAGCTGCATCTCCACCGGCAATTAAGCCAACAATTAAGCCTTGTTCGACACCAAAAGTTGGTGGACATTCAGAAGCGTCAAGAATTCCTAATCGACCACTTGTTCCTGCTCCAAGATAAAACAAGCGACCTCCCGCCT
The DNA here is from genome assembly GCA_964585545.1 of uncultured Fluviicola sp. GTDB lineage: Bacteria > Bacteroidota > Bacteroidia > Flavobacteriales_D > Crocinitomicaceae > Brumimicrobium. Next base: position 25,782 of record CAZPDT010000003.1, read on the forward strand.
TCATTCGTTCCAATGCCTTTTGAATAAAAGCTGTTATTTCGGGAATAATTTCTTGGACTGCCAACGGAACAGATTGATCTTCTTTATTCATTGCTTCCAATTGCTCTTGAATTGACAATTTGTCGATATTGTCATAATTGCTCGATTGTTCTGTGATTTTTTTCAAAAGTCTTGTTTTAATCCTTAAAGGGAGTTCTAAAAATCGCTTTCTTTAAAAAGCAAAGATAAGAAATAAGATGCAAGGCATATTTTTTTTTGGAAATAGCAGCATTATTTTAAAAATAATATAAGGCAGTCAGATTGTTTGTTCGCTTTGCTCCTTTTAGTTTTCATGGATAAATGAAAATTTTGATGCGAAGAACTTTTTAAAACTCCCTTTAAAATAACTTCAGTAACTCCTCGATGTCTTTCAACTTATACCGATAGTAACTGTGATTCGCATAACTCCTTTTTATATCGTTCAAATATTTTTTAATGACCATCGAATTGGGCGAAGGAGCAAATTGGGATTTATTTTGGGGCAATCCTTTCGAATGGTAAGTCTCTTTTAAATGCTGTGGATCAATCACCAATCCTTTCATTCCAATTCCAATATAAAAAAGAACTCCGTTATTGTCAATACCCCAATTGAGAAGAGGCAAAAGATTGCTTTTATCCAAATAAGCCAAGACAAAAGGCGCCCGATTATTCATGGTAGTTACCCCATAAATTGGTATATCCAATGATTGAGCAACAATACTGTATATCAATCCCAGCGAAAGGTCTGTTCCTTCCTTGGTTTCCATTACAGCATTTACAAAAATTTCAAAAGGAGAAGGCAAAACCCCACCGACTTTTTTGAAATTATAATCATCAAAAAACACACTGTTCAAAGCATAAACCTTCTCAAAACTCGTTTGTCGAGGACTAATTGCTTTCCAACACCGTTCTTTTAATTGCTGTAATCTATAATCAAAAGCATTAAAGTCTAAATCTGGAAATTGATAGGTGCATATTGAGAATACTGCTTGAGTTAAATCTTTCTTATCCGATGACAACCATTCTTTTAAAGAGAGTTTTACTTTTTTTAACCTTAATTCGTCTAAAATTTTGGAGACATTTTTTATCTGATTTGGGAGAGCATAACTCTCCTCTTCCAATTGCTCAAGTTCAGGAATAATCCCTATACCATAATCAACCAAAGTGTTAAATGCATGATCTGAAACCATTTGATCGGTATCAGCCATCAACTTGATTAAAGCCTGTATGGAAGTTTTTGTCCTCACACTACAAACATACAGTAGAATAAGGTTTCTATTTCAATCTGTTAAATTTGTTATAAAAAGTGAATTGTTAATTAACAGTCTGATTCAATTCGTTGCTCTCCCATTTTTCGAACAAAAAATATTTCTTTGACAGAATTCTATCTAGGGGACAATGAAACTCCCAAAAAACCTAAATTATTACTACCTTTGTCTGTGATTTCTGGTTTATATTTATTGCACAACACGAATGAAAGAAACAGTATACGTAATAGGAGTTTTTGACCTTTTCCATACAGGACATGTGGAGTTGTTAAGAAGAGCAAAAGAATTAGGTGATAAACTAATAGTTGCAATTAATGGTGACGAAATGGTGGCTTCCTATAAAAGACGACCTTATTTTAACGAAAAAGACCGGAAAACAATTGTTGAATCCTGTAAATACGTTGACGAAGTATTTATCATTAGACAGTACGACAATAAGGACATCATCAAGGCACATAATATTACAAAAATTGTACATGGAGATGACTGGGAAAAGAAAAGTTATATGGAACAAATTCGAGTGACTCCAGAGTTTCTTAGAAAAAACAATTGTGATTTGGTATTGCTTCCCTACACAAAAGGAATTAGTACCTCAGCATTAATTAAACGCATAAAAAAAGTTAAATGATTTATAAACAACAATCTTTTCTTCCCATTATCTTTCAAGTTGACGAAGGCATTGTATTTAAAGTGAATGATTTCCTTGAAAGGAACAAACTGATGTTTACTAATGTTATTGTTGTTTCTGGAAAAACATTTTCAAAAAAATATGCGGACAAAATTGCTTCAAAAAACAATTGGGATACCTATATTCTTGAAGACAATACAGAAAAGGATATTGAAAGTTTAAAACAAACCGTGATTCAAAACAATACTGATTTAATTGTAGCTGTAGGCGGAGGAAAAGTGATTGATAGCGTGAAAAGAGTCAGTTATTTATCACACATCAACCACCTCTCTGTTCCAACAATTATTTCAAATGATGGATTAATTTCGCCCATTGCGGTAATTCAAAACGATTCAGGGAAAACCGAAAGTTTACCTGGAACAATGCCGATGGGAGTAGTCATTGACCTTGAAATAATAAAAAATTCACCCATTGCATTTATTAGAGCTGCGGCAGGCGATATTTTATCCAACATTTCCGCTACAAACGATTGGATTCTTGCTTTAAAAAAGGACAAGGAACGCATCAATGATATTGCCTTTCATCTGTCCAAAAGCGCTGCTAACGCCTTGATTTACTATGACAATATAGACCTGAGATCAAAACCATTCCTGCGTCTTGTGGTTCAAGGACAAATCAATACGGGGATTGCAATGTCTCTTGCAGGCACCTCTCGTCCATGCTCTGGAAGTGAACACCTCATCAGTCATGCTATAGACTTCTTCGATCTTTCTGAGGATATTTTACACGGTACACAAGTGGCTTCTACTAGCCTTTATACTTTATCTCTTCAAGATAAACTAAACGATAAATATGTTCACTATGCCAAAGCAACTGGTATTCCTCTGCTCTTTACTTCATTTCTGAATGACTTTTCGAAAGCTGTTTTTTTTAAGATTATGGATAAAGCAAGAACAATGCGGCCAGGACGATATACTGTTTTGGAGGAAAAGGATAATGAAAACTTATATATTAAATACCTTAATTTTAAAGAGTATATTGAAAAAAGTTAATGCTTCTCCTAACTTTATTAGTTTATTTTAAAAAATGAAAGAACTTATTCAACAATTAAAATCCTTAATAAAAAGTTGCTTCATAAGTTTCCGCGCCATAGCTTCTTACCTTGTCCCAAAGAAAAAAGGTGTCTTTGCTTTTTACCCTATTCTATATAAACGGGAGTTTGCAGGAAATATCAAAGCTTTAATGTTGTATGTTTTAATTCATCATAAAGAAATTAACCCAATACTCTTGTCCTTAGATAAGGATGTTGTAATCGATGCCAAACGACACAGATTAAAAACAAAGAATTCTGTACTTGGAATTGTCTGGACAGTTCTTCGTGCCGAACACATCGTTGTTGATGCGTCTACAACAGGAAATTTCACAAAAGGAAAATTCTCTTTAATTCAATTATGGCATGGCTCTGGTTTTAAAGAAGTAGGCATACGAAACAAGAACATTACAAAGAAGCAAAGGAAAAATTTAGAACGAATCAACAAAAAATACAACCTTATTATTTCAACATCAGAAAGTGAAGCAAAGAAACAAAGGCTCTCGTTTAAATCGAATCACGTTGTTATTACGGGGTATCCTAGGAATGATGTGTTTTTTAATGACCAGCGTTATTTTGATGGTATAAAGTCGAAATACAAACTTCAAAAATACAGCAAAATTATAGCCTATATCCCAACATTTAGAGATACTCAACCCATCCCACCATTTTCAGATCAATTTTATGAAAATTTGCAACAATTTTTAGAAGAAATCAACGCCATCTTTATCGTTAAAAAACACCCTGCTGATAAATTCTTAGAAATTCCCGGAAATTTTTCAAACATCAAAGACCTCTCCTATAGTTTCTCCGATGTTCAAGAATTACTATTGATAACTGATGTATTGATTTCTGATTATAGTAGTGTTGTAACTGACTTTGCATTAACTCAAAAGCCCATCCTTATATATCCTTATGACCTCGAACAGTACAAGAAGACATGTAGGTCTCTATATTACAACCTTGAGGAAATATTGCCACAACCTTTTATTCAAAGCGAAAATGATTTACTGAATAAACTAAAAGATAAATCTTGGAGAAAGACACCAGAAGCAATCAATAGCTATACCAATTTTGTGAACACATTTCATAAATATGCAAATGGCAACTCCTCAAAACGCGTAATGAAAGCCATCCAAAATCTAACCAAAAAACCATAAACTAACTCTCATCATGCAACTCACAATAAAAGAAATCCAACACTATGAAACCGAAATATTAAAAGAAGTTGCAACAATCTGCAAAAAGCATAACCTTACCTATTACTTGGCTTACGGAAGCGTACTTGGTGCTGTGAGACACCAAGGCCCCATACCTTGGGACAGTGATATTGACATAGCTGTTCCTGTACATCAGATGACTAAATTTATTGCAATAATGCGAAAAGAATTATCAGAAGAATACTACTTGGATTATTTTGACACCAATGTATACTACCCATTCCTCTTTCCTCGAATTGGACTAAAAGGATATTCAACAAACATCTTACATATTGATGTCTTTAAATTGGTAGGAATTCCTTCGAATTCGACTGAACAAATCAAATTTAAGAAAAAGGTACTTCCCTACAACACTTTATTTAAATACAAAAATATTCATCAAAAATACGGTGCCCAATTCTCCCTAAAGGGTAAAATATTCTACTCTTTAATTAAATTATTTTTAAGCCCCATTTCTAATAAATACATCGTAAATAGATTTAATCAACTCGCCAATAAATACACATACAAGACTTCTGATTTTATCATGAACATCAATGGAGAATATGGAGATAGAGAATTTATACCTAAAAACTTTTATGGAACAGGAACAGTTTCAAAATATGCAAATATCGAAGTAACCATACCCGAAAAACACCATGAATATCTTTCTCATTTTTACATAGATTATATGAAACTTCCCCCAAAAGAGGAACAAAAAGTCTCGTCTTCCTATAAAATTACTGAAATTAAATAGTAAGTTTGAAAACTTCATCATTAAAACTCAATTGAATTTTTCTGTAATGTAAAATAATGTTTATACGTCAAGATGAATCATACAAAATCCAAAAAATCCCCTTTAATTTCTATACAGATTCTTAACTGGAATAGAGCGGAAGAGACACAAAGAGCAATTCAAAGTGCTTTGGATCAGAGTTATTCCAATATAGAAGTTATTGTAGTGGATAACGGTTCCACTGATAATTCTCTTGCACTTACAAGGGAAAATTATCCAGAAATTACCATTGTTGAACTCAATAAAAATTTTGGTTGTGCGGGTGGAAGAAACAAAGGCATCGATTATTGTAATGGAGAATTTATATTTTACCTCGACAACGATGGAGTTTTACATAAAGACGCTGTAAAGATTGCATATAACGCCATAAAAGATGATAAAACAATTGCCGTTGTTACTGGAACAGTATACGATTTTCAATCGCCCAATGAAATCAATACCGAGATTCAACCCAAAAGCACAAAAAAATACCGATTTAACAACTTCTTAGGAGGGATTTGTATGCACAGAAAAAGCATCTACAAAAAAATCGGGACCTATCCCATGCATTTCATCTATGGTGGAGAAGAATGGTTCCTTACCTGTAAAATATTAGATAACAACTTAAAGATAGTTAAAGATGAATCGATGATTCTTTGGCACAAAAGAAGTGATAAGGCAAGAAATCGAAATAATGAACTGCTCAATGCTTATTACAACAAACTTTATGTTTGTTTGAGTCTTTATCCTTTTTGGTATGCAATACAGTTTCTCTTTTATTTTCCTGTAAAGTACTTTTTCTACTCCAAAAAAGACAACATGGGGAAAATTTTTATAAAAAGCCTATTGTTCCGATTTCCAAAAACAGTTTTTCGTGCCTTTAAAAATCGAAATCCAATAAAAAAGGCTACTTTTAAACTCTTAAGAGATGGGTTTGATAAAGAAGAATAGAATTTTAAATTATTATTGATGAAATGCAAACCCATTTTATCATAAAAACTGTACCTGATAATGTCTAGGCCAATCATTAGTGTAATTGTTCCGACTTTTCGCCCTGAAAATTATCTTTCAGATTGCCTAATGAGTCTGTCAAAACAAGATTGCTCTAATGATCTATTCGAAGTGATTATTATCTTAAACGGTGAGAAAAATCCCTATTTCGATTTTATTCAAGATATACTCAATAAAATCGACCAAACATTCGACTTCCAGCTATTTTATACAATTGATAAAGGTGTCTCAAAAGCACGCAATTTCGGTCTTGACAAATCAAATGGAGAATACATTACTTTTTTAGATGATGACGACTTTGTAAGCCCAAACTATCTAAGTGGTTTGTCGGAAACTTTATTAAAGCAAAGCAATCCGGATTCAAACAGTACCATCGTTTGCTCAAACTTAATAACTTTTGATGGCATTATCTATGGCGAGGACTATATCGGTAAAGCTTTTAAAAAATGTGCTTCGTCTAATTTTAATATCGTAAAGTACAGACAATTTCTTTCGGGAATTGCTGGAAAGTTGATCCCTAAAAAGTTAATTGGTAATATTCAATTTAATACTCAACTTTCAATTGGTGAAGATTCTGTTTTCTTATTCGAATTGTCCAAAAACATTTCCAAAATGATATTAACAAGGAAGGAAGTTTATTATGTAAGACGAATTCGAAAAGGTTCGGCAAGCACTTCAAAAAAAAAGAAACGAAAACTATTTAGCAACTTTATAAAACAAACTACAGCATATACAAAAATTTATTTTAAAGCTTTTTTCAGATATAATTTCATTTTGTATCTTACACGAATGTTTGCTTCTGTAAGGCAGTTTTTCATAGGCTTAACCAGAAAGACATAAACTTTTCTCCTAGGATAAATAGTGAATTCATTAACTTTGCACTATGCGTATCGATATTTTAACAGTTGTTCCCGATTTATTAAAGAGTCCCTTTGAGCATTCTATAATGCAACGTGCTCAAGACAAAGGATTGGCGGAAGTTCATGTTCATAACCTACGTGATTACTCCAAGGATAAGCATAAAAAAGTAGATGATTATCAATATGGTGGAGGCGCTGGAATGGTTATGACGATTCAGCCTATTGCAGATTGTATTGATACATTGAAGTCTCAAAGAAATTATGATGAAGTAATTTATATGACTCCTGATGGAGAACTCTTTGACCAATCGTCAGCAAATCAACTCAGTAGTTTTGAGAATATCATCCTCCTCTGTGGACATTACAAAGGTATCGATGAACGCATCAGAAAAATTTACATTACAAAAGAAATCTCTATTGGATCTTATGTGCTCTCTGGAGGAGAATTGGCAGCTGCAGTTGTAGCAGATAGCATTATACGTCTGATTCCTGGTGTTTTAAATGACGAAACCTCCGCTTTAACCGATAGTTTTCAGGACAATCTCCTTTCTCCACCTATTTATACGCGTCCCGCAGATTATAAAGGATACAAAGTCCCCAATGTATTGCTTTCAGGTGATTTTACAAGAATTGAACAATACCGTGAAGAAGAGGCACTTCGAAGAACAAAAGAAAGGCGACCCGATTTATTGAAATAGCACCCTCTTACCAGTCTTGCTTAGCGTGATTTTTTTTATATTCGCATTTGTCTCAATATTGAACTATAAAAGAACAACAAAATGAAGGGAATCATTTTAGCAGGTGGAGCAGGTACAAGATTGCACCCATTAACCAATGTGGTAAGTAAACAATTGTTGCCAATTTATGATAAACCGATGATTTATTATCCGCTTTCTGTTCTAATGCTAGCAGGAATCAAAGATATTCTGATTATCTCTACTCCAAATGATCTTCCTAATTTTGAAAGGTTATTGGGAGATGGAAGCCGATTTGGAATACAACTTAAATATAAAGTGCAGCCCCATCCCGATGGCCTGGCCCAAGCATTTATTCTTGGAGAAGCGTTTATTGGAGATGACGATGTTTGTTTGGTATTGGGAGATAATATTTTCTATGGCGCTGGACTTCAAAACCTACTCAAACAGGCAATCAATATTGTACAAGAAGAAAACAAAGCAGTGATTTTTGGCAATTATGTTTCCGATCCCAAAAGATATGGTGTAGCAGAATTTGACAAAAACATGAATGTTTTAAATATTGAAGAAAAACCCCCTGCACCAAAGTCAAATTATGCTGTGGTTGGATTGTATTTTTATCCCAACTCTGTAATTGATATAGCCAAAGCCGTTAAGCCTTCTGATAGAGGAGAACTCGAAATAACAACAGTGAATCAAAAGTACTTATACGACAACTTGTTAAAGTTGCAAATTCTAGGACGTGGTTTCGCTTGGCTGGATACAGGAACACATGAGGCGCTATCCGAAGCAACAGAGTTTGTAAAAGCAATGGAAAAAAGAACAGGTTTGAAAATTGCATGCCTTGAAGAAATTGCTCTTAATTTGAATTGGATATCAAAAAATCAGTTGGCAGAACAAATCAAGGGCAAAAAAGGCAACTACTTCGATTATCTACACCGATTAATTGAAGACTAAACATTGTAACAGTTGAATTAATGATTGAAATTTCAATAATCTGTCCAACTTATAATGAAGAGAAATACATTGAACAGTGTATTCAATCAATTCTTCAGCAAGATGTTGACAAATCAACCATTGAATTGTTATATGTCGACGGAAGAAGCACCGACAAAACACGTGAAATTATAAAATCATACCAAGAAAAATATCCTTTTATACAACTGATTGACAACCCTGATAGAACAGTACCTTTTGCAATGAATTATGGTATAAAAGCAGCAAAAGGAGATATAATCATGCGGATTGATGCACACTCTGAATTCCCTCCTCGTTATATCAGTATTTTAAAAGAACAATTAATCGCTCTAAATGCTGATAATGTTGGTGCTTTAATACACACCTTGCCCGCCAATAACTCTATAATTGCTCAATCAATAGCATCTGCAATAAGTAGTGTTTTTGGTGTTGGGAACTCATATTATAGAATTGGCATTACAAAAATAAAAGAGGTAGATACTGTGCCTTTTGGCTGCTTCCGTCGTGAAATTTTTGATAAAATTGGCTACTATGATACAGCGCTTATACGTAATCAAGATGATGAATTAAATGCAAGAATTATTAAAAATGGAGGGAAGATTTATCTACTCCCCGAGTTGGTGATAAAATACTATGCAAGAGATACAATTAAAAAAACCCGTAAAATGTATTACCAATATGGACTTTTTAAACCCCTAGTTAATAAAAAAATTGGACGCCCAACAACACTAAGACAGTTCTTCCCCATGCTATTTATAATTGGCCTCATATTGGGTTTCATATTAAGTTTTATTCATCCTATTTTCCTTTATATATACATTGCGACTGTAGTTTTATATTGTGCAGGATCAATTTTCTTTAGTATTAAAGATTCCAAAGAGAAAAAAGAAATCGTTTATTTGCCCTATATTTACTTAAATATTCACTTTGCCTATGGTTGGGGATATTTAATTGGAATATTTAAAATACTAACCAGTAAAAAATTTAATGTACAAAATAATCGATAAAAATGAAAATTCCTTTTTCTCCCCCTTATATAAACGATGACGTCATCAAGGAAGTAACCGATTCATTGAGATCAGGATGGATAACAACTGGTCCAAAAGTAAATGCTTTAGAAAATGAAATCAAGAAATTTGTTGGTGCAAAAGAAGTTCTTTGCGTTAACTCTTGGACTTCAGGAGCCATTTTGATAATGCGTTGGCTAGGAATCAAAGAAGGCGACGAAGTAATCATCCCTGCTTATACATATAGTGCAACTGCTTTGGCCGTATATCATGCAGGAGGTGTGCCAGTAATGGTAGATGTTAAGGACGATTTCAATATCGATGTTCGTGCAATTCGTAAAGCAATTACATCCAGAACTAAGGTGATTTTACCAGTAGATATTGCAGGCTTTCCTTGCGATTATGATGAAATTATGAAGTTGGTCACCACTCCTGAGATTAAAAAAATCTACAATGCAACTTCTCCTATTCAAGAAAAAATAAATCGAATCTTGGTTTTAAATGATGCTGCCCATTCATTAGGAGCAACATATTCTGATACTGTGAAAACAGGTAGTGAAACAGATGTGTCCATATTTTCCTTACATGCAGTTAAAAATGTTACAACGGCTGAAGGTGGTGCTATTTGTCTGAATTTTCCTTTACCATTTAACAATAATGAATTGTATAAGGAGTTGCGACAAATGAGTCTAAACTGTCAAACCAAAGATGCTTTTTCTAAAAGTAAAGCCGGAGGTTGGCGTTATGACATAACTGGACTGGGAATGAAAGCCAACTTGCCAGACATTAATGCTGCAATCGGTTTAGCACAGATGCGCATCTATCCAAAGTTAATTAAGAGACGGAAACATATTTTTAAACGCTATAATGATACGTTCGGTAAAGAAAAATGGACAATCACGCCCCCTGCAATTAAAGATAAGAAAGAAAGTTCATACCACATCTATGCACTTCGCATAAAAAACATTACAGAAGAACAGCGTGATAAAATCATTTTTGAAATCGCTCAAAAAAATGTAGCAGTAAACGTGCATTTTATTCCATTACCCATGTTGAGTTATTTTAAAACTAAAGGATTCAATATTGAAAATTATCCGCAAGCCTATGAAAATTTTAAATGTGAAATTTCATTGCCAATTTATCCTCAATTAACCGATACTGAAGTGGATTACGTAATTAAAACTGTAAAAGAAGCATACCATAAGGTAATTGAATAGGATGATAAAAAGAATATTTGATATTGTATTTAGTGCTTTTGGCTTAATTGTATTGAGTCCCCTGTTTTTAATTATTGCAATATGGATTAAACTTGACTCCAAAGGACCTGTATTCTATAAACAAGTAAGAGTAGGAAAAAACAGCAAAGATTTTCAGATTATTAAATTCCGTTCTATGCAAATAAATGCTGAAAAAGGCCGACTGATTACGATTGGTCAACGGGATCCAAGAATAACTTCTTCTGGATATTACATTCGTAAATATAAACTCGATGAACTCCCTCAGTTAATTAATGTATTAAAAGGTGAAATGAGTTTTGTTGGTCCAAGACCAGAAGTGCGAAAATACGTTGCTTTATACAACACAGAACAACAAAAAGTCTTATCTGTTCAGCCTGGAATAACAGATATTGCTTCAATAAAATATAAGAATGAGAATGAGCTTTTAGCGACTGCAGCAGACCCCGATAAAACATACATCGAGAAGATTATGCCTGATAAGTTAAAGTATAACCTAGAATACATCGAGCAGCAGTCCTTTTTGTTCGATTTAAAAATAATATTTAAAACATTAAAAGAAGTAGTTATGTAGTAACAATTTACTTTATAAAAAATAAATGTTCTCGACCAGCCACTAAATAAAATATGCAACAATGAAGAAAAAAGATGAAATGAATATTGTTTTTATGGGAACACCCGAATTTGCAGTTGCAGGGTTGGAAAAATTAATTGAGGAAGACTATAACGTTAAGGCTGTTATAACTGCTCCTGACCGACCTGCAGGACGTGGTAGAAAACTAAATGAAAGCGCTGTGAAAAAATATGCTATTGATAATCATATCAACGTGCTCCAGCCTTTTAACTTAAAAGATGAACATTTTATTGCTGAATTAAAAGAATATCAGGCCGACCTATTTATCGTGGTGGCGTTTCGTATGTTGCCAAAAGCAGTTTGGGAATTGCCTTCGCTTGGCACATTTAACCTCCATGGATCATTACTTCCTCAATACCGTGGTGCTGCGCCTATCAACTGGGCAATTATAAATGGAGAAACAATGACAGGAGTTACTACTTTCTTTATTGATGAAAAAATTGATACTGGTCAAATTATTCTCAATAAAGAAATGGCCATTGGGAAAGAAGAAACTGCAGGAGAACTACACGATAGAATGATGAGCATCGGAGCTGAACTTATTATCGATACTGTAGAATTAATTAGAAAAGGAAAGGCTTCTCCCCAACCACAACCCAATCATTCAGTAAAAAAAGCACCGAAAATCAATAAACAGGATGGACTTTTAGATTTTAATCTCCCCATCGAAAAAATACATAACCTTATTCGTGGATTGTCCCCATACCCAACAGCTTGGATAAAATTAAAGCAAAAGCAACAAGGTCAGGAAAAGAAATTGAAAATATTTCGTTCAAAAATCATCAATGAGGATAAAAACAATAAAGTTGCCATTAAAGCCATTGGCGCTTCATTTTTTTTGGAAACATGTTATGGAACTTTAGCCTTAACAGAAGTGCAAATGGAAGGAAAGAAAAAATTAGATGCTCCATCTTTTCTCACAGGATTTCGCCCCGAAGAATGGGAAGTCTTATCTCATTCCTCAACAGTAGGGTAATTATTTTAACATTATAGAAAACGTATATTATTGAAAATCTTACATTAATGAAATAAATATTAGGTTTTATTCACTTATAAAATAAATACAAACTTCATTCAATATTTTTAACCGTCTACATAAATTGCTAATAAATAGCCAATTACACATATCGCTTATTAACATTTATAGCTATTTTATTAACAATATTTATTTTTTTTCCTTCAAACCCTTGTAAATGGTATATATTACTATATATTTGTTCAAGTAATTTTTTTTAACAAACAAAAACCATAACTATGAACAAAGCAGAATTGATTGAAGCAATGGCTTCAAAATCTGGATTGTCAAAAGCAGATTCAAAAAAAGCTTTAGACGCATTTATTAACTCAACTACTGGTGCATTGGAAAAAGGAGATCGCCTTTCTTTAATCGGATTTGGTTCTTTCTCAATTTCTAATCGTAAAGCGAGAACTGGAAGAAACCCTAGAACTGGAAAAGAAATTCAAATTCCAGCAAAAAAAGTGGTTAAATTCAAGCCAGGTACTGAACTAGCAAACTCTGTAAACTAGTTGAGCAATTAAAAAATTGCGGGGAGCCATCGTGCTCCCTTTTTTTATATCTTTTTTTGAAAAAGAAGCAATGAACGAAAAACTTTTAGAGGCACTTTATCAAATCATAACACCCGAAAAAATAGAAAAGTTTGATCGAATAGCCAGTGAAAGAACACGACACATTACTGTAGCAGTTGAAAATCTTTATCAAGAGCACAATGCGAGTGCAGTAATTAGAAGTTGTGATTGCTTTGGTATTCAAGATGTTCATATTATTGAAAAAAACAACCGATTTAGCCTCAATAAAGATATTGCTTTAGGTGCAGGACAGTGGGTTAGTCATTTCCATTACTCTGACCCGCTTTATCCCACAACAAATTGCATTAACAAATTAAAATCTAAAGGTTATAAAATTGTTGCAACAACCCCTCACACTGATGCCTACACAATCAACCAACTCCCCATCAATGAACCACTTGCTCTCTTGTTTGGCACTGAACATACAGGGCTATCAGAAAAAGCTTTAGAGTGTTCTGATTATCAAGTTAAAATCCCAATGGTTGGCTTTACTGAAAGCTTTAATATATCTGTATCCGCAGCAATCATAATTAACACATTGAGAACCCGGTTAGAAGAACAAAATAAAGTGGACTGGAAGTTGAACAAAAAAGAACAAACTGAGTTAAAAATTGAATGGTGCAAAAATATTATTAAGAATCCAGACAATGTCGTAAAAGATCTCATCAGAAGAATACAAGAAAAAAGTGTGTAAATATCTAATTCCCCCATTAGAATCAGATATTTTTTCTATATTTAGCCGACATACGAATTAAAAAGATAATACTATGGGAAAAGGTGATGTAAAAACAGCCAAAGGAAAACGTTTTAGGGGTTCATACGGAAAGTCCAGACCAAAAAAGAAATCGAATACAGTGGTTGTTCCTTCTAAAAAAACAAAGAAAAAAACTGCGAAAAAAACAGCTACTAAAAAAACAACTGCAAAGAAAACTACTGCAGCTAAGAAGCCAACTACTGCAAAAAAAGCAACGACAACCAAAAAGACAGCCACAAAGAAAACAACAACCAAGAAGGCTGCAACAGCTAAAACAACAACAAAAAAAGCAGCATCAACATCCAGTAAAAAGGACGACAAGAAAACAACAACAAAAAATGAAACAAAGTCTAAGGAAAAAGCAAGTGATAAGGACAAATAATAACCTTTTCTAAGACGCTGTTTGTACTTATTTCAGAATTCAAATTTATCCTGGTAGTTTTACTTCTTACCAGAATTTATTTTGCCGTATTTATGATTTTAGGTTAGCTCCCCAGAATTCCGAGAGAAGGAATCTTTGTAAAATATATTTTGATTTTACATGGTAAATACAGTAATGAATACGGGGTAATAATATTGAATTGATCACACATAAGTTGGCTTCAAGTTTTCAACTCTTAACCTGAACCACTATAAAACCTCAGTGCTCACCAAATCTATTGCCGATTTCTCTTTTCATCATGAAAACCTATAAATCATTCGGATTAATATTTGCTAAAAGGGTATTAAAACCGCTTAATTTTTAACATCTTTGTAAAAAAAATAGATAAGTCATGAAACATAATTTTGGAGCAGGTCCTTGTATTTTACCACAGGATGTTTTTAAAAGTGCAGCTGATGCTGTTCTTAATTTTAATGGATTATCCATTCTCGAAATTTCTCACCGAAGTCCAGACTTTGTTGAAATAATGGAAGAAGCCAGAAACAATGTAAAGAAAGCACTTAATGTTCCTGATGGATATACCGTATTGTTCCTCCAAGGAGGTGCAAGTTTAGGTTTTCTTATTGCTGCAATGAACATGGCAGGAAAAAACAAGAAAGCAGGTTATATCAATACAGGAAAATGGTCAACAAACGCTATTAAAGAAGCGAAGAAAGCCGGTCTGGAAGTGGTAGAAGTAGCCTCATCTGAAGACAAAGGGTTCAACTACATCCCTGAGCTTGGTGCCATTCCTGAAGATATTGACTTTTTACACTACACATCAAACAATACGATTGCGGGTACACAGTTTAAATCAATCCCTGAAACTACAGTCCCTCTTGTTTGCGATATGTCTTCCGATATTTTCTCAAAACCAATCGATATATCTAAATTTGACCTCATTTATGCTGGCGCTCAAAAAAATCTAGGTCCAGCTGGTGCAACACTTTACATTGTTAAAGAAAGTGCTTTAGGCAAGTCTTCATTGTCATTACCAACATACCTTGATTTGAATATTCATGCAAAAAAAGACAGTGCATTTAACACACCTCCTGTTTTTTCAATATATGTTGCCAATCTTAATTTAAAAAATCTTTTAAGTCAAGGTGGAGTAAAGGCTTTTGAAAAACAAAATGAGGAGAAAGCTGCATTACTTTACAAAGAAATCGATGAAAACCCTAATTTTAAAGGCACAACAGAGGTAAAAGACCGCTCTTTAATGAATGCAACTTTTTTATTAACAGATGAAAGTAAGAAAGAGAGGTTTGATCAATTGTGGAATGAAAACAATATCATTGGACTTAAAGGTCATCGTTCTGTAGGAGGCTATCGGGCTTCAATGTACAATGCTTTACCAATAGAAAGTGTAAAAGTGTTGGTAGATATTATGAAATCACTTTAAAAATTTAAAATGATGAAAATTTTAGCAAATGACGGCATATCCAAAGAAGGTATAGAAAAACTCGAAGCTGCTGGATTTACAGTAGTCACTGAAAAAGTTGAACAAGAGCAACTCATTGATGTCATCAACAAAGAAAACTACGTAGGTCTGTGTGTAAGATCAGCAACAACTGTCCGCAAAGACCTTATCGACGCATGTCCCAATTTAAAATTTATTGGTCGTGGAGGTGTTGGAATGGACAACATTGATGTTGAGTATGCCCGAAGTCAAGGTCGTGTGGTGGAGAATACTCCCGCGGCATCTTCCCAATCTGTAGCTGAACTCGCAATGGGTGCTCTTTTTTCTTTGGCCCGTTCAACATACGACGCCTATAAAATGATGCCCAAAGAAGGAAAAACTGAATTTAAAGGACTAAAGAAAAAATATGCAAAAGGCATTGAACTACGGGGAAAAACTCTTTTAATTATAGGATTTGGTCGTATTGGTCAGTCTTTGGCAAGTTATGCATTGGGTTCAGGCATGAAAGTAATTGGAGTTACACGAACTGCAAGAGCTATTGATATTCCTGTTTCTATTGCGGGTGTAGGTGATATTACAGCAACAATTAAAACGTCAGATAATTTACAAAATGTACTTGGAAAGGCAGATTTTATTACTTTAAATGTTCCGAAACAATCCGACGGCAAAGCCTTGCTTACCAAAGCAGAGTTTGACCAAATGAAAGATGGAATGCGGATTGTAAATGTTGCTCGTGGTGGCGTAATTGATGAAGATGATTTAATTGCTGCGCTTGAAAGTGGCAAGGTGGCTGCTGCCGCAATTGACGTATATGAAAATGAACCCTATCCAAGAGAAGACTTGCTCACCCAAGAGAAAACAGCTTGTACACCGCATATCGGAGCTGCAACTGTAGAAGCTCAAGCGAGGATTGGAACTGAATTAGCAGAGAAAATTATTGCTACTTTTAAATGACAATAAAATATATTGAGTAGCTGATCAGGAAATAAACGGCTATTAATGATACAAAAAGCACTTAGTTTATGACTTTGTGCTTTTTTTATTGAAATAATTTTTCATTATGTAGGCTATAATAAATGTGGAAAAGAAAGAAAAACTTCCATAGATTACAGCAATTAATGAAAGCCCCTCAATTTGAATCACATTATTGGCTAAAAATATTGCCAACGCAGAATTTTGGAGTCCCATTTCTATTGCAATTGTGTAACTGGATTTATGACTAAGTCGTATTGATCTGGAAGAAAAATATCCGACAAACATTACAACAATATTTAAAAATAAAGCGGGCAGAATAAGTCTATGATAATCAACAGTTGAGCTTTTCTCACCCGTTCCCTCGACAAGAATAACCAACAAAAATACCGTGAACAAAATTCCTGGCAATATATAACGGAGGGGTTTTCTTAGTTTTGCAACAAAATGAGGGAAATAATGCCTAACAATAACTCCAGCAATCACAGGCAACAATACAGAATAGATGACTTCTGAAAATGTATTGACCATCGAAATATGAATCTCTTTCATTGTAGGCCAAAACAGTAAAAATGCTAGTTTCAAGACAAGTGGTATGGTAAATACAATGATGAAACTGTTAAACGCCGTAATTGAAACTGAAAGTGCCACCCTACCCTTTAACATGTACGAAACAATATTCGATGAAGTTCCTCCAGGACAAGCGGCAATTAGTACAATCCCCAATTGATAAACAGGCTTTAAGGGAAACAAATAAGCCACACCAAAACCAATTGCAGCCATAATCACCAATTGACCAAAAAGTCCGAAGATAACTGCCTTTGGAGCAATAAAGACCCTCTTGAAATCTTTAGAACTTAAATCCATCCCAATTCCAAACATGATAACGCCAATTGCTAATGGCAACAGAAGATCCAAGAAAGATTGCATGTCTGAAAATGACTCCATATTAGAACCCTTTAACGGGATTTTTTAAGACGATCCATTGTTCTTTTGTCGTCCTTTTCTTTAAGGTCCTGACGCTTATCGTAAAGTTTTTTACCTTGTGCCAATGCGATTTCTACTTTAGCAAGTCCTTTATCATTTATAAAAATTCGCAACGGCACAATTGTGAAACCTTTAGATTTCATTTTTTTGTCGAGCTTGTTGATTTCCTTACGATTCAACAAGAGCTTTCTATCTGCTTTAGGTTTATGCTGATAAAAAGATGCATTTCCATATTCTGCAATATGCATGTTCCTTATATATATTTCGCCTTCATCAATTATGCAATAGGCTTCTTTTATATTTGCTTTTCCCAGTCGTAAACTTTTAATTTCAGTTCCTTTTAAGATAATTCCCCCAACATATTTATCAAACAATTGATATTCAAAACGAGCACGTCGATTAACAATATTGATGTAATTATTTTTAGACATATTGGATTACTTCTTCGCAATTATAGGTTTAAAATCAAGTTGATTAAACCGAACTATTCCAATGTAAAAGAAAACAATCGTAATTGCAATTAAAACATGGCTTAAATCGTTCTTATTGAACCATAAACCAGGATTTATATTGAGCGAGAAGATAAATACTGAAGGAATTAAAATCAAAACAGCAAGAACTGTATATTTAAATGAGTCCAAGCCTTTTTGCCAATAATAAATCCCCAATCCCATACAAAAGAACAAATAAGTAATAATTGAATCTAAAGTGACGAATAAAAAGTCCTTTGTATACAACGCCAAACCAAGTAATACAATAAATTTCAGAAAAATAAAGCCCAAAGCAAATCGATATAACTTTTTAGAAAACACAGGCAAGCTAATCATTGCTTTTGAGACGTGAAACGCCGCTAAAAAGGCAAGTATCCATGAAGCGAATTTTCCATAAAACCCAGTATATTGGAAAAATACATGACTAAAACCTCCTAAAAAAGTACTGCATGCAATAAACAAGTAAAAGAGCTTCCAATGCTTATGAAAATCACTTTCTAAAGCTGTCGCCTCTCGTTTATATTTGAAGTATATCACAAAGGCAGTAAATGCAATAAGCAAATTACTAATTAAAGCTGTAGGCTCCTGCAAACAAAGTCCTCCAACGCTAAAAGGCAATTTATCAGCAGGTATGTCACAAAGATGAATCATTCTTTAAATTTAAAAGCCCAAAGCTAATGAAATATATTAAAAATATTGTAGAATTTTTTACTTGAGTTCGTAAAACCCGAATTATTAACTGTGATGAACTCACAAGCTGTATTCATACATTCTCTATTCCAAAACTCAACTACCTTCTATCTTTAGCGATGCTCTAAATTTTTATGCCCCAAAAATTGGATTACAATTCCGAACTATAAAAAAACAAGTAAATTCTTATCGAGAAAGTAGAATATTCAAAAATGCACGTTAACTTTGTCCTCGTGGATTTGCCTTCAAAATATTTACGAGAAGCTGTAGAGCAATTTTCTTCCCTACCAAGCATTGGTAAAAGGAGTGCTTTACGACTTGTTTTGGAACTCTTAAAACGATCACCCCAAGAAATTGAAAAATTCTCTAAAACCATTGGCGCATTAAAAGAAAATATTCAATACTGCACCAATTGTGGCAACATTTCAGACAAAGAAATTTGTTCAATATGTTCCAATCCCTCACGAGAAAAAAGGACAATATGTGTTGTTGAAGACATAAGAGACATTATGGCAATTGAGGCCACAGGAAGCTACAAAGGTATTTATCATGTTCTTGGTGGTGTAATTTCCCCAATGGACGGTCAAGGGCCCGAAGATTTAAATATTAAATCATTAATTAAGAAGGTTGAAAACAACCAAGTAGATGAAGTCATTTTTGCGCTTAGCTCCACAATGGAAGGTGATACCACAAATTTCTATATTTACAAGAAAATGCCACATAAAAAAATTACCGTAACCACATTATCGAGAGGTGTATCTGTCGGTACAGAGTTACATTACGCAGATGAGTTAACCCTTGGTCGATCCATCCTCCAGCGCTTACCGTTTGAGTCTACTTTTCAATAGAAAATAAATCCAAATTTATTTGAAGTTTACAGAAATTTAAAAACGTGAAAAATTTATAAATTTTCAGAGATTTATAGTGAGTAATCAAATAAAATTTGTTATCTTGTGTTAGGAAATTAAGAGCAAAAATATGCTCATTTTTACTTACCGAACGGAATGATTAGTTCACAAAAATAAATTATCATGGAAGTATTTTTTAACACCGACAAAAACATCGAAAGCCAAGAAAGAATAGAAACGTATTTTGCCAATCAAATAAAAGAAGATTTGGTAAGATTCGAGGATCGCATTACTCGTGTTGAAGTACACCTTTCTGATCAAAATGGAACAAGAAAAGGACCGAAAGATAAAAAATGTGTTCTGGAGGTACGTCCTGAAGGCTTTAAACCTATCGCTGTAACCCAACATGACAACACTATTGAAAAAGCAGTCAGAGGAGCTACAAAAAAGGCCGTAAGTAGCCTTAATTCTCTTTTAGGAAAACTTCAAAGTTATTAGTCTGCAATCAAAATATTGTACAACAATTAAAAAAAGAGGTTGCAATTGCAACCTCTTTTTTTGAAATCAATATATTGAACAATAAACTATTTGTTCTTTGAACATTTAAGTGTTGTAGTACTGGTGGTATGAACAGTTATAGGATTAAAATTCTCATCAAAAGAACTGTATGAATCTTTATATGTTGTAACCATTGTAATCTCATTGCGTTTCCAATCTAAATCAAAAATAGTACCATTTCCATCTACATCAAAAATTGTTATTGTATTCTCTGTGTTTGTATATGTAAATGATTCCGTATAGGCAGAATTATTTTCTGTATAAGTGATATTTCCACTGCCGTCCTTATTGAATCGAATAGTCCCATAATTGGCAATCATATTGGATTCATTATCGGATGGATTTGTAGATGTCATTCTGTATGACCAAGTATCAATATTCCACTCGCCTCCTTGTTTCCATAGATTTTTCTGAATTCTGTCTTCTTTTTTACAAGCAACAAAGACAAGACCTACTAATAAAATAAACAATACTTTTTTCATATTTATAACTTTATGGTTAATTTCGCAAATCTACAAGATTATATTCTATATTGCAAAGATGTCTTAACTAATTTTAACATTTTGTAGGTGCGCCTTACAATTCAGTCCAAGAAGAGATAATTAGAATACAAAATTTGAAATATTACACTACATTTGTTTGACGATAAAATTGCATATTCATGGACAGTAAATACCCTTTCAAAAATTTACGTATCATTGATTTATCAACTGTTTTAGCAGGACCTTCTGTGGGTAGCTTCTTTGCCGAGCTTGGAGCAACGGTAATCAAAGTTGAAAACCCAAACCGTAAAGACATTACCCGATCTTGGAAATTGCCCAATGAAGATAAGAACAGTGCTATCTCAGCCTATTTCTCAAGCATTAATTATAAAAAGAAGTACAGATTTCTAAATTTAAAAGAAAAGGAAGACCACAAAGAATTGCTCTCAATGCTTGAAACTGCTGATATTGCTTTAATGAATTTTAAGAAAGGTGATCAAGAGAAATTAAACATACCAGACAAAACGCTCCGCAAAATCAATCCAAAATTAATTATTGGTAAAATTAATGGATTTGGAACAGATAGCGATCGGGTTGCTTATGATTTAATCCTCCAGGCAGAATCAGGCTATATGTCGATGAATGGGACTCCAGAAAGTGGACCAATTAAAATGCCAATTGCCTTAATTGACGTATTGGCAGCTCACCACCTTAAGGAGGGGATCTTGATTGAGTTACTTTCAAAAATGAAGAATGAAAACTATTCGGGAGTAATAATTACCGTTTCTCTATACGACGCAGCAGTCTCTTCATTGGTCAACCAAGCGTCCAACTATTTAATGGCAGATCATGTTCCAAAACGTATCGGTTCATTGCATCCTAACATTGCTCCTTATGGAGAGCTTTTTCAAACAAAAGACCAAAAAACCATTACGTTTGCCATTGGAAGCAACCGTCATTTTGAGTTCCTATGTGATTTCGTAGATTTAAAGGAACTACCTAAAGATATCCGCTTTTCAAAAGTGCAAGACAGGGTAAAAAATAGAGAAGCTCTGTATCATATTCTCAATAAAAAGATAATGCAATACCATGCGGATGAAATTCTGAACTATATGCACCAGCATTTTGTACCTTGCGGTGAAGTTAAAGATTTGGAAGCCGTATTTAAGACCAAAGCTGCCCAAGATTTAGTACGAAATGAGAGTATCGAAGGAACAGATACAAAAAGAGTGTCAGGAATTGCTTTTAAAAAAAACTGTTCAAAGGAATGACTCACAACAACAGATCGACCAATTGTTTTTGGAATGTGGATTATGTCTTTGTGTTCGGGTTAAAACCATTTGTATTTCGCAGATGTTTTGCCCATCGTTATTTTTGATTTGTCTATCGATTTATTCAAACGGTCAATCACTTTCGAAGCATCTTTCCGAGATAAATATTTACCAGCGAGCACATTCAATTCACTCTTCATTTGCTTTAGAGTTGCGTATGAACGGTAAGCACTTAACATCTGATTGCTACTGAGGTTGTATTTTTGCATCAACTTTAACATCTTTTGTTCTTCGGGCTTAAAATGACTTCGAACAGGGTCAGTAAAGCTGTTCACTTGAAGTAAAATAGACCGGTCTACATGAATTATTAATGCTGTTGAACGCAACCTTTTAAAGAGTGAATCTTCCTTAATTGCTTTTCGTTCAGCATCATTTTTACCGGGATACTGATCCAGTTCATGAGGAAAATAATCAATCACGACATGATCGTCCTTCCATTTTCCTATTCCTCCTCCCCGTACAATAATATTAAAGTCTTTTTTTCTGTTTAAAAGAGCTTCAAAAAATTCCATTACTGCAATGGAGTCCTTTTGACTGAATAATTGCTTTGTCTTCAATTGATATTCATCAGAATCAAAAGAGTCATTCAGATTCAAATGAAATTGAGAAGTATACATCGGATTGGCGTCTGTAATGTTAATATGCAACATTACTTCATCATATTGATGGCTTTCATAAGACATGGGTATAGCCAATAACTTCACAACAAAAGGTGTTTTAGCTTCCGATGCAGGGAAAGTAAATTCTTGGGTAAGTAAATCAAACCGGGAAGAATCATCATAGATATACATCCCATCATTCTCTTCAAAGCAAACCCATTCTCGACCGATTAGGTCGTACATTTTTTGTAATTTAAGGTTTAAAGCCTGAATTTTTAGAAGGATTTCTTTTCGCTCCTTCGCCAAATCATCTAATTTTTTCTCAATTGCGTTCAATTCTCCATAATAATCGACAATGCTTTTTTGTTTTTTACCCCTCTCCTTTTGGTTCGAATCGGTCTTGTACTTTTTATTTGTAGTTATAGTAGATTGTCTAACAGTACTTAGATTTTTT
Source organism: uncultured Fluviicola sp. (assembly GCA_964585545.1). Taxonomy (GTDB): domain Bacteria; phylum Bacteroidota; class Bacteroidia; order Flavobacteriales_D; family Crocinitomicaceae; genus Brumimicrobium. Next base: position 48,774 of record CAZPDT010000003.1, read on the forward strand.
GAATTTTTGTCAATGTCTAGTTTTGTTTTATCTCTTTCCTTTTCATAGTATTTCACCCAGTAATCTATTCCTTTCTTTCCATCAATTTTATCATGTAGTTTTTGAATATCCCTTTTGAGGTGTTGAATTAAACCATAGTATGTCCCCTTCCCTCCAAAAGAGGAGTCTGGTGATAAGAAACGGTTATCGGATGATCCAAACAAAGGATAATATTTGCCTAGTTTTTGTATTACAACCGTAGTCTGTTTTTCAGAATTATAGCCCCAAACATCAACGTGAATATTTGTTTCTTTACCGTTCCCTTTTGTCTCAAACTGATGAATAGTATAACCTTTTGGAAGCACTTGAGGTTTGGGATTTTTCTTTTTTGTATTGGGTTTTAAACCAATGTAGGGCTCGTAAGGGAATAAACCGACAGCCTTTGGCAAACCTTTGTTCCATCGTCCTCTTTGATCTTTTTCGCGCTCTTCAAACAGTCCCGAAGTATTGGATCCATCACCAGCTGCGGTAAGCACATTTTTAAAATAATCAGCTTCTCCTCCTAACTTTTGAAAGATCTGAAGTGTTCTTTTTCCTACCCATTCGTTAATGGTTTTATTATAGGCGGAGATAACAGCCATTTTCTGTTCTTCCGTCCAGGAAGCAAAACCATCAAGCATGGCTATTTTATCGTTAAATGTCAGAGTCGGATTTGATAATTTTTCTATACGTCGTCGAACTTTTTGCTCTCCTTTCTTGGTGCGTTTAGCTTTGCTGGGAAGGTATTGCAAAAGCAAGGATTCAAATTCATTAAAGTCAGACAAATTACCATCTTTTATAAGGCTATTGTCCCTTTTAGATTGCAACAGTTTGTTCAATTCCCAAATGGCTGTCTTGTTTGATAACTCTGCCAAAATACCTTTCGGTGAACGCCGTATATCATTGTAATGAATTTTTAATAATTCAGGTTTATTTATAATTACCTGTTCGGTAGAATCATAGTTTATTTCACCATTTGGCAAGGTAATCTCTTTACCTATAAAAGCAATATACCTTCCAATATTGTGTTCTAAAATTGGACTTTTGCGTATTGTATGGTAAATATAAGCCTTTTCCTGTGGAGTGAGAAAGTAACCTCCCTCTTGACTGCTTAGAAAGAACGAAAAAACAAGACCCAATAAACTGATTAAAATAGATTTCATCATAGTACAAAAATGGAAAAAAAATTTATGTTTCTCCTTATCCATTGCTAAAATTATTATGGGTTCATTTTAAGTTGCTGCTGCCAACCCGTTTTATTAACTTCATTAAGTATGGCTTACTGTATAGTGTTGAACTAAGATTGAATCATATTCAGGAATTTGACATACTCAAAATGAGGTCAACATCTGCTCAAAAATAAGCACTAGATAAACACTTATTTTAACAGTTTTCTTTATATAACCTCAATAAAAAACAATAAATTGAACAGTATTCCCTTTTATTACCCTATTTTGGTTAAAATTATTCCGTATTTTCGCAATCCAAATTCTATGCATGTAAGACAATGAAAAAACTCAGTGTTTTTTTCATAAAATCATTTATTGGTCCTTTTTTGGCCACATTTTTTATTTCCATGTTTATGCTGGTTATGCAATTCCTGTGGAAATATATCGATGACTTAATGGGAAAAGGTCTTGAGTTGAGTATCATTCTCGAACTTTTATTTTATGTTTCTGCAAGTTTGCTTCCATTGGCGCTTCCATTGGCCATATTGTTATCATCGCTAATGATTATGGGGAATTTAGGAGAACACAATGAACTTACCGCACTCAAATCTAGCGGTTTGTCCTTGTACCGTATTTTAAGACCTTTAACAGCAATCGTCATTTTCCTTTCGTTGGGCACATTTTATTTTGCAAATTATGTCATTCCAGTAGCTAATTATAAATGGCATTCTATCATTTGGGATATTCAAGAGAAAAAATTAACTTCCTTTTTAAAACCAGGAATATATACACAAGAAATTGATGGATTCAGTATTAAAATTAAAGAGCGAAAAGACAATGCCTTCAAAAACATTATCATTCACGATAGAAGAGAAAAAAAAGAATTGAAAACAATCATTGCTGATTCAGGAGAAATCTACCAATCTCAAAACGGCGACTTTTTATTCTTTAAACTCTATCACGGTAATGTTTTTGAAGAAATGGCTGGTGATTCCTATTTTCAACAAGACAACTCAACAGAAAAGAAAAATATTTTCCCCAGTCGGAAATCAAATTTTAATTCGGCAACCTACAAAATGAGTATGAGTGGCTTTAAGCTTCAAAGATCGAAAGACGAGTTGTTCAGGGATAATTATGAAATGCTTAATGTCTTTCAAATTAATGAAGTTGCTGACTCTATTAAAGCCATTTACAACGACGTTAAAAATTCACTTTCATACAATTCCAAGTCAAAACATGCTTATTTCCAATCAATTAATCGATGGAAAGAAAAAAGGAATGACAGTTTGCAAGAGGAGCAAATAAAAAAAGCCATTGAAAAAAGGAGGTTGCTCCATCGTCCTAAAACTAAAGATACCATTACGCAACAAACAGACGATACGTTAGTTAAAAAAGTAATAGTTCCTATCTATAGTTTTAAAAATATGCCACCAGAAGAACGCGAGAAAGCAATCAATACAATGAAATCTAAAGTACGTTCAGATATTAAAGACACAGAGAATCAAATAGCGGTTTTAAGAGGCAAAGCCCAGTCAATGAAAAAGTTTGAGATTGAGTTTTACCGAAAATTTGCGCTCTCATTTTCTATTATCGTATTGTTTTTTATTGGTGCACCCCTCGGAGCCATCGTAAAGAGAGGTGGATTTGGTGCTCCTGTTGTTATTGCGGCTTTGTTGTTTATGATTTATTACGTCTTAATTACAATTGGAGAACAAATGACTCAAAGTCAAATGTTATCACCGTTCTGGGGAATGTTTGGTCCCAGCTTTTTATTGGCACCTATTGCGCTATTTTTAATGTATTTGGCAGCCAATGATGGCAGTTTTCGATTATTTATTCCCAAAATATTTAAAAAGAAGAAGTAAAATGTTGAAGGTTTTGCATTTCTCTAATAAACCTCCATTTCCATCGAAAGATGGAGGCTGTATTGCCATATCAGATATTCTAGAAGCACTTCTCTCTTCTTCTGAATTGGAAGTTTTTCATTTTACTTTACACACGCACAAGCACCCTTTTGATTTAAAGGCTTATCCCGACCATTGGAAAAATAAAATTCAAATAGAAACAGCATTCATCAACACAAAACCCGATGTGTTTAATGCCTTAAAGTGTTTGTTTACGAATACTTCATATAATGTTGCTCGATTCTACAGCAAAACCGTTGAAAAAAAAATTGAAGCCCTTTTAAAGAAAGTAAAATTTGATACTGCGATCCTAGAAACAATATACCTTCTTCCCTATCTCCATCTTTTTAAGAACAACGGGATAAAAGTCATTGTAAGAACGCACAATGCTGAACATCAGATTTGGGCGACTATGACTAAGAATTCGAGTTCACCCTTAAAAAAATGGTATTTTAAGCAATTAACTAAGCAACTAAAAGCGTATGAGAAAACCGAATGCGCTAAGGTTGACGGTATAATTTCTATTACTGAAGAAGATGCTACTTTCTTTAAATCATCTGTTCCTCATGTTGATACTATAGCGCTCCCAACATCTTTTGAAGTAAATGAATTCCCGCAAGATTACTCCCGCAATGATTTCTATTTTTTAGGAGCAATGGATTGGTTGCCCAATAAAGAAGCTCTACAATGGCTTCTCAAAAACGTGATGCCCAACGGGTTGGGAGGTAAAAATTGTTTCTATATTGCTGGAAGAAATTTGGGGAAGAACGAATTTCAACATCCCGATGTAAAAAATAAGGGAGAGGTGAAAAGTTCAACTGATTTTATTTATCGCCATGGCATTTGCCTTATTCCTCTTCAATCTGGAGGCGGCTTGAAAATCAAATTAATTGAAAATATGTCATTGGGAAAACCGATTATTACAACTTCTGAAGGCGCTCGTGGAGTTCATGTTACCCATCAGAAAGAAGTCTTAATTGCCAATACACCATCCGCTTTTAAAAAACAAATGAAGTTGCTTGAATCCGATGCTGATTTAAGAGAAAAACTTGGTCAAAATGCACGACAATTTATTCGTGAACACTTTAATAGAAAAACAATAACAAAAAAACTCATTGAATTCATCAAATAAATATAAAAGAATTGTTGTGATTACCTCACGTTTCCCCTATCCATTGGAGAAAGGAGATAAGTTGCGTGCTTACCATCAAATCAAACAACTTTCTCAATTCTTTAATATTGATTTGATTTGTACTTCAGAAAAAAAAGTAAAACAAACATCTATTCAACAGCTTCAACCTTATTGCAATACGATTCATATTCACAACATTTCTTTACTTCAAAAAGCTTGGGGAATATTGAGAAGTTGGATTGATAAAAAACCTTTTCAAGTTGGTTATTTTTACCAGTACTCAATTCATAAAAAAATAAAACACTTTTTAAACACAACCCAACCCCAACATATTTACTGTCAACTCATTCGTTCTTCCGAATATGTCAAGAATTATCACAGTTGTCCAAAAACAATAGACTATATGGATGCCCTTTCAAAAGGAATGGAACGACGGGCGAAAACCTCTCACTTTTTTAAGCGATTTATCTTCAACAGCGAATACAAGCGCTTACTGAATTATGAGAATTCAATATATGAATATTTTGAGCACCATACAATCATCTCCCAACAAGATCAGGAATATATATTTCATAAAAATAAGAAATTAATTCATATCATTCCAAATGGTATTGATGAGTCATTTCTAAATGCTGTACAACCCGTTAAAAAGTCTGTAGATGTTGTGTTTATTGGAAACATGTCTTATCCTCCTAACATAACAGCTGCACAATTTCTAGTCAATGAAATACTGCCATTGTTACCCGATAATCTAAAAGTGAAAATTGCAGGTTCTTCTCCGACAAAGGACGTATTAAGGTTGACATCAAGGCAAGTTGAGGTTACAGGATATGTAAAAGACATAAAAATCGCTTATAAAAGTGCTGAAATCTTTGTGGCTCCAATGTTTTTAGGTACAGGACTCCAAAACAAGCTGTTAGAAGCTATGGCATTGGGCATTCCTTGTATAACAACAAGTTTGGCAAACAATGCTTTAGGCGCAAAACCAGAAAAAGACATCCTTATTGCCGATGATGCCAAGGAGTTTGCACAACAGATTGTACGTTTAAAAGAAGATGAAATTCTAAAAACAAAAATCATCAGTAATGGTCAATCATTTATTCTGGAAAACTACAAGTGGGACACGGTAATTAAACCCCTCGTTCAACTAATACAAAAATGAACATAATATCTCTCTTAAATGTTATACCTTTGCACCATCAAAAGAAGAGTAAGAAATGCAGTACAAGTTAAATAGTATAGAAGAATCATTGGCTGATATAAAAGCTGGAAAAGTTGTTATTGTCGTGGATGATGAGGACAGAGAAAATGAAGGCGATTTTGTAGTTGCTGCTGAAAAAGTAACTCCTGAAATCATCAATTTCTTTGCTTCACAAGGAAGAGGATTAATTTGTGCGCCTTTACTAGAAGAACGATGTGAAGAATTAGAACTTGATTTAATGGTTAAAACCAATTCAGCTGCTTATGAAACTGCATTTACAGTATCTGTCGATTTAATTGGACACGGTTGTACTACAGGTATTTCAGTTAGTGATCGATACAAAACTATTCAAGCACTGGTCAACCCAGAAACTAAGCCAGAAGAATTGGGTAAACCTGGTCATATCTTTCCATTGCGTGCTAAAAAAGGTGGTGTTCTTCGACGGGCTGGACATACAGAAGCAGCCATTGACTTGGCTCGACTTGCTGGATTAAAACCTGCAGGCGCTATTGTCGAGATACTCAATGAAGACGGCACCATGGCGCGTTTACCCCAGCTCATGAAAATTGCCCAACAATTTGATTTAAAAATTATCAGTATCGAAGATTTAATTAAATACAGATTAGCAAAAGAAACACTTGTAGAACGAAAGGTAAAAATCGAGTTGCCAACAGATTTTGGCGACTTTAAGATGGTAGCCTACGAAGATATAAACAGCAATGAAGAACATTTGGCTCTCATTAAGGGAGATTGGGATAAAGATGAACCTGTTTTAACACGTGTACATAGCTCTTGTATCACAGGTGATATTTTTGGTTCCTGCAGATGCGATTGCGGTCCACAGTTGCATGAGGCGATGCGAATGGTTCAAGAAGAAGGAAAAGGCGTTATTCTCTACATGAATCAAGAAGGACGCGGCATTGGAATGATGAATAAATTAAGAGCCTACAAACTTCAGGAGGAAGGCTATGACACTGTTCAAGCCAATGAAAAGCTAGGTTTTAAACCCGATCAAAGGGATTATGGTATTGGTGCCCAAATACTAAGAGATCTCAAGGTTACCAAAATGCGTTTAATGACCAATAATCCTAAGAAAAGGACTGGATTAATTGGTTATGGGCTAGAAATTGTTGAAAATGTACCTATCGAAATCAAAAGCAATAAGCACAATCGGTTCTATCTGCAGACAAAAAGAGACCGCATGGGCCACGATTTAAAAGTTGATTAACAAAAAGGCGACTATCTTTATGTCAGAATAACTTAGGCTTAGATACTAATAGTGTTTTGCTAGATTGGCATCCTCAGTACCGTTGATCCAACTCTGCTCGGTTGTAGCCGTTCCATTTTTACTATAAGTAATCCCGTTTCTACTTTGAATACGGATATAAATATCTCCATGTCCGTTGGTAACAACAAACCGACGGGTAATGATTCTCACTGGAATTCCGTCTTTGTCTTTACGTACATAAACTTCTTGAGAAACACCCTCAGGATATTCATCTCCAATAGTATTGGCAATTTTTTCTGAAAACGCAATTGAATTATTTTCTAATTGATTGACTAATTTTTGCGTTTCCATCTTCTTGTCCTTTTCAATTTTCATTCTCTCCTGCTCATGGTCATCTATACTGGCTGCTAACCCTTTCACATCTTCATAATTTTGTTCTGTCTGCTTTTCCTTTCCTTTGGTCGTTAACTCATATTGTTTCTCAATTCGTTCTAGTCTGTTCGTTGTTCGTTCATGATCATTTTTCTCCTGTTTACTGCGCAATTCATTAGCACGTTCAATTTCCATTTCTCGTGCCTTAACACCTTCATCAATAGCTTCTAAATCCTTTTTATTCTTCATGGCTTGTTGCTCCTGCATTATCTCCACTTTCTCCACCTCATCTAAATTATCCTGTGTTGTTTGATAATATTCTTTGGCGCGTTTTTCAGCTTGTTTTAATTGATCAAGTTCAATATCTTTAACCCTTTCTACAATTTCTTGTCGATCCTCATCTTTTTTTGCTCTTGTTTCATCGTAATTGTCTTGTGTTCTGGACAATTGACTCTCCACCTCTAATCTGGCTAGATAAGTTTCATCAGATTCTTGCTCATTTTTTCGTTGAATTGCCGCAGCCAACACTTCAATATCTTCCTGCAACTGTTTATTGATAGCCAATTTATCTTCTTTTGATTCTGCATCTTTAATCTCCGCTAGAGTAGCGTCATTTTGCAGTTGCATCACCTTTGAGTAGTTATCATTTCTTTCTTGATGTGTTTGCACTTCTCTGCCCTTTATAATAGCATCAACCCGAACCTGTAAATCTTCTTGCTTTTCTTTATTTGCAGCAGCAATCTTCTCATTTTTCTTTTGAATGGCCAACAATTCATCACTTGTCACTTCAATATTCGCTCTGTTTTTTGCCGATTCAGCCTCATTTTGTCGATCGCGATCCTTTTCTATTATCCTAATTTTCTCTATAATACCATCGTGATTGTCCTTCATTTCTCGCTTCACCTTATCCATTGCATCATCAATATATACAACATTTCTATAGGCACGGTCAACATCTCCCTGCTCGTACTGACTTCGTTCATGTACTTGTTGTTCCCAATTGTATTCAATATCATTTACATGGTCGATGAAAACCTGATGTTTCTCCCTCTCGTCAACATCATTCTCTCCCATTAAGTCATTGATTGTGATGACTTCCTTACGATATTCGGTACGTTCTGCATAATCTTTATCCGCACGATCCTTGGCGTTACCTTCATGTTTATTTAACTCATTTTGAATAGCCTCCAATTTAAGGTTTTCACGTTGCTTAGCACCTTCTTCTAACAAAGCTGCTCCCTCCATAATGGAAATATCCGATTTTTCTCCTAAATCCTCAATGTTACTTTTTGTTTTGGCATTTCCATTTTTAATGGCTGTAATTTCTGCCAACTTATCTTTCGGATATTGATCTGTACTTCTAAACTTAACTGCTCTTTTATAAAGATTTGCCGCCTTATCGTAATTTTCCTCGTCAAAATATCTATCCGCTACTGTAAGTATCTTTTGATACCTCTTCTCATCACCTTCTCTTGTTTTTTCTCCGGATTTATGGACACATAATTTCGCCTGCTCATTAGCATAAACATCATTTGGGTCAATCATCAATCCCTTTTCATACTCCTCCTTTGCTGCGAGAAACTCCTCTTCGTTAAATAAAGAATCTGCCAACCTAATGTGCTTGTCAAATGCTTTCTGCTCAGCAGTGTTTTTAGCGGCTCTCTTCCGCTGTTCATCCAGTGCTTCTTGTGACTCTTCCAATTTTTGCTGTGCATAATCATCGTTGTTGATTACCTCCAAAGCAGCCTTATAATCGTCAATAGCATCTTCAAACTCACTATTCATGAAGTGCTTATCTGCGTCGACAATGTGCTTATTGTATTCAGTAATTACCGCATTGGTGTTTTGTTCCTTAATAGCTTTCTTGGCTTTCCTGATTTGACTTTTAGGATAATCCTCTCCCGCCTTTATCGCTAAAGCCTCATTATACAAGTCGATACTTTCTTCATAAGTTCCATTATCAAAAGAAGCATCGGCTTCTCGGATTTTATCTGAATATTGCTTTTCCAATTCTTCTTGCGAAGCAATTTGATTTAACAAGTCCTCATATTCCTTAATCTTTTGTTTAGGAAAATCTTCATCTGGCTTTATTGCTGAAGCCTCTTTTAAATAATCAATCGCATTTTGATACTTGCTGTTCTGTGCTGCAATACTTGCTAAATCTAACTTGTCTTCGTAGGCTTTTTGCTTTTCTTGGTCTTGATTCTCATCCTCTTCTATTTCTCTTATCAATCGGTCAATCTCGACAATCTTATTTTGAGGTACTGAAGCTTTAGGTCGCATATCCTGCGCTTCTTCAAATTTCTTCTTGGCTTCTTTTAATGTAGGGATATCATTATTTCGTATAAGCCCATCATCATATAATTTTTGTGCTTTGCTTAACAATTCCTGATAGATCTCTTCTTCTGATTGCAAGTTAGAAAGCTTGGTTTTGGCTGCCTTTTTAAGTCTTGTCGCATCAGCATCTAAAGGCTTTTCAATCAAAGCATCATCATAAAACTTAATGGCAGCAGCATAATCTTCTTCATTGAATGCTTTTTGACCTTTATCCATTGCTTCAGCATAACGTTTGTCCTTTTGTTTTTCTTTTTCCAACTGCTCTATCTTTTGCTGCATGTCTTGAATTCGACTAAGTGCCGTTGCATCTCCCTTTTTAATCTCTAATGCTTCTTGAAAAGTAGATATTGCATTTTCATAATCATTAGAAGTTGCATATTCTTCAGCTTGTTCCATTTTTGAAACATACGCTTTTTCTTGTTCCTCTGATGCTAGATTCTCAGCTAATTTTTCTTCAATAGTTTCAAGTTTTTTATGTATTTCCTCCTCATCTTTAACTGCTAGTGCCTCTTCAAACTTAGATTTTGCTTCCTCCCATCTTTTCTGTGTCATTAAAACCTCTCCCTCGTGCTTCAGTTGATTAAACTTCTCCTCTTCTGATTGTTGAGCATCCCATTCTGCTTTGCTCATCTGGGCATCTTCTAATAAGGCTGCAATATCATCCCGTTGATTATCTAAATTGAGTGCTTCTTTATATTTCTGAATTACCTGACTCCATTTATTGTCTAATTTTAACTGTTCTGCTTGGTCGAGAAGCACTTGAATTTCTGCTGCGGTTTCTTCAGCTCTTTTCTGCTTTTCAAGGAGTGCTTGAATTTCATCAATTCGATTGTTGACATGCGGTTTATCATTAAAAATAGCTTTCGCCGCTATATACTTATCTTTTGCTTCTTCTAAATTTTCGTCATCAAAAGCCTTATCTGCATCAGCTACTAACTGATTAAACTGTTCTTCCTGCGCTTCTAAATCTTGCATGTTAGACAAAAGCAATTCTGCATTTTTCTTTCCTTCAATTGCTGTAGCATTTTGGTCATCTAACGTTAAAACACTGGTAAAATCATCAATTGCTCCTTGGTAATCTTTATCATCTAGTTTTTCTTTGGCCGTTTTTAACAAAGCCGTAATTTGATTGGCTTGTTCTTCATTTTCTTGGAGTTGATCTAGTAACTTTTGTGTATCATCACGTTTATTTTGGATGGCTTCATCTTGAATCAATGCTAAGGCTTGATCGTATTTATCTACTGCTTCTTTATAGTTTTTTAAGTTCAATTGCGTATTGCCATCTGCTACCAATTGCTTAAATTGTTCTTCCTTTTCTTTCTGTGCATTTTGTTCGGCTAACTTTTGTTCGGCTAATTCAATACGTTGCGGAGGATAAGTAGATGCACTCTCATAAGTTATTGCTTCCTTATACTTACTAATAGCATCTTCATACTGTTCCTTATCGAAAAAATTGTCTGCTGCCTCAACCGCTTCATTGTATTTCTTCTGTTTCTCGAGTTGTTCAGATTTGGCCTCTAATTGCTCTTTTATTTTGTCCAATTGTTGTTGTGGATATGATTCATTGGGAAGTAGTTTTAATGCCTTTTGATATTTATCGCGCGCAGCCTTTAAACTGTTCTGGTTAAAAAACATATCGGCACTTTTAATGATTTGATCGTATTCATCTCTTTTAGAAGCATTGGCCTTGGCTTCTTGAACTTCGGCAATCTTATCTTTTGGATATTGCTCATCAGGTTTAATTTCCAAAGCCTTGTTGTAATTGTCAATTGCTTTCTCATATTTTTTATCTGCTGCTAAATTATCCGCTGCAGAAATAAAATTTGCGTACTCCTGATTATCTTGTTTAGCAGCTAATTCTTGCTCCTCTAGTGCTTGTAAAAGATCTCCTATTTTCACAATTTGCTGACTGGGATATTCTTCAGTTTGCTTTCCAGGAATTTGTAAAGCTGCAGAATATTGCTCTAATGCTTCCTTGTATTTTTCCGCTTTAAACAAGCCGTCAGCTGCTTGAATTAAAGAGTTGTATTCGGCTTCTTGTTCTGCAATATGATCTTTGGCTTCCTCAAAAGTATTTTCTATTTTTTTCTTCATTCGGCTGGCCTGTCTTCTGTCCCAATTCATTCCTGCCCTATCAAAGTACCAAGTAACAACAGGTTCATCCTCTAAATAAGAGAAATCTGCTCCTTCTACATCTTTAAATAAATCCATATCGATAGGCGGGAATATTTTCCCTCCCGGTGGCATATCTTCTGGGTTGACCTTCTCTGTTTCAACTTTTATAATTTTTGTAATATAACCTGGTTTACTGTATTTAATGGTGTAGTTTTTTCCAGGATCAAATTCTAATTTGTACTTCCCGTCAGAAGCCGTTGTTGTTGTCGATGCTGTTGTGCCATTATTGATAGCGCTCACTGTTACGCCTGCCAATCCAGAAGCTCCGTCTTTATCCGAAATTTTGCCAAAATACGCTATTTTCTGCCCATAACCATAGACAAAACTCATCAAAAGGAACAATATGAAAACTATATATCGTTGCATACTCTACTTATTGAACGGAAACCCCTGTAGACTGTTACAAAAATCGTTCAAATTCATGGTTTAACTTACAAATATCGTTAAAAATATAATAATTTTTATGTTTTTTACCAACTATCGGAAAAGGAGTTTTTACTTCGTGTTGGCTCGAAAACCTACAAACTGCATCTATTTTTCATAAACCCACTTATAAACAAAGGTATAGAACTAAAGTATAACCTGCACTTTGTGTTTAGCGAATGTAAATTAATCGCTTTTTAGTTTCTGAAGATTATTTTTCGGTCAGCCTCATCTAAAATAAAAATACTATTTTCGTAAAATGAGTAAAAATTTAGTTGAAGTTTGCTACACGCCGGGGAATTATGATTTTTTTAAAGGACGATTTGATATTGTCGTAGTAATTGATGTTTTGCGCGCAACATCTGCAATCTGTTCTGCAATCAATACTGGAGTTAATAGTGTGATTCCTGTTTCTACCATTGAGGAAGCTAAAATTTATCAAGAAAAAGGTTTTCTCGTTGGAGCAGAGAGACAGGGACAAATTGTTAAAGGTTTTAATTTTGGCAATTCACCTTACAGCTATATGGATGAAGGCTTGAAAGGAAAAGATATTGTACTGACCACCACAAATGGTACACGCGCAATAAATATAGCTAAGGATGCCCCAACAGTTGTTATTGGCGCATTGGTGAATGTAGATTTCTTAATTCAATGGTTATCAAAACAAAAAAAAGACATTTTGTGTTTGTGCTCGGGGTGGAAAGACCAATTTAATCTTGAAGACACTATTTGTGGTGGTGCCATAGCCAACGGTCTCATCAACACAGGACGATTTACTTCGAATGAAGACTCTTCTGTTGCAGCAAAGTACTCCTATCTTGCAGCTAAAGATAATTATTTGGGCTTCTTAAAATCCAGCTCACACAGAAGACGGTTAAAAAAGCTGAAATTAAATAAAGATGTTAAATTTTGTCTTACTCCTAACCAATTGAATGTTATCCCCAAACTCATCGATAATAAAATAAAAAAAATGGTACTTTAGTTGTTGTGTAATTTAAATCATGTATAGATTATTTATATTTTCTTTTTTATTGATAAGTAGTGCTGGTTTTTCTGCTCAGAGAGACACCAGTAAGGTAGAGTGGATAAAAACGTATTTCAATGCTGTTTCTGATCATAGTGTTGCCACACCAAACAATAAATCGAGAGACAATTGGGACATAATTCAACCACTTGTCGACAGAATAGACAGTGCAAATTACAGCATTGATTTGATGGGATATGAAATCAAAAATATGCGTGTGGGTCATGCTCTTGCCAATGCCACTCGCAGAGGCGTAAGAGTACGAGTGGTTACTGATAACTCTACCCGTAACCGGAGTCCAAAATACAACCAGCCTATGTGGGATACGCTTCGAGCAGCAGGAATTTATAACATCGATGATGCAGGCACCGTCTATCAACCTGATGGGAGCATTGTTGAACTTTCTCAAAATCTTCCCAATGCAGGAGCGATAATGCACAACAAATATGCAGTTTTTGATGTGCTTAGTGAAAATCCAGAAGATGATTTTGTATGGACAGGTTCAATGAATATAACCTATACGGGGCCATGGAACACCAATGTCACTTTTGTTATAAAAGACAATGGAATAGCAAAAGCTTACAGTGAAGAATTTCAACAGATGTGGGGAAGCAAAACAGAAATTCCCAATCCCAATAAAGCCCGATTTCACAAAGACAAATACAAGGTGTCTCAAAATATACATTATGTAAATAACATTAAAGTAGAAGTTTACTTTAGCCCGATGAATAGAAATCATACCCAACCAAGTATCTCGAAAAGAATTACCGAACTCATCAATCATTATGCTAAAAATGATGTTGAGTTTCTTTCTTTTGCAATTAGTCCTGATATTCCAATCAGTCAAGCAATGATCAACCGTTCAGGCCGTGGAGAAATCCGTTTACAAGGTGTAATTGACCCAGCTTTTTATGCGCAATATAGAAATAAAGGTCAAATATGGGCACAACCTGAAATGTCCTTTGGTAACCGCTTGGTTTTGCCTGCAAAAGAAGTAAGAAAACTCCATGCAAAAACAATCATTATCGATGCATTGTATCCTTACCCTGAAAAACACAAAGCAATTGTTATCGCGGGATCTTATAATTTCTCAAAAGCAGCGGAAAAATCAAATGATGAAAACATTTTAATGATTCACGATAACAAAATAGCAAATCAATTCTACCAAGATTTTATGGGCGTGCAAGGTCGTGCTTTAAAGAAATCCTATCACCGTCATCCATCAATTGATACCAATAAATGGTACAGCAACTTCCGATTTAACCAAAATAAAGAAATTGAAATTGAGCTATCCGAAGGATTCTATTACCCTGTTCAATTACTTGGCGTAAACATCCCGCGTTTATGGGCTGGGAGTAAAGATTCTAGTTATTTTTATGCTAAAGAGGCGCATCAATATCTGCAACAACTTTTAAAAGGAACTTCATTAAAAGTGGTGGCAGGAAAGGAAGTTCCAGAGCACAAATTTGGAAGTTTTTTTGGGTATATTAAAGCAAAAACAGACCGTGACACAATCGATGTCAATCGAAGAATGCTCTCTACCGGAAATGCCAGTTATTCTTTTTATAACAGGCAGCAAAGAGATTCTATTTTAGCATTTAAATCAATAGAAAAGCAAGCCAAAGAAAATAAACGTGGGATGTGGGCTTTTCCTGAAGCCGTCAATACAAAAATATTAAATGAGAAAGCCAGAAAACTAAAGGATTTATTTCCTTTGGACATCAATGAAGCAACTCCAAAAGATCTCACTTATATTTCAGGAATTGGACCGAAGACTGCCCAAAAAATAATCGAATTTAGAAATGAACAAGGGGGAATTACCAATTTGGATGATCTCCTAAAAATATGGGGCATTGGTCCAGCAACCTTAAAAAAACTAAAAGAACATTTAATAATCAAAGAAAAATAAATCCATGAAAACTAAATCCTATTCTGTTTTGCTCTTTACTGTATTGCTCTTTACGTCTTGTGCAATGAACAGAACGTTTTTAAAACCAACCCGATTGGCTGATGATGAGAAATCTGAAACTTTGTATTTTCAAGATGATACGGTGACTGTAAAATATCTAGGAAAGAACAATCAACCTCTATTCATTCGCAAGGGCAATGACACCGTTCAATTCAACCACACCATTGAAAGTGTAATGTTTAAAAGTACAAGTGGAAATCTCATCAATGGTTGGATGATGAAATCAAAAAACGTCCAACCCAAAGCCACGATTTTATTTTTTCATGGCAATGCCCGTGATTTGGCAAGCACTAATTGGGCAATGACCAAATTATTAAAATACGGTTTTCAAGTCTTTGCTATTGATTATAGTGGATACGGAAGATCTCGGGGAAAAGCAACCCGTAAAAATGTACTCAAAGATGGTAACTCAGCCCTTGATTATTTATTGACTCGTGAGGATGTTAAGGGCATGAAAATTATTATTTATGGACAATCTTTAGGCGCCCATCTTTCAGTTGTTGTGGCAGCGATGAATCAAGATAAAATAGATGCTTTGGTAGAAGAGGCCGGTTTTTCATCACACAAAGAAATCGGAAGGGAATTTGCTGGTTTCCTAGGCCCTATGTTTGTTAAAGAGGAATACAGCGCTAAAGATTCTATTGTTAATTACCACAAACCCATTCTCATTATTCACAGTACAGAAGATGACGTTGTCCCGTTCAAAATGGGTCAGGAATTGTATCAACTTGCGAATGAACCCAAGGAGTTTTATAAAATTGATGGCTGCCATACCTGCGGTTCTCGTATATATGCCAAAGAAATTGCAACGAAGATATTAAAGATGGTCGACTTAGAATGATGGAGCCTACGAACTTATTATTTTCAAGTTTGCATCTGCGTTTAATCATACATTTCTGTGATAAATAGAATCTTCTTGTAGAAACTAAACTGGATCAAATATTGACTGAATCAAACAAGCAAAATCATACAACGACGAAAGGGTATAGTAATCACCTTGTTTATTTTTTTGAATCATTACATTGGCCATTCCTGCTTTTCTTCCAAACTCCATATCGCTTGTAGAATCACCAACCATTATCGACTTCTTCAAATTGACAGATGGGAAATCTTGTTTTGCCTTTACAGCCATTCCAATTTTAGGCTTGCGCATTTCACTGTTTTCAGCAACCAAGTGTGGTGCGTAATAAATGCGATCGATTCGACCACCATTTTCTTGGATTTGGAAGTTAAGATGTTTGTGAATCAGAGTTAAATCTTCTTCTGTCATCAATCCTTTTCCTATCCCCTGCTGATTGGTTACAATAAATATTTTCCCGAAGTAGTTAGACAAGATATTAATTGCAGATAAAGCATCTGGTAAAAGCTCAAGCTCCTCTATTTTTTTAACATAATCATTGTCTATTTTTTTGTTGATTACACCATCCCGATCTAAGAATAAGGACCAAGAATTATCGACATTAAAAAATGTTCCTATTTCAGTTTGCGCCTTTTTAAAATCTTCTGGCACTCCAATATCTAAAAAATATCCTTTGATTAAGAACCCATAAATGGATGTTGATTGCACATAAGCCTCAAAGTAATCTTTTTCAATAGAAAATTGATTAGGCCATTCATGTTTAAGGAAAGACTTTACATTAAAAATGTATAAGCCAGCATTGATTACTCCTTGGGAAACAGGGCGCTTTTCAACAAACTCATAAATTTGAAAATCAGTATCAAATTGAACTGTTCCATACCGTTCGAAGTCCTTCATTTGTTTGAGTGCTAAAGTAACATTGGCTCCTTTATCGATATGAAACTCCATTTGCTTTTGCAAATCAGAAACCACAAGAGAATCCCCATTAGCAACAACTACATTTTCTTCTTTTGTAAAACGCAATGCATTCTTTATTGCCCCTCCAGTCCCCAAAGGCTCGTTCTCTACAGCATAAATAATTTTGTGATTTTTATACGCATCCCCAAAATGATTTTGAATTTGTTCCGACTTATAACCCACAGATAAAATAAAGGATTTAACTCCTTGTTGGATCAAGGCATCCATTTGATACTCCAAAAAAGGACATCCTTGAATAATTGCCATTGATTTTGGAGTATGACTGGAAACATTCTTGAGTCGTGTTCCTAAACCACCTGCTAAAATTACTGCCTCCATTTTGTTTTAGGTATTGGGAAACATTTCCTGTTCTACTATTTCACATATTGAATGACCGATGAGCATGTGACATTCCTGAATTCGCGGAGTGTCTTTTGAAGGTACATCGATCAAAATATCACAATGGTCTTTCATCTTTCCTCCTCCTCCACCGGTAAACCCTACAGTCAACATTCCAATTTCCTGGGCTTGAATTAAGGCATTAATTGCATTTTTAGAGTTGCCAGAAGTAGACAATGCAATCAATACGTCACCAGATCGTCCCATAGCTTTAACAAGTCGTGCATAAATCGCTTCATAAGAGTAATCATTGGCCACAGCAGTTAAGTACGAAGTGTTCACGTGCAATGCTTCCGCAAAGAGAGGTGGGCGGTCGAAGTAATAACGTCCCGAAAGTTCTGCCGACAAATGTTGCGCATCTGCAGCTGAACCTCCATTTCCACAAAAAAGAACCTTCCCGTCATTTCTATAAGTTGCAACAATTTGATCGGCTAACTTTGTGACGGCTTTCAGCAATTGTTTGTCCTCAAACAACTGCTGCTTTAACGCTATTGAATTTTTTAAATTATTTCCTATTACTGTTGACTTGTCCATGTTTCTAATCCATTTATTTGGAAGCGATAGCGCTGCCATTTTACATCTAATTTATCCAAAGATTCAATTACATCAAACCGGGTGTTGTTGGGGCAATAAAAAATCATAAATCCACCACCTCCAGCTCCTGATATTTTTCCTCCTGTTGCACCCGCTGATAAAGCAGTGTCATAAATTGTATTGATTGTATCATTTGAGATGCCACTTGCCAGTTTTTTCTTGTTCTCCCAACTTTGCTGAAGGGGTTGTTCAATTTTATACAGTTCACTTTTTAATATGGCTTCTTTCATTTTATAAGCCTGTGCTTTGAGTTGATGTGAAGCTTCAATTGCATCGGATTGCTTTTTCTCAAAATTCGAGCGTTGAATGTCAATTATTTTTGAAGATTCCCTTTGGGTTTTCGTATAAAACAATAAAAGATGAAATTCCAAATCCCTTAAAACTTCCGATTTTATTCTTAGTGGATTAACTATAACTCTGTTGTTTTCATAAAACTCCATAAAGTTCATTCCACCAAAAGTAGCAGCATACTGGTCTTGCTTCCCCCCTGCCATATTCAAGTCTTCACGTTCAATTTGAACCGCCAATTGGGCAATATCATATTCCCCTAGAGGTAGGCCCAACCACTCAACAAAAGCACCAATACAAGCGACAACAAGTGTAGAAGATGTACCCAATCCCGAACCTGTTGGAACGTCCATAGTGGTAATAATTTCACAGGGTAATGACGCTTTTACAAAGTCTTTAACCAATCGATTGTAAACGCCAATTTGTAACCTTAATTCTGGAGTTTCTGCCAACTCTTCTGTGGCCTTAAACTCCTGTTTTACACCACTATTAATTGCATTAATTATCACCTTGTCATCATCTCTAGGGATAATAACAACTGTAGCATAAAGATCTATGGATGCATTTAAAACCGCACCACCATATTGATCTGAATAAGGAGAGACATCTGTTCCACCTCCTGCAATTCCAATCCTAAAAGGAGCTTTACTAATGTATTTCATCGTTGTTAAAGATATTGATTTGGTTGGATAATAAGAAAATATTTTCAACTAATATCTCCCAACTGTATTTCTTTTTCTCTTCTTTGATATTTTCAACCATCTTAATTTGCTGACTTCCTTCAAAATATTTCAAAACAGCATCTTTTAGTGCCCCTTTATCGACAGGCACAACATATCCAACTTTTCCATCAGGACACATCTCTTTTAATCCACCAACATCGGTCACAATCATCGGTTTGTTAAAGTGATATGCAATTTGAGTCACGCCACTTTGTGTAGCTGTTTTATATGGTTGAACAACTACATCAGCGGCACAAAAATAATACTTAACCTCCGAGTCGGGTATAAAATGATCGATTTGAATAATGTTTTTTTCTAGATTATATTTCTCAATCAACTCTTGGTATGGCTTTTTATCTGTGTAATATTCTCCTGCGATAATCAATTTGATTTTTAAATTTTGAATTGATGGCGATGCAAAGGCTTCCAACAAAAGATCGAGTCCTTTATATTCACGAATGATTCCAAAAAACAGTATATATTTAAAGTTCGAATCTAAATTGAGTTGCTTCTGCGCCTCCTTTTGGGGCATAAGCTCACCAAAATTATCATATATTGGATGGGGAGAAATTAACCTTGGTGTTTTTGTGTCAAAAATAGACAGATCATCATTCACACTTTTTGTCATGGATATAAAGCCATCTATTGGTTTTACAAAATACCGCGTAAACATCTTGTCTCCTATCCTAGATTCATGTGGAATAATATTATCAAGTATAGAAATAACTTTGCTGTGTTTGTTCTTTTTTATCCGCCTTAAAATAGTTCCAAAGCAAGGCCCCATAAAGGGCAACCAATATTTGACAATCACAATATCGGGTTTGTCATTTTTAATTTTATTCCCTACTTTCCACCAATTAAATGGATTAACAGCATTAATTGCACGTTCAATTTGAAGTGTGTTGGTTACTTCTTCATCGACAAACTGTGATCGCCCAGGAAATAAAAAATTTGGATATTGCAAACTAAAAGTATACACTTTCACATGGTGTCCTTCTTCTTCAAATGCCTTGGCAAGACGCTCGTTATACGCTGCCAATCCACCTCGATAAGGATGTGCTGAACCAATAATTACAATATTCATAAAAATAAAAATTTTAAGCCTTTGGATGGTTCAAAAATAAGGAAATCCTGAACAACTGTCATTTTAACCCGAATTATTCGTACATTTTCTATTCCAAAGATAGCAGGCATTTTAGCTTTTCATAACGAAAGCTGATGAACCGAGCTTGCGAGCTCAACGCAGTTAATAGTTCGGGTTAAGTCAAACAATCGGCTATTTTTTATCTTAATTTTTGTTGTAAACATTCCGAAAATCAATCAATATGATTACATTTATGGTTCGAAAAAAAATGAACTTATTATGATAAAAAAGGTAGCAGTGATAGGTGCTGGAACAATGGGAAACGGAATTGCTCACGTTTTTGCACAATTTGGATACGAAACCGCATTAATAGATATCTCACAAGGAGCATTAGACAAAGGAATGGCTACGATTGAGAAAAATCTTGACCGCATGATTAAAAAGGAAAAAATCAGTGCAGAAGACAAATCAGCAACTTTTAATCGATTAAACACCTATACTTCAACTGAGGAAGGTGTTAAAGACGCTGATTTAATTGTGGAAGCGGCAACGGAAAATGAAGCACTCAAGTTTAAAATCTTTGAGCAAATAGATAAAGCTGCAAAGCCAGAAGCCATTCTTGCCACAAACACTTCTTCCATCTCTATTACCAAGATTGCAGCGTGTACTTATCGACCAGAAAAGGTAATTGGAATGCATTTTATGAACCCCGTTCCAATGATGAAATTGGTTGAAATTATTCGGGGGTACTCTACTTCCGATGCAGTGACAAAAGCCATTATGGAGACTTCAAAATCTTTAAAAAAGACACCTGTTGAAGTCAATGATTACCCTGGTTTTGTTGCGAATCGCATCTTAATGCCTATGATTAATGAAGCCATCATTACGCTCAATGAAGGAGTAGCAGGTGTTGAAGAAATTGATACTGTTATGAAATTGGGAATGGCTCATCCAATGGGACCTTTACAATTGGCGGATTTCATCGGGCTAGATGTATGTTTAGCGATTATGGAAGTGCTTTATGACGGTTTGGGAAATTCAAAATATGCACCTTGTCCACTGTTGGTCAACATGGTCGCAGCAGGTAAAAAAGGAGTCAAATCTGGTGAAGGTTTTTATAACTGGAGCGGAGGAACGAAAGAACTTATTGTGGCAGATAATTTCCAGAAATAGATCAGCCAAAAAATACGGTTGTTTTAAAATAAATATTCCTTATCAGTACTTGATGAGTTTGGAACAACCTTTGTGTAACATTTAAGCGTTTTAAACGTTATTCGACTATGAGGGTTATATTATTTTCTATAATTTCTATAAGTTTTGCTGTCCATTTATTTGCACAAGATAATAATGGACAATTGGTGAAAGCAGAGGAGCAACTTAATCAGGTGCTTACCCAGCTTCGCTCGACTAAAGATAAAGAAACCATTGATCAAATCAATACGGAGTTCAAAAAAGACTTTAAAGAAGCTCTCGAAATTAATGGTGCCTTTGATTATCCATTTTCTTCCTTAAAATCAATTGGTGATATCCGTTCCGACGATGGGTTGGTTAGGATTTTTTCTTGGAATGTTCAGTTCCAAGATTTATCAAATGATTATTTTTCATTTATACTTAAAAAAGACAAGCGCAGAGGAGATGTAGATGTAATTGAACTGAAACGTCAAGACCAGCACATTAGATTAGCAAGAAATGAAACCATTGATAAAGACAATTGGTATGGAGCACTCTATTATGATATTATAGATGTCGAAAAAAGAAACCGTACTTTTTATACTTTACTTGGTTATGATTTTAACACCCAGAGAAGTACAATTAAATTTATTGATGTTCTCTACTTTACCGGAAGTACACCTCATCTTGGCTACCCTCTCTTTAAAAATGAGCGAGAACGTTATCTTCGCGTTCTTTTTGAATACTCTAATGATGCTATAATGTCTTTACGATATGACAATGATCGTGATTTGATTATATTTGACCATCTGTCACCAAAAACATCAAAATTAAAGGAGTTCAGAGAGTTTTATGTCCCTGACATGTCTTACGATGCATATATTTGGGATGGAAAATACTGGAATCTAAAAGAAGATATCATTGCCAATAACAAAGCCTCCTCAGAGCATAAGCAAATAGAACTAAAAGCCTATGACGCAGATATAGATACGGTAGTGAGTGTTACTGAGAAAAGCAATTGGCTAGATCCAACCGACCCCAACGCTCCTATTGACGGAGGACAACATCGTGCAGTAACACCCGAGGATTTAAAGAAAGAAAATGAAGGAAAAGACCCCAACAAAATACAGAAGGATAGAAGAAATGCAGTTCAACCATCGCGTAGATCTAAATCAAAACAAGTGAGTTATTCCCATCTCAACGATCGATTGGATAAGAAAAGAAAGAAGAAAAAGAGAAAAAAAGATAAGAAAAAGAACAACTAATTCTATTGATCTACCTTTCCTCTAATTGACACAACTTGAGTTGAGCCTGGTATATTTGCTGTTACAGTAACTGTTTTATTTATAGAAGAACCTGCCTGATTAGGTGTTGAAGTAAAAGTCACCTCCAGTTCTCCTTTTTCTCCAGGTAAAATAGGATCTTCTGGCTTTCTTGGCACTGTACATCCACATGATGCTTTTGCATTACTCACAATTAAGGGTTTATCTCCCGTATTTTCTATTTCAAACACTGCAGAAACGGGAGTTTCCTTGGGAATTTCTCCGAAATCATGCATATTTGGCGTAATTTTCATTGTTGTTTGTTTTGCCAAGCGTTCTTTTTCTTCTTTTGCCTGTGCGGCTTCTCTCTCCTTAGCCTCTACCTCTAATTCTTTAGCAGTTTTAGAATTTGACGATAACTTAGATTGTACTTTACCATCTTTTACTTGAATATTGGCATCTACTTTCTCAACATTTCCTTTGTTCTCATTTTGATTACAAGACAACAATAACATTCCAAAAAAGAACAACCCTACCACTTTCTTCATATTATCTTTAATTTTAATTGATTCTAAACAAATATATAAAATGTAAATCTTTTATTTACTTCTCAAATCCATTTTTTTATACGTCCCATCCTTCAATGATTCAACGGCTTTCATAAAGATTTCATTTTTTGTATTAAAAATTTCATAGAAAGCTCCAAAACCCCAAAGATTTTCAGCTATCATTGCCTTTACTCTGTGTTTCAATAAATCTTCACTTATTTTATAATCAGCGGCATCAAAAGTTAAACTGCTGTCCAAATCATTGGCATAGGCAAAGAACGCATCCATTACCTTCTTGTCCATTACAAAATTCGTCTTAAAATCGTTGACATCCTCATATTCTGCATTCAGTTGTTCTCTATTTTCATTAACATAATCAAGACTAAAACTATTGATTGAACCAGATCTGCTTAACTTCTTGTAATATTGAGAATACTCCATGGTATCAAGTGGCACAAAAATATCAGGCATTATTCCCCCGCCACCATAAACAGTACGCTTTTTAAGCAATGTTTTGTATTCCAGAGAATCATTTAAATTAATACTGTCTCTGTGCATTAATTCACCATGTTCAAACCGATGTAAATAATCATTTTGATAAGCTTCTCTATCGTCATAAGGTTTTTGTATCCACCTTCCACTTGGGGTATAGTAGCGAGCAATCGTTAATCTTAATTCGGAACCGTCAGACAACATAATAGGACGTTCTACCAAGCCTTTTCCAAACGACCGTCTTCCTACTATTAATCCCCTGTCCCAATCCTGAACAGCACCTGATACAATTTCACTTGCCGAAGCTGAGTTTTCATCAATTAACACTACCAACTTCCCTTTTTCAAAATTTCCTTTTTTATCTGCTCTTAAATCCATTCGGGGTTGAGTTCTTCCCTTTGAAAAGACTATCAGTTTATCATCAGCTAAAAACTCATCAGCTACCGATTTTGCAGCACTGAGTAATCCACCTCCATTGCCTTCTAAATCAAGAATAAGATCTTTCATTCCATCTTTTTTAAGGGCTTTAATGGCACTGATAACTTCATTTTTCGTCGTTCTAGAAAAGCTGGTCAACTTGATGTATCCAATATTGTCGTCGACCATATAAAAACTCACAACTGAATTAAGAGGAATCTTATCTCTTGTAATCGTATATTTTATAGGTTTACTCATTCCGCGGATAACCAAGATTTCGACTTTTGTTCCCTTCTCGCCCAGCAACCTTTTTCTTACACCAGAATTTTTTAAACCAACTCCAGCAATTGATTCTCCATCGACCTCAATGATTTTATCTCCTGCTCTTACACCAACCTTTTCGGATGGTCCTCCTGGAATAGTATTGACAACCAAAAGTGTATCACGAAGAATATTAAATCGGATACCAACACCCACAAAGCTGCCATTAATACTTTGTTCAGCACGTTCCACGTGTTCTGCTGGTATAAATGACGTATGCGGATCCAATTGCTCTATCATTCCTCTAATCGCCGCTTCAGAAATCTTTTTGGTATCCACACTGTCTACATACATTCTCTTTATATAGGTGTATGCCTCATAGAGGCGCATTAAGTTAGGATCTTGTTTTTGTTCTTCTTGTGAAAATAAACCTCCAATCAATAAAAAGGAAGTAAAAACGACTATTAATTTCTTCATGATTTATTTCTTTGTCCTTAATCTAATCAAATCTTACACCAAAAATAGCACTTCATACGAGAATTATAGGTTTGGATTGGAATTGTTTTTGTTCTGTTCGTTTTTAAACAATCAATTGTTGATCTAATATTGGTATATATTGTAAGAATATCAAGACATTTGATTTAATTTTGTAAATACAAATAAATGTTTCCATGCATAAGTTCTTTTTGATATTTTTTCTTTTCTTGATTCCTGTTTCTTTATCTGCTCAAGTTTTAGAGTTTGATCAGCTGGAAATGAAATACAATCAAAAACACTATAAAAGTGTCTACCGCAAATCGGCAAGGCTGTTGGATAATCCCGCTTATGATTTCTCTTATATCCCCCGTTACTATTTGGCTTTGTCAAAACTTCAATTGGCACAAAACAAGGGATGGTATAGACGCCATAAATATGCGATCAAAGATGCCATAAAAACCTTTAAAGAACTCTCTGGCAACTACGATGGTCAGGAAGTTTTACGTGCGCACCAATACGAAATAAGTGCTTTAAAAAATGACCTTAACTTGTGGATGTACAATTTAAAACACGATGGTGACAAAAAAACTTTTGATCTCTTAAAATACCTCATCGACGATGTACTGCCAAAAGTACCAGAAGTATCGAATATGAAAGAAGATCATATTACAATTAAAAAAGAGGAAATTGACAAAAAGGATAGAAAGGATGATCCAAAGGAAGAGCCAGCCCCTCCTTTCAAACTCCCGATTTCTGTAGAAAGAGATGAAATGGTACAATTCTCGTCAAGCCTATTGGGCGTTCCCTACAAATATGCAGGAACTTCTCCCAAAGGATTTGATTGCAGTGGATTTACTTGCTATATTGCCAAAAACGTTTTGAATCAAGAGATTCCCCGAAGAGCTGCTGTTCAATTCAATGAATCGAAAAAAGTAAAACGTAAAAATATCCATCCAGGAGATTTCGTTTTTTTTAAAAATGGCTCTAAAATATCACATGTAGGGATGGTTTTTTCAACCAATAACAACAGTATACAAATGATCCATGCCAGTTCTAGCGTGGGTATTTCTATTGTTGATATTTACCAGTCTGCCTATTGGAAAAAAAGAATTGCTGGTTTTGGCACTTTCTTAAATCGTTAACCTATGAATAATTCGGATTAAATAAGAGAAGCGTCAAACTCAATACCGAAAGGGATATCCCGATAATTAAGAGAAAAGAATAATTAATAAAACCTGAAAATTTAAAAACAAGCACAAAAGCGAACAGTAAAAACAAAATATAATTGATCCCATTTACCACTTGATAAAAACCAATATTTTTTTTCCTTCTAAATCCATCGGACAAAGTAAATATCGCTGTTCCTATTTGAAAAACACTTCCCCCAACAAACAATTCCCAATAATTGGTAATAAATGCTGGCTGAAAAATTGCTATAACAGGAAGTAAACAGGGTGAAATAAGCAAAAGTGCAATCACTATAGTGATACTTTTAGAGGTTTCATTTTTTCGAAGGAAGAGTCCCAATGATAAAAACGTAAGAAAAGTTGAACTGAACAAAACAACATATTCTACCCAATTGATGATATGAATTACATCAAAAAAAACCAAGCCAACCAACACAACAATAGCAAGAAAGCTGACACCACTCAATATACGTACAGTTTTATTCATCTTCAGGACTTGATGATTTTTTACTTAATATAAAATCTTTTATAAAGTATCCTCCTATCAATAAAAAGAGAACAAGTGACCCGGCTAATGCAATGTAATTGGAAACAAAAAATTTCGGCACTTCAAACTTCATGACCAATTCGTGGGATCCTGATGGCAATTCAATACCGCGCAATAAGTAGTCAACTCGATGAATATCAACCTTTTTCCCATCAAGGTAGGCATTCCAACCGTCAGGATAATACATTTCTGAGAATACAGCAAACTGTTTGCCTTCAACATTAACTTTATATTTAAGTTCATTTGGCGCATAAGAAGTCATTTCAATTGTACCAGAACCAGTATAGGTTAACGAACTCAAATCATGGGCTACATCCTCACCAACAACAACCATATCTTTAGGGTCGAAATGATGAATTCTTTCAACAGTTACTAATGGCGTAAAGCTATTGAGAGAGTCTTTTTCTAATTCAGAAGTTGGAATCCAGTTGGTTTGACCATTTACATCCTGAACAAAGGTTGCTCCTACTCCTGACCTCATGATGGAAGACAAGTTAAGTTGTAAAGAATCTTCATCAAAAAGGACAACGTTTTCTCTTCCTGAAATGGTGTCACTGTTTTTAGCAACATTATTAATCAGCAACTTTTCATCTGATTTGTTTTCAATTGTAAACATATTTCCTAATGCCAACAGTTCTTTATTTGGATTGGGTTGTACGTTTACTTCCTTAATCAACCAAACAGGTCCTAATGCACCAGGGTTTTTCATGGCTTTCCCATTTTGAATAAAGTATTTCACATTAAGCATGTTTAAAATATTCATATCGTTATAGTCGATATAAAAATCCTTTACATTTTGAATTCGCCTTAATTTGGCACCATGATAACCGTTCAATGCTTTATGGAAATAAGACACGTTGGCACTATTAAAGCCAAGTGAAGGGTCATAAACCCTATAATTGGTATGTGCTTCCAAAGTTTGGAATTTCTCCAACCAAAGTGCATCTTTATTTATGCGGCCTCTTTCATCTTTTGTATCTACTTTAACATTTTCAACCAATTTCTTCAACTCCGGTTGATTGGACAATTCTTGCGTTAAAATTTCTTTATCTGCTGATGTAGGAGTTAATGGATACATTTTATCGGACAACTCCATCCAATAATCATAATCTCTTCCATTTGATTTATTATTGTTCAAGTAATTGATGTCTACACCAACCAAATCAATCAGTATAAAGACGAGTAATCCTCCTAAAACATATTCCTTTTTAATGGACGTTTTGAGAAACAATCCTATAAAGATAATTCCAATAATTAGGAAGAAAATAGAACGACCCATGCTTGAACGATATATTGATTGCCTCACATCCAATAGGGCGTCAAACTGAGCATTAACCCTTTTCATTTGTTGTTCCACAACTTGATTTACTTGATCAGGATTCGTTATGTCGATTCCATTTTCTCTCAATTTTTGAGGATCTTCTTTTTGAAGTTGTGCTTTAACTTGGTCAGGGTAAGAGTATAAGAAGTCTTTTTCTTTACTGTTCATATAACCATCTCCTAGCCCAGTAAAAGTCAAAAGTGTAAACAATGCGACCAATCCTCCTGAAACAATATAAAAAGGTTGAATATTATTCTTAATTTGTTCACGTTTCTTTATTAATTGATTAAGGAAAAGAACCGCTAAAAGAGGAATTGTGAGCTCTACAATAACCAGAATGATGGTAACTGCCCTGAATTTATTATAAAAAGGAACATTATCTAAAAAGAAGTCTGTTAATCCCATGAAATTTTTCCCCCATGACAACATAAGCGTGAGAATTGTTGCTCCTAAAAGCACCCATTTTCTAGGTCCCTTCAAATAAACCATTCCCAAAACAGCCAAAAAGAAAACAATAATCCCCAGATATACTGGACCCGATGTAAATGGCTGATCCCCCCAGTATATATTGTTCTTTGCAATTAAATTTGCTTCTCTTCTGTAGTCAGATGAGCGCAACATTTCAGAAAATTGACTGTCTTTTAAAGCACTACTGGCTCCACCTTTAATATTGGGAGAGACCAAAGTCATTGACTCACTAATTCCATAACTCCATTGAGTGATATAATCTTTATCCAGTCCTGTAGTTTTAATTTCATGGCTCCCTGTACCATCAGGATGAATATCAATATCATTTCCTCCACGAATGGAGTGTTGCGCATATTCCTGTGTAAGTGATAATTTCCCATAATCAATCCCTATCGCGAAACCATAAGCCAACAACAAGAAAAAGGACACCTTTACAAACTTTAACAACTGTTTTTCTTTCAAGTGTCGAATGAATTCTCCTATCCCTAGAAATAACAATAAAATACCCAAATAGTAGGTGATTTGCACATGATTTGCCAACAGTTCGAGTCCCATAAATAACGCTGAAAGCAATATCCCCCATTTCAGTTTTCCCCGAAAAGCGAGATAAAAGGCACCAATAATTGGTGGAGCCAGACCAATAGCCGCAGCTTTAGTATTATGTCCCGCCTGAAGTATTATAATGTAATAGGAAGAAAATGCAAAAGCAAAAGCTCCTAAAATCGCCACTTTAGGGTTGACCCGCATGCATAGTAACATGATATAAAATCCCAGTAAATAACCGAAAAACATTCCTGCTGGAGACTTCAACCACAAATGAAAAATGTTATAAACATACCCCAATAAGTTTCCAGATATTTTAAGTGAAATCAGATATGTAGGCATACCTCCAAACATAGAGTTGGTCCACAACGGTTCTTCTCCATGTGTTTTACGATAATGATTGATTTCGTTTGATGCACCAATAAACTGCTCAATATCATGTTGCTTTAATCCATGACCAGAAAACTGAGGTTGGAAATAGATGAAAGTTGTTATTACAAAAAGACCCAAGGCTAAGAAGTGAATCCAATTGTTTTTGAAAAGTTGTTGCAAGTTTATTTTTCTCATGGTTTTGTGTTTCGTCTTTCAGTTTTAAATTGTAAATATAAATAAACTGGAGAATTAGATGAGAGATAACCTAAAAAATCATCCGTGAATCGTTTCTTTTTTACCATATTTCTTCATCAATGTAGCTTCATATACCAAGAATTCTTGCCATCTTTTATCCACATCAATTGTTTGGGCATATTTCTTTGCGAAATTTATAAATAAGGTATAGTGTCGTGCTTCACTTTCCATTAATTCACGATAAAATTTACGCAACTTTAAATCTGAAATTTTCTCGGAAAGCAATCGAAATCTTTCGCAGCTTCTTGCTTCAATCATTGCACTGAATAGCATTTTCTCGACAAACTGTTGTTCTCTACTTCCTCCTTTATTAAGGTAGGCCAATAAATCGTGTATATATTCATCTTTCCTTTCTCTACCAAGTTGATACCCTCTTTTCAATAATTCTTGATGCACCATTTGAAAATGATCCATTTCTTCCTTAGCCAGTTCAACCATAGCATCAACTACATCTGGATATTCTGGAAATTTCACAATAACAGTGATGGCATTTGTGGCAGCCTTTTGCTCACAATATGCATGATCGGTTAAAATCTCTTCAATGTTTTTTTCTACAATGTCAACCCATCTCGGATCTGTTGGCAACTTAAGTCCTAACATAATGTTATATTTATGAATCAAGAGCAAAAATAAGTTTTACCTTATACTTTGCAAGGAAAAATGAAAATTTGATTTTTTTCTTATATTTAAGATAGGAAAATGTTAAACAATCTATATCAAGACTACGGAATATCTGATATTTTAATTATTTTTGTTCCTCTAAAAAGAACGGTTTATGAAAAGTTTATTCTTCACAGTATTTTCTTTACTTTGTTTTGGTTATGGAACGGGTCAAACATTAATATGGAGCGAGGATTTCGAGAATTCAGCAAGTGATTGGGATTTGTCGCTTACACCGGGCACTAATGGAACCGAAGCAAATATTTGGGAAATGAATGATAACGAAGGTGGAGTTGCACCCCCAGGGTGTGGAGTTGCCAATAATGGTGATAAAACCCTTCATGTTACGTGTGCAGGCGCTTCATGTATGGGCACTGGTGCTCTTTACACTTTTGGAGGTGTGCCTAGTGTAGACGCAACAACTGATATTCGTGCAGCATTAATTAATCCCATAAACACCACCTCACAATCGAACTTAGAACTGGTTTTTGATTGGATTGGAGTTGGACAGTCTGGTCAAGACTTAGCTGAGTTAGAATACAGTGTTGATGGCGGTTTAACTTGGAATTCATTGTGGTCACAAACACCAGGAAATACTTGTGGCTTAGGACAAGGAGAATGGAAAGAAGAAACTGTTATTCTACCTCCTGTAACGGAAAATATAGCCGTTTTAAGACTTGCTTTCCATTGGATTAACGATAATGATGGAACAGGCACCAACCCATCGTTTGCCGTAAACAACCTAAGGTTATTTGCTGATAATGCTCTCCCCCCAACAGCCTCATTCATTATTGACTCTAGCTCAGTTTGTCAAGGAGATTGCATTTCCT
The DNA here is from genome assembly GCA_964585545.1 of uncultured Fluviicola sp. Lineage (GTDB taxonomy): Bacteria > Bacteroidota > Bacteroidia > Flavobacteriales_D > Crocinitomicaceae > Brumimicrobium. The sequence continues at coordinate 79,439 of CAZPDT010000003.1, forward strand.
TTACGGATATATCATTAGGGAATCCAACTTCATGGCAATGGACATTCGAAGGAGGAACGCCTTCTACCTCAACAGAACAAAACCCTTCAAACATTTGTTTTGATTCTTCAGGGGTTTACAGCATTACTTTAAAAGCTACCAATGCAAATGGAACTGACCAAATTGTAAATCCACTTAATGTTCACGATCTTCCAGAAATTATTGGTTATGGCGACACGACAATTGACATGGGAGGAGCAGCAGACCTTGAAGCTGTGCCTATCAGCGCTGGAAATGTTTTCTGGAGTCCAGATGAAAACATCGATTGTCCTACATGTCTAAATGTTGTTGCTGATCCTTTAATTACAACAACTTATTATCCTTCTATAATTGATCCCAATGGATGTATTGGGAGAGATACTGTAGTTGTTAAAGTCAATTTTGAAGAAATTGTTGAAGTGCCAAGTGCATTTTCCCCCAATGGAGATGGAGTAAATGATTCACTTCATGTTTTAGGAGTGGGACTCGTTAACATTAATTTTAAAGTCTATAATCGGTACGGTCAAATGGTGTTTTCAACAGACAATATCAACAAAGGCTGGGATGGAACTATGGATGGAAAACCTCTAAATCAAGGAGTTTTTGCTTATACTCTAAAATACGACCTGATCAATGGTACGCATGGAGAAAAATCTGGTAATGTAACGCTCGTAAAATAAAATCAAATGAAGAAACTCATCACAATTACAATAGCAATAGCAGTATCTTCAATTGTTACTGCACAGCAAGGCAAAAACTTCAGTCTTTGGTTTTTAAACAATATGCAACACAATCCAGCTACTGTTGGGAACATCAATAATGACATGAAGGTATTTGCTAATTTTAGATACCAATATTTCACTGTGACCGATAAACCTTTTCAAACCCTATCAGCCTCTGCTGAAGGAAAATTGTTTAAAGGTAAAAAAAGACCGAATTTTTTGGGTCTCGGTGTGTCTTTCATTAACGATATGAGTGGTGACGGCAAATATACAGTCAACAATGTTGCTGTTCCCATCTCCTATCACATCTATTTTAACAGAAAGAATTCCATCTCTTTGGGTATTTCACCAGGTGTATACCAACGCAGCTTAAGTCCTGGAAATTTAACATGGGAGAGCCAATGGAATGGTTTTCAATTTGATAAAGGTCTGGGGCTCGAACCAGTTCCTCGGGCATCACTATCACATTTTGATTTGGGTGTTGGATTGTTTTACCAATTTAAAGCATCATCATCAAACAAAATTTATGTTGGCATTTCAACCCAGCATCTATTAGAACCCAAATTAAGATTTAATTTAGAGGATAATTTAATGAGGAGATATGTAGGACAATTCGGAATGACAAAAAGGTTCTCAAACAGTTATTTTGGTATTTCTCCACAAATCTTTGCCATGATCCAAGGGCCAAACAGAAATATGATTTTTGGTTCTAACTTTGACTTTTATTTACAAGACCCCTCTAAAAAAACAATATTCGTTGCCCCGAGAAAATTCTCGTTCGGAGTTTATTATCGCTTAAATGATGCCATAATCGCAAATGCTCAGTTTTCATTTAATGGAGTGACTATTGCAGCCTCATACGACGCCAACATTAATAGTATGAGTCCTCAATCAAAGACAGTTGGCGGATTTGAAGTGGCACTTATGTGGGACTTTAAGTTCAACAAAAAAGCAAGTAAGCTATATTAATGGTTTGAATTATCTCGGTCATTTATATTTCTCTGAAGATCATTATCCTTTGATGTTAGCCAATTTATATGGTGATTTTGTGAAAGGAAAGAACCACACATTTCTGCCCGAAATAGTTCAAAAGGGTGTTTCCTTGCATCGAAAAATTGATCACTATATCGACCACCATCCATTGGTAAAAGAAATACGTTTGAAGTTATACAAAGAGCTTCCAAAGGTGGCGGGTATTGCTGTAGATTTATATTTCGATCATCTTTTGGCTAAATATTGGAACGTATACCATCAAAAACCCTTACATCAATTTGTCGATGATTTCTTTGAATTTGCACTGCAACAAGAACATCTTACATTCAAAAAAAATAATTTTAAATATCCTTCTCAATTTATTCATCTTTTAACATTAATGAAAGAGGAAAACTGGATCAAAAGATATGAATATATTGAAGGATTAGAAATGGCTTCAAAAGGACTTTCACGACGCATTTCTTTTCCCAATAAATTGGCCTCCTCCGAACGTATATTTTTGAAACACCAAGAAGAAATTCATTTTGTTTTTAACCAATATATGAAAGATGCTCAAATGATCTTTAAAACGTAATTTAAAATTTACCAATATAGTTATACACAATCCTCAAACAGTTGATAATAAAAGAATCTGTTAAAAAATACGGTGATTTTTTATTGAAATTATTCATAAGAAAGGCATCAAATCTTATACGGTTACCAAATGTTTTTTATATATTTATAAAAACAAATTGTACATTTTGTATCATAATCTAAAACACTATAAACATTTAATTCTTTTGTTTACTTTCTTAACATTAGTTCTATTTGCATGTCAAAATAGTGTTGAGAAGGGAAACGAAATGGTGGGAAAAGTACAAGCTGAAAACAAGAAAGACCTCAAAGAAATTCTTAAAGAAAATAAACTTACTGTCCTGGCTGAAAATAGTGCTGGAAGCTATTTTATCTACCGAGGCCATAAAATGGGACTGGAGTATGAAATTCTGAATGCCTTTGCCAAAGAAATCGGAGTTAAGATTGAAGTTAAAGTCATTAACAATCTCGATGATATGATTCCTATGCTCAAAGAAGAAAAAGGAGATATTATTGCTTGTAATTATACCGTAACAAAAGAAAGAAGAAAGAAAATTGACTTTTCTATTCCAATAATGACGACCTCTCAAGTATTGGTTCAGAGAAAACCTAAAGATTGGCAAACAACAAGAAAAAGTGTCTGGGAGAAAGAATTAATCAGAGAACCCGGTCAATTGTCTCGAAAAACCGTTCATGTGTGGACAAACTCAAGTTACTATGAGCGTTTAATTAATTTGCAAAATGAGTTGGGGGACACCATAATCATTAAACCGCTTGGCGGAAATGTATCGCCTGAAAAGGCAATGGAATTGGTTTCAAAAGGATTTATCGATTATACAGTTCTCGATAAAAATGCAACACAATTGAATAAACGTTACTATCCCGATCTCGATACACGACTGGAAATAAGCGTAAAACAACGTATCGCCTTTGGATTGCGAAAAAAAAGTCCGCTACTTAGAAAAAGACTTGATGCATGGTTGAAGAAGTTTAAAAAGACCTCTAAATACAAATATATCATTCACAAATATTTGTATTCACCTTCATATTCAAATCGTTCCAATAGTTACTATTCATCGGTTACGGGCAATGCAATATCTCCTTATGATCCCATCATAAAAAAAGCAGCCAAACGATATGGATGGGATTGGCGATTGATTGCCTCTCTAATTTATCAAGAATCAAAATTTCAAACCAATGTTCAATCATGGGCTGGAGCCTATGGCTTGATGCAGTTTATGCCTACAGTAGGCCCTTCTTTTAACGTTTTCCCCGATTCTCCCCCTGCAATTCAAATCAATGGAGGTGTAAAGAAAATTACCGTTGATTATAGACAATGGAAATCAATTCCTGATTCTATACAACGTGTAAAATTTACCCTTGCTACATATAACGCTGGTATTGGACATGTTCTTGATGCACAACGTTTGGCTAAGAAGTATGGAAAAGACCCATTGGTGTGGGATGATAATGTGGAGATTTTTATTAAAAACCTTTCTGACCCAAAGTACTATCAAGACCCCGTTTGTTATTATGGTTACATGAGAGGGTCTGAAACGTATAATTATGTTCGAGAAATATTTATTCGTTACCCTGAATATAAAACTGCTTTCCCGGAAGAAAACTCATAACTTTTATTCGAGAAACTACCATTAATCATTTATGCATAGTTGGAATTAAAGTGCTTATTTGTCTACGCAACAAAATTATTTGATATTTTATGAATTTTGACGTAAATTGCACAAGTTAAACTTAATAAAACATTAAAATGTATAGAACTGTACAAATAACGGCCTTTTTTATCGTCCTCTCTATCTGTGCCAATCAATCGATTGCGCAAATTCAAAAATCCACTCCTGAAAAAATAAGCAATCAAATAATAGTACGGATGCAACCAGGACAAGATGCACATAAAATTAGTCGGGAGGTTGACCCAAGTTACGATCTAAAAACGGTTAAAGTCTTATCCCAACACGCTGATATTTGGTTATTGGAATTCAACGAAAACAACATTGATCAACAGCACGTTTTAAATGTCCTCAACAGATTGAATAACGTCTTATATGCACAACCCAACAGAGCGGTTAAACTCAGGGCAGCACCTAATGATCCAGATTTCGGAAATCAATGGCAGTATGATAATATAGAAGCGCAAGACGCTTGGGATATTACAACTGGAGGAACAACTCCTAATGGAACTGAAATCGTAGTGGCACTTATAGAAAGTGCAGACCTTATCAACCATGAAGATTTGAAAGACAATCGATGGGTCAATTCAGCAGAAATTCCAAACAATGGTATTGATGATGATGGCAATGGATACATTGATGATTATAATGGCTGGAACGTAAGTTCTGACAATGATAATATTGGTACTGGCTCACACGGAACAAGTTGTGCAGGAATGATTGGTGCTAAAGGAAATAATGGCACTGGCGTTACTGGAATCAATTGGGATGTGAAAATCATGGATATTGCGGGATATAACAGTCCTTTTACTGAAGCTAATATTATTGAAGCCTACAATTATGCACTCCAAGCCCGACTTCTGTGGAATCAAACGCAAGGTGCTGAAGGTGCATTTGTTGTTGTTACAAGTGCTTCATGGGGAGTTGACAATGGAAATCCTGATGATTACCCTATTTGGTGCAGCTTTTATGAAGACCTAGGAGCAGCTGGAATACTCAATTGTGGCGCAACAACAAATAACCATAATGATGTTGACGCAGTTGGTGACGTTCCTACTGCTTGCTCTAGTGATTATATGATAAGTGTAACAGCAACTGATCAATCTGACATAATAGACTTTGCAGGATATGGTCAAACCACCATTGATTTGGGAGCACCAGGATCAAGCATCTATACAACGTCTTCTAATAATGGCTATGGAAGTACTTCTGGAACTTCATTTGCAACGCCTTTAACAGCCGGACTTATTGGATTGATGTACAGTGCTCCATGTGAAGGTCTTGAAGCAATGGCTAAAGTTGACCCACAAGGTACTGCCGATATAGTGCGTCAATCACTATTTGATGCTGTTGATAAAAATGGATATTTAGCTACCAGAACCGTTACAGGGGGAAGAATCAACGCTAAAAGAGCAATTGATACATTAATGGTAAGGATTTGTAATACTTGCTTGCCTCCCTCCAACATTACAACAGATTCAATAAGTAATGACCAAACGAGTATTTATTATAACAAAATCAGTGATACATCAAGTTATAATATATATATCCGTGTTGCTGATACTGGAACTTGGGTGAATTATACGACCACAGATACCACATTCCTGTTTACAAACCTTGACAGTTGTACCCAATATGAATATACAGTTTTAGCCGACTGCAATAATGATGGTCCAAGCAGTACTGGCAACCAAACATTTAAAACCGTAGGGTGTGGAAATTGCATTGACCTCAGTTATTGTGCCGCCAAAGCTGAAAATCCCAGCACAACATTTTACGTAAAAACCCCCTCTTCCATAGAAGGCACATATTCTATTGTTCCAACGGGTAATTTTGGAGGCAACATCAACAGTGGATATGCTTACGGGGAATTGGTCTTGGTAAATGATGGATCTGCTGCGCCAGAAGAAGGATGCAATACCCTAACTAATGTGCTCGAAGTAAATGGCAATATTGCTGTTATTATGAGAGGAAATTGTCCGTTTGTTGATAAAGTTATGAATGCTCAAGATGCAGGGGCGACTGCTGCAATTATTATTAATAATGTGTCGAGTGCTCCAATTGAAATGGGAGGTACAAATAGTAATATCACTATACCAGCAGTTATGATATCACAATCGGATGGCAATACTCTACTCACATCAATTAATAATGGAGATCATCCGATGGCGTTATTGGGTCAACAAAATGAATGGATTGCCTCCTTTGAAGTTAATGGAACCCAATTTTCAACTGGAGATAATGACGGATATATATTTACAAGTAACCCTCTAACATTAACGCTTGGAGCAACATATCCATTTAGCATAACACCAGGATTTGATGGAGCTCCATTGGAAGAATACTATCGGATTTGGCTTGATTTAGATCAAGAAGGTAGCTTTTCCCAATCAGACCTTATTTATGATTCTGGAAGTCCAGATGGGAATCCACTCAGTGACGTTCTAACCATTCCATCTTCAGCAAAATTAGGGAACACTCGCATGCGGGTTCAAATGGCTTTTCAAGGATTTGACAACATAACATTACCGGGATATTGTGGTAATTACTTCTCTGGCGAAGTTGAAGATTATTGCGTTACTATAAATGATGATGATGTTTTGGAACTGAGTAAGGAAAAGGTAAAAGATGGAATCACCATATATCCCAATCCTTCAAAGGATCAAATTTTTATAGAAAAAAGTTCAGATGCCAAAGAAATAAAAATATACAATCCAAAAGGACAATTGATTAATCAATCAAAATTACTTCAAGATGTAACCACCATTGATGTTAAAAATTGGGCTTCAGGAATTTACTTTGTACATCTCTTCGATAAAGAAGGAGGAATAATTACAATTGAGAAATTAAGTGTAATTCCATAATCTAAAACATGAATAAAAAAAGAGGAATAAATGCAAAACACTTATTCCTCTTTCTCGCTAAACCATGCTAAAACTATAAAACCTAATTGTTATTTACTATGAATAAATAACTGGTACAAACTTAACTATTATTTATACATTAAAAAAGAAAAGAAGATATTTTATGATTTTTTAAGATTGGGGAGACTTAAACCATAAAGATGTTGGTAATCCTTATAATACATATTTTTTTGATATAAACATGTTAATCTTAAAGATAAATAAAGAAGGTGATATGGAGTGGGTTAATGTTCTTAAAAGGAATACTTCTAGTTTGCACAATACCAATTTAAATGGTTGTTTAGATTATATTACTGAAGAAGGGGACCTTGAGATTGTATTTAATGGAATAAGAAAAGACTTTACTACTGGGAAATATTCACCAAATATAAATTCGGTTAAACCATCTCTAATGTTTGCTGTCAAGGGTGTAACTCCAGTAAAGGCAATTATCGATTTATCTTCGGGAGATATGAGGATTAAGAAAGCAGACTTTAAAGACAATGAAGTCTATGCTCTTCTTATTAGTGATGCTAAAAAGTTAGATCAACCAGGGGAGTATTTAATAAAATGTATTCTCAATGACAAACCTCATCTATCAGTAATTGATTTCAAAGAAGATTAATTTAGAGGTTCCCGTTTGTATTGTTATTTATTTAAAGACCAGGTAGTATCATCGAAGGTAATCTCGGATTTCTGCGGATTTCTTTTACAGCACATTTGCTAGTTAATTTTGTTTTTATTGTTGCTTTTGTCTATTTTTGTTTGAGTATATAACTTTAGAAATTCTTTGAATATCTATTATAAAACAACATCATGAAAGAAATTACTTTAAAAGTCGATGAAAAAAAATTTAAAGCCTTTTTAAGTTTTATCAAGACAATTGATTATGTCTCAGTATTGGATGAAATAGATATTCCTTTAGAACAACAATTGGAGGCAAAACGAAGGTTAAATCTGATTGAGGAAGGTAAAATGAAAACAAGAAGCTGGAGCGAAGCGAAACAAGATGTCTTTAAACGGTAATGGAATATTCTTTATCTATTTCAGAAGCTGCCGAGCTTGATATCAGAGATGTCTTTATTTGGTACGAAGATCAAAAAGATAAACTAGGTATCGCTTTTGAAAAACAAATCTCTAAAACTATCCAAACCATTCAGAAAAATCCACTGAAGATTCAAATTCGGTATAACCAAACCAGAGTGGCTTTCTTAAATAAATTTCCTTACGGTGTACATTTTAATATTATCGATAATGAAATCATTATTGTTGCTGTTTTTCATACCTCCCTAAGCCCACATAAGTGGAAAGAAAGATGAAACATTTAAATATTGAGCAACAGGAAGAAATCATCAATGATTACAACACAATCCGACCACATGGATCATTGCTCGGTCTTACTCCTTTTGAATGTTACACTTCTGAAAATGTAAATCTTGACTTCAAGAAACAAAAGATGAATTCCAAAAAAGAGAGAATTGCTCAAAATAGAGCAGTGAACTGTGAGGTTTGTAATAATTAAATAAAGTAGATCCTACTTTTTAACTAAAACTGCACCATCTATTAGAAAGGATTACTTATTCATTCTTTACTACATCTATTGGTAAAAAAAACTGCCAATGATAGAATTGAAAATTTGGGATTTATAGTATACCCCCCTTTTTTATCAACTTCGTTGTAACGAAGAGTTCTTTTCGCTTTTGTCTCGGGAGTTGCGCCGCTCAAGCGGACACACATTCCAAAAACATTTTAACAAATTTACTTGTCTTTAACCGAGTTTAACGCTACTTTTGGCAAAATTAAATTAGAAAAAAACGACGAGAGATGAGCGTATTAGTAAATAAAGATTCAAAAGTAATTGTACAAGGATTTACAGGTAGTGAAGGTACATTCCATGCAGAACAAATGATCAACTTTGGAACCAATGTGGTTGGTGGCGTAACGCCAAAAAAAGGAGGGCAAACTCATCTTGGAAAGCCTGTATTTAATACTGTTCAAGAAGCTGTTGACAAAACAGGCGCTGATGTTTCAATCATTTTTGTGCCGCCTGCCTTTGCCGCAGATGCAATTATGGAAGCAGCGAATGCAGGAATAAAGGTTGTTATTTGTATTACTGAAGGAATTCCTGTTCGCGATATGGTAAAAGCCAAAGAGTACATCTCTGGATATGATTGTACGCTTATTGGTCCAAATTGCCCTGGTGTTATTACTGCTGGAGAAGCAAAAGTAGGAATTATGCCTGGTTTTGTATTTAAAAAAGGAAAAGTAGGAATCGTTTCTAAATCAGGAACTTTAACTTATGAAGCTGCTGATCAAGTTGTAAAAGCAGGGTTAGGAATAACAACAGCTATAGGAATTGGTGGTGACCCAATTATTGGTACAACGACTCAAAAAGCTATTGAGTTGCTAATGAACGATCCGGAGACAGAAGGCATTGTAATGATTGGTGAAATTGGTGGTAATCTTGAAGCCAATGCTGGTAAATGGATTAAAGAACACGGTACAAAACCCGTTGTTGGATTTATTGCAGGTGAAACAGCTCCAGCAGGTAGAACAATGGGACACGCAGGTGCAATTGTAGGTGGAGCTGATGATACTGCTCAAGCTAAAAAGAAAATTTTAAGAGATTGTGGAGTTCATGTTGTTGATTCTCCAGCTAAGATTGGTGAAAAAATGGCGGAACTGCTTTAATTCATCCTGCTCATATAATTGAAATTAGAGGTCCTTATTTAATGACCTCTTTTTTTGTGCTTTATGAACATATTTAAATCAAACTTATAACCGTTCTTATTTTATTTTTATTTTTACAAAAAAGAATCATGCTAAGTGCGCTTGCATATTATTGTTTGATTTATCCTTCATCCCTGATGCCTATGAGGGTGATGTATTTATTTACCGACTTCTTTTATTTGTTACTTATTTCTGTAATCCCTTACCGCAGAAAAGTTGTCCGCAGAAACATTGACCTGTCATTCCCACAGAAAACAAAAAAAGAAAAACGAAAAATTGAAAGAAAGTTTTACCGTCACCTGACAGATTTACTCGCAGAAGGCGCAAAAAATCTAAGCATTTCAAAACAACAGTTGCTTAAACGTTTCCAAGTAGAAAACCCCGAAGTTGTGGAACGCTTATTTCAACAAAACAAAAGTGTTCTTTTAGTATCAGGTCATTACAACAATTGGGAATGGTTAATCACAGGACAAAACCTCTTGTTTAGTCATCAAGCAGTGGGTATCGGTATGCCCCTGACCAATGGCTTTTGGAACAGAAAATTAAACGCCCGAAGGTCAAGGTTTGGCATGAAAGTCATTCATTCAAACATTGTATATGATTTCTTTAATCAAAATAAAGAACCAACTGCAACACTGGTTTTAGCAGATCAGTCACCAGGAGACGCAAAAAAATGCTATTGGTTGAACTTTTTGAATCAAAAGACGGGTGTAGTTTTCGGTCCTGAACTTCTGGCAAACAAATACGACCAAGCGGTAGTTTATTTTAGTATCCACAAGAAAAAAAGAGGACACTATACCATGCGATTAAATGAAATCACTTCTTCTCCTCGAGAATTGGAGTATGGTATGATTACAGAACGTTTCAGTCATCTCTTGGAAGAAACAATTCAAAACAAACCAGAAAATTGGATATGGTCCCATAAAAGATGGAAAAGAAAAGTACCAAAAGACTTAGAATCCCTTCGTAAACAACAAAAAGAATTGTTTCAGAAGAAATTTCGTTAACCCGAGTTATTATTCAATTCTCTAAAACTATAATAGGCATTCATGAGATTATTGTTTTTCAAACATACTCATATCACCTGATTTCATTTGGTGGTAACCTTTAGTAAGATAGGCCAATATAATGCGCATAGTATCAAATGCCGATTCAGATTCAGCACTAATTTCTTCGCCTTTCAACTTTAAAAGCAATTTCATATATAAAGCTTGGAAACAAACCTCCACAAGGTGTACAGTGCCCAAATCACTTTTCTTCCGAAATGCTTCTATATTGTCTTCAGCAGCCGACAATAAGTCAAGATATTTCTTGTCTTTTACAACTTCTTCTAATGTTTTGTGTAAGTAAATCAATTCCGTCATTACCTCTTGAATCTGATTCAGATGGCCTTTTTTTTCCAAATGCCTAGATTTCATTTCAGAAATTAAATCTTTATACCATTCGACGGCTTCCTTCTCAAAAGACTCACTCTTTACCTGAGGCTGTATAATCTTCTTTCTAATTTTCTCAATGTCAAACTCATAAGCGCGTACCATATCCTCTACTTGATACATGTAAATTACGTATTCAGCAATATTACTTTTTAGTTTCTCTTGCGCTATAAACATATTTATAAAAATCGAAGTATGGATGAATTACTGAAGGCCTCCTCCTCTATCCATTGTTTCCAAACCATCCTTTAATGGATCGTCTATATCATCTTTCTTTTTGAGCTCTTCTACTTCATTCTCTACTCCCGACTTTAGTTCTTCTTCTCTTTTGTTGAGGAAGCTAATGAATTGTTCAGTTACATCATAAGCATTGTTAATGAAGGTGATTTGTCCACCCTTTTGATAGAAAAACAATAAATCAATATTATTTTTATCTGAAAATTCCTTTCCAGACTCTGCTATCTTATTCATTAATGCAATTTGATATTCCATCGATTCCTTTTGTAGAGCTGCTCCACGTTGTTGTTCAAAAGCCTGAATAGATTGTTGCTTTTGAGCAGCTGTTTTCCGAATATCGTCAAGTTGATACCCTGTTATCTCCCCGTTGTCCATCCGTTTCTGTATATCTGCTTCATAAGCTTGGTAAGCCCTGTACTTCTGCTCCAATTGCTTTTGATAATTGAGTTCTTTGGCTTTAAGCATAGAATCTATGTGCTTATAAAATCTAAATTTTGTTGCTACACTATCTTGGTAATAAAAAGCAATTGCTATTCCAGAAGTGTCTTTTGGCCGATTGACAGCTTCATTTGCAGTTTCACTATCGTCGGATGATATGTTTTCCTGCTTTGTATTGCATGAAGAAATAATAAAGGCAGAGCCTAAGCCCAATAAAATTAGATAAAAGGAATATTTCATTTTGTTTCTGTTTTTGTTTTTGTTTTTGTTTCGGATGATTGGGTGTTTTTATTTTTAAATGCATCAAACCAATCTTGACGCATATCTACAAATCTTTTTAAACAAGTATTTAAAAACTCAGGAGTTATCATTGCTTTTACATCAGCCACTCCCATTACATCTGTTTCTCCAATCTTATAGCTTTGTTCATACTGATCCAATTCAATCTTAACGGTGAATTTCCCATTGTATGAAAAAACTTGTATTTTAAATCTTTTATGTGGTATTGTGTCTATTACTCTCATGACAAATCAAATTTAATCAATAATTTGAGTACAAAAATATCAAATCAATTAAGATTGGCAATATAGATTATAACTTTTAACCCTTATTGTCTATTACCCCTTGTCTTGGAATGTGGGTTCATTCAATGTTAATTGGGACTTACTGCACTAATAGTAAGTAGTAAGGTATCACAGACAAGGTTTAAAGAAGCTAAGAAAACTTCCTTAATCCTGAAAACTATTCAGAATGAAAAGCTATGAATAATTCGGGTTACTATGGATTACTTTTTTATTCAGGCTTAACTGTGCCTGCATCCGCAGCATTTTGATAACCAAGATGAAGACGCAAAGTAAATCGAATGGTATTTTGTAAAGGACTGTTCCTTCTTAATGAAGTGAGGTATGAGAAATCAACTCCAAAAAACTTATACCTTAAACCAACACCAAAGGTAAGAAATTGACGTCCTCCTTTATTTGGACTTTCAAAGAAGTAACCTGCACGAACAGCAAAAAGATCATTGTACCAATATTCTAATCCCGTAGCAATCATTATTTCGGAGAGTTCTTCTTTAAGTTTTGTGTTTTTCACAACTCTATACGAGTCGTCTGCGTTCTGGATATAGTCTCCATTATCATCTTTCTCCAATGTACCAGGAGCATCATAAAAAGACTGCAACATTCCCTGAACAACACCCACATTAGGGTTTTTACCTGACATTATTTGTCCTGTATTGCTGTTGATTAAAGGAGAAGTTGGCACCAACAATTTAGATACGTCCAAAGCCCAAGTTAGACTGTTGTACTTATCAAAATCAAAAGTAAGAGCAGTTCCAATTTTTAGGTTTGTAGGTAAGAAATCTCTGTCATTCTCAATTGTATATGATATTTTATTTCCAATATTGTTTAAAGTAATCCCAAAAGCAAGTTCTCCAGGCATGTTTCCATAATTGATATCATCATTGTAATATGAAAATGAAACATCTGCTGCGCCAGCCAACCCAGGATTTGTTGCGCCACCGCCAACACTTACATTTGCGGTTAAATTTGAGTAAATGAATTTTCCGTTTAACCCTAGTGAAAAGTTATCATTCAGTTTAAAAGCATAGCCCGCAAGCAGCTCAAATTCTGTTGGTTTATGTGTACGTGTTTCATTACCATCTATGTCTGTAAAAGTAATTTCTCCCAAGCTAAAGAAACGCAGGGAGGCACCAATAGAGTTGCGTTCATTAAGACGATAGTACCCTGCTAAGTGCGACAAATTAATGTCCGATGCAAGGTTTCTTAACCAAGGTGTATAAGACAAAGAAATTTCTGATTTGTCTTCCGAAAACGACAACATAGAAGTATTCCAAAAAAACGAACTTGAAGAAGGACTTAAAGCAGTACCGGTATTTCCCATTGCTCCAGACCTTGAATCAGGAGTAATCTGTAGAAAAGGCACAGCTGTCGTAATCGTATTTAATTGTAGGTCAGAGGGCTTTGTTTTGCTATTCCCTGTTTGACCAAACACAGATATTGTGAGTAAAAAACCAAATCCTGTGAGTATAGTATGCTTTATCATGGATGTTTTGATGTTCAATTTTATAAATTCCAAAAGTTGTATTTTTTTGTTTAATAACTTTTCTAATTAATCCAAGTTTACAAATATACGTAAACCTGAAAGTTTTATTGTATAATTATTTTAAAAGATATAATTTTTGCATCTCTTGTGCCTTGCCTCCATCAGGATTTTTAACAGTAATTCGATACACATACACCCCTCTTGCCAACTGATCTCCGAAGTCATCTCTTCCATCCCATGGAATACCTTCTGCTCTAAAACCATTGGTTTGGACGGTTCTATTGATTGTCTTCACCAGCTTACCAGTAACAGTAAAAACCTGAATTTGTGTTTGTAATGCTGTGCAGGTTTGATTGTGTTCAAAAAAGAATTTTGTTTGGGTTGTAAATGGATTGGGATAATTCAGAACATGATCTAAGGCCATTTCTTGTTTTCTTTGTACTGTAAATTCAATCCTCTTCTCACTTGAATTATTATTGACATCCCAAGCCTTAAAGGTTAATGTATGTCTGCCTGGAGATAGCTTTTTTAATTGATAACTCAACTTACCACTCTTATAGGTGTCTAAATCAGATTCATAAAATGCATTCAAGACTATTGCATCGCTTGTATTATCATCAATAATCATTGTGATGTCGTGACCAATTCCATTGCCTACAGTATTGATACCACTTTCATCGTATAGTTTTGCTTTTAAGATCGGTGTTTCATCTGTTATTCCTCCATTAACAAAGTTCTCATTGTTGAGATACAATTCAATATCAGGACCTTGCTGGTCATTCAATCCATTTGTGTCTATTCCTCCAATAACAAAGTCTGTGGAAAACCCTCCAGCATCAATACTGTTATCGCTCCAAGAATATAAGCTCGCTTTCCCTTTTCCGTAAGAGTAATCTATATCTTTTGGAACAATAAATTCAAATTCAAAGATACCATTGGTTACGGACGCTTTACCTTTAAACAGAACACTTTCTTGTTTCTCGAACTCAATCTCTGGTGAGTCTGGATCTTGCGCTAAAGTTTTGCTCTTTTGTGGCTTATCATAAATAGAAGGTTGCAAAACACCATTAAATCCGGTCAGTGTATTTCCTGACAGGTCTTCAACGTGTCCCTTCATTCGTACCCTAGACAATGCTCGAAGTGTATCATTTTCTATATTGACATCTACATTGTTCACACTGTCTAAAACAATCTTCTGTGTGGGTAACGCTATCTGTAAAGCAGGGTCTCCCAACAAAATAAAACTTCTCTTATTG
Organism: uncultured Fluviicola sp.; assembly: GCA_964585545.1. GTDB lineage: Bacteria > Bacteroidota > Bacteroidia > Flavobacteriales_D > Crocinitomicaceae > Brumimicrobium. The sequence goes on from CAZPDT010000003.1 coordinate 94,494, forward strand.
TTCGAACCTCCAACTTGATTTTTAGTTTCTACAATAATTTCACCAAATGTTTTTGGCTGACCACTCGGTGTACGAACAAACACTTTCTTAAAGAACTCTTCAGTTACTACAGAATTAACAGAAATGAGAATAGCTCTTGATGTTGTCATTAAAGCTATTGCTCCTCCAATTTCATTTAGGGCCATCCATTCACCAACATTAACCCTCTCATTGTCGTCAAATTGAGCAAAATCACAGGTGGCAGAAACAAACAATGTCAATTTATCAATATTGGTAAGATCTTTCATCATACCCACAGTAATAATACGTTCTTGCGCAGCCCCTGTTGGTCCTCCATGTCCAACATAACATGTTACTAAAGACCCAGCCTCGATACTCCGTTCTATATCATCATTTACTTCAGGATATCTTTGTCCTCCAGCCGTAGTAATTTGTTGGTAAGCATCAGAATAGATCTTTTTAACATTCATCTCAGGGTGAGCTGAATCAACATAGGAAGCGGCTGGGTCGAGATCATTAGAAACAAAATAACCATTTTGCTCATCATCAGCAATTACTGTATATCTAAGGCGCCAATCACCAAAAGTTGAAATGTAGCCATCTTCTCCGCAAGCCAAATCATTTGAAGCATATAAAGAAGAGCCATTCTTCATATATAACTCAATCTTATTCACTAAATTAACAGCATCTTCATTTGTTGTTGCTACAAGTCTACCTACAGCAATATTTAACAAGTCCAATGGAGAAAATTCATCACCATCATCAAGAAAACCAAAATAATCATCGGAAACAACCGAAGTGGTATACATTTCCGATTCTACACTCTCATAGGTTACAACCATATTGTTATTATTGGAAATTCGATTTAATGGATCATAAGTTCCATCTCCAAATAACAATAAGTATTTAGGCTCTTTATTGGGGTCGCCTGCAGCACGATCATAAAACATTTTCGCAAAAGTCCTTATTGCTGTAGGGTCCTGCGTCCCTCCTGAAAATTCATTATAAACTTGGTTGGTTGTCACAACATGTACTGTTAAGCCCTTATTTCTGTGAAGATCGGCCAAACGATTGGCTTGTGATAAAAAGCGCGGATGAGTGACAATTAAATAATCCGCTTGACTCAACCCGTGGAGATTTTGATAATTTACTTTGCCCTCATATTTTGGGGCAGAAAAACTTGAGCCTTGAAATGAAATAAAACGCCTTAAAGTATCGGTAGCTACCTTAAAGGAAAATGTACCGCCATTATTTATTCCATTAACCAAACGCGGAGTTGTAGGGTTTGTAGTCTCCCAAACCACACCATTTGCCGGGAAATTACTAATTTGAAATTCAGCTATATTGCCCGTCCCAACGGACTGCATATCCTGAAACTCCATTTCATTAAAATACTTTAAATAACTTCGTGCGTTCACTTCAATAAAATCAAGATATCCTACATTCGAAGGTGTTAATCGACTAAAGGTGAGTTGTATTGAAAAAGTACTTGATGTGGGGCTAAAATCTCCTGGCTGCGTAACAAATCCACTTCGTGAATAACTATCTTTAGAGGATGAAGCCAGATATGCTTTCCCTATTGAAGTTCCTTTATAGCGTGCCTCAAAATTAGTTAAACCAGAACCACCGGGAGGAATGGAACTTCCATCATTAGAAGCCATATAAGCTCTTACCCGAGCCGCTCCCGAAGGATTTAAATTGGGAATATTGAAAGAGAAGTTTTGTGTAAGATGGGCGTCAAACACCTCTCCATACCAACGTTGTCCAGATTTTAAAAGGTTTCTTTCATTCTTTTCATGAATGGTATAGGAATCGTAATCCGTTACCGTAGTAGTTGCAGGCTGGTTGGAAGTAAAAGCATTTTGAATTCTGGCAGGTGTCTCATTGGAATTGATATTGATAAAATAAGTAGATATCGTTGAATAATTATTTAATATCCTCTCAAAATGATCGTTCTTCTGCATCCATTTATTTGGTCCTTTAGCATAAAACAAAACATAATCTCCTTGATCAAAAGAACCATCTCCACCATCAACCATTAAAATGTCATTCTTTAATAAATCATCGGGACGGTAATCACTATTTAATTCTGGCAACCGTCCAAAAGAATTTCCATATACATTAAGATGATCTGGAATTAAATGATCTACATCAACGCCAATGGATTTTAAAAAACTATAATCGAGTTTATAAATTCCATTGTTTTTAACAGAAATCTTATACCAATCACCACTTCCTGTATTTAAAACTGATTCCGCAGCATAAGCACCTGCCTTAGCCATGTATTCATTATTTACATTTTTCCTGAAGGAAATCGACAAAATTTTCCTGACTTCACCATTTACTTTAACAAAAGGCAATAGAGAAAGTACCGCGGTAGGTTGGCTTGATTTCATACCGTTTTTAACCAGATATTCAGGTGAAGTAGGTACTGATATCATACTTAGACTTAAAAAACCTTTCGTCACTTTATCAATAGGAGCAGTTTGAAAGGTAAGTAAATCCAACTTCCATTTCTCGGCTCTGCTGTTCCGCTGAAAGGCTTTTAAAAACAGAAACTCACTTTCACTCACGAAAGCTCCTTCCAATACGGGAAATTCAAATTTATCAGTTGGCGACTCCATAACCCCAGCTGTATTTCCCCATTCAAGATCTATTTTAATTTCTTCCTGACCAAAACCAATGGAAGACAATAAAAATAAATTTAAAATAAGTAGAAAGGATTTGTTTTTCATTGTTCTATTTTTCATTTTTGTTTTACTACTTGATATAAAAAGTAAATTCACCTCAATATAACCAATAGGAGAAACGCAATTTAAATTAACATATTTTAAAAGAACTGCTTTTTTTTGTAACTATAAGGAAAATTTTTCGTAAAATTGAGGGTTGTTTGTGTATATATGTAAAGATTAACTATGCTAAAAAATTATTTACTCACATTTTTGATTGCTATAACTGCTCTGATATATAGTGGATTAAACACGAGATGCAATGCTCAAGATCCGCAATTTTCACAGTTTTATGCCAATCCCATTTATTTGAATCCAGCATTTGCGGGCAGCTATGGTTGTCCTAGAATCGCCTTAAATTACAGAAATCAGTGGCCTGCCCTATCGGGTACTTTTGTAACTTACTCTGCTTCTTACGACCAATTCTTTAAAAGCATTCACGGTGGTATCGGTGCAATTGTTACACACGACCAGCAGGGAAAAGGTACAATTAATACCACAACATTAAGTGTTATTTACAACTACCATTTAAATGTGAGTAGGAAATTTACCTTAATGTTTGCTGGTAAAGCAACGTGGAATCAAAAATTTTTAGATTGGGATAAATTGACCTTCGGAGACATGATTGACCCCCGTAGAGGATTTATTTATGCAACTGGTGACGTGCCCCGAGGAGGTTCTAGAGGTTTCTTTGATGCTTCTGCTGGACTTGTTGGATACACTGAGCATTTTTTCTTTGGTGTAGCTGCCTATCATTTGAACATGCCCAATGAGTCAATGATTGTTGGCAACAGTCCTATGCCCATGAAATTTACAGGTCATGCTGGGGCAAATATAGCTTTGGGTAGCCAATCAAAATATACCAATCAAACATCTATTATGCCCAATGTTATTTTCCAATACCAACAAGGATTTATGGAAATGTTATTCGGTACTTATGTGAAATATGGAATCTTTACTGCAGGAGCTTGGTTCCGTGCGCGGGATGCCTTTATTTTATCGTTTGGTGTAGATACAGGAATTTTTAAGGTGGGATACAGTTATGATGTAACCGTATCAAAATTAAATAACGGTGTTTCTGGAGGTTCTCATGAAGTCTCTTTGGGAATTAACCTCAATTGTAAAACTAAAAAACCTAGTTTTAAAACGGTTTCATGTCCCTCTTTTTAACAAAACTTGTAACTATCAATAAAAAATACGTTATTTGTACAACCTTTATTAAAGTTTATATATGAAAATAAAAACCAAAAATATGAAAAGTTTCAGAAAATGGTTAATAGCAATCAGTGCTATTGTGATTGCCTATTCATGTTCTAGAGAGGTCTCAGACTCTACAGGATGGGATTACAACAATCCTAAGATGGGTGGTTTCCAAAAAGTCCCTTACATTGACCAAGAAACAGGGCCAGGATTAGTATTTGTTGAAGGAGGTACATTTACTATGGGACAAGTTATCGACGATGTGATGTATGATTGGAATAACCGACCTAGACGATTAACGGTTTCTTCTTTTTATATGGATCAAACTGAGGTGACAAATTTTCATTGGTTAGAATATCTTTATTGGATAAGAAGAGCTTATCAAAGTTATCCTCAAATCTATAAAAATGCTTTGCCTGACACATTGGTATGGCGTTCACCTTTAGGCTTTAACGAGAAGTATGTGAAATACTATCTCCGTCACCCTGCTTACCGTGACTACCCAGTAGTTGGAGTATCTTGGTTACAAGCAAATGACTATTGTAAGTGGAGGACTGACCGCGTGAATGAATTTATATTGATTCGTGAAGGAATTCTCAACTTTAATATCAATCAAGCAGATGAGGCAACATTCAATACCGAAACTTATTTGAATGGTCAATATGAAGAAGAAGTGAGGAATTTGCTTACTGATTTAAATCCGTCGAATGCGACTGGAAAAAATGGAAAAAAATTAGGAAAACGTCAAGTGAGAATGGAGGACGGTATACTTTTACCGCGTTATCGCTTGCCAACTGAAGCTGAATGGGAATTTGCTTATTATGGTTTAATTGGAAACACACTTCAAGGAGATAAAGAGTTAATCAGTGACCGTAGATATTATCCATGGGATGGACATTATGTTCGAATGGATCAAGCTGAATTCCAAGGAAAAATCCGTGCAAACTTTGTTCGTGGGCGCGGTGATTATATGGGTATCGCTGGTGCATTAAATGATGGTGCCGATGTTACAGCCCCTGTTGATGCATATTGGCCAAATGATTATGGATTGTACAATATGGCTGGAAATGTTGCTGAATGGGTGATGGATGTTTATCGTCCTTTAAACTCAGAAGATGTCGATGAGTTTAGACCATTTAGAGGTAATGTTTTTCAAACTAAAGTACTCAATAGTCAAGGAGCTGTTGACTACAAAAACTTCCAAGTGGATTATGATGTACATGGTATGAAAGAATTCTTAAATGAATTTGAACGTGTTCGTTACCAAAGAATCTCTGCAAAAAAGCACGATCCTAATGATACAGTTATACAAAAAGGTATAATGAAGCATTACGAATCAAAGCATCCCGTTGAACGAGGATATGAACCTGATAAATACTATGTATCTCACGATTATATAAAAGATTCAATTGAATTGGAAATCTTGGGTGAAATCAATGCGGTATTGGATAAAGCAATTAAATTGCGGAATGACAAATACAATACAGAAGCCTCTATGCTTGTTCAAGAGGATTTATTTGATGGAATCTTCGAAGATAAAATTAGAATCGGTCCAATGGGTGAGGAATACACATTCGAAATTATTCCGATTTTAAGAAACGCATTTAGTGATTATATTGTAGACATTCCAGGTAAATTAAAATACCGTGATGTTGAAGAAGAAGAAAATATTGGACGTTTAAATTACAGAAGAGCAGACTATGTTGACTATGTTGATGGTGATATAGAGTCTTCAATTTATTACGACAATACAAAACGTAAAAATGCAATTAATGATGGGCGACGCGATCCAGACCTTGTGATGTACCAAGACAAGTATGAAGAATATGACCTTAAAGGTACTCAAATTAAACCTGGAGGGGATGATCGTACAGCATGGCCGACAACTCTAGTGTCTAATAAATCTCGTGTATACAAAGGAGGTTCATGGAAAGATAGAGCTTATTGGATTATTGGTGCAAATAGAAGATTCCTTGATGAAGACAAGTCTACAGATTACATCGGATTTAGATGTGCTATGGACAAAGTAGGAAGTCCTACGGGAATCAACTATTCTAGAGATAAGAAAAGACGGAAGTAATTCTAGGTCTAAATAGTGGCTGATCGGAAACACAACAATATTTTTATACAATTATAAAAAAACGTCTGTTTCTAACCAAACACTAAATAAAATAATTCGTGGATGTCTCAAAACTGCAGAACTGCTGCGTTATTGACAAATTTCGAACTCAATCACATACTTTAGTGTGCTCATTTCGTTCTTATTTTCAATGCCTTGCATCTTCTACAGTTTTGAAACATCCACTATTTTATTACAGAGTTTGCTTTTTTGAGGCAGCTACTTTTTTTAATTTTAATTCATGAAATCTCTTTATCAGTTATTTTATAAATGTAGCGGCGTTTCTACAGACACAAGAAGTTTACAAAAAGGCGAATTATTTATTGCTTTACAGGGCGAGAATTTTAACGGCAATCAGTATGCAGAACAAGCAATTGAAAAAGGTGCAAAGTATGCCATTGTAGACAACAAAGATTTAGCCAATGGAGAAACCATTCATTATGTAGAAAACGGTTTGCAGTTCTTACAACATCTTGCAGCATTTCACAGAGATCAATTTAATATCCCAGTTATTGGAATTACGGGCAGCAATGGAAAAACAACAACAAAAGAGCTAATGGCTGCTGTTCTCAATACAAAATACAATGTTCATTTTACCAAGGGCAATTTAAATAATCATATTGGCGTTCCGCTCACACTTTTAAAGCTCAATCAAGATCATGATATGACTATTATTGAAATGGGAGCCAGTAAGGTAGGTGATATAAAAGAGCTCACTGATATTTGCCGTCCTACCCACGGAATAATTACAAATATTGGAACAGCTCATATTGAAGGTTTTGGAAGTCAAGAAAATATTTTAAAAACCAAAACCGAACTCTACAGAGCCGTTGCCGAGAAGCAAGGTCATCTATTCTATAATTCTGATGATACTGTTTTAAAAGATAAAATTCCCAGTGTATGTTCAACATCGACCTATAGCATAAACAGCAGCAGTGAAGCAATAGGAAAGATTGAAGACGCATCTACACAAATAAAATTCAGTTGGAGAAGTAAAAACTACCAATCCCCACCCATCAAAACGCATTTAATTGGTCAATATAACTTATACAATATGTTGGCAGCAATTTGCATAGGACAATTTTTCAAAGTCGAAGCCCAAAATATAAACCAAGCCATAAAGGAATATATTCCAAGCAACAATAGGTCACAATTATTGAGCACAAAGCAAAATCAATTAATCCTTGATGCCTACAATGCCAATCCAACAAGCGTTAAGGCTGCTTTACACAATTTTTCCAATATTCAATCGGAAAATAAATTATTTGTTTTGGGAGATATGCTAGAACTCGGAAAAAACACCAAAGTTTACCATCAAGAAATAATTCAACTGTCAAAAGCTTTAAAGCTACAAGGTGTCTTTGTCGGCAATATATTTTCAAGTCTTCAGAAGAAAAATGACATCCTTTCTTTTGCTACTGTTGAAGAAGTAAAACGCTTTTTCGAGTCGGCTCAGCCAAAAAACAATCTTATTCTTTTAAAAGGTTCCCGAGGAATAGGTTTAGAACAATTAATTGAAGTACTATAAAAGCAATTACCACGTCATGAATAAAGCATTTTTTCTTTTTTTTGTCTTGTTCATCCTAGCATCCTGCCAATCCAACAAAGCTCCAGATACCGATGAGATTTATTCATTTCTAGAATTGTGCTACGAAGATGAATTCGAAAATTATGACATTAAAGTAACAACTTTACTCAATCAATTTGAAATTCAATTATTGAATGAAGGTCATTTATCCGATACAACAGGAGCAGCATACAAGAAATTATTTAACAGATTAGACACATCAAATTATTTCACCCCTCCCCTTCACACCCAAGATTTTAATAAAGTACTGCTCTATAAAAACCCAACAAACGTACTCAACTGTGCTGTAAATGTTTATTCATTAGACTCCACAACCATTGCAAATACTCATTTTGCTAAAATAGAGCAAGAAATCCATCAAAAGGTTACGAATGAGAAAGAAGTTTCAATCCATTATTTCTTTCACATTTATAAATCAAAATTATCAAATGAAGAAATGCGCAAACCATACATCAAACAAAATATTTTGTTGCTTTTGTACCGATGGTATTATATAAGTCAAGAAAAAAATCTAGAAGAGAAAAGCATAAATTAACCCGTATTATTCATGAGTATTAATTCGGGTTAAACCAACTCCCGTTTCTAATTTTCTGAAATAACTATTATCTTTGTCAAAAAAATATATCATTATGAGACTCGCTCAAATCGCTAGAAAAGTACAAACTCCTCCAACACAAATTATCAAACATATTGAGCAAAATTTTGAGACCACAATTTCCTCTGCTCCAAATACAAAAATTCCAGAAGAATACGTTCAAAATATTCTTGAACATTTTGGGCAAAGTACAGCCCAAAAAGAAGAAAAAACTGTTTCAACTGATCAACCATTAACAAAAGCCCAATCTGAATTACAACCAAAAGAAGAGAAAGCTGTAACTCCTCCACAGGAAGATGAGGCTCCCTCTCCAACAAATGAGGCCAACCTATCCGAATCTCCTTTAGCAGAAAAAACCAAAGAGAATCAAACTGAACCAGAAGCATTAAATATTGAAGATGGCGTAATCAAAGCCCCGAAAGTTGAAGTTCAAGGCATAAAGGTCGTTGATAAAATTGAACTCCCTACAAAAAAGGAAGAGGAAACTGAAGACGGAGAAGAAAAGGAAAAACCCACTTCATCTAATGAGGAATTATCAAACACGACTGCTAAGGAAGAACCTGAAACCAAACCGAAAAAAACACAAAAAAGAAAAAAACAATCAAGAAAACCAAACGTACCATCGTATGAAGAACAACTAAAGAAAGACAATGCTGCCTACGAGAAAAAATTAAAAGAAAAGCGAGAAAAAGAGAAACAAAAGAAAAAATCTCATTATGAGAAAATGATGAAGGAACGACAAAAGCGACAAAAACAAAAGTCTTCCAAAAAAGCAAAATCTAATACGAGCAAATCAAACGATGAACAAACAACGTTAGTGGATCAGACAAAAGAAAGTCCGAAAACAGCTTGGGGCAAATTTATTAAATGGCTCAATACATAATCAGAATAGAAATATAGGTTTTCACAAGGAATAAAATCTCTTCTATTTTTTTACTTAATGTCCCGATTTACATTAATTTTATAACATATAAACAATACAATATGTCAGTTTCTAAAAAAGAATTAGAATTTAATAAAAATGAAGACACAATGCGTCTTAAAATATCACAGCTTCAAAAAGAGCTCGATAAAGTGTATGAAGGCGGAGGGAAAAAGAAAATTGAGAAGCACCACAAGAAAGGAAAGCTAACTGCACGTGAACGTATTGATATACTATTGGATAAAGACACTGATTGTTTTGAAATAGGTGCATTTGCAGGAAAAGGCATGTACGAAGAGTACGGAGGTTGCCCTTCTGGAGGTGTTGTCATAAAGATAGGATATGTTTCAGGGAAACAATGTATTGTTGTTGCTAATGACGCCACAGTTAAAGCTGGCGCTTGGTTTCCAATTACCGCCAAGAAGAATTTACGTGCGCAGGAAATTGCTATGGAGAACAACCTTCCAATCATTTATTTGGTAGACTCGGCAGGGGTATTCCTTCCCATGCAAGATGAGATCTTTCCCGACAAAGAGCATTTTGGTCGCATATTTAGAAACAATGCCAAGATGAGTTCTATGGGGATTACCCAAATTGCAGCAGTAATGGGCAGCTGTGTAGCGGGAGGTGCTTATCTTCCAATTATGTCCGATGAGAGTCTTATTGTAAACAAAACCGGAACAATCTTTTTAGCAGGTTCTTATTTGGTTAAGGCCGCTATTGGAGAAAATATTGACAATGAAACGCTAGGTGGTGCCAAAACACATACTGAGATTTCTGGTGTTTGTGACTATAAATCAGAAAACGATGAAGATTGTCTGCAAACCATTCGAGAAATCATGGATAAAATTGGTGCTGCAGAATCTGCTGGTTTTGACAAAAAAGAAAGTTGTCCGCCCAAACTAAACCCAAAAGATATTTATGGCATTTTCCCTAAGGAGCGCTCAAAACCCTATGATGTCCGAGAAATTATTAAGTGTATCGTTGATGATTCTAAATTTACTGAATATAAAAAGGATTATGGCAAAACAATGATTACAGCCTATGCACGAATTGAAGGGTGGAGTGTAGGAATTGTTGCCAATCAACGAATTGTTTCCAAAAACGGAAAAGGGGAAATGCAATTTGGCGGTGTCATTTATTCCGATTCTGCCGATAAAGCCACAAGATTTATTATGAACTGCAACCAAAAGAACATTCCTCTTGTTTTTCTCCACGATGTTTCTGGTTTCATGGTAGGCTCAAAGAGCGAACACGGCGGTATAATAAAAGACGGTGCTAAAATGGTCAATGCTATGGCAAATTCAGTTGTCCCTAAATTTTCTATCGTAATGGGAAATTCTTATGGTGCAGGGAATTATGCGATGTGTGGAAAGGCCTATGATCCGCGATTGATTGTAGCGTGGCCAACTGCAGAACTTGCTGTAATGAGTGGAGCCTCGGCTGCGAAAACTTTACTCCAAATCGAAGTTGCATCTCTCAAAGCAAAAGGAAAGAAAATTACGGAGAAAAAGGAAAAAGAGATGTTCGATAAAATCAAGAACCGATATGATGAACAAATTAGTCCATATTACTCTGCTTCTCGTTTATGGGTAGATGCAATTATTGATCCCGTAGACACAAGAAAAACAATCGCCATAGGTATTGAAGCGGCAAATAAAAAACCTGCAGAGCAACCTTATAATGTTGGCGTAATACAAACTTAAAATCAAGAAATCATGCTCAATTGGCAATTCAAACACTATAACGATTTATCTCTCAATGAATTTCATGACATCGTAGCATTGCGTATTAAAATCTTTGTTGTTGAACAAAATTGCGCATACCAAGAGTTGGATGGGAAAGACAAGAAATCTTACCATTTAATTTGTAGAAATGGAATAGGTGAATTGGTGGGTACAATGCGAATCCTTCCTGAAGGAGTGGCTTTTGATAACATTGGATTTGGTAGAATCGCCCTTGATGAAAGTGAAAGAGGAACACAACAAGGCCACGAAATGATTGAAGAAGCACTTGCTTTTTGTAAAGCAGAATTTGGAAATGCTCCAATTTCTTTGTCGGGTCAAAAACATCTAGTGTCGTTCTACAATAAACATGGTTTCCGCTCTACAAACAAAGAGTATTTAGAAGATGGAATCCCTCATGTTGAAATGGAATACACCCCATAACATTCATACTTCCAAGAATTATCTTGAAAGGATTGAATAAAAAGTTCAATTTTTAATTTTAATGAAAAAGTTAATTGTCATCGCAGGACCAACAGCAAGCGGCAAGACTGCACTTTCTATAGAGGTCGCAAAGGCACTTAACGCACCCATAATTTCTGCTGATAGTCGACAGTTTTATAAAGAAGTTTCTATAGGTACAGCCAAGCCATCTGAAAAAGAAATGGATGGTGTTCCTCATCATTTTATTAACTCGCACAGTATTACTGAACCATTATCAGCTGGAGAATATGAGCGACTGGCCGTTGAAAAAGTAAAACAGCTTTTTCTTCGCCATGATTTTATAGTTATAGTCGGAGGTTCAGGTATGTTCATCAATGCCTTAATTTATGGAACCGATCAGTTGCCCCACCAACAAGAAATCAGGACATATTGGAATCAGAAATTTGAAGAAAATGGATTAGAATATCTACAAACACAACTTAAAGAACTTGACCCCGAGTATTACAAACAAGTAGACTTAAAGAATCCCGTTCGCTTAATTAGAGCATTAGAAGTAATAAAAATTACAAATCTTCCCTTTTCTCATCTTCGAAAAAACAACAAGAAATCTCTTCGTTACACCACCCATTATTTTGCAATAGACACACCTCGAGAGCAATTGTATCAAAACATCAATCAACGTGTAGATCAAATGATAGCAAATGGATTGGTTAAAGAAGCTCAAAGTGTATTTCAGCATAGAGAGTTACAGTCATTGAACACAGTTGGATACAAGGAGATGTTTCGCTATTTCGAGAACGATATCACGCTTGAAAAAGCGATTGAACTCATCAAGAGAAATACACGCCATTATGCCAAGCGTCAATTGACTTGGCTGCGGAAAGAAAAAAAAGCCCATTGGATAAAGTCAGCCTCTACTGTAGAAATGAAAGAAGAAATCCTTGAATTGGTACAATAATGCCCCGCCCATAGAATAAAATAATGGAAAATATTTTAAAATTGAGACTTTTATTTTATATTTGATAGAACATGAAAAACATTGTAAAACATTCTTTTTTCCTGTTGTTGCTTCTTTTGGTCACAGGAAGTTCTTGTAAGAAGAAAGATCTTACTTTTAAATTTGAAGGCAAAATTAAATCATCAGCGTCAGGCCAAAGTTTAGGTCAAGCTCAATTGAAAGCATATACCTACGAACTCACTAACAATAAGAAAACACTTCAAGGAAGTACTCAAACAGATACGGAAGGGAACTACACTCTAAGCATAAAGCGTGAAAGATATGAGAAAGTAGTTATAGAAATAAGCAAACACAATTACTTTACTGTCTCAAAAACTTTTCCATTTGATGATCTTTCCACTCAAGAAACCAATTCTTTCAATACTTCAATGAGTCCAAAGTCATGGACCCGATTTGTTATCAAGAATGTGATGTCCCCTTCGCCGTCAGATCAAGTCAAAATTCAAAAAGTTTCAGGAAAAACAGACTGTGCCACTTGCTGTCCAAATATGACTACTGTTTATGACGGTATTCTGGACACAGTAATAATTTGTCCTAACGATGGAGGTACCAACATGGAGTTTTATTATTGGGTAAATGACGCTATGCCTACAAATGGAATCAATACTGTCTACAATACACCCTTTGACACTGTAGATTATAACATTACTTATTAGAAGATGATTTACTGATTGACCCTATTTTTTCTCATCTTTTCGTGTTTATTCTTTAAAGGGGTTTCTAAAAATTGCACAGTACAAATTTAAACAACTAATTATTAGGTATTAATAATTTTACATTTCAAGATTAGTGAACTGGGCTTGTGAACTCAACGCGATGTAGTGAGCCTGTCAAACTACAGTTCATATTTCGGATAAAATTCGTCGTCCTTTTTATAAAAATAGAATAGACCGTTTTAACCTGGATTAAAATAAAAGTGTCTTTTTCGTATTTTACTTTGGCTATAAAGCAAATAAAGTATATCTTTGCACTCCTATAAAAATAGGAATCGTTAACTCTAATTCAAACGATTATGTAAAATTAACTTTCAAACTAATAGAGTTGTTTGAAATACAAAATTAAATTGCCAATATGGCTGAAAACAAAATTATTGAACAGGGAAACCCTGAATTTGACTGGAGTGCATTAAGAAATGAAGGCTACGGTCAAGCCGAATTTGCAGAATATGCAGATACTTACGAATCAACACTGAATTCAATTGTAGAGAAAGAAGTTGTAAAAGGAACTGTTGTAGCAATAACAGATCGTGAAGTTGTAGTTAATATAGGCTACAAATCTGAAGGTATTATTCCAATTAATGAGTTTCGTTATAAGAAAGACCTTGCTGTAGGTGATGAAGTTGTTGTATTTATTGAAGCACAAGAAGATCGCAATGGTCAGCTTGTTGTTTCTCATAAGAAAGCAAGAACTCACTACGCATGGGATCGTGTAAATGAAGCCTTAAAAACAGGTGAAATCATTACAGGAAATGTAAAATGCAGAACAAAAGGTGGTCTTATTGTAGACATCTTTGGGATTGAAGCTTTCTTACCAGGTTCGCAAATTGATGTTAAACCCATTAGGGACTATGACATTTATGTTGGAAAAGACATGGAGTTCCGTGTGGTAAAAATTAATCAAGAATTTAAAAACGTTGTTGTTTCTCACAAAGCGCTTATTGAAGCTGAGCTTGAAGAACAGAAAAAACAAATTATTTCTACGCTTGAAAAAGGACAAGTTCTTGAAGGTATAGTTAAAAACATTACATCCTACGGTGTATTTATCGACTTGGGTGGTGTTGATGGTTTAATTCACATTACTGACCTTTCTTGGGGTCGTATCAATCACCCAGAGGAAATTGTAGAGTTGGATCAAAAAATCAACGTTGTTATTCTCGATTTTGATGATGATAAAAAGCGTATCGCTCTTGGCTTAAAACAATTGCAACCCCATCCTTGGGATGCTCTTGATGAAAACTTAAACATTGGCGACAAAGTTGAAGGTAAAGTAGTTGTAATAGCCGACTATGGTGCTTTTGTTGAAATTGCTCCAGGAGTTGAAGGCTTAGTACATGTATCTGAAATGAGTTGGTCACAACATTTAAGAACAGCACAAGACTTTTTAAATGTAGGTGACAAAGTAGAAGCTGTTGTGTTAACGCTCGATCGTGAAGACAGAAAAATGTCTCTAGGTATAAAACAATTAATGCCAGACCCATGGGAAAGTATAGTAGAACGCTATCCTGTAGGTACTGAGCATACTGCTAAGGTTCGTAATTTTACAAACTTTGGAGTATTTGTAGAGTTGGAAGAAGGTGTTGATGGTCTGATTCATATCTCTGATTTATCATGGCAAAAGAAAATCAAACACCCTTCAGAGTTCTGTAAGGTGGGCGATGAAATGCAAGTAAAAGTACTTGAAATTGACCTTGATAATCGAAGAATTTCACTTGGACACAAACAACTTGAAGAAAATCCTTGGGAAGTATTTGAAACTATCTTTGAAGAAGGATCAGTACATCAAGGTACGATTATCGAACAAAAGGATAAATCAGGAATCGTTTCCTTACCGTATGGTGTTGAGGCAATTTGCCCCGCAAAACACATGCGTAAAGAAGATGATTCTAAAGCTGTTGTAGATGATCAGCTTGATTTTAAAGTTATCGAATTTAACGGTGACGCGAAGAAAATTGTTGTCTCACATCTAAGAACTTTCGAAGACGGTGAAGATAAGAAAACAACAAAAAAATCAGGGAAATCTGGTGGTAAGTCAAGCAGTTCTAAGGCGATTAATAAGGTAAACAAGAATTCAGAGAAGTCTACTTTAGGTGATTTGGATGCACTTGCAGACCTTAAAAGCAAGATGGAAGGAGATGAGAAGTAAATCTTAACCCTTTGCATATATTACAAAGAGGCTGTCTTTTCGGACAGCCTCTTTTTTTATAATTAATGTTTGTGATAATATACAAGGGGTAATCACTACGTGTAGTGCTCCTATCTCAAAACTTATTTTTCTTCATATTTCTTCAGCAACAAAGTCGCAATATGTCCTCCAAATCCAAAAGTATTGCTTAAGGCATAATCAATTTTGGCAGGCGCTCCTTTTACCGTAGGAAATACATAACTGTCTTCACAGTCCGGTTCAAAATTCTCCACATTTATAGTGGGGGGCGCTATTTGTTCTTGAATAGACTTAGCACATAAGATTGCTTCAATTGCACCAGCAGCTCCCAAAAGATGCCCTGTCATAGATTTTGTTCCACTCACATATAAAGATTTTCTCTTTTTAAATACAGCGTCTAATGCTTTGAGTTCACTAATATCGCCATTAGGGGTAGAGGTCGCGTGCATATTAACATAGTCGACCTGATCTGCTGTAATTTCAGCTTCTTCCAGTGCCAAATTGATTCCTTTTATCGCACCCGCACCTTCTGGATGTGTTCCTGTTAAATGATAGGCATCAGCAGCCATTCCTCCACCAACAACTTCAGCCAAAATGGTTGCCCCTCTTTTTTTAGCATGTTCCAATTCTTCAAGAACCAATGCTCCTGCTCCCTCTCCCATCACAAAACCATCACGATCCTTATCAAAAGGTCGAGAAGCCGTTGCATAATCATCATTTCTTTTTGACATTGCTTTCAGTGAACCAAAGCCTCCAATGTTTGCTTTTCCGATAGGCGCTTCCGAACCTCCCGAAATAATTAAGTCTGCTTTGTTCCACCGAATGTAATTAAAAGCATCAATTATTGCTGTGGTTGATGAAGCACAAGCTGAAACAGGTGTGTAATTTACACCATAAAACTGGTATTTCATAGAGATGATTCCAGCAGCCATATTGACTAACATTTTAGGTATAAAAAAAGGTGAAAAACGAGGAGATTCATCATTGTCATAAAATTCTTTGAGTTGCTCTTCAAAGGTTTCTATTCCTCCTTCTCCAGAACCCCAAATCACTCCTGCTCTATCCAAATCAATTTGGTCAAAACCTATATTTGCTTGTTTTACAGCTTCATCAACTGCTACAAGTGCATATTGGGTATAAGCATCGTACTTTTTTCTTTCCTTACGGTCAAAATAATCATCACTATTGTAGTTTTTCAACTCACAAGCAAAATGAATTTTAAATTTAGAGGCATCAAATTTGGATATTGGATTAGCCCCACTTACTCCTTTAACGGCACTTTCCCAAAACTCTTTTACAGTATTTCCTATTGGGGTTAATGCTCCCATTCCCGTTATTACAACTCTACGCATAATTTAACTCTATAAACTTTAGTTTTTTTCAAATATACAAATTGAATCAATTAAATTCACCAAAAATCTTAAAATGAGAAAACAATGACAAAATGTCGTCTTAAAATATAAGGTATATTTTTTGAAGACAACACGTTATGAAATTTCTACAGACTGGAAGAGGAAAAACCTTAGAAGCTATAATCTATCCATTGTTGCTTTTATCAATCATGTGGTCTGTATTCCTTATTGACAAGCATTATCATCTAGATTTATATAAATATGGAGTGAAACCTAATACTTTCGAAGGATTAAAAGGAATTCTATTTATGCCTTTTATTCACAGTCAAGATGGCTACTCCCATATTATTAACAACTCGCTACCTACTTTTGCCTTGTTGGGCACATTAATCTATTTTTATCGAGAGATAGCACTTTATGTTACCTTATTGATATGGTTGGGATCCGGATTATTACTTTGGTATATTGCAGTCAATACACAATCCTACCATATCGGTATGTCAGGAGTGATTTACGGTTGGTTTGGTTTTATATTTCTCAGTGGATTTCTGAAAAAATATCTTCCCTTACAAGCCATATCATTGGCTGTAGCATTTATTTATGGTTCTATGGTATGGGGAATTCTACCAATAAAAGAAGGGGTTTCTTGGGAGGGACACTTAGCAGGACTCCTAGTGGGGTTGACCCTTGCTATTATTTTCCGTAAAAAAGGTCCGAAACGTCCTAAATATGCCTACGAAATTGAAGAAGAAATGGGAATCACACCTCCAGATTTTGAGTCTCAGTTGAAAGAACAACAAAAAATATGGGAAGAAAATGAAAAGTATCGCCAAGGCACTGATATTCAAAAGAAGAAAAATCAGAAAGACTTAAAACAATCCACTTCTTCTCTTACCAAAAATATAAGCGTTACTTATTATTATAAACCAAAAAAATCGAATCAAGATAAAAATCAAAAATAATCTCATGAATAATGCGGAATAGCTATCTTATATTACAAAAGATTTCCGTCTCGGCATACGGGTTAAATATAAATACAACCGCTCAGCAACAATATCTACCGTTTAAATAAAACATGAATCATTTCGAGAATTTTAGCAGTATCTTTGGATACGCTGAAAAGCGGAATACATAAACCAGTTTTTTTTTGAAAACTCCCAAGTGATTACTCTCATGGGAGTTTTTTTTTACACCTTTAATACTGGGATTTCTTTTACCTTAATACTGCCAAAATATTCAGACAAAACCTTACTGCTTTCCATAGAAACTGTATTGATTTCCATTACTGCAGGCCGATTATTTGGAAGGATATCATAAAAAGTATCCAATTGTTTATCAATTTCTTCAATTGAATCTGCTTTAAAGTAGTTAATATCAAATGCTTCGCAGATAGACTGTGCAGAAAAGGACTGTTTTGCTACAAAAAATTGATCTTTATTAGGCGTTTCTTGTGGCCCTGGAATAATATCAAATATTCCTCCTCCTCCATTATTGATTAAAAATACTCTAAAGTTGGTGGGGAGATGGTGGTTCCAAAACGCATTGCTGTCATAGAAAAAACTCATATCTCCAACAATCAAAGTATTGACTTTTTCTTCTCCACTGGAAAGCGTCACACCAAGAGCAGTACTCATCACACCATCTATTCCACTTGTTCCTCGATTACAGAAATAATGAATGCTTTTTATAGGGTCAAACAACTGAGCATACCGAACCACAGAGCTATTTGATAAATGTAGAAAGCTTTGATCAGGAACAGCGTCCAAAATAAAATCGAACACCGTCAAATCAGAGTATGGTGCAGTTGATAAAAATGCATCATGCTGGTCTTTAGCTAAATAATCCAACTGTTTCCATTGTTCACCATACCGTGATAGATCACGTTCCAATTTTTCCTCTAGCATCAAGTCAAAAAAAGAATTCGGATCCATAGGAATTGAAGTGGTCAAAGATTGATATGTATCCATAAACGGAAAATGTGTTCCAATCTTCCAATGATTCTTAGGTTGATTTTCTCGTAGGTATTTCTTCATTTTCTTGGAAACCACTGCCCCACCAATCGTTATTAATAAATCGGGCTGATACAGCTCTTGCTCATCTTCAATGAAACTTGTAATGGTACGGTCTATACAATGCACAAAGTTCCTGTCTTGTAGATTACTTGTGTTCTCCACAACAATTGCAACGCTTTTATCTGTTGCCAAATTCTTCAATTGCTCATTTAAATAATTGTTCTTGGGCAACTGTCCACACAAGATTAATTTTTTAGGTGATGCATTCCAAATAGCGCTTAATTCTTTTTTCTGTTGCCCAGTAAGTTGCACTCCCAATTCTAATTTTATAATCGACTTGTGTTCTTCCTCTGTACCTTTTTTTTCTATTTGATTGTATAAAGGCTCATTAAAAGGAAAGTTAAAATGAACAGGACCTCCAGTAACAGATTTCGCTGTAATCAATAGCTCATTTATCTTTCTACGGTTAAACCATCTTTGAACATCGGAACTGGGCATTTCAAAAAGGGAAACAGAAGCACAAATATGATTCTTATAAACATCTTGCTGTCGTATTGTTTGTCCATCTCCTTGGTCTGTCCATTCACTCGGACGATCTGCTGTAACAACAATCAGTGGAATATTTCTATAAAAAGCTTCACTAATTGCAGGGTAATAATTTAAAGGTGCCGACCCCGAAGAACACACAATCGCTACAGGTGCTTTAGACTCTTCTGCCATTCCTAAAGCATAAAACGCAGCACTTCTTTCATCTGGTATAACAATGGAATCAAAGCGTGTATCATTAGCAAAGGAGACTACAAGAGGTGCATTTCGAGAACCTGGAGAAAAAACAATTTTTCTTACTCCATGTTTATAAAATAAAGCTGCCAACTGCTGTACTCCTTCTTTTTCACTAACCTTTCCCATTTTTTTTTAACTGCTTTGATTTTGTTCTTAATATATCAAATTTAAAACAACTTTTTCATAAAATTCTCTGCTTCGATTGGAGTAACCAACTTCAATTTGAGCAAATAACGGATGACATTTTCGAACTCTTCATCAAATTGATCGCCAGTATAGTTCCATTCTGTTTGTTTTAACCATTTATTGATATCCTCTAACTTTTGATTGTAGCGCCAAGATAAAATACCTGGAGCACCTTCATGATTTTTTAAAGTTTTGGCTTTTGCATTCACTATTTCTAACATTGTTTGCAATTGATCTGCGTATTGTTCCCCAATATCTGAACGTACAGCAACAACAAAACTTGGCCATGGTGTGACCACCTCATCAATATAACGGCATTTATTTTGATCAACATAAGGTTTTGTCGTAAATTTTTCCCACAAAAAGGCTTGCGCTTCATTGTTTTGAAGTGCCCACAACAGTCCATAAATATCACCTACACTGTTGAACCGCAGTTTATCAATCGGCCAACCTTCTCTATCGGCCAATACATAAGCCATTAATTCAGACCCAGAACCTTCCCTGGAAATGGCGAAAGTTTTTCCTTCCAGTTCATTTGTGGTTTGGATCGATTTATCATCTGTTGCAACATGAATTCCCCAATGAAGCGGCGTAGTCACATAAACTTGAAGAATTTTAGCATTCAATCCTTGCAGTATTGCTTTAGAAATACCTTCTGTAAGGATAACAGCAATATCAATGGTGCCATTCTCCAGTCCTCTTATCATTTGACCTGTTCCTCCTGTCATATCTTCCCAGTGCAAGGCGATATCCTTTTCTGCTAAATCACCTTCTTCCATTGCCAATCGCCACGGAAGATTAAAATGTTCCGGTACCCCTCCTATCTTTAACTTCATCTTTATTATGATATTTATTTTCTAAAAACTGTTTGTTGTATAAATTTTTATAAAATCCATTTTTTGCCAATAGTTGCTGATGGGTTCCTTCTTCAACTATTCGTCCGTGATCCATCACAATGATTTTATCTGCATTCTGTATTGTAGAAAGTCGATGTGCAATAACAATAGATGTTCGCCCATCGGTTACTTTCTCCGTTGCTTTTTGAATCAATTCTTCACTTTCGTTATCGACACTTGACGTAGCTTCATCGAGAATCAGAATGTGAGGATTGTAAACATAAGCTCGAATAAATGCGATGAGTTGGCGTTGACCAGTAGACAAAACCCCTCCTCTTTCTCCGATATCATAATTGTAATTATCGGGAAGTCTCATTATAAAATCATGAGCTCCGACGGCTTTTGCTGCTTCAATGACCTGTTCTTTTGAGATTTCATTTTCTCCCATGGTGATGTTGTTGTAAATCGTATCTGAGAAAAGAAATACATCTTGAAGTACAGTTGATATGTTTTTTCGTAAATAGTTTAAGTCAATATTCAATATATTCGTGTCCCCAATTCGTATTTCTCCTTTTTGGTATTCGTAAAAACGAGATAATAAATTTACAATTGATGATTTTCCAGCTCCTGTAGCCCCCACAAAAGCAATTGTTTTATTTGGTTCTACAACCAAATTAATATCCTTTAAAACCCAGTCTTCATCTTGATAGGCAAACCAAACATGGTCAAAGTACAGGTTTTGTTGAAAATCTACATCGACAATAGCCCCATTGCTCTTTTGAACCGTTTCTTTTTCGTCTAATGTCTTAAAAACCCGTTCTGCTCGAACAACACCTCTTTGCAATACATTAAACTTATCGGCAAGCTGTCGAATCGGACGGTACAACATATTGACCCATAAAGTGAATTTCACAATCGTACCCGTTGTTTCTCCAGAAAAAGTAAATCCACTGACCAAAGCCCATGCACTAAATACAACCAGAAAAGCAATTGAAAGTGAACTCAAAAAGTCGACAACCGGGAAAAATATAGATGTTGCCCATATACTGTCTACGTGAGCCTGACGATGTCGAGCATTTATCGTTGAAAAACGCTTTTCTTCTATTTTTTCACGATTAAACAATTGTAAAATAGCCATCCCTGACAACCTCTCCTGGACAAAAGTGTTAAGATTATTTACCTCCACCCGCTCATTCTGATATGCTCTTTTCATCGCTTTCGCAAAGATACGTGTCGCAATTAAAAGCAAAGGAATCGGAATAAGAATATATATTGATAATAAAGGATTTACAGCAAAAATCCAGACCAGAATAGTAAGTAAAACCAAAATATCCTTAAACATATTGATAAGACCTTGAGAGAAAATTTGAGAAATAGCTTCCAAATCAGAGACAATTCGAGTAACAACAGAGCCAATTGGATTTTTATCAAAGTACTTCATCTTGAAAGACATCATGTGCCGATAAAGTTGAACCCGAATATCTTTTATAACAGATTGGGCTAGTAAGTTCGCAAAATAAGCAGTGAAAAATTGAAATATGGCTTCCATAACTAACATGGCAACAACAATCAAAGTCCATGTTAATAAAGCACTAGAGTTTTGGTTTTGCACTATGAAATCATCAACCATATTACCAATGATACTCGGCCGAAGAGGAGACAATACTGCCAATCCTAGAGTAAAAATTATAGCGAGAACCAAATATTTATTGTACGGTTTTGCATAAACGAACAACCGCTTCAATATAAAAAGATCCAGAATTGATTTTTTCTTCTTACTCATACTGCAAAAATAGTACGCCTAACGACATTTAATGGATATTTCGAGGTAAATTTAAATATATAACAATTTATTTTTGCGTTCTGTTCACGGTGTATTGAATATCTCTCACTAACTTTGCGTCAACAGATTTAATAAGTTATAGATAATGGAGCGAAGAAAAGGTGAAATAAAAGATTTAATATTTGGTGTTCGTGCTGTAATTGAGGCAGTAGATGCAAAAAAGGAAATTAATAAAATAATGATTCAAAGGGGTATGGACAAAGTACTTTTTAAAGAATTAAAAGAAGCCTTGGCAGGTAAAAATTATACCCTCCAATTTGTTCCACTAGAGAAATTGAATCGATTAACAAAGAAAAATCACCAAGGCGTCGTGGCTTTTATATCTCCTGTTACCTACCACGATATTGCAGCTATTGTAGCCGATGTTTTTGAGAAAGGAGACATTCCCAATATATTGGTTTTGGACAGAATAACGGATGTACGAAATTTTGGAGCAATTGCTCGTACTGCAGAATGCACAGGTGTTCATGCCATACTTATTCCTGACAAAAACTCTGTTTTGGTGACAAGTGATGCCATTAAAACTTCCACAGGGGCACTGTATAAGATTCCAGTATGTAAAACAAAAAATATTGAAGAATCTGTAGCTTATTTAAAGTCTTCAGGGTTGAAAATTGTAGCGTGTACCGAAAAGACACACCATCTTATTTTCGATACTACATTAACAGGTCCTACCGCAATCATAATGGGTTCTGAGGAAGACGGAATATCTCAGGAATTGCTCAACATTGCCCATCAACGTGCTAAAATTCCTTTGTTAGGAACAATCGGTTCATACAATGTTGGTGTATCCTCTGGAATTGTTCTGTACGAAAAGATGAGACAAATGATTTTAGAACAATAAAAGCCTAATATGTATTCCTTTACAATCCTAAAACAATATCCTTTATCTCTTGCAAATGATCAATTTTTAGGATGTGAGGATGTGTTTTAAATTTTTTATTGGGATCAAATAAAACACCTCTTATTCCCACATTTTCAGCTCCGTTGACATCTGCATTAAGGTCATCACCTATCATCATCGAATGATTGGCTTTTGCCTTAGAACGAGAAAGCGCCTCACGAAACACCAAAGGATGGGGCTTGCCTATTCCTACCTCTTCACTACACAATACATCATCGAAAAAATGGTCTATTCCACAACTTTCTAACTTTAAAAATTGTACTTCTTGAAAACCATTGGTGATAATGCTCAATTGAAATCCGAGTTCCTTTAATGCTTTCAAAGTTTCTTTTGTTCCTGGAAAAAGGTGTTTTTGATAAGGCGATAATTCAATATAACGATCAGCCATGGATTTTCCAATACTGTATTTATCAATACTAAAATGTTTTAAGGTGGAAACAAAACGTTGATTTCTCAATTGTTCTTTGTTGATCTTTCCCAGACTAAAATCATTCCAATACAAAGCATTAATTTCTCGATATTTGTCAAAGAAAATTTCAAATGATGGGATATAATTTTCCAGTTTATACTCTTTAAACATTATGCGCAAAGCACTTTCCGAATTTTTTTCGAAATCCCAAAGCGTTCTGTCTAAATCAAAAAATATATTTTTTATGTTATTCATGGAATGGGTTTAATTTGAACATTTTCTTTTATTTTTGTGTTTTATTTTCTCGCAAAGTAAAAAAATGCCCGCGTAGTTCAATGGATAGAACAAAAGTTTCCTAAACTTTAGATGCAAGTTCGATTCTTGCCGTGGGTACAAAGAGCAGTGTGGGTGTGGAGTCGAACAAAAGATTTATCCCGCATTATTCTCTCACCAACAATTTTCGTTCGAGAAAATCAGCCATTGCATAACGCACACCTTCCCTACCAAATCCTGAATCTTTGATGCCTCCATAAGGCATATCATCCACCCGAAATGTTGTGGAATTATTATGAATAACTGCGCCAACATCGAGCAAATTAAAGGCCTGATTTCTTATTTCGATATTGTTGGTAAAAATTGCAGCTTGCAAGCCCCACCGACTGTCATTCACTTCGGTTATTGCTTCTCCTATTGAATTATAAGATTCTACAATTACTACTGGACCAAAAACCTCCTCTTCTCTCACTTTTTGTCCTTTTGAAACATTAGACAATACAGTTGGAGCATAAAAAGTACCTACTCTACTCCCTCCTACAAGACATTCTGCTCCATCATTTAATGCTTCGTTCACCCATTCCTCTACTCTTTTGGCATTCGATTCATCGATCATAACACCAAATTCAGTATCTTCTTCTAATGGATTCCCAACTTTTAAATGTTCTACTCCTTCAATGTAAGATTTTAAAAAATCATCCAATATGCTTTCGTGAACGTATATTCTCTGCGTATGAATACAAACTTGACCCGAATAAGCAAATCCACCAATTAACAATTCATCAACGGCTTGTTTTAGATCGGCATCCTCAGCTACAATTGCTGCGGCATTTCCTCCCAATTCTAAAACTACATGTTTTTTATGCGCCATAGCCTTCATTTCCCATCCTACCGCTGGTGAACCAGTAAAAGAAAGGATATCTATGTCTGGATGTTCTATCAACTCATTTCCAACCTCCCTTGAGCAATGGATCAGTTCAAACCCTCCTTTCGGCAACCCTGTTGATTGAATTACCTCATTGAGCAATTCCATTGTTAAAGGTGTTCTACTCGACGGTTTTAATAAAATTGGACAACCCGTCGCAATTGCGGGTGCTATTTTATGTGCTGCTAAATTTAAAGGAAAGTTAAACGGTGAGATGCCAAATACAACACCCCGTGGAACGGATATTACTTCACCTCTTAGATTGCGCCCTTTTTCTGTCGAATCAAGATCGATTAACTCATGCGGTATTCTCTTGCATTCTTCAGCTGCTATTGTAAATGTTTGAATGGCTCGATTCACCTCACCTAAAGCATACCTGTATGGCTTTCCACTTTCTTGAATAATCGTTGTTACAAATTGATCAAAATGCTGCTCTATCCCCTTTACAATATTGTGCAATATTAAAGCCCTCTCTCCTGACGACAATTGCCTCATTTTTGTTTTGGATTGAACGGCTTGGTTTAATTTTATCTTCACTTGTTTTGTATCGAGAAGGGCAATATTATCTATAACTTTATTGTTGTATGGATTTAAAACTTTCATGTTTGAAAGATACCAAAACAGAGCATTAAAGTCAAAAAAAACAATGCTAAATAATCCTAATTAGTGTTGGAAAGCGTTGATTCTGTAACTTTTTCCAATCTCGCAGCATATCTTTTGTCTGCTAACTCACCAATTACATTAATCATATCCTCGGTAGTCGACTTCTCACTGTCAAAATAAACTTGAATTTTATTGATGCTGTCTTTCTCATTAAAATTAAGAATATCAACCTTTGAAACACCTCCTGTTTCATATAGTCCTTTTCTTATAGTTGAACCACATCCTTTTTCACACATCATGCCTTCCACTTCAAATGTAGCCACATGATTCGGAGTAACCGTAGTTTCATCGTAAGTTTCTAATCCTATTTGCGGTTCTGGTTCATTTTTATCTACTAAGCTTTCGTTGTTATCACATCCAAAAAGCAGTATTGTCAAAGCGAAAAAGCATACAATTTGTTTCATCACAATTTAATTTGTTCAAAAATATTGAATTATTGCTTATCCAACAAGACAAAGTCAAAAAAGTTCTCTAATGATTTGTAATACAACTGAATCTGAAACTGAAGTGAATTTTTCATGAAATCCTCTAAAATTTTACCCTTTTTCTCTTTGAGTATTCTTTAAAACTGTACATTTGTTCACAATTTTTTAGATTAGATAATTATTTGTAATTTTATTTAATTAATTGATGAAACAAGCAAAAATTAGATGTGTAAATTCCTGTTTCCTTCAATAAATTAAAACTTTAAATAAAAGATTATGCGTAAACAGTTTGTTGTGTTTTCAATACTCAGTCTGATTATATCTTTAGGACTTTCTGTATATTTAAGTTTGAATTGGTTGGTTTTATTTGCCTTTTGTCTTTTCCTTTCAATTTTAGGTTTTGCTGATATGATTCAGAACAGGCATACCATAAAAAAAACCTATCCTTTAATTGGTCGATTCCGTTATATATTTGAGGAATTACGCCCAAAAATGTATCAATATTTTATTGAATCAGATACAGACGGTAAACCCATTCATCGAGTAGATCGTTCTACAATATATCAACGCTCAAAAAAGCAGTTAGAAACAATACCTTTTGGAACACAACTCGACCTTTATATTGAAGGTTATGAATGGATGTGTCACTCGATTGCTCCTGTTGCTTTTGAGACTTTAAATCAAGATCCAAGAGTAAACGTAGGCAATAAAGACTGTAAACAACCTTATTCTGCAAGTATTTTAAACATTTCTGCTATGAGTTATGGTTCTTTAAGTTCAAAAGCTGTTGAAGCGTTTAATGGAGGCGCTAAAATCGGCAACTTTGCTCACAATACTGGAGAAGGAGGGATTAGTCCTTACCATCTAAAATACGGTGGAGATTTGATTTGGCAAATAGGAACAGGATATTTTGGATGTAGAGATGAAGACGGCAATTTTAATCCTGAGTTATTTGCTGAAAAATCTCAAATTCCTAATGTGAAAATGATTGAATTGAAGATATCACAAGGAGCAAAACCAGGACATGGTGGAATACTTCCCGCATCTAAGAACTCTGAAGAAATTGCCAAAATTCGTCATGTAAAACCACATGTCAAAATTGCCTCCCCAGTATTCCACTCTGCCTTTAGTAATCCATCTGAAATGGTTCAATTTATCGGTAAACTTAGAAAGTTATCGAATGGAAAACCCATTGGATTTAAACTGTGTATCGGTCATAAAGCTGAATTTATTTCTATTTGTAAAGCAATGATAAAGCATGATACCTACCCTGATTTTATCACTGTGGATGGTGGAGAAGGTGGCACTGGAGCGGCTCCCCCTGAGTTTTCTAATTATTTGGGAGCTCCTATGTTAGACGGATTGGCTTTTGTTCATAACATCCTTAATGGATTAGGTTTAAGAAAGCACATCAAAATATTTGCCTCTGGAAAAATCACCTCTGCATTCCATATCGCTCGTGCGATGGCCCTTGGTGCAGATGCTTGTTATTCTGCCCGTGCAATGATGATGTCTATCGGATGTATACAATCCTTGTTGTGTAATACGAACCGTTGTCCAACTGGAATTACCACACATGACCCTAGATTAACAAAAGGATTGGATGTAAACGACAAGAAAGTACGCTGTGCCAATTACCATGAAGGAGTTGTAAAAGCTTTTGTTGAAATGCTTGGTGCCTCAGGCCTGGACGACAAAAAAAATATTACACGATCTCATATATACAGACGCGTTTCTTTAAATGAAATGCTCACTTACGAGGAAATTTTCCCCTCCATTACTCCAAATTCCTTATTAAACGGTGATATTGCTGAAAAATACAAATGGGATTTTGCCCATTCAGACATCAATAAATGGGGGATTACTGAAGGAAATTCTCAAGCAAGACCTGCATAATTTTACAAACCTTGTGTACACAATTGAGCAGACTTTTTGTGGCTCGTATTTCTGGTATTCACTTATTTTAGGACATAATTGACCATGATAGAGAAAGAAAAACTTTGGGATAAAAACTTCATTATCGCTTGTATATCCAATTTTTTTATTGCTTGTTCTTTTTATCTCTTAATGCCTACCATTCCAATATACTTGTCTGAGGAGCTGAACATCCCTCATTCTCAAATTGGAATCGCACTTTCTTCTTATGTAATTGCCCTACTTATCATTCGCCCATTTAGTGGTTATTGGGTTGATGTATACGCTCGTAAGCCATTATATCTCTTTGGTGTTATCTTGTTTGTACTAACATTTATTGGCTATTATTTTGCAGCAACCGTTTTGTTCTTCTTTGTTCTTCGATTTATTCATGGCTTATTCTGGGGTTTAACTTCTGTTTCCTCAAATACCGTTGCCATTGATATAATTCCATCCTCAAGAAGAGCAGAAGGGATAGGATTTTTTGGTGTAAACAGAAACATTGCCATGTCTATTGCTCCTTTTATTGCAGTAGTTATCTACGATACTTACGGATTTGATATGCTCATTAGTTCTGCATTAATTATGGGCGGATTCGCTGTAATAACCGTTGGAATGATAAAAGTGCCTAAACGAAAAAAATTGAACAAAACCCCGCCTATTTCGTTCGATCGGTTTATCTTGGTTCAGGGAATTCCAATATTCATTAATCAAATTTTTCTTGCTTTTGGTTATGGTGTTTTAGTGGCTTATGCTGTTTTGTATGGAAAAGAAATAGACATTTCAAATGCTGGAGTATTCTTTCTATTTTTTGCCTCTGGGATTGTACTATCACGAATTGGTATGGGTAAATTAATTGACCGTGGACATCTTCACAAAGTAGTCATCATTGCTATTGCATTTATTGGATTTGGCTTTTTTATCTTTGCTGTTTTTCATCATATTTCTACCTACTGTGGAGCTGCCTTTATTTTGGGGTTGGGCTACGGTACATTATTCCCCGCCTTACAAACAATTTATATCAATATAGCCCCTTCATCAAAAAGAGGGACGGCCAATTCAACCTATCTTACTGGTTTTAGTTTAGGTATTGGAATTGGAATATTATTGGGTGCTTACATCGATGAATATTTTGGATTTTCAACAATGTATCTTTTTGCTTCTGGGCTTTCATTTATTGCTTTATTGCTTTATTGGCTTAATTCTATAAATGTATACGAAAGGAACAAAATATCTCCTGCGGATGTATGAGCTGCTATATCATAATCAGTTGAGCAGTTAACCCATGTTATTCACCCGCTTTATTATTCATTCTTTAAAGTATTATAAGATATTCATATTTTAGGAGAGTTCCAATGGTTACTTATTGTTTAACTATCTTCTCTATAATCTCGCCTTCTTCGGTTCGAATTGCTATTTGATAAATACCTGAAACTAAATTTGAAAAATTGAGCTTAATGCTCTTTTTATTTTGACTCTTAGAAGTTAGAACAATTCTTCCTGCAATATCATAAACAACAACATCAACAGCTTTATAATTTGAATTCAAATCAACAGTTACTTGGTTAGAAACTGGATTCGGGTAAATGGAAACCGAAAGCGTCGAAGCAAGCTTTTGCAACCCCAAATTGGACTGATGTATAATTTTATAATCCTCTACCTCACCATACTGCGTTGTTCCACAAGGAGAAATTACACCCGATTTATTGGGGTCATAATCCATTCTAACCCTCATAGTATAGGTTCCAGAAGCAACTCCAGAAGCAACTTCAAAATCGAAATGAACAGGAGCGTTTTCAGTAAGGGCTTTTGTTCCTATTTTTTCATTAAAATCCAAAAAATCACCGTCATTATTCCAATCTATCCATACACCAATAACATCGCCATCATAATAGGTTCCCACGCCATAATCTGCTGTTCCCGGTGTAACTGATACCGTATAAATGGTGTCATATCCTATTATTGTCGATTCTGAATCATACACTGTATAATAGTCGCACTCTGTAGAATTATTGATTGTGTTTAACTGGACATCGGCTATATATTCGTCGCATTCTTGAGAAGTGGCTATACATGGACCGTCTGGTTGACCATAAACGCCACAAGGATTGTTCGTACCGTCTAAAAATTGAACCCCTGTATTCCCAGGATCTAACCATGGTTTTAGCCTTTTTACCGAGGTGGTTCCATCACTTATCCAGTGATATGACATTTTTCCATACAGGTCGATATTATTCGGACTCGTACAATAGGATGACCCTCCTGATAATGTACCAATGATTCTCGAGTTTCCTTCATTAAAGTCAAACAACGGTGACCCTGATGAACCTCCTTCAGTTACACCATGCCCATTAGGTGTTGAAACCCATCTCACTTTCCAATGGGTGTTTTGATGAATACCACCGTATGTCCCAGAAACAATAGGCACATTATAAGTTGAAATTTTTTTTATATCACCCGATGGATGATGAATTCCTACTCCTTGCTCAGAAGCAATATTTTTGATACCCCAACCGTTCCAGTATGCATTATAAGACTTTAAATTTTGAATGGTTTGGATTTCATTTGAGGCATTTCCAATATGTACCAAGAGAAAATCAGATTTTTGAATTTGATTGCCATTGACATCTTCAGAACCTGCGATCTTTTGACACCCTGTAATGTATTGGTTAGGGACTTGATAAATACTGGTTGGATCGACACATCCTGGAGCCTCGTAGTTAAAATAAAACCTCCAATTATTAAATTCATTTTGTGTTGCATCAACACCACAATGCATAGCTGTTAAGATATAGGGTTTACAATCTTGATTGGTATTGTTCACTAATGATCCTGTGCAATAGCCTTGGTGACCACCAGCTTCTAAGAGAATTCTAACAACGCCTCGTTTTTCATCTTGCCATTCTTTACCTTCATTAAAGCAATTGACATTCACTTCGCAGCTTTGTGAATTATTGATTTTCTCTTGGTACCCTAAACTACCATAAGAACGGTATGCATAAAATATTTTTTTTATTTGTAGCTCCGAAGCTTTAACTCCTTTCGGTTCAACCAATCGGAGCATAAGAAAATCTCCTTTACAAAGTGACATATTCTGCCCACCTGTTTCTAAAACATTTTCTTTCGTATAGGTGAGGTGAACCCGTTTTTTATTTTCGTTATACACATCAATTTTTGAGGATCCATATAATCTGAATTTTGAAAAAACGAAGCTCAATGCCTTGGCTTGTGGCGATTTAATTCGCAATCTCCACACTCGGCTTCCATTCTCCTGAGTGGTCCAAACTCCATTATTTTCGGGAGATATATCAACAGGTATTTCTACTCCAAACCGATAAAAATATCCATTTTTATCACGTATTTTATCTTCTTCTAAAAGGGCTTCTACATCAGGTTTAGAAAAGGACAAGACAGGCACATCTTTAAGCGAAATCCTTTCTTCTACAGCATGATTAGATTTTAAAATACTTGAATTGTCAATCGTGCCTCCCAATGCAAGGGAAAAGCTGTGTATTGTTATAAGTAGAGCAATAGAGGTCAGACTATTTATCCGATTCTTCATTTTTAATAGTTTTTTATAGTCATTACAAACTTATTCATCTTATTGATAGAATTTAATATTTTAACATTCTATTTTTAGTTCGACAAAAAACAATCTACAACATTGCCTCCCAAGACACCCTTTTTAAGCGGCTAATTCAACAGTTGATTATTGTAAAAAGGGATTCATTTCGTCTTCAATATCCTTTCGCAATTCCATAAGTCTTATTGCATATTTTTCCATCTCTATTTGCTGTGTTGTTTCTGGCGTCCAACAAGGAACACTCATTGGTTTTCCATTGTTATCCATTGCTACAAATACAATCACACAATGGGTTGTCTTTTCATATTTATTGTTGCCTATTTTTTTTGAATAAACATCTACCGCAATATGCATACTCGTTTTGCCCGTATAAATAATCTGAGTTTCTACTTTAACCAAATTTCCAATAGAAATAGGCTTATAAAAGCGAATACCGCCAACATATACTGTTACACAATAGGTCTCCGACCAGTTTCCTGCACAAGCATAAGCAGCCTGATCAATCCATTGCATAACTACTCCGCCATGAACGTTTCCTCCAAAATTAACATCTCTTGGCTCACTGATAAATTGAAAAAATAAATGTCCCTTTTTCATAGCTCTAAATTAATCTCATAAATAATACGGGTTTCAATTTATATATTTATTTTTCATTTATCCTATATTTGCTTTATAAATAAAAGAAAAAAATGATTCTCACTTTCTTAAAACTTGAATGGAAATCTTTTATTCGTTCTTCTTCGTTTAAAGCGAATATCGCTATAAAAATCCTGATTGGATTAGGAGCAGCGTTTTATAGTGCAATAATTCTATTTCTTGGAGTAGCGACCTATTTTGGCCTCAAAGAAAGTGGGTTTGAACCACTCGAAACTGTCAATCACTACCTCATCTATTGGTGGGTTGGAGATTTAATCTTTCGTTATATGCTTCAAAAAACGCCAGTAATGCGGGTTCGGCCTTTTCTAGCCTTGCCTCTGTCAAAAAAGAAACTCACCCATTATTTACTGGGAAAATCAGCATTTTCATTCTTTAATTTTTATCCTCTTCTCTTTTTTCTTCCGTTTTCAATTACCCTTCTCATCAATGGATATTCTATAATTGGCGTGTTGGCCTGGCACTTTTCACTGATGAGCATAACCTACCTCAATAATTATCTCAATTTGGCTGTAAATAATAAAAATGGAGTTTTTGCCACTTTGGCAATTGTTGTCATAGGAATTGGGGTTTTACAGTACTTCCAATTTTTCGATATTACTGTCTATACTGCTCCTGTATTTCAATCATTTTTCGAATTGCCATGGCTATTTTTTATTGTATTCGGAATTGCTTTTTTTATGTATCGGTACAATTTCCATTATCTCTACACTTCACTCTACATTGATGAAGCCATTCAAACGAAATCCAAGTCGGTCCATATTAATGATTACAATTGGCTCAATCGATTTGGGGTAATGGGCAACTTCCTAAAAAACGATTTACGTCTTATTTTTCGCAATAAAAGATCGCGCAATACACTATGGGTGAGTCTTTTCTTTTTGTTTTACGGATTGTTTATCTTCAACTCTCCCAGTTATGAAAACTCAAGCTTTTGGTTAATTTTTGCTGGAATCTTTGTTTCTGGAGGATTTTTATTCACTTTTGGCGGCTACGTTCCTAGTTGGGACAGTGCTTATTATCCGTTAATGATGTCCCAGAACATCAAATATAAAGAGTACCTTTCTTCAAAATGGTGGCTCATGGTAATTGTCACAATATGCGCAGTGATTGTGAGCGGATTTTATCTTTTTATGGGAACAAAGTATTATTTGGCTATTGTAGCAGGAGGGATTTATAATATTGGGATCAACGCTCACATTACCTTATTAAGTGGTGCCTTTGTAAAAACGCCCATTGATTTGAGTACAGGTAAAAAACCTTTCGGAGATAAACGGTCTTTTAATACGAAAACCATATTTCTCACTGTTCCAAAGATTTTACTTCCCATAGGTGTTTTTTATTTATTTACATGGCTCTATGATGAAACAATAGGTTTTGTCTCAATTGCATTAACAGGATTAATCGGTTTAGCATTTAGAAATGCGGTTTTTAAAATCATTGAAAATATTTATAAAAAACAAAAATACGACACTTTATATGCCTATAAACAAAAGAATTAGTCTGGACTATTAAATGATGGGATTCATCCCTTGACAACCATTTTAATTGGATACTAATTGAAATTTCAGCTAAAGTAAAAAAATATGATAAAAGCAACAGAACTCACAAAAACATACAATGACAAATGTGTCTTAAATATTCCTGATTTAGAAATACCAGAAGGTCAGTGTTTTGGATTGGTTGGTAACAATGGTGCAGGTAAAACGACCTTTTTCAGCCTTCTTCTTGATTTGATTCCTCCTACAAATGGACAAATTTTAAATAAGGAGATTATCGTGAACAAAAGTGAGAATTGGAAACCTTTTACAAGTGCGTTTTTTGATGATAGTTTTCTCATCACCTACCTCACTCCTGAAGAATATTTTTACTTTATTGGAGATTTACGTGGTCAAAGTAAGGCTGATGTTGATGCCTTCTTGATTCCTTTTGCAGATTTCTTTAACGGAGAAATATTGGATCAGAAAAAGTACATTCGTGATCTTTCAAAAGGAAACCAAAAGAAAATCGGTGTAATTGCTGCACTAATAGGAGCGCCTGAAGTGGTGGTTTTAGATGAGCCTTTTGCAAACTTAGACCCAACAACTCAGTTCCGTTTAAAAGAAATTATTAAAGCCATAAAAGAAAAAGCCAAACAAACAATACTCATATCTAGTCATGACCTTTCCCATACAACTGAAGTTTGTGATAGAATTGTAGTTTTAGAAAAAGGCAACATTGTAAGAGATATAAAAACAAAGCCCGAGACCTTAAAAGAATTGGAAACCTTTTTTGCGAAAATTACGGAAGGATAAAAAACACCATTTTGAATTGTCAATTCAATAAAGCAAAAAATATCACTTCTACATGATGAACTTAAGAATTAATTTATTACATTTGCAGTCCGAATTTTATTTGGAAAAGTATTAATATTTAATTTTAAAGCTATGTACGCAATTGTAGAGATAGCAGGGCAACAATTCAAAGTTGAAAAAGATCAACGTGTTTTTGTTCATCGTTTGAATGCGGAAGAAGGAGATAAAGTTGACTTTGACCGTGTTTTATTAATGGACAACAAAGGTAAAGTAAACGTTGGCGCCCCGGTTATAGAAGGTGCAAAAGTTTCTGCAAAAGTAGAACGTCACCTGAAAGGAGATAAAATCATTGTCTTCAAAAAGAAAAGAAGAAAAGGTTACCAGAAGAAAAATGGTCACCGTCAACAACTAACAGAGTTGACAATTACTGGAATTAAAGCATAAATTAAAATTGAAGGAGAACAACTTTCAATGGTAAAATCTTAATAAAATGGCACATAAAAAAGGAGTAGGTAGTTCTAAAAACGGTCGTGAATCACACAGTAAACGACTTGGTGTAAAAATATTTGGCGGTCAAGGAGCTGTTGCTGGAAACATTATAGTTCGTCAAAGAGGAACACAACATCATCCAGGTCAAAATGTTGGGATTGGAAAGGATCATACCCTATACGCATTAGAAGATGGAATAGTAGAATTTAGAAAGAAAAAGGACAATCGTTCCTTTGTTTCAGTTGTTCCATTTTCGGAAAAAACTGAAGCATAGGACTTCGAAATCATTATAGAATTATAAAATGCTATCACTTTGGTAGCATTTTTTTTGTACCTTTATTTTTAAATTCATTATTATGAAGTATACTTTTGGACTTTTCGCATTAGCTTTCCCTTTACTGTTTTTTACATCGTGCAGTGTTCAAGATATTGAAAAGTACAACGAAGACTTCATTGGACAATGGCGAACCGATGTTTATTTCTCTCCAACAAAAGGTGATTCAATACGTAACTATTTAACTATAGACGGTAAGGATAGTGGCTTTGGCATTGCATGTAAAATTGACGATCCTTTTGAAGAGTGTCTTAGCTTCCAAGGAGGGAAGGTGAAATTCAATAAAGCCAGTAAAGGTATCCAGATAGGCAATTCTGTGCAACAAATCCATTATGTTGACCAAGAACCTTATGTGAATAGCCAGGGTCAATGGGAACTCATTATAGACAGTGTGAGTTATTACAAATACTAGGATTCACTCGTGATGATAAGGTTCATTTTGTAAAATGGTTAAACCTCTATACAGCTGTTCTATAAAGAACATTCGTATCATTTGATGAGAAAATGTAAGTTTACTCAGTGCTAATTTATCATTTGAACGACGGTATACCAAATTATCAAAACCATAAGGCCCACCTATTACAAAAACAACCCTTTGATTTCCAGTATTAAATTGCTTTTGAATATATTTTGAAAATCCCATTGAAGAAAATTCCTTTCCATTTTCATCCAGAAGAATTACAAAATCATTGGGTTTAATTCTTTTCAAGATTTGTTTTCCTTCAAGAGACTTAATTTCTTTTTTAGATCGTTTTTTTGCATTCTTAATATCTGGCAATTCAATAATTTCAAACGGCACATACCGTTGCACTCTTTGAGCATATTCTTTTTCTCCTTCAATCAGAAAAGATTTTCCCGTCTTACCAACATAGATTAAAGTGACTTTCAACTTACTAGAGCAATAGTGAGGGATTCAATTAAATATTCTCCTTTTACATTCTTAAATTTAATACTTACTCTAAACTTTCGTTTGGATTGAAAATAACCCACAGCAAAAGAAGATGCTCCTTTCTCTTTTCCTTTAAAATCAAATGAAAAGGATTTCGGAGGATTGGTTTTAAAGAAATTATTAAGAATTTGTGCACCTTGGGATTGACTGTAAACTCCTTCTTTTCCTTCTATAGAAATAAGCATTTTAGTTGTCCCATAACTTACAATTTTGTTGGAGTTCCCATCAGAAAAGGCTTGTTCAACTTTAGTAAAAGGTATGGATAGAATTGAGTTCAATAAAAAAAAGATACTCAGAAAGGATGTAATAAAAAAATTCATAATTTGTTTAAATTCTTTGTTGGAACAAGCAAAAATTATGCCTATTTATTATCTGTTTAAAAATAAGATGAAAATTGTAAAAAAAAATGCACTAGTTTCTTTTTAAGAAAATAACTTCCTTTTCAGTTAGGTGTCTAAATCTTCCCCGAGGTAAATCTTTTTTTGTCAATCCAGCATACTCAACTCGATCCAGTTTAACAATTTCATATCCCAATTTACCAATCATTAATTTCACCTTGTTACTTTTATTTGAATAAATATGTACACCAATTTCATTTCTCGATTTTCCTTTAACAAATTCTGCTTCTTTTGCACTAAACATCTTATTGTCAACAAACAATCCTTTGGTTAATTTTTCTAAATCTTCGGAAGACATTTCTCGATCCAGAATTACATGAAAAAGTTGGGACACCTTAAATTTATGATGGGTTAATTTCATGCTCATATCATTGTCATTAGTATATAAAACCAACCCGCAATTGTCTTTATCCAATTTTCCAACTGGATACAGTGCCTCTTTACACGCTTTGTGAATAAAATGATAAACGGAATCCTTCTTAGGATTGTCCTCAAATTGAACACTAAAATTCTTTGGTTTATTTACCAAAACATATCTTTTCTTCTCATTGGATATCCGGGTTCCATCATACTTAACAGTATCAGAAGGATGAACCTTATATCCCATTTCCGTAATAACTTCACCGTTTACACTCACCACACCCGACTTAATAAGTGTATCTGCTTCGCGTCTTGAACAAATGCCTGCGTTGGCTAAATACTTGTTCAAACGAACCTTGTCATCAAACTTTGGCAACGTTTCCCCACCTTTAGGTCGGTTTCTTTTACGAACACCTGCTGATTTAGTTCCCGACGCCCTGTTGCCAAGATATTTACTTTCCTTATTCCCTGAATATTTGGATTTTCCACTGCTCCTTCCTCCTTTCTTCTTACTACTTTCTCCTTTCTTCATAGACTCCATTTTATTTATCTTTTGCAAAGATAGAGAAAGCCAAGCAATACCAAAGTATATTTCGGGAATTAGTGCTCCAATGAAAAATAGATTTTTAAAGATTATACCCTTGGATAAAAAGCTTCCTCTATATGTTCAAGAAAGGTTCCATAAGAGTTATGCACAATAGAAATAATATCAAATTGAGCTTCCAGATCAAGGTCTTCTGATTGAATGTAATGATGAGCACATTTTATAATTTGATTTTGCTTGTGTCTTGTAACTGCCTTCCATGGAGGTCCTATTTCTGCAGTTTGTCTTGTCTTTACTTCTACAAATACAATCTTATCAGGCAATCGGTAAATGATATCTACTTCATTCCGATGGTATCGATAATTGGTTGCAATAACTTGAAAATTATTATTTCGTAAATACAACAGTGCATGCTGTTCTCCAAATTCTCCTAGTTCTTGGGTGGTCATACTATAAAACTTTAGGTGTATACTAAAGTTCGTATAATTTTTCCAAACAACCAAATAATAGAGCATAAAAAAAGGGAACATAAATTTCCCTCTTAATTGTCATAAAACAGTATGTAGTCTATTTAAGAGAACATCCTGTGTCAACATTAACACTTACTATACCATTTCCCGCCTTACCTTCACATTGAGCTTCAGCATCCTTTTTCTTTGCATCTTTAATAGTATAATTAAACTCCTCAGAACCACAATCACACGTCCAATCTTTCTTACAAGAAGATAATGCAATAGTTCCTACGAACAAAAATGCGGCAGCATAAATTAATTTTTTCATAATAATTAAGTTTATATTTAATAAAATTTGTTAATTACAAAGATAGTAATTAAAATAAGATATCAACCTATCCTAAGTGAAATTTTTGTGAAATTCTTCCCTTTCTTTGTGAATTTATAAAAATTAACCAAAGGATTGTTCGTACCGTCTAAAAATTGAACCCCTGTATTCCCAGGATCTAACCATGGTTTTAGCCTTTTTACCGAGGTGGTTCCATCACTTATCCAGTGATATGACATTTTTCCATACAGGTCGATATTATTCGGACTCGTACAATAGGATGACCCTCCTGATAATGTACCAATGATTCTCGAGTTTCCTTCATTAAAGTCAAACAACGGTGACCCTGATGAACCTCCTTCAGTTACACCATGCCCATTAGGTGTTGAAACCCATCTCACTTTCCAATGG
Source organism: uncultured Fluviicola sp. (assembly GCA_964585545.1). Classification (GTDB taxonomy): domain Bacteria; phylum Bacteroidota; class Bacteroidia; order Flavobacteriales_D; family Crocinitomicaceae; genus Brumimicrobium. The sequence goes on from CAZPDT010000003.1 coordinate 133,034, forward strand.
GTGTTTTGATGAATACCACCGTATGTCCCAGAAACAATAGGCACATTATAAGTTGAAATTTTTTTTATATCACCCGATGGATGATGAATTCCTACTCCTTGCTCAGAAGCAATATTTTTGATACCCCAACCGTTCCAGTATGCATTATAAGACTTTAAATTTTGAATGGTTTGGATTTCATTTGAGGCATTTCCAATATGTACCAAGAGAAAATCAGATTTTTGAATTTGATTGCCATTGACATCTTCAGAACCTGCGATCTTTTGACACCCTGTAATGTATTGGTTAGGGACTTGATAAATACTGGTTGGATCGACACATCCTGGAGCCTCGTAGTTAAAATAAAACCTCCAATTATTAAATTCATTTTGTGTTGCATCAACACCACAATGCATAGCTGTTAAGATATAGGGTTTACAATCTTGATTGGTATTGTTCACTAATGATCCTGTGCAATAGCCTTGGTGACCACCAGCTTCTAAGAGAATTCTAACAACGCCTCGTTTTTCATCTTGCCATTCTTTACCTTCATTAAAGCAATTGACATTCACTTCGCAGCTTTGTGAATTATTGATTTTCTCTTGGTACCCTAAACTACCATAAGAACGGTATGCATAAAATATTTTTTTTATTTGTAGCTCCGAAGCTTTAACTCCTTTCGGTTCAACCAATCGGAGCATAAGAAAATCTCCTTTACAAAGTGACATATTCTGCCCACCTGTTTCTAAAACATTTTCTTTCGTATAGGTGAGGTGAACCCGTTTTTTATTTTCGTTATACACATCAATTTTTGAGGATCCATATAATCTGAATTTTGAAAAAACGAAGCTCAATGCCTTGGCTTGTGGCGATTTAATTCGCAATCTCCACACTCGGCTTCCATTCTCCTGAGTGGTCCAAACTCCATTATTTTCGGGAGATATATCAACAGGTATTTCTACTCCAAACCGATAAAAATATCCATTTTTATCACGTATTTTATCTTCTTCTAAAAGGGCTTCTACATCAGGTTTAGAAAAGGACAAGACAGGCACATCTTTAAGCGAAATCCTTTCTTCTACAGCATGATTAGATTTTAAAATACTTGAATTGTCAATCGTGCCTCCCAATGCAAGGGAAAAGCTGTGTATTGTTATAAGTAGAGCAATAGAGGTCAGACTATTTATCCGATTCTTCATTTTTAATAGTTTTTTATAGTCATTACAAACTTATTCATCTTATTGATAGAATTTAATATTTTAACATTCTATTTTTAGTTCGACAAAAAACAATCTACAACATTGCCTCCCAAGACACCCTTTTTAAGCGGCTAATTCAACAGTTGATTATTGTAAAAAGGGATTCATTTCGTCTTCAATATCCTTTCGCAATTCCATAAGTCTTATTGCATATTTTTCCATCTCTATTTGCTGTGTTGTTTCTGGCGTCCAACAAGGAACACTCATTGGTTTTCCATTGTTATCCATTGCTACAAATACAATCACACAATGGGTTGTCTTTTCATATTTATTGTTGCCTATTTTTTTTGAATAAACATCTACCGCAATATGCATACTCGTTTTGCCCGTATAAATAATCTGAGTTTCTACTTTAACCAAATTTCCAATAGAAATAGGCTTATAAAAGCGAATACCGCCAACATATACTGTTACACAATAGGTCTCCGACCAGTTTCCTGCACAAGCATAAGCAGCCTGATCAATCCATTGCATAACTACTCCGCCATGAACGTTTCCTCCAAAATTAACATCTCTTGGCTCACTGATAAATTGAAAAAATAAATGTCCCTTTTTCATAGCTCTAAATTAATCTCATAAATAATACGGGTTTCAATTTATATATTTATTTTTCATTTATCCTATATTTGCTTTATAAATAAAAGAAAAAAATGATTCTCACTTTCTTAAAACTTGAATGGAAATCTTTTATTCGTTCTTCTTCGTTTAAAGCGAATATCGCTATAAAAATCCTGATTGGATTAGGAGCAGCGTTTTATAGTGCAATAATTCTATTTCTTGGAGTAGCGACCTATTTTGGCCTCAAAGAAAGTGGGTTTGAACCACTCGAAACTGTCAATCACTACCTCATCTATTGGTGGGTTGGAGATTTAATCTTTCGTTATATGCTTCAAAAAACGCCAGTAATGCGGGTTCGGCCTTTTCTAGCCTTGCCTCTGTCAAAAAAGAAACTCACCCATTATTTACTGGGAAAATCAGCATTTTCATTCTTTAATTTTTATCCTCTTCTCTTTTTTCTTCCGTTTTCAATTACCCTTCTCATCAATGGATATTCTATAATTGGCGTGTTGGCCTGGCACTTTTCACTGATGAGCATAACCTACCTCAATAATTATCTCAATTTGGCTGTAAATAATAAAAATGGAGTTTTTGCCACTTTGGCAATTGTTGTCATAGGAATTGGGGTTTTACAGTACTTCCAATTTTTCGATATTACTGTCTATACTGCTCCTGTATTTCAATCATTTTTCGAATTGCCATGGCTATTTTTTATTGTATTCGGAATTGCTTTTTTTATGTATCGGTACAATTTCCATTATCTCTACACTTCACTCTACATTGATGAAGCCATTCAAACGAAATCCAAGTCGGTCCATATTAATGATTACAATTGGCTCAATCGATTTGGGGTAATGGGCAACTTCCTAAAAAACGATTTACGTCTTATTTTTCGCAATAAAAGATCGCGCAATACACTATGGGTGAGTCTTTTCTTTTTGTTTTACGGATTGTTTATCTTCAACTCTCCCAGTTATGAAAACTCAAGCTTTTGGTTAATTTTTGCTGGAATCTTTGTTTCTGGAGGATTTTTATTCACTTTTGGCGGCTACGTTCCTAGTTGGGACAGTGCTTATTATCCGTTAATGATGTCCCAGAACATCAAATATAAAGAGTACCTTTCTTCAAAATGGTGGCTCATGGTAATTGTCACAATATGCGCAGTGATTGTGAGCGGATTTTATCTTTTTATGGGAACAAAGTATTATTTGGCTATTGTAGCAGGAGGGATTTATAATATTGGGATCAACGCTCACATTACCTTATTAAGTGGTGCCTTTGTAAAAACGCCCATTGATTTGAGTACAGGTAAAAAACCTTTCGGAGATAAACGGTCTTTTAATACGAAAACCATATTTCTCACTGTTCCAAAGATTTTACTTCCCATAGGTGTTTTTTATTTATTTACATGGCTCTATGATGAAACAATAGGTTTTGTCTCAATTGCATTAACAGGATTAATCGGTTTAGCATTTAGAAATGCGGTTTTTAAAATCATTGAAAATATTTATAAAAAACAAAAATACGACACTTTATATGCCTATAAACAAAAGAATTAGTCTGGACTATTAAATGATGGGATTCATCCCTTGACAACCATTTTAATTGGATACTAATTGAAATTTCAGCTAAAGTAAAAAAATATGATAAAAGCAACAGAACTCACAAAAACATACAATGACAAATGTGTCTTAAATATTCCTGATTTAGAAATACCAGAAGGTCAGTGTTTTGGATTGGTTGGTAACAATGGTGCAGGTAAAACGACCTTTTTCAGCCTTCTTCTTGATTTGATTCCTCCTACAAATGGACAAATTTTAAATAAGGAGATTATCGTGAACAAAAGTGAGAATTGGAAACCTTTTACAAGTGCGTTTTTTGATGATAGTTTTCTCATCACCTACCTCACTCCTGAAGAATATTTTTACTTTATTGGAGATTTACGTGGTCAAAGTAAGGCTGATGTTGATGCCTTCTTGATTCCTTTTGCAGATTTCTTTAACGGAGAAATATTGGATCAGAAAAAGTACATTCGTGATCTTTCAAAAGGAAACCAAAAGAAAATCGGTGTAATTGCTGCACTAATAGGAGCGCCTGAAGTGGTGGTTTTAGATGAGCCTTTTGCAAACTTAGACCCAACAACTCAGTTCCGTTTAAAAGAAATTATTAAAGCCATAAAAGAAAAAGCCAAACAAACAATACTCATATCTAGTCATGACCTTTCCCATACAACTGAAGTTTGTGATAGAATTGTAGTTTTAGAAAAAGGCAACATTGTAAGAGATATAAAAACAAAGCCCGAGACCTTAAAAGAATTGGAAACCTTTTTTGCGAAAATTACGGAAGGATAAAAAACACCATTTTGAATTGTCAATTCAATAAAGCAAAAAATATCACTTCTACATGATGAACTTAAGAATTAATTTATTACATTTGCAGTCCGAATTTTATTTGGAAAAGTATTAATATTTAATTTTAAAGCTATGTACGCAATTGTAGAGATAGCAGGGCAACAATTCAAAGTTGAAAAAGATCAACGTGTTTTTGTTCATCGTTTGAATGCGGAAGAAGGAGATAAAGTTGACTTTGACCGTGTTTTATTAATGGACAACAAAGGTAAAGTAAACGTTGGCGCCCCGGTTATAGAAGGTGCAAAAGTTTCTGCAAAAGTAGAACGTCACCTGAAAGGAGATAAAATCATTGTCTTCAAAAAGAAAAGAAGAAAAGGTTACCAGAAGAAAAATGGTCACCGTCAACAACTAACAGAGTTGACAATTACTGGAATTAAAGCATAAATTAAAATTGAAGGAGAACAACTTTCAATGGTAAAATCTTAATAAAATGGCACATAAAAAAGGAGTAGGTAGTTCTAAAAACGGTCGTGAATCACACAGTAAACGACTTGGTGTAAAAATATTTGGCGGTCAAGGAGCTGTTGCTGGAAACATTATAGTTCGTCAAAGAGGAACACAACATCATCCAGGTCAAAATGTTGGGATTGGAAAGGATCATACCCTATACGCATTAGAAGATGGAATAGTAGAATTTAGAAAGAAAAAGGACAATCGTTCCTTTGTTTCAGTTGTTCCATTTTCGGAAAAAACTGAAGCATAGGACTTCGAAATCATTATAGAATTATAAAATGCTATCACTTTGGTAGCATTTTTTTTGTACCTTTATTTTTAAATTCATTATTATGAAGTATACTTTTGGACTTTTCGCATTAGCTTTCCCTTTACTGTTTTTTACATCGTGCAGTGTTCAAGATATTGAAAAGTACAACGAAGACTTCATTGGACAATGGCGAACCGATGTTTATTTCTCTCCAACAAAAGGTGATTCAATACGTAACTATTTAACTATAGACGGTAAGGATAGTGGCTTTGGCATTGCATGTAAAATTGACGATCCTTTTGAAGAGTGTCTTAGCTTCCAAGGAGGGAAGGTGAAATTCAATAAAGCCAGTAAAGGTATCCAGATAGGCAATTCTGTGCAACAAATCCATTATGTTGACCAAGAACCTTATGTGAATAGCCAGGGTCAATGGGAACTCATTATAGACAGTGTGAGTTATTACAAATACTAGGATTCACTCGTGATGATAAGGTTCATTTTGTAAAATGGTTAAACCTCTATACAGCTGTTCTATAAAGAACATTCGTATCATTTGATGAGAAAATGTAAGTTTACTCAGTGCTAATTTATCATTTGAACGACGGTATACCAAATTATCAAAACCATAAGGCCCACCTATTACAAAAACAACCCTTTGATTTCCAGTATTAAATTGCTTTTGAATATATTTTGAAAATCCCATTGAAGAAAATTCCTTTCCATTTTCATCCAGAAGAATTACAAAATCATTGGGTTTAATTCTTTTCAAGATTTGTTTTCCTTCAAGAGACTTAATTTCTTTTTTAGATCGTTTTTTTGCATTCTTAATATCTGGCAATTCAATAATTTCAAACGGCACATACCGTTGCACTCTTTGAGCATATTCTTTTTCTCCTTCAATCAGAAAAGATTTTCCCGTCTTACCAACATAGATTAAAGTGACTTTCAACTTACTAGAGCAATAGTGAGGGATTCAATTAAATATTCTCCTTTTACATTCTTAAATTTAATACTTACTCTAAACTTTCGTTTGGATTGAAAATAACCCACAGCAAAAGAAGATGCTCCTTTCTCTTTTCCTTTAAAATCAAATGAAAAGGATTTCGGAGGATTGGTTTTAAAGAAATTATTAAGAATTTGTGCACCTTGGGATTGACTGTAAACTCCTTCTTTTCCTTCTATAGAAATAAGCATTTTAGTTGTCCCATAACTTACAATTTTGTTGGAGTTCCCATCAGAAAAGGCTTGTTCAACTTTAGTAAAAGGTATGGATAGAATTGAGTTCAATAAAAAAAAGATACTCAGAAAGGATGTAATAAAAAAATTCATAATTTGTTTAAATTCTTTGTTGGAACAAGCAAAAATTATGCCTATTTATTATCTGTTTAAAAATAAGATGAAAATTGTAAAAAAAAATGCACTAGTTTCTTTTTAAGAAAATAACTTCCTTTTCAGTTAGGTGTCTAAATCTTCCCCGAGGTAAATCTTTTTTTGTCAATCCAGCATACTCAACTCGATCCAGTTTAACAATTTCATATCCCAATTTACCAATCATTAATTTCACCTTGTTACTTTTATTTGAATAAATATGTACACCAATTTCATTTCTCGATTTTCCTTTAACAAATTCTGCTTCTTTTGCACTAAACATCTTATTGTCAACAAACAATCCTTTGGTTAATTTTTCTAAATCTTCGGAAGACATTTCTCGATCCAGAATTACATGAAAAAGTTGGGACACCTTAAATTTATGATGGGTTAATTTCATGCTCATATCATTGTCATTAGTATATAAAACCAACCCGCAATTGTCTTTATCCAATTTTCCAACTGGATACAGTGCCTCTTTACACGCTTTGTGAATAAAATGATAAACGGAATCCTTCTTAGGATTGTCCTCAAATTGAACACTAAAATTCTTTGGTTTATTTACCAAAACATATCTTTTCTTCTCATTGGATATCCGGGTTCCATCATACTTAACAGTATCAGAAGGATGAACCTTATATCCCATTTCCGTAATAACTTCACCGTTTACACTCACCACACCCGACTTAATAAGTGTATCTGCTTCGCGTCTTGAACAAATGCCTGCGTTGGCTAAATACTTGTTCAAACGAACCTTGTCATCAAACTTTGGCAACGTTTCCCCACCTTTAGGTCGGTTTCTTTTACGAACACCTGCTGATTTAGTTCCCGACGCCCTGTTGCCAAGATATTTACTTTCCTTATTCCCTGAATATTTGGATTTTCCACTGCTCCTTCCTCCTTTCTTCTTACTACTTTCTCCTTTCTTCATAGACTCCATTTTATTTATCTTTTGCAAAGATAGAGAAAGCCAAGCAATACCAAAGTATATTTCGGGAATTAGTGCTCCAATGAAAAATAGATTTTTAAAGATTATACCCTTGGATAAAAAGCTTCCTCTATATGTTCAAGAAAGGTTCCATAAGAGTTATGCACAATAGAAATAATATCAAATTGAGCTTCCAGATCAAGGTCTTCTGATTGAATGTAATGATGAGCACATTTTATAATTTGATTTTGCTTGTGTCTTGTAACTGCCTTCCATGGAGGTCCTATTTCTGCAGTTTGTCTTGTCTTTACTTCTACAAATACAATCTTATCAGGCAATCGGTAAATGATATCTACTTCATTCCGATGGTATCGATAATTGGTTGCAATAACTTGAAAATTATTATTTCGTAAATACAACAGTGCATGCTGTTCTCCAAATTCTCCTAGTTCTTGGGTGGTCATACTATAAAACTTTAGGTGTATACTAAAGTTCGTATAATTTTTCCAAACAACCAAATAATAGAGCATAAAAAAAGGGAACATAAATTTCCCTCTTAATTGTCATAAAACAGTATGTAGTCTATTTAAGAGAACATCCTGTGTCAACATTAACACTTACTATACCATTTCCCGCCTTACCTTCACATTGAGCTTCAGCATCCTTTTTCTTTGCATCTTTAATAGTATAATTAAACTCCTCAGAACCACAATCACACGTCCAATCTTTCTTACAAGAAGATAATGCAATAGTTCCTACGAACAAAAATGCGGCAGCATAAATTAATTTTTTCATAATAATTAAGTTTATATTTAATAAAATTTGTTAATTACAAAGATAGTAATTAAAATAAGATATCAACCTATCCTAAGTGAAATTTTTGTGAAATTCTTCCCTTTCTTTGTGAATTTATAAAAATTAGTTATCAACTAATAAATAAAGAGTAAGAATAAAAAAAGGGATTGTATATATACAACCCCTTCTTAAATCGTTTAAAATTATTGGTATCTACTCAATATAGCAATCGTTACTCTTCACACTAACCAAACCAATTCCAACTTTTCCTTGACAAATATCCTTTGCTTTCTTTTTTGTTTGATTTTTAATGGTTGTGGTATCATATTCTCCATCACCACATCTACAAGTCCAGTCTTTCTTACAAGACGATAACGCTACTGTTCCTAGGAGTAAAAATGCTCCAGCATAAATAATTTTTTTCATGATAATTAAGTTTTTTATTCAATTATTAAAACATATTTAGACAAATATAATAAAATAATACAAGAGAACACTTCTTCTTTACGAAATATAGGGTTTTCCCTATATATAATTCTATATATAATTCTAACAAAAAAATAATTTAACCCGTTGTGCATAGTAGGGTAAAATTCGTCAGATGAAGTCATTTCTAAAAAAATAGTCTTGAAATGAAGAATTCGTGTTAAAAATAATTACCATAAATGCACAACGGGTTATTTTAGTATTCATTATCTAGTGACAATAAATATTAGAATTAGTTAAGCACAATCATTTGTGTATGAATTTTATTGTCTATATTCTTTATTCTCACAAAATAAGTACCATTTTTTAATTCAGAGACATCAATTTTTGAATTTTCTGAATCCAATAAAGAATGGAAGACAATACGCCCTAAAGCATCAGAAATTTCCACTTTGGCATCTGTATTTGAATTGGGCAATTGTATATTTATATAATCAGTAGCTGGATTAGGATAAATTTTTGCAGACAATTGATTCTCTTCGGCTAATCCTGTTGTAGTAATATCTTTACTTAGCACCAAATTGAAATCATTTCTTGGAGCTCCTCCTTCTTGTCCAAACCATAAATGTGTATGGGTAAAAATAGGCAAACTACTCTCTGAGAAATTATAATATTCAAATTGCTCATGAATCGCAATATAATCAGGAATGGTAGGAATCGGAACAGCAATACGAATGGTATCTATAATATGATAACGTAAGACATTATTATATGTTCCAGTCAATCCCATCTTTAATGTTCCACGACCATCAACTTCCGCTGATGTTACACCTACAGCAGTCGTATTGATTGGTTGACTATTATAGGTGAATGAAGCAGTACCTTCAATGCTATCTTTAATTTGGTCTCCAAAATCAAAAGGATAGCTATAGTAGTCTCCTTCTTTAACGGTGAGATTAATAATTAAATCACCTAGTTCTGGATCATTAAATACAATTCCTTGAGAGGTTCTTTTTGTTGAATTATTGGTAAAAAAAGTTTTGAATTGATCCCCCATTTGTATGGCCTCATCCGAATTCGTAAATATTGTACCAAATCCACTTTCCTGGGGAGTTACAACTTTAATTGTGCGCGTTTCTGCATTGTAGTCAATTAAATTGGTATAATCCCAAGTTACACCGTCTCCTGTTACTGACTCCAAATTACTTGCAGTGCTATCTACAATGTAGAGTTGAATAGAATCACCAATTACAGGTGCATTTGAATTTGTAAATTGAGCTGAAGCAGCCCCTGCAAAGATAAGTGCAGAAATAAGTAAAAATCTCTTTTTCATAAGATAAAAATTTTAAACTGGATTCTATATTATAAAGTTTAAACCAAAGCAATTTGTTGAATCCAACGAACAAATACTTTAATTCTACTAAAAAAAATTAACTTTTAACTATACAATTGATCCACCCTCTGATGGCTTTTACTGAAAAGAAAGATTAAACGGTGGTTCGAAAGAAGTTTACTCATCAAGTGATTTTTAGTTTAATAACAAATTTAATTAATTTATTCTGATTATAAAAAAAATATGGCCATATTCTCAAAAAATATATTTGATGCTGTTCTTTAAACCATAATCATTTGACCGTAAATATAAACTATTGTGTTTAGGTCAATAAAACTTATCGAGTCACATTAAGATTTCCGGTCTTAGATATCTGTTTCCCATTCTCTAGTGTTGCTTCTAACCTAAAAATATAAACCCCTGTTTGTACTGGATTCCCCTTAAACTTTCCATCCCAACAAACATTTTTATTAGAGGTATAAAATACAACTTCTCCCCACCGGTTGAAAATTGTATAATCAAAAACAGCAATACATTCTCCAAAAACACATTGTAAATCATTCATGCCATCATTATTCGGCGAAAAGCTGGTCGGAATGAATACATCTTTACACGGAGATATAACAGTAATCAATACAGAGTCTGTTGCCACACAACCATCTTCACTTTTTACTTGGACCCAATAAGTGGTCGTTAATTCAGGTGATGCCGTAGGAAAAATACAATCGTCACAACTTAAACCATTGCTTGGCGTCCATACAACCTCATCTATTACTATATCAGGATCAACGTCTACATGTAAATCAATGTCTTGTCCTTCTTTTATTGTTGTTTGTACTGGAGTTGCTTCTATGTAAAAGCTACCTTCAGCCTCTAACGAAGTGGAGACTGTACTGCTGCATCCTTCTTGATCAGAAACAGAAATAACGTAAGTGCCTTCCGAAAGCTGTGTAAAAATATTATTGCCCAACTGATCTAGATGTCCATTTCCTATTGAATACACTACCGGAGAAGACAATGTATCTATATTGCTCACTTCAATTATTATTTCACCATTATCAGTTCCACAAGATGGATTGTTTACCACGACAGTAAACATTGGTTGAGGCAATTGTGCAGGCACCGTAAATGAACTTCCTGAAGAAAGACACCCATTTTCTTCGGCAAATATAGTATATGTAGTCCCTGCCACGGCACCAGTAATGTTTCCTGAAGAATCAACTAATGGCCCTGAAGAAGAAAAACTATAGGTTACAGAACTGGAATAATTCGAAACTGTGGCAGTTCCGGCTGCCGTACAAGTTGCGGCATCTATTGTTAGTATTGGAGAATCAGGAGTTAGTGGTTCTGAAATTATAGCATTCATAGCATTTGATGAGCAACCAGCGATACTCAACGAAATGTTATTATAATTACCTGCCGGAACACTAAGTGAAGCTGTATCTCCTAATACAGTAATCGAAAAGCTTCCACCATCGTAAGATAAAGTATAACTGCCATCTGGAACATTTGAAAAATCAAAATTAAGCACCCCATTTTCTCCACATAAAACAGGATCTATCGGCATTATTGAATTGATGATTGGAGATGATACTTGAGGAGAAACTGTAAAACTTTTGCTTTTGCTGCATGTTCCGTTTGAAACTGTCAATACATAACTTGTTCCAGCAATTGTATTATCAATTATTCCTGAGCTATTAATTGTTGGACCTGTAGGCGAAAAAGTATAATTTAGAGAATTGTCGTAATTGTCAAGAACTGCATAACCATCACTGGAGCATGTTGGAGGGGTTATTGTAAAAATAGGTTCGGGAGGTCCACATGATGTATAAGAAAGAGATGTCGTAAAAGTAATTCCAGACGACGGCACACACCCAGCACCAGAAGAAACGCCAATATACTCAACATCAAAATCCTGACTCCCATCATTACAAATGTCTGCAGGCACAGTTGTTGGATTTGGGTCTATCGTAAAAACATTTCCAATATCTAACATGTCACAATCATTATTTGGCGAAATTACCCAATCACAAGCTAGGCTGTCCCATGAAATAGCAACTATATCCGTTGATGATAAAGGAACCTGAGGAAATACAGTTACAGTATGTATTCCACTTGAAATAACGGCTCCTGTCGAATCACAAATAATGTTCCACGGTAAATCAATACTTAAGCTATTGCAATAATTTGAATTGGCAAGCGGTATCTGAAGGTTGAAATCTTCACAATAATTAGATGTACTTGTAACATCTCCCGAAGGTGTTGTAACTGTAAGTGTTGCAGAACTAATACTCGTAGCAGCTGAAAACACAACTGTTGAAAGATTTCCATTATTGTCGGCAATTATACTTCCATTTTGATCAATCTGAATAGTAACAGACCCCCAACTTCCTTGATCAGTGGTCAAGGTAAAATCAGTTCCCTGTGAACCCACATCAATAGGACCTATAAGTGTGTCTACATTATAATTTGAACTTTGTGCTATAGGTATAGCTTCTTTCGCAATTTGATCTCCAGTTAAATTACTATTGATTTTCCACCAACCACCTAGAAAGATATTACCTGTCACGTGAAGATAAATGACTTCATCACAAGCTGCATTTTCAATATTTATCGTATAATACTGACCACTACAAACTTCTCCTGTACCAGCAATAAAACTATTGTAATCAGGACATTGTGCATTTAATGTAAGGGATTCGAGTAAAGCATAAAGAAAAAAAATACAAAAAAAGAGAATTCTTTTTAACATACTAAAAATTTTCATTTTATTGAGACGATTTATTGGTTAATTTGATCTTGCGTTGGAACAACGTAATACATTCCAACTGAAATTATATATATACAAATATAATATATTTGATTTAATCGCTGACCAAAAACCCAATAAATTTTAAAAAAGAATATTTAATCTATGGTTATTTAATAGTACTTCCCATCCATTAAATAGTTCTCCACATAATCCTTAATTCCTTGCTCCAGAGTATGAAATCCTTTAGAATATCCTGCAGAAATAAGTTTGTTCATCTTCGCTTCAGTAAAATACTGGTACTTTTCTCGGATATCTTCGGGGGTATCAATGTAGGTGATTTTTACATTTCTATCCATTGCATGAAACGTATACTTTGCCAAATCATTAAAAGATCGTGCCTTACCTAAACCTACATTATACAATCCACTCTCCGGTCGATCGTTCATTAAAAACAAACAAATATTCAACACATCTTTTACATAGATAAAATCTCTTTTTTGCTCGCCATCGTCGTATTTCATTTTATGAGAACGGAAAAGTTTCATTTCTCCTGTATGTGTGATTTGCCTATAAGCATGTAAAACAACAGAAGCCATCCTTCCTTTGTGGTATTCGTTGGGGCCATAAACATTAAAAAACTTCAATCCCGCCCAAAAAGGAGGTTTGATGTCTTGTTGTAATACCCATTTATCAAAATCATTCTTAGACTCTCCATAAGGATTTAAAGGCTCGAGTTTCTCAACCACTCCATGCGCATCATCATATCCATACTCTCCTGAGCCATAGGTAGCAGCTGAACTGGCATAAACAAGAGGTATACTATAGCGTGTAGCCAGTTTCCATACTTCTTTTGAATAATTGAGGTTCAACTCATCAAAAATTTCTTTATTAAATTCTGTGGTATCCGTTCTTGCTCCTATGTGAAAAATAAATTGAACATTATGCCCATTTTCTTTCAACCAATCAATAAATTGAGAACGATCTATTCTTTCCGTATATTTCTTCCCCACAAGGTTGTGCTCACGGTCGTCGTTTCTGAACTCATCAACAATTACTATTCTTTGTATACCCACACGATTTAGCTTACTGACCAAGCAACTACCAATAAATCCTGTGGCTCCTGTTACTACTATCATAAAATATTCAAATTAGTCTATCAAAAATAAAGAAAAATCCGACAATTCCTACCCAAAGGACGTCGGATTTAAATATAATTAACTTTCCAAACTTAAGCATTGCTATCTTGTGCAATTTCTACAAATTTATCATAATCAACTTCTTTTTCATTCAACTTTACGGTTTCTTTAATAAACTTAATTAATTTATCTTCGGAAAGCGTATCATAAATTTGCTGTGCTTCTTTTTGATTGGACAATACTTGCTGCGCAGAAAGTTCCATTTCCTTTTCATCTGGAACAGGCATTCCATATTGTGCGTATTGATTGGCCAAGAGTCCTTTGGTATAATTTAAAGCTTCTGCTTGCTCAATTTTCAAATTGTTTTCTTTAAAAATGATGTTCTGAATCAATTGCCATCTGAGACTGCGGGCATAGTTTTCATAATCTTGCTCGACCTCTTCCATAGTAATGTGTTTGTGATCGGAGTGATTGTGGTCATGATTGTGTCCATTGTGGGAGTTTTGAGAAATAAAAATCCATCGTTTTAAGAACTCATCGGGCAACTCAATATCTGTTTTCTTAATCAATTCATTAGAGATTCTACGGGTCAAGATTCGATCACTGTCTCCTTCAAACATTTTTTCCATGTCTTCTTTTACACGATCTCTCAACTCCTTTTCAGACTTCACTTGTCCTTCTCCAAAAAGTTTATCAAACAGTTCTTGGTTCATCTCCGCTGGCTCCATAACCTTAATTTCATTAATGGTCAATTGAAACTGATTGGATAACCCATTCAATTCGCTTTCTTCCACGCCCAACATTGCTGCCATATCTTTTCCTCCTCTAGAGATTTTACTCGGGTCAACCACAACCTGGTCTCCTGGCTTTTTCCCCATCAATTCTTTTTGGGTTTTACTATCTTCAACAAACTCCATAGAAATTGTTGAGTCGTTCATTACTCCACCTTCTTTGATCTCTCCTTTCTCATCAAGTTCTACGAGCTTCCCAATCACCAAATCTTTTTCTCCAACTTTTTCTCCGGAAATTAACTTACCATAGCGTCGAGTAAGATCATTTACTTGTTTGTCAACTAACTTTTTATCAACCTTAACTTTTGTATATTCAAATTTGTTTTTATCCGAAAGTTTAATGTTTATTTCTGGCGTAATACCAATCTCATATACAAATTCAAAAGTATCAGGATTTTCAAAATCCCCTTTAAGTTCTACATCATCTTTGGGCAATGGATTACCAAGGATTTCAAAATCTTGTTCTTCAATATACTTATATAAGGCTTCACTCACAATACGATTGAGTTCTTCTCCAAGAACTGATTTTCCGTACTGCTTTTTAATCATTCCCATAGGAACTTTTCCCTTTCTAAATCCGGGCAAATTGGCTTTTTTACGATAATCCGCTAAAACTTGATTTACTTTCTCTTGATAATCGGACTTCTCTACAGTGACTGTTAATATTGCGTTGAGCTTATCAACATTTTCTTTTGTAATATTCATATTGATTTAAATAAACTTTATAAATATAAAAAAATGGTATAAGTTGAGACTCATACCACTTTTAATTGGTGCGGATGGAGGGACTCGAACCCACACGCCTCGCGGCACTAGATCCTAAGTCTAGCATGTCTACCAATTTCACCACATCCGCATTTTAAATAAACGATACCAAAACGTTTTTTAGTATTTTTTCAACTTCTACTATTAAAAGTGGGTGCAAATTTATGGATTTTTTTCTTACTGATATAATAAATTTCAGTTTATTTTAAATAATCCTCAACTTCATCGATACATCAGTTCTATCTCAAAGTACAGTCGAGTCCCTCTGTACTGTATTCTTTACACGCTGCCTCTGCATCCTTTTGGGTTTTATCTTCTATAGGGTGATGTGTCAACTCCTTCATACTGTTCTCATCAGGCTCACATTGACAAGTCCAATTCTTCTTGCATGACAAAAATACCCCTCCAATACAAATCAGTGAAACCGTAAATAAAATAGTTCGTAAATTCATTTTCTTTTGTTTATTTAGTGCCTGGTTAGAAACAGACACTATTTATATAATAAATATTGTTTACGTTTCCTTTTAAATTCGTCTAAATCCGCTCTCCAAGATGCTCTAATTTCCGTCTCCGTTTTTCCTGCAAGAATCTGTTTCCTTAATGCATCGGTTCCAGCCAGTAAATCAAAATGATGGGCTCTGGAAAAAAAATCATCTTTCGAACCTAAAGCCTTGTAGACATTAATTAACCATGATAAATTTAAAGCTTTTATTCCGACACTATCCGGATAATCTTGAAGGTTTTTACCATAACACATCTTCCCTTCCAACTTGGGGTGTTTAGCACCAAAACTAGAGACAGGTTTAAATTCAAAAGGATACTCCTTCTTTCCTTTCAAATCGGGATGCCCAAAAATTTCAAATGGTTGATTTGTCCCTCTTCCTACACTTACCTCACAGCCTTCAAATAAACAAATGCTTGGATAAAGGCGAATTGAAGCATCACTTCGCAGATTTGGAGAAGGATTTATTGGCAGGGAATATGGAGTGTCGTGACTGTAATTTAAACAAGGAACTACAGTCAAATCACATTGCACTTCATTCTCCAGCCACCCCTCTCCATTAATCATTTGTGCCAATTCTCCTATTGTCATTCCATAAACCAAAGGAACTGGATCCATTCCAACAAAAGATTTAAATTCCTTTTTGCGTATCGGTCCATCAATGTAATCGCCGTTTGGATTGGGACGATCCAAAACAACCACCTGAATATTGTTTTCTGCTGCAGCTTCCATTACATAATGCAATGTAGAGATATACGTATAAAATCGAACCCCTACATCTTGCATGTCAAACACCAAAACATCAAGTCCTGCTAATTGTTCAGGATAAGGTTTTTTATTCTTTCCATATAAAGAAATTATGGGCAACCCTGTCTTAATATCCTTGTCTGATGCAACTTGTGCCCCTGCATCTTCTTCGCCTCGAAAACCATGTTCAGGTGAGAATATTTTCTTAACTCTAATATTTGATGCCAGTAGGGTGTCTACAAGATGAGTTGATCCTACCCTGCTTGTCTGATTGGCCACAACACCAATGTTGCCCGACCCTAGAATTGCAATTAAGGTATCCATGCGTTCACCTCCAACAATAATTGGTAATGCTTCTTTTTCATCATTTTTTTCAGTATGTTCGACAGACGAAACTGCTTGAGCAGGTGAATTACTTTGGCAGGAAATAAGAAAAAAGACCAAAAAGCTTTTTAGGACGAATCGTAATGAATACATTAGCAAGCATTTTTTAACATTGTGAATAAATTTTATTACATAGCCAAGAAAATCCATAAAGGGAAGAACGAAGATAAAAAAGTTTCTCAACCTATTACACGCATTGCCCGATTAAGTATAATTCTAGCAATGATTATCAATATAATTACCATTGCTGTAATTACAGGTTTTCAAGACAAAGTAAAGAACAAGGTCATTGGTTTTGGTTCACATGCAACCATAATAAAAGCAGGAGAAGACAATACTTTTGAAACTGCCCCTGTTATCTATAACGACTCCTTAGTTAAAGCAGTAGAAAATGTAAAAGGAGTGAAAAACATTCAACCTTTTGCCTATAAACCAGCTCTTTTACAATCCACCCCCGAAACCATTCGATACAAAGTTCACCAAATAGATACGTTTCAAATACAACAGGAAATTAATGGGGTTATAATGAAAGGTGTAGGCAAAACTTTTGATTGGCATTTTTTTAAATCACACCTCATTGATGGAACTGTTCCCAATGTGAAAGACAGCATTCCTCACGATGAAATTATGATCTCCTCACAGATATCAAATAAATTAAATATTGATGTTGGCGATATGGTCAATATATTTTTTGTGAAGTCTTCCCCTGTTAAGCTAAAATACAAAGTTACTGGTCGTTTTAAAACAGGTTTGCAAGAGTTTGACAATCAAATTGTAATTGGAGACATAAGAAATGTTCAACGGCTTAATGATTGGGGGGTAAAAGCTGCTATCCGTGTTGCGGATACTGTGACAAAAAATGGTCAGTTTGTTATCTATTCAGACCCTATTGGCGGCAACGGAAATTATCGCAATGATTGGGGAAAAGGGTACGAATCGACAATTGGATTTACCTATTGCGACATTAAAGATACAACCATACGCGTAATTACATCAGACTATCAAACATTTGTTGATGGATTTGGAGAGCACAATGCCCTTCCTGACACCGCCTATCTTAAGGTGCAAATTGAAGGAAACAAAAAATTACCTTGTTATCCCGAAAAAACAAGTATGGGAAAAATCCAACGTGAATATTTAAACGATTCAGGCACCCGATTTGCAGTAAATATTAAAGGTGGCAAACGTGTAATTTTTGAATATATTGATGGGAAAGGCAGTTCTCAAAATTACGTTGGAGGCTACGAAGTTGAGGTGTCGAATTTTGACCAATTAGAAAGCATTACCAATAATATTAAAAGGACCATTATGTTCCAAGACACTAGTGATGCAACCCAATATCGGGTAAGAACAATTGTTGAAGACCATCAAGATATTTTTCTTTGGCTAGATTTTCTTAACTTGAACGTTATTATTATTTTGGTTTTAATGCTCCTCATAGGAACAATTAATATGGGATCAGGCCTACTGGTTCTAATCATTACAAAAACACAACTTATTGGGCTTTTAAAAGCCTTAGGTGCCAAAAATTGGGAAATTCGTAAACTTTTCTTGTACCAAGCCTTTTTTATCATCTTTCGAGGTGTAATTATTGGCAATATAATTGGTATAGGACTGTGTTTGTTGCAACAATATTTTACAATTATTCCATTAAATCCAAAAGTGTATTATTTAGATGCTGTGCCTATCGAATTGAACTTTTGGTATATCTTATTGTTGAATATTGGCACTATTATACTTTGTACTGCCGCATTAATAATTCCATCGTATGTTGTCACAAAAATCTCTCCCATTAAAGCCCTTAAATTTGATTAATTCTTAATTTAGCACAACATGAACCAAGAAGCTGTTGACCAAGAATACATGTCTCGTGCATTACAAATTGCAAAATTAGGTGGTGTACACGTTGCTCCAAATCCATTGGTTGGTGCTGTAATCGTACATCAAAATAAAATAATTGGTGAAGGTTATCACCACAAATATGGTGCACCTCATGCAGAGGTGAATGCAATAAATAACGTTAAGGACAAATCGGTGCTTTCGGATGCTACAATTTATATTACCCTAGAACCCTGCGCTCATCAAGGGAAGACACCACCCTGTACTGATTTAATAATTAAGCACGGATTAAAACGTGTTGTAGTTGCTTGTCTCGATGTAAATCCAAAAGTTTCAGGCAGTGGTATTGCGCAACTTAAAAAAAACAATATTAAAGTAAGGACTGGTGTACTTGAAGAGAAAGCCAATTATATAAATCGTCGATTCTTTACATTTCATCAGAAAAAACGACCTTTTGTTATTCTTAAATGGGCGGAAACGCGAGATGGCTTTATTGATCCTCTACAAAAAAACAGAAAAGATGGTATCAATTGGATTACTCAACCCCGCATAAAATTATTTGTTCATCAATGGAGAAGTTTAGAACAGTCCATTATGGTTGGCTGGAAAACAATTAACAACGATAATCCACAACTCAATGTTCGCAAAATCGACGGTCGTTCACCTCATCGTTTTATTATTGACCCCAATGGACAATCAAATCTAAATGCCAAGGTGTTTACCGATGGTGGACCCACCACTGTGATTTGTAGAGAAGACATTTCTCCTCAATTTCCTGAACATGTTGAAGTCATTCATTTGTCCAAATTTTCTACAACAGCAATATTGTCAGTATTATACAGACGCAATATACTCTCCGTCTTTGTTGAAGGCGGTGCTCAAACCATTCAACATTTTATTGATGAAAGGACTTGGGATGAAGTGTACCAATTAATTGGAAATGTAAATTTTTATGAAGGATTGAAAGCTCCACAACTGATTAATTCTCGACTCATCAATCAAGAGACAATAGCAGGAGATATCATTCAACATCGGGAACAGATCTGACGTATTCTTCAAAGTTAAAATTGGTAAAAAAGAATAAAAGACTTAATTTTGTATACAATCGAGATTAAATATGGATACAGAAACATTAATAGACGAAAAAGTAATTGAAAAACAAGTTGATGAACACAATCTTATTGTCTTCAATGATGATATCAACACCTTCGACCACGTAATTGAGTCTTTAATAAAGGTCTGCAAGCACAACCCTATACAGGCTGAGCAATGCACAATGCTCGTTCACTACAAAGGAAAATGCGATGTGAAAACGGGCGAATTTGAAACACTTGCTGCCATGTGCAAGGCTTTGCTCGACCGTGGATTATCGGCAGAGGTACAATAGTTCCAAAAACACATTTTATTATCACTTTTTACTTGCTGAAATAAAATAAAGCCTTATTTTTGCAACCGCCTACAGCAATATTTGGCCCCGTAGCTCAACTGAATAGAGCACTACATTACGGCTGTAGAGGTTTCAGGTTTGAATCCTGACGGGGTCACTAAAAGCAGAGTGAGAGTAAAGAGCGAGAGCGAAAGACTTCACCCTGCTTTTCTTTATTCTGATTACTCACTGAAAGCACGAAGAAAGTAAAGAATGAAAACGACGTTTTGTCCTTTGTTTTTGTTTCCTCATTCTGATTACTCACTCTCACACTGAAAATTCATGCTCATTATTTCACAACTACTGTCCTCACCCATCTTTTTCCAGTCGAGTCTGTGATTTTTACGATATAATTACCTGAGCTTTGATTTTTCAGGTCAATTTTAGTTATCTTGTTAAATACACCTTTGTAAACTGCCGTTCCACGAGAGGTAAAAATTTGAATCTTCTTTTTAGAAGCGTTATCTGTAGAAATATTCAACACACCACTTGTTGGATTAGGGTATATATTGAATGTAGGCGATTTGAGTGTTTTGGTAACAGATGTATAGGTTTCATCTTTATAGATTGTATCTACAGCATTAATAATCCAGTTATTGGGGTCTATTTCTGCTGAACTCCCTGTATTTCCAAAATTAGGTATTGAAAAATAGTCATCATTACTCGATATCGCTACTCGAACTATCGTGTCTGGAAGATTTGTTCTTTCAAACATTATTTCTAAAGGGGTTGTGAATGTGGGTGTAGAGCTGGATGTTGTGTGACTTACTTCAAAGAACAAATCATCTCCTACAGAGTTCCATTTTAAACTATAAGTCGGGAATCCTTCCCCATAATACCATTGATTAAAAGCAGCATCAAAATCAACAGATGAAACTGCCTCTAAATGATCTCGAACATCAAGCGCCAATGCCACACTGTCTTTAAAATCTGTTAAATAATTACGCAGGGCTTGAAAAAACAATGTATCATCGTCCATCATAAAACGTAAAATATGTACAAATGATGCTCCCTTATTATAGGTCAGCCTCCCACTAAAAATAGCACTTTCATTCAAGCTGTCCACAACCCAAATACTTCCCCCCGGGCTATCCATAACATCGGTATGCATATCAACCATATTTTGAGCTGCTTCAGAAGGATGAAGGTACTCAAGCATTAAATGGCTGGAGTATTCAGCAAACCCTTCGTTTACCCATATATCAGACCAAGAAGCACAAGTAACGCTGTTCCCCCACCATTGATGTGCCAATTCATGTGATGTCAATCCCTTTTCAAAGGTGCCTTGGGTGGTCATTGTTTGGTGTTCCATCCCACCTCCTATAGGTGCCATACAATGTCCATATTTCTCATCATCAAAAGGATATTTTCCGTATAATTCAGCAAAAAGTTCTAAGAAATCAACTGTTTCATCAATATCATTTTGGAAAAAAGGCAAAACATATTGATTGTTATAGATATAGTTTTGAATCAATATTGGATTTGCCGAGTTAGAGGGATGAGCGTATACATTGTATTCATCATATTCTGCAATGGCTACTGAAATCAAATAATAATCAATAGGATGTCTGTGGAACCATTCATAACGAGAAGTTCCATTGCCTAGATCCACAACATTTTCTAAAATACCGTTCGAGCCTGCCTTACAATTATTTGGCACAGTAATATTTACAGACACGCTGTCGGCCTTATCTCTTAAATCTTGCTTGCATGGAAACCATTCAAAAGCAGAAAAAGGCTCAGACAATGACCACGTTACTTGTGCCCCCCAAGTTGGTGAAACATCATTTGACATACCCGATCCTCCTAGCGGATTTGTCACTTGAGTTGGAGGAGTTCCATTGTAATCAATAGCAATTTTAAAGGTTTGTCCTTCAGTAAGATTAACAGGAACTTTTATAATATTTCCCGACTGATTATAGGGTACAGAAGCTCCATCAAGTCGTATTGCAGAAATAGTAAAACTTGAAAACAATTCAATCAGTACAGAATCCAAAGCTTCTTTAGCAACACCATAAATTTCTCCTGTCCCATCAATATCCGTTGATAAATTATCCATTTTTAGATCCAATGCATAAAATTGGACATCGTATTTTTGTTCTTCTGAAATTTGTTGTTGGTTGAGTATAGGACTTTCCATCTGTCCGTCTTCAAAAGCATACTTTTTCGAACATACAGTCTTCCCTTCTTGAGCAAAGAAAAAGTTAGTCATAAACAAAGTAAAAGCTATAAAAACAAGGGTTTTATACATAAAGTTGCTGTTTTCTATATTCATTATCGTATAAAATTAAACAAAAAAAGCGTGTAGACACACGCTTTTTATTAAAAAGATTCTTAAAAGATTCTTGTTACTTCAAGTTGCAATTTGCCCCAGTATCGACTGTGAACCCTCCTACACTTGCAGTTCCATTACATGCTGCTTCAGCATCCTTTTTGGTTTTGTCTTTAATAGTCGTTGTTGTTGTCTCAGATGATCCAGAGAAAGAACATTCACACGTCCAATCCTTTTTACAAGAACCAAATGAAAAAGAAAGTGCTACAAAAGCAAAAGCAGTAAATGCCATTTTTAATAATTTCATGATAATTAATTTTAGTGTTTGTAATGTTGTCAAATATATAATGAATTTACCATTATTTAAATAAATTATTCGTTTTTTTTATTTTTTTGATGGGTATTCGTGCGAGATTCAACTACTTTCAGTGTACATTTTTCAATTTTTCGTAACAAAAATTTTGTTGTTCTCATCTGAATTGTCTATTTTAATGCATTATAAACGATTAAAATACATACTATGAAAAATATAAACTTATTCTTAAGCACCCTTTTTATAGCAATTATAGTTTACAGTTGCAACTGGGAAAACGACAGTGAAAAAGCAGTAGAAAAAAATGGAAAAGCTTTGCGGACTGTTGATGCAAGTAAAGAAATAGAAGCCAAGGAAGAAACAAACTTGGGCAATGTAGACATAAATGAAATTAAGATTAATGTTCATCCAAAAAACAACAGTACAGTATCAGGAACTGTTGAGTTTAAAGAGGAAGGTGGAGAAGTATACATGGTTGCTGACCTGTTCGGATTGACTCCTGGTGAACATGCCATCCATCTCCATGAGCATGCAGACTGTTCTTCAGATGATGGAAAATCTGCTGGTGGACATTGGAATCCGACCAACGAAAAACATGGAAAATGGGGCAGTGAAGATGGTTATCATAGAGGAGATATAGGAAACTTCACAGCCAATGAAGACGGCGATGCATCAGTTAAATTTGCAACTGATGAATGGTGTATTAGCTGCGAGGATGATAAAAAGGATATTATCGGAAAATCTGTAGTTATTCATGAAGGAACAGATGATTTTACCTCACAGCCTTCTGGCGCTGCTGGAAAAAGAGTTGGTTGTGGAGCAATTGCCCAATACAGGTAATTAAAATCATTTTCTTTTCCTTTGTACAATGCAGTTCACAATCATGTCTGCATGAATCTTTGAATTTTCGATAATCCATTTGTGCGTCTCCGTGCCTCCACAAATAACACCTGCTAAAAACAAATGAGGGACATTTGTTTCCATGGTTTGTTCATTATAGAACGGTTGTAATTTCTCATCGTTTGTAAATTCAACACCCAATTTCTTGAGAAAATGGTTTTCAGGACGATAGCCGGTCATTGCTAAAACGAAATCATTCTCAATCTCCTTTACTCCATCTGCTGTGTCTAAAACCACTGAACCTTCTTTTATTTCAATAACTTTAGACTCAAAAAAAGCATTAATTTCTCCCTCCTCAATTCGATTTATAATATCGGGACGAATCCAATACTTCACCCTTTCTCCTATTAATCTTCATTCTCTAAAATCAAAAGAATCTAACCCGCTTTATTCATAAATTTAAAGTATGATATTGATGAATAAAGCGGGCTAAGCAATAAGGGGGAAGCATGTAAAACAGAACAAACACATAACTATCAATTTACTATGGTTTAAAATAAGGAAATAAATAATGCGAGTTAAAGTCCGAAGATAAAACACTGTTTGAAGAAGAAAAAATAAAAATTTTAACCAATGTTTATAACTTTCTTAAGGAAAGAGTATAAATTCTATTATTTTTGTACTTATGAGCGATTATATTGTTTCTGCAAGAAAATATAGACCCCATACTTTCGAGACCATAGTTGGTCAGAACAACATTGTTACTACACTTAAAAATGCCATTAAAAACAACCAATTGGCACAGGCGTTTTTATTTTGTGGCTCTCGTGGAGTTGGAAAAACGTCTACGGCTCGGATTTTAGCAAAAACAATCAATTGTTCGAATCGAACAGAAGATGTTGAGGCTTGTGGAGAATGTGAATCTTGTCAATCTTTTAACGAAGGACAATCACTCAATATTTATGAATTAGATGCTGCTTCTAACAACGGTGTTGACGATATCCGAAACTTAATTGATCAAGTTCGGGTTGCACCTCAACTGGGCGATTATAAAGTATACATTATCGATGAAGTACACATGTTGAGTACTTCTGCGTTTAATGCTTTTTTAAAAACCCTTGAAGAGCCTCCAGCTCATGCCATATTTATCTTGGCGACAACTGAAAAGCATAAAATTATCCCCACTATACTTTCCCGTTGTCAAATTTTTGACTTCAACAGGATACAAATTTCAGATATAGCTGATCACCTCAAGAAAATTTCTGTAAACGAAGGAATTGATGCTGAGAGTGAAGGTTTACATCTTATCGCTCAAAAAGCAGATGGTGCCTTAAGAGATGCACTTTCAATATTTGATCAAATTGTAAGTTTTGCTGGAAAAAGTTTGACTTATAAGGCCGTATTAGAAAATTTAAATGTTCTTGACTATGACTACTTTTTTAAATTGACCGATTACGCTTTGGAGGAGAACATTACCGACAGTTTATTGCTGTACAATGAAATAATCAACCATGGTTTTGATGGTCATCAATTTCTAGTTGGGCTTTCCGAACATTATCGCAACCTTTTGGTTGGAAAAGATGATAAAACAATCGAACTGTTGGAGGTTGGTGATTCCATAAAAGAAAAATACAAGGAGCAATCGACTAAAGTTGATGCTCAATTTATCTTGCGTGCATTGGGCATTATTACAAATGCTGACACCAACTATAAAGCCGCTAAAAATCAACGCTTACTGGTCGAACTTACTTTGATGCAACTCTGTTCAATTAAAAATGAACTTCAAAAAAAAAACGCTTAACTGATCCAGTTCGAATTATTGCATTCAAAGGACAAAAGGAAGCAGAAGCAAAAAAGGAAAAACCAAAAAAACAGGAAGAGGACAATTCAACCAATGAAGTTGTTACAATCAATAAAGCGGCCAAGAAATTATCTGCTCCTACCCAAAAAAAAGGGAAGGGTTACCTCAGCATAAATGATCTAATGTCTCAATCAAATAGTGTTAAGGAAGAAAAAGTTGAGCCCATTAATCACACAGAAAAGAATGAAGAATTTACGGAAGACCAGTTAAGAATGAATTGGAGACAGTTTGCCTTCAAAGCGAGAGATGAAAACCAAAAAACACTGCACGCTGCAATGATTGATCGCGATCCTGTGCTCAAAACTGGATTTGAAATAAGTTATACCGTTGCCAATAATATTCAATTGGAATTTATTGAAACACATAAAATAGATTTACTTAGCTACTTGAGAAAAGAGCTCAAAAATGACAAATTAAAAATCACCTTAACTGTAGAAAGTGAAGCATCTACTGCTCCCACAACAAGTAAAGAGAAGTTTAAAGAAATGGCAAAGCAAAATCCAGAATTAAACAATTTAAGAAAACGATTTAAATTGGACTTTGACTACTGATCCGCACTATTCATCAAAACACTCATTTTTTTTAGTAATAAAACATAAGAAAAGATAGAAATATATATGCTAGAGAGCTATAGATTATTCAAATTTGAATACATTTGCACTGTGCTTTTACTGAGATAGAATTAAAAATTCCTATAAGTTTTATTATTTTAGTGTGTTTAATTCATAAAATTTACGTAATATTGCACCCCGATTTCTGGATAGTAAAATTAAAAAGTCATGGATTTAATAAAAGAAGTTCAAAACGAATTTGCAATTGAAAATGAATTGCCCGAGTTCGGCGCAGGAGATACTGTAGCTGTAGAATATAAAATTAAAGAGGGAGAGAAGGAACGTATCCAGGAATTTGCTGGTGTAGTTCTCCAAAGACGAGGCGAAGGAACAACTGAAACCTTTACAGTACGTAAGGTGTCAGGAGGAATTGGTGTAGAGCGTATCTTCCCTATTCAGTCACCTTTCTTAGAGTCTATTAAGATATTGAAACAAGGTTCTGTAAGAAGAGCACGCATTTTCTACTTCCGTAACAGAACAGGAAAATCAGCTCGTATTAAAGAGAAAAGAAGATTCTAAATATTTCTTGAGATTTTGTAAAGGGACTTTCTATACAGGGAGTCCCTTTTTGTGTACACTATATCGAACTATTCATACTTTACATCCTCAAATTCTAAAAATAAGTATCAAGACTGTGAATTGGAAATTATAGATATTAAGGTTTCTGACTTGTCTTCTGTTTCTTGTAGTTCCTTTTCTATTCGAGATGCTTTAGTAATACCTCCGCCAACGTATAATGCATAGTCTTCTTTTAAAACTTGCATGCAACGTAAATTTACATAAACGTCAATATTTACCTGACTTTTCCAACCAATCAAGCCTGTATACAATGCCCTTTCATGGGGCTCTTGAATAAGGATATAGGCTTTTGCATTTTCGGTAGGTGTTCCACAAACAGCAGGTGTAGGATGCAATTCATTCATCAACACATTCCACTTTTCAGAAGAAAGTTGAAACTCAAATTGGGTTTGCAAGTGAAAGACTTTGCCTTTCTTTACAGTTTCTGTTGAATGGACCCTCAAGTCTTTTGGCGCTTGTCTTTCAATTTTTTCTTTAATGTCATCTACAACAAATTGATGTTCTTCTTGTTCCTTTTTTGTCCATTGACTTTCTGTATTGTGTTTCGTTCCTGCCAAGGCTATCGAGCGCATTTTTTTCGTATTACCCGATAAAAGAATTTCTGGTGTCGCCCCTATCCATGTCCCAAATTTTTCGTCACTAATCAAATAAACCAGAGCTTCCTCTTGGTAGGCTGCAGCCAGACGTCTAAATATTTGTTCAATTTCATCATCATTATTTTTTGGCAATCGCTTAATCCTCGAATAAATTGCCTTTTGTATTTTATTTGCTTCAAAACCATCAATAAACCATTGCAAACCATTCAAATAAGCTTTTCCACTCGCGAAAAACACCGAATCATTGGAGTTAAAATTCAATTCATTATTTGAAAAGCCTCCAATGGCCTTATCTTCAATAAAATGAAAAGATTTTTCTTTTGTGAAATCGGATACAAAAAAGCAGGTTTCAGGCAAATGTTGTAGATTTTCCTTTTTCCATTTGCCTTTGAGTATCTTTATTTCTTCGCCAGGAAATTGATGTGCTAAAAGTCCCATAAATTATCGCTTCTTCTGAGGAACAATCATGATTGTCAGTCGGCCTGTACAAATCAAATTCCCTGTTTTGTCATTGGTTAAATCCACTTGCCACACATGCGTTCTTTTCCCAGCATGTACAATTTTCCCAACTGCCTTAACAGTTCCTGAAGACATACTTCCTATATGGTTGGCATTGATTTCAATCCCCACAGGTGCTTCCTTTTCAATATCAATTAACAAAGTAGAGCCCATAGAGCCAATACTTTCAATTAATGCCGCACTGGCTCCACCATGAAGCAATCCCATTGGCTGATGTGTTTTAGCATTAACGGGCATTGTTGCTACAACATAATCTTCTCCTACCTCCACACATTGAATTTCCAATGTTTCCATCATTGTATTCTTCATAAAGGCATTGATCTTTTCAATACTTACTTGTTTCAGCATAAAATTTATTTTTAAAAAGTTTTCAAAACTCCAATAATGATAAAACAATCATAAATCGGTTTTGTGCTGCTTAAAAGTAATTACATTCGTATAAAATTTGATGAAATGCTTCAAGAAAATGTAAATATCACCCCATTTACAACTTTTGGAATTCAAACCAAGAGCAGATATTTCAAATCATTTTCTTCGGTTGAAGAATTGCTTAACCTTCTTCCTGAAACGCAAAACAAACAGTTGTTAATTTTAGGAGGAGGAAGTAATATCTTGTTTCAGCACGATTTCCCAGGAGTGATTTTGCGCAATGAAATCAAGGGAATTGAAAAAGTTAAAGAGAATGAAACAGAGGTTACTTTAAAAGTTGGAGCAGGTGAAATATGGCATAAATTTGTCTTACATACCCTTTCAAAAGGCTGGGGTGGTATTGAAAATTTATCTTTAATTCCAGGCAGTGTAGGTGCTAGTCCAATGCAAAACATTGGCGCCTACGGAGTAGAAATTAAGGATGTTTTTGAGTCTCTAGAAGCCGTTGAAATTGCTACAGGAAAAATACGTCAATTTTCACATGAAGAATGTCAGTTTGGCTATAGAGAAAGTGTTTTTAAAAAAGAGCTCAAAGGAAAGTATATTATCACTTCCGTAAATTACCAACTGTCGAAGCAACCTGTCGTAAATACACATTATGGCGCAATAGAAGATGAATTAAAAGCGCATGATATTTCAAATCCAACAATTAAAGATGTAAGTGATGCAGTAATCGCAATCCGACAGACCAAACTTCCCGATCCAAAAGAAATTGGCAATGCTGGAAGCTTCTTTAAGAATCCAATTGTTCAAAATTCAGAATACCTCAAACTAAAAGAGCGATATACACACATGCCTTCATATAAAGTGGATGATCAACATGTAAAAATCCCCGCAGGATGGCTTATCGATCAAGCAGGGTGGAAAGGAAAAACATTTGGAGCTTACGGTGTGCACAAGAATCAAGCTTTGGTTTTGGTCAATTACCACAATGCAAAAGGAGAGGATATTTACAAGTTGTCAGAAATCATTATTCAAGACATATTCAATAAATATGGCATTCAACTGGAAAGGGAGGTGAATGTTATCCCCAACTATTCACCAACCTTACACTAACGCGTGTATATTTAGATTGTAATCAGTATGTTACAAAAAATAATTAGGCATATTTTACGTCCTTATTCTTTTTTTGGGGTGCAGCTAATTTATGAATACAGCTTACGAGCTCAACGTAGTTAATAATTCGGGTTATAGTGTCTGATCGGAAACCCTACAAATTCGCAATCGATAATTGATAATTCTCTAAAAATAAACTATCTTTGCGCTGTATTAATATCAGTTCAAAAATAAATGAACTGAATAAATAAAACATTTATGGCTAGAGACATATTTGACAAGTTGAAGGTAAACATGGGACCAATAGGAAAGTACGCCAAAGGTGTACATGGCTATTTTACCTTTCCAAAATTAGAAGGAGAAATTGGAAACAAAATGAAGTTTCGAGGCAAAGAGTGCCTTGTTTGGTCGGTTAACAACTACCTTGGTTTAGCGAATCTCCCCGAAGTACGAAAAGTTGATGCTGAAGCGTCTGAAGAGTGGGGATTGGCTTATCCAATGGGTTCTAGAATGATGACAGGTCAAACAAGTGAGCATGAAGCCCTAGAAAACGAGCTCTCAGAATTCATGGAAAAAGAAGATACTTTCCTACTTAATTTTGGATATCAAGGCATGGTTTCTATTATCGATAGCTTAGTTGATCGTAACGACGTTATTGTATACGATAGTGAATCTCATGCTTGCATCCTTGATGGAATGCGACTTCATGCAGGAAAACGTTTTGTTTTTAAGCACAACGACATGGAAAGTTTTGACAAACAAATGGAGCGTGCTACAAAATTAGTTGATAAGACGGAAGGTGGTATTTTGGTGATTACTGAAGGTGTTTTTGGAATGACTGGAGCACAAGGTGATTTAAAAGGAATTATTGGTTACAGGAAATCTGGAAAATATGATTTCAGACTCCTTGTTGACGATGCACATGGCTTCGGAACAATGGGAGAAAATGGTAAAGGAACAGGTGAAGCACAAGGTGTTCACGATGAAATTGATGTTTACTTTGGGACATTTGCAAAATCAATTGCTTCAATCGGCGCGTTTGTATCTGCTAAGGAGCAAATTGTTCAATACTTGCGTTATAACATGCGATCCCAAATGTTTGCCAAATCTTTACCAATGCCAATTGTAGTTGGTGCACGTAAACGGTTAGAAATTTTAAAAACTCAACCCAAAAGAAAAGAGAAACTTTGGGAGATTGCTACCAATCTACAAAAAGGATTGCAAGAGGCTGGTTTTGATACGGGATCCACAACCTCTGCAGTTACCCCTGTATTGTTGAAGGGAAATTTGGCGGAAGCAACCAATTTAACTTTTGATTTACGTGAAAATTACAGTATTTTCTGTTCAATTGTTATATATCCAGTTGTTCCTAAAGGGACTATCATGCTTCGTTTAATCCCTACAGCTTCTCATACCTTAGAGGATGTCCAATATACCATAGATACTTTTCTTAAAGTAAAGAAAAAGCTAGACAATGGTGATTATAAGGCTGAAGAGCTTGCTCATGTAGAAACGGACAAACAGTAATAACACTTATCTTTTGTAGTTTTTAAACTATGTTAGTATATAAAAAAGCCGTTCAACTTGAACGGCTTTTTTAATTTAGACAGAAAAAAATTCAACTACTTAACGTTCAAAAATGAGTTATCAACTAAGAAAAGCAAATCAAGATGACATTTCGAAAATATGGGATATTCTACAAAGTGCTATAGACAAAAGGAAATCAGAAGGGAGTCTTCAATGGCAGGACGGTTATCCTAATCCACAAATAATTCAGTTAGATATTGATAAAGAAGTAGGTTTTGTTTTAACGAAAGATAAAGAAATTATAGGATATTGTTCATTATTTATTAATGATGAGCCAGTATATAATCATATTAAAGGAGAATGGTTATCAGAAGGGGACTTTGTTGCCTTTCATCGACTTGCAATAAAAACCTCTCATATAGGTAAAGGCTTTGCAACTGACATTTTAACGTTTATTGAAGGATATGCACTTGAAAACAATATATACAGTGTAAAAGCAGATACCAATTTTGATAACCCAGCAATGTTACATTTATTTGATAAAATGGGATATACCTATTGTGGAGAAGTGAATATTAAAAACAGACCCCGAAAAGCCTTTGAAAAAGTTTTAAACCTAAATCATAGATCGGTAAAAACTACTCAAAAATAAAAGTAATTTAATTCCTACACTCTTTCAATAATACAAGCATAACCTTGTCCCACGCCAATACAAAGTGTAACCAATGCATATCTTTTTTGAGTCTTTTGAAGTTCTATAGCCGCTGTTTGTAAAATACGTGCTCCTGTCATTCCTAGTGGATGTCCTATTGCTATAGCTCCTCCATTTCTGTTCAAACGTGGATCATTGTCTTCGAGTCCCCATTCCCTGATACAGGCTAAAGATTGAGAAGCAAAAGCTTCATTCAGTTCAATAATATCCATATCTGCTAATGTAAGTCCTGTTCGTTTCAATAGTTTATTGGTCGCATAAACAGGACCTATTCCCATTATGCGTGGTTCTACTCCAGCTGCTGCACCTCCAACAATTCGAGCAATTGGCTTCAATTGATGGTCTTTAACACCTTGTTCACTCGCAAGCAGTAAAGCCGCTGCTCCATCATTAAGCCCGGAAGCGTTTCCAGCTGTAACCGAACCTCCTTCTCTTTTAAAAGCAGGTCGCAATTTACCGAGAATCTCTTTTGTTGTTCCTGGCTTTACAAATTCATCCTTATCAAATATAAGTGGGTCTTGCTTTCTGCGGGGAATCTCTACAGGAACAATTTCCTCTCCCAATCTCCCATTTTCTTGGGCTGCAGCTGCCTTTTGTTGAGACCAAGCGGCAAACTTATCTTGGTCTTCACGAGAAATATTATATTTTTCAACTAAATTTTCAGCAGTTTGCCCCATTCCTTCTGTTCCATATACCGCCTCTAATTTTGGATTAATAAAGCGCCACCCAAAAGAAGAATCATAAATCTTAGCATCACTTCCAAAAGGTTGAGCAGATTTACTGATTACCCATGGTCCTCTTGTCATATTTTCAACTCCCCCAGCGAGGTATATGTCTCCTGCACCATCTTTAATAGCACGTGATGCATTAACCGCTGAAGCTAAACCTGAAGAGCACAAGCGATTTATGGTCTCTCCTCCTATCGAATATGGCAACCCAGCAATTAAAAGTGCCATTCTTGCTACATTTCGATTGTCTTCTCCCGCTTGATTAGCACAACCAAAAATTACATCTTCAATCGCTTTTGGATCTAGTGAGGCATTTCTATTGACCACCTCTCTCAATACGTGTGCTGCCATGTCGTCCGTACGAACAGTCGATAATGTACCTCTAAATTTTCCTATTGCTGTTCTAATTCCATCTATTAAATATACCTCTTTACTCATTTTACTATTTTCTTTTGAAAGGCTAAATTAATAACAATTTTACAGAGATAGAATTCTTTTTGAAATTCAGTAAATGGAATTCATAAAATAAAAAAGATAGTTTCTTTTAGATTCCCTTATCTTTATGGTTTTCTGATAAAAAATAAAACAATGAAAATATACATACATTTTAGAGTTCTGATGGCTACTATATTGTTCAGCTCCACACTATTTTCACAAGCACTTACCCCCCATCAGATCGACAGCCTCGTAGAGAAAACAATGGAGACCTTCAACGTCCCAGGTATGGCTGTTGCAGTCATTAAAGATGGCAAAATTCTTCAAAAGAAGGGCTATGGCATCCAATCAGTAAAAACCAATAAACCCGTTAATACAGAAACACTTTTTGGAGTAGCCTCCAACACAAAGGCCTTTACCACTGCAGGTCTGGCACAGTTAGTAGACAAAGGAAAAATTGAATGGGACACCAAAGTGACTGATATTATTCCAACATTCAGATTGTATGCTCCTTATGTTACCGAGGAGTTTACAATCCGAGATTTAATGATTCATCGAAGCGGCTTGGGACTAGGTGCTGGAGACTTAATGGTCTTTCCTGCCCAAAACACCACTACTTTAGAAGAAATGATTCATAATTTGCGCTATTTAAAGCCTGTCTCTTCCTTCCGATCAAAGTTTGATTATGACAACCTATTGTACATTATTGGTGGAGAAATTATAGCTCGTGTTTCAGGAGAAAAATATGAAGATTATATTGAAAAGCACATTTTTCAACCCCTACAAATGAAACGTGCCACAATGGATACTCAAAAAATTGAAAAAGATGACAATCGCATTGATGGACACGCCCCTGTCGATGGAGAGTTGAAAATTACTAAAAGAACATTCAGCCCAATCGGTAAACCTGCTGCAGGAATTTGGGCATCCATAGATGCTATGACAAAATGGGTACAAACACGTCTCAATTATGGAAAATATGGGAAACATCAAGAAAAACGTCTTTTTAGCGAAGAGCAAGCGCAAGAAATGTGGTCTCCACAAACATTAATTCCTACCAGTAAAGGCACTTACAATACCCATTTCAAAGCATACGGATTGGGCTGGTTTCTACAAGATGTAAAGGGTTATCTTCAGGTTTCTCACACTGGAGGATTATTGGGCATTGTGAGTCAAGTAACCATGATTCCCGATTTAAATCTAGGAATCATTGTGCTCACCAACCAACAATCAGGATATGCCTTCCATGCGATTACCAATTCTATAAAAGACGCTTATCTAGACGTTGAAGGGAAAAACAGAATTCAACAATACAATGCCATTCGGTTAAATAGAGAAAAAGAAGCCCATTTGAAAACTGAAAAAATAAAACAAAAAATTCAGGAGCAGCTGAACAACACAACCGTCCAATTCGATAATCAAATTGTTTTGGGCACTTATAATGACAATTGGTTTGGAAAGGTCAAAATCAATCAACTCCCCGATGGTACGGTAAGATTTAAAGCATTAAAATCTCCCGATTTAACAGGCACAATGCAGTTTTATAAAGGAACAACTTACGTTGTCCGTTGGGATGATGTTTCCTTAAAAGCTGATGCTTTCGTAAATTTTAGATTGGATACTGATGGGAAAGCCATTGGCTTTAAAATGGAAGCAATTTCTCCCTTAACCGATTTCAGTTATGATTATCAAGATTTAAATTTTGAGAAAAATGATTAAACTAAAAATTCTGACTTTTTTCTAATTTTGCAATATGTCAGAAATACGTATCAATAAATATCTAAGTCAGGCGGGGTTTTGTTCTCGTAGAGCAGCCGACAAACTAATTGCAGAAAATCGAGTCACTATTAACGGCATTGTGCCAGAAATGGGCACAAAAGTTAAAACAGGCGATCAAGTCGAAGTTGACGGCAAAATAGTTGACAATAAGAATGTTGAAAATGTCTATCTCATCCTCAATAAGCCAGTTGGTATTGTCTGCACCACAGATCGAGGCGTTGAAAGAGACAATATTGTAGACTTCATAAATTATCCTAAACGAATATATCCTGTTGGCCGATTAGACAAAAATAGTGAAGGATTAATTCTTATGACCAATGATGGAAGTGTTGTGAATAAAATCATTCATGCACGCAATCAGCACGAAAAAGAATACATTGTAAAAGTTGATAAACTACTGACCTCAGAGTTTCTTCACAAGATGAGAAATGGCGTTCCTATTCTGGATACCATAACCCATAAGTGTGAAGTTGAACAACTTGGAGAGAAAACTTTTCGCATCGTGCTTACACAAGGACTGAACCGTCAAATACGAAGAATGTGCGAATACTTTGGTTATCGTGTTGTAAAACTCAAACGCATTCGTATTATGAATATACAACTGGATCTTGAGTCGGGAAAGTGGAGGCATTTGACTGACAAGGAAAAAACTGAGTTGGGCAAACAAATCAATCACCATTTCAAGTAAAGCCTTCTATTCATCGCTAACATTTCTAATTTACAAATTAAAATTAGGCAGGATAAATTCGCTCAATTCAATCATAAAATTTATACTTCACAGAACAAAAAGTTTCTTACTTTTGTTAACTCATAAAATAAAGAGAAAAACATGAGTGAAGCTGAAAAAGTAAACTGTTTAATTATTGGATCAGGACCAGCGGGATATACCGCTGCAATATACGCTGCACGGGCAGACTTAAGTCCTGTTTTATACCAAGGAATGGAGCCCGGTGGACAATTAACAACAACAAATGATGTTGAGAACTTTCCAGGCTATCCAGATGGAGTTATGGGGCCAGAAATGATGATTCAATTGCAAAAACAAGCAGAACGCTTTGATACTGATGTACGAACAGGATTCATCAATAAGGTTGATTTTTCAGGAGACATTCATAAAGTTTGGGCTGATGACGGAACAGAAATTCACGCTAAAACAGTAATTATTTCCACAGGTGCATCTGCAATTTATTTAGGCTTAGAGTCGGAGCAAAAATACCTTAAAATGGGGGGAGGCGTTTCTGCCTGTGCGGTATGCGATGGATTCTTTTATAAAAATCAGGAGACTGTTATTGTGGGAGGTGGAGATACTGCTTGTGAAGAAGCCCATTATCTTTCAAAACTTTGTTCTAAAGTAACTATGTTGGTAAGACGAGATGAGTTCCGTGCTTCTAAAATCATGGAAGAACGCGTTAGAAAAACAAAAAATATTGAAATTTTACACAATACTGAGGCTGAAGAGGTGCTTGGTGACGATAATGGAGTGACTGGTGTTCGAGTAATAAATAATAAAACCAAAGAGACCAAGGAAATTCCATGTACAGGCTTTTTTGTTGCTATTGGACATAAACCAAATACAGATATTTTCAAAGATTTCATCAATATGGATGATAAAGGGTATATAAAATACGAACAACCCGGTACTTCAAGAACAAATGTAGAAGGAGTTTTTGTTGCAGGGGACGCAGCTGATAAAACATATCGACAAGCAGTTACTGCAGCTGGAACAGGTTGTATGGCGGCTCTAGATGCAGAACGATATCTTGCTGCTTTGGAAGGATAAATTCTTCGTTTTACCTGCCAAAACCCATAAAAAGTAAGAATAATCACGAATAATTATAAGATAATTTTTTTCTTTAGGAAAAAGGACGTACTTTTGTTGCCCAATTTTCAGACAATCAACTATGATAGATGAGGCTCTTTTTAAGGCAAAAAAACTATATCCATTCCAAAAGGACACGGTCCATCAAATTATTGAAGCGTTAGCAGAAAATGGAAGAGATTTTAATTTACTTTATCAACTTCCAACAGGAGGAGGAAAGACTGTAATTTTTTCTGAGATAACAAAACAATATATTGAAGAATGGGAGAAAAAGGTGCTTATCTTAACCCATAGAATAGAGTTATCAATACAAACTTCCAAGCAACTATCAGCAATTAATGTGAGCAATAAAATCATTAATAGTGAGGTTAAAACATTAGATGACCAAAATGAATACAACTGTTTTATTGCTATGGTTGAGACCCTTAATAATCGCCTACAGGATGATGAGAATTTTATCAAGCAAATTGGGTTGGTGATTGTCGATGAAGCTCACTA
Source organism: uncultured Fluviicola sp. (assembly GCA_964585545.1). Taxonomy (GTDB): domain Bacteria; phylum Bacteroidota; class Bacteroidia; order Flavobacteriales_D; family Crocinitomicaceae; genus Brumimicrobium. Next base: position 169,710 of record CAZPDT010000003.1, read on the forward strand.
CAATAGTTTTAGAAAAATTTTTAAATATTATAAGCAAGCCAATATCTTAGGGGTTACCGCAACTCCATTAAGTTCAAACAAAGCATTGCCACTCAACGACCACTACGACAAATTGAAAGTGGGTGAAAGTATTTCTTCATTAATTGAGAAAGGTTATCTCGCCAATGCAGAAACATTTACTTACGATGTTAATCTTCACGGTTTAAAAATCGGTTCAAATGGTGATTTTACCGTAAGTAGTTCAGAACAAGTTTATGGGAACTACTTTATGCAAGAGAAGTTGCTCTTCGCCTATGAAGAAGTTGCCCTAAACACCAAAACGTTAATCTTCAATTCGGGGATTGAGACAAGTATTCGAGTATACGAAACATTTCAAAAAAGAGGGTATGAGATTCGTCATTTAGACAGTACCTTTTCAGATAAAGACCGAAAAGAAATTTTAAAATGGTTTAAAGAAACATCCAATGCTATTCTTACTTCTGTTGGAATTTTAACAACTGGATTTGACGAACCTACAGTGGAAACAATTATTCTTAATCGTGCAACGCGATCGCTTACATTGTACCATCAAATGATTGGTCGTGGCTCTAGGAAATTACCCAATAAAGATACCTTCCAACTCATTGATTTGGGCAACAACGTACGTCGTTTTGGATTGTGGCAAGACTATATCAACTGGAATGATGCCTTTGCTTTTCCCAATAGATTTCTAGAGTCTCGTTTATCAGAACAAGAAGATTTATTATTTGAAGCCCCTTACGTTCTTCCAAAACACATCAAAGAAAAGGTAGATACAGAAACCTTGGATCAATTTAAGATGAAAGAAGTTTATGAAGAATATATTGACAAAGGCAAGAAAGGGAAGCTTGCTGTAGATGATTCATTAGAGAATCATTTTCAAGCAATTATTAATAAAGCTGGAGATTTTTATGATGGCTTAGAACTTCAAAATGCACTTCAAGAACATATCGAGTATCGATTAAAGCAATATACAAAGTGCATTGCAAAAAATACGAGGAACTATTTTAAATATTTAATGGAAACCTACAATCGTCAATTGCGGCAAAAATTGCGTGCGAATTTAGATGATGAGTAGTCGTTAATTGGAAATTGGTCAATTAGGATTTGTGGATTGTCCAATAAAGGAAGTTAGAAAGATAATAATCAATTAATTATATATAATATATCATGCTTACAGTCAGCGATTTATCACTCCAATTTGGAAAACGTGTTTTATTTGATGAGGTCAACCTCCAATTCTTACACGGCAATTGTTATGGCGTTATTGGTGCAAATGGAGCAGGGAAATCAACATTTTTGAAGATTTTATCTGACCAACAAGATCCAACAAAAGGTGGAGTTTCTTTAGAGCCTGAGAAACGTATGGCTGTTTTAAAGCAAGATCACTTTGAATTTGATGAATTTGAGGTCTTAAAAACAGTCCTAAAAGGCCATAAACGATTATACGAGATTATTGAAGAAAAAGATGCGCTTTATGCAAAGCCCGATTTCTCTGAAGAAGATGGAATGAAAGCTTCTGAGTTGGAAGCAGAATTTGCTGATATGGAAGGATGGAATGCCGAGGCTGATGCAGCTACAATGCTCTCTGATTTAGGCATCGATGAATCTAAACATTATTCATTAATGAAGGATTTACCCAACAACTTAAAAGTTCGGGTGCTCTTAGCTCAAGCTTTATTTGGCAATCCTGATTTATTGATTCTTGATGAGCCCACTAATGACCTAGATATTCAGACCATTAATTGGTTAGAGGATTTTTTACTCGACTTTAAAAACACCGTAATTGTAGTTTCGCACGACAGACATTTCTTGGATACTGTTTGTACACATATCTGTGATATTGATTTTGGAAAGATTAAATTGTACACAGGAAATTATTCCTTTTGGTATCAATCTTCTCAGCTTGCTGCAAGACAATTAGCTGACAAAAAGAAAAAAGCAGAAGACAAGAAAAAAGAATTACAAGAGTTTATTTCTCGATTCTCAGCCAATGCTGCAAAATCAAAACAAGCAACGAGTCGAAGAAAGTTGTTGGACAAATTGGATTTAGATGAAATTCAACCTTCAACAAGAAAATATCCAGGAATTGTTTTTGAACAAGAAAGAGAAGCTGGAGATCAAGTACTCCACATCAACAACCTTTCTTATGAATTAGATGGTAAAACGCTGTTTTCAAACATCAATATCAATGTAAGTAAAACAGACAAGATTGCTTTTATTTCCAAAAATTCTCAGGCATTAACCGCTTTTTTTGAAATTCTCAACGGAAACAAAGAACCTAAGACTGGTGATTTTAACTTTGGGACAACCATAACAACAGCATATTTACCCAATGAGAATCATGAATTTTTTAAAAAAGATGAGAATTTAGTCGATTGGTTACGAACATACGCACAAACAGACGAAGAGAAAGAAGAAGTATATCTTCGTGGCTTTCTTGGCAGGATGCTATTCTCTGGTGAGGAGGCCTTAAAAAGCGCTACCGTACTTTCCGGAGGTGAAAAGGTAAGGTGTATGCTTTCAAAATTGATGATGAAGAAAGCCAATTTATTAATGATGGATGAGCCAACAAATCACCTTGACCTGGAATCCATTACTGCATTAAATAATGGTATGCGTGATTTTCCTGGAATTCTTATGTTTACTTCCCATGACCATCAACTCATTCAAACAGTAGCCAATCGTATTATTGAGATAACTCCTAATGGCATGGTTGATAAACTTATGCCTTATGATGAATATCTAAAAGACAAAAAGGTAGAAGAACAAGTTGCAGAATTGTATGCTTAAATAGCGGCTAGCTTTGCAATGAAAATATATGAATACTAACGAGCTCAACGCGATACAGTGAACCTGCTGTACCGAAGTTAACCCGCATTATTCATGCATTTAATTTTCAATCTATTTTAGGCACAAGACTTAAAGTAATATATGCATATTTCGCGAGGCTTGTAACGACGAATAGATCAAAATTAAATCAAAATCTTGCCAAATTATCAATACCCAAATTTGGGATTCTTAAAAAATGCTTGAAATACATTTAAACATATAACTATCAATCGTTGGTGGTTTTATATTTTAAGATTGGTGAACCGAGCTTGTGAGCTCATGAATACCTAGTACTATTTTAAAAAATGAATAATATTTCGGGTTAATACTCTAAGTTGAGAGCAGTTGCAGTTATTATAACCCCGTAGAATGTTCCTCAACACCCGTTACGGCTAATTACAACGCTATTTGAAGTCCCTCAACATCTAGATGGCTTCGGGATGAGAGACCTAAAAGTGTTAACCCTCTCTCTTATACTCCCTTACAATCAAACGATTGCCTTTGTCATAAGAGAAATAACTCCACACCCAATTGATTCCAACAATAAGTTTGTTTCGAAATCCACTAATCGACATCAGATGAACAATTGACCATATTAACCAAGCCAAGCGACCGCCAAAGTGAAACTTTTTAATGTCTGCAACCGCTTTTCGTTTCCCTATCGTTGCCAATGAACCTTTGTCTTTATAAACAAACCCTTTTTTGTTCTTTCCTTTAATTTGATTGATGATATTTTTTGATAAAAGTAGTCCTTGCTGAATAGCAACTTGCGCTACCATGGGATGTGCTCGAGGATACTTTTCTGACACCATCGCTGCCACATCTCCAATTACATAAATATCTTTATACCCTTTGAGCTCAAAATATTCATTAACCATCAATCGATTGCCAGGCGCAACACTCTCTTTTTCAATCCCTGAGGGTATGTTGCCACGAACTCCTGCTGTCCAAATAACACTCTTTGTTCGGAATTTCATTCCTGTATTGGTCGACACTGTTGTCCCATCATAAGATTGCACGGCGGTTTCAAGATGTACTTTTACACCGAGTGATTCCAAATATCGCAGTGCCTTATCTGATGAGGCTTTCGACATTCCACCGAGCAGACCTCCACTAGCTTCAAGAATATGAATTGACATGACTGAAGCATTTAAATCAGGATAATCTTTAGGCAGGATATAACGTCTAAATTCTGCGATTGCTCCGGCAGTCTCAACTCCTGCAGGTCCTCCGCCAACTACTGCAAAGTTTGTCAATGCGTCTCTCAATTTATCGTCAGAAGTAGCAACTGCCTCTTCAAAACTCTGTAATATCATACTTCGAATATCCAAAGCTTCTTGAATAGATTTCATTCCAAGACTATGGGTTTGCACATCTTTTAATCCAAAGAAATTGGTATCGCTTCCCGTTGCTATTACAAGAGCATCATACATTAATACGCCGATATTGGTTTGAATTTGTTTACTTTTATCATCAATCGACTGTACTTCTGCCATGCGAAAAAACACATTCTTATGTCTTGTAAATTGTTTTCTAAGTGGGAAAATAATGCTATCTGGAACTACCCCACTCGTCGCAACCTGATACAATAATGGTTGAAATTGATGAAAGTTATTTTTATCGATAACAACAACCTGAACTTTTTTGTTTTTCATCTTTTTCACAAATGAAAGTCCCGCAAAACCTCCTCCTATGACTACTATACGAGGCAAGTCGGTTTCTGGCAATTGAATAGGTTTTTGTGTTCTATTTACACACTTTACTTTCTCCGTTTCAGAAGACTTAGAAAGTGTATTTCTGTCTTTCTTTTCCATGTCTAGGGAATTTATCATTAGTTTAACCTATGGTGTCTAACGACACTCATAGAGAGAACAAACACTTCTCCCTATTTGTTGTCAAAAAGAAAAAGAAATAGAGAGAAACTGAAAAAAATCAGAAATTAGAAAGTTGGATTGACATTAACCCGAAATGTTATCTTTAGAAACAGTTCTATCCTTTGATTTTGAAAGCAAATAAAGTCCCAAATAGCATAAAATCGCATTGTATCCTAAAATCTCGAAACCCGATTGGTAACCATTGAACCATTCTTCCTCAAAACTTTTAAAAACATACATTAAAAAAGGAACGATAATGCACACAATCAAGGTCAACTTATCTTCTACCTTCCTTTTTGAGAAAATACCAAAGAAGAATAAACCCAGTAATGGTCCGTAAGTATAACCTGCCAGAATAAATAATGTGTGAATAACATCCTTATCCTTAAATGCATTTGCTAGAAGAATAACAATAAATAAAATGAATGTCATACATATATGGATCCACTTTCGAGTCTTTTCCGACCTTCTTTTGTTTTTCCATTTGTCAACATTAAACAGATCAACACTCGTAGAGGTTGTTAATGCTGTTAATGCTGAATCTGCTGAAGAATAGGTTGCAGCAACCAATCCCAAAAGAAAAGTAATGCCAACGAAAGATCCTAGATTGCCTTCCAAAGCAATCATTGGAAACAATCTATCGGTTTGTTTATCCAATGGCATTTCATGAATCACTTCCAAAATATGAGGATTTTCCTTGGCGTAAAGAAAAAGCAAACCACCCAATATTAGAAAAATAAAATTGACCATAAAAAGGATTACAGAAAACCAAATCATGTTTTTTTTGGCCTCTTTTTCGTTTCGGCAAGTAAGGTTTTTTTGCATCATATCTTGATCTACTCCTGTCATACCAATAGTTATAAATAAACCTCCGAAAATCCCTTTCAAGAAGTAATGACTGTCTTTAAGATTATCTGTTAAAAACCAATCGGTCATACCCAAAGATTTGAGACCTGTTGTTGCTTCATCAACACCTCCTATGGATTGTGTAATTAAGACAACACTCACTACAAGAGCAATAAGCATGAATGCCGTCTGAAGTGTATCTGTCCACACTATGGTTTTAATTCCTCCTCTAAAAGTATAAACGTAAATAAGAATTAAAGTAATAAAAACGGAAACTTCAAAAGGTATTCCATAATGTCGTAAGACAAAAAAGTCGAGTATATCTGCAACTAAGAATAAACGTACAGCTGCACCCAATATACGAGATAGTAGAAAGAAAGAAGTGCCTACTTTATGTGTTATTGGACCAAACCTTTGTCCGAGATAAGAGTATATAGAAGTAAGGTTTAACCTGTAATAAAGTGGCAGTAAAACAAAGGCAATTATAGCATAGCCAAACATATAACCAATAACAACCTGCATGTATGAAAATCCATTGGCGCCTACAAGGCCAGGAATAGAAATGAAAGTTACCCCAGAAAGGGAAGCTCCAATCATTCCAAAGCTCACCAAATACCATTTAGAGTTGCGATTTCCAGTAAAGAAAGCTTCATTCTTAGCGCCACGTGATGTAAAATATGATATTATCATCAAGACCACAAAGTAGCCCAGAACGATAGACAAAATAAAAGTACCACTCATAAATAATTTTTAGGGAGTAAATGTATTTAAATAAAATTTAAATAAGTTCACTTATCCTTGATAAAATCTTTTATGGAATTTGAATTTAAAACTCAACAAATTAGCATACTAAAAATTAGTATACTAAAAAAATCGACTTGCTTATCTACGATAAAAGGCGGACCAAGCGCATAAAGGTCAATCCGCTATGGTTTAAAATAACGCTTCGATTCCCAGAAAAGCAGGCCTTGCATCTTATTTTTTTATCTTTGCTTTTTGAAAGAAAGTAATTTTTAGAACACCCCTTTAAAGAATGAATAATAATACGGGTTAGGCACCTAAGGTGCGGCGTAAATCTTCGATTGTATTTTCCCAATACAATTCATTTTCTTCAAGCTCGTCAGGTTCGGAAAAGGAGGTAAGGTTAAGTACAACAGCTTTTGTCATAGGATCCACGTGATAACGAATTTCTACATAAGTATCCAATTCATCTTCTTCATCCTCTAACCATCTAAATTTTATAAATTCATTGGTCTTTTTACCTAAAAGTCGGGCTTGTTCTTCACTTCCATTCCAATAGAAGGTATAAATATCTTCTTTAATATCAACATCATCGGCAAACCATTCACTCAACCCACTTGGGGTCATCACCATTGAATTTAGGACTTTTAAGGAAGTTTTTAAAAGATATTCCTGTTCAAACTTAATTTTTTCTGGCATATTGTTGTTTGTTTTAAGTCGTCGTCTTGTATTTTAGGTTTGCAAATATAGTAAATTCTTTTGACTCGACTTGCTTCAGTCTATTGAACATCTGATAATCTGTTAATTAATGGAAGATATCTCTCTAAATTTACTGTGCTTATTGTACAGTATGAGGTCCGCTATTTTTTTTCCTTAAAAAATTCAGAATTAATATAATAATGAAATTAAAAAAAGCTGTTATATTTGCACCCGCAAAGAAAGTATGTATTCTTTCATTTTCTGATCGGAGTTTGGATGAATAACTTAAAAAGAAAATTTAAAAATGGCGAGGTAGCTCAGTTGGTTAGAGCGCAGGATTCATAACCCTGAGGTCAGGAGTTCAAATCTCCTTCTCGCTACTTATGTCTAAAAGCGTGGTTAAAAATAATCTAACCACGCTTTTTTTATTGACTGCGTTTGAACTTAATTCACATTTACTGTACCCCGCATTATTGCATTATTTTCATTCTCTAATGGGAATTTCTAAAGTAATATATGCGTCTTTTGCGAGGCTTGTAACGACCAATAGATCAAAATTAAATCAAAATACAACCTATACCCTAACAGCAGATTATAATGGTTGTACGGCAAGTGATCAGGTTGTACTTCGACAGCAGATGGATTATGCCTTGATACGGCTTATCAGATTGTACAATTTAAAAATGAATTGTTGTTCTATGTCCCCAACACATTTACTCCAAATGGAGACGAACACAACAATACATTCTTGCCCGTATTTACTGCTGGTTACGATCCAAATGATTATACGCTTATGATATATAATCGTTGGGGAGAAATGATTTTCGAATCCCACAATGCAAAAATTGGTTGGGATGGAACTTATCAAGGAAGAATCGTCCAAGATGGAACCTACGTGTGGAAAATTGTTGTGCAAAAAACACTCACCAATACAAGGGAAGAATTTGTAGGGAAAGTACATCTTTTAAGGTAAACAAAGAATCGCTCAATATCTACATTGTCTCAAAAATAATGCAGGTATTGAACGATTTTACTAAGATTTATCATCAATGTGAATTAATATTGAAAATGAATCAGGTCGTTTTTGATCGTCCCACAAACTGGTTGATAAAAAAGACCTTTGTCTTGGAATTCTAGTTAATATCTGTTGGCGATTCCTGTGTCAATGGCTACAAATTTAAAAGGGACATTTACCACACAAGAAAAATCGATTCCTACTTCTTTCATCTCTTCATCATCCACAGCGTATTCCCATTGGACAACAGCATCGAATCCTTTTTCATAAAGATCATTCATTTTATGGAGTAAAAATAAGATTTGTTTAGAAGAAGGGATATTAAAATAATCAATATTCAATTTTAAAACCGTTTTCAAAGAAGGCGCAAATGAATAGGCATAAAACCATTTAACAACGGGAGTCCAAAATTCTTCAGACGATTCTGGAATAATTCTCCCCTTAACAGACATATATCCTGTTTTGGGATTAAAATATATATGTGGCGTTTTTGCAGTCGCCGACCTTTCTAAAATTTCCATTTTGAAAAAACAACAGCGACCAATATCACAATAATTTTTAAAAATTTGAAAATACAAGTGTTAATATAGATGAACAGCCAAAAATTAGGGTTTATCTGTTAATTTTATTCGACAAAAAATTATACAACAAGAAAGCTGCTTCTGGTTCGATATTCCCCAATTGATATCCATTTTCTAATAAAACTTCGCAAAGTTCCTTTTTAAAATAATAAGCAACACTTCCTATAAAATGAATGGGACCATCATATCGCAATGGGGCTAAAGCCGTTACGCAATAATCTGAAAAGGCATTGTGCAGGATTTGATGAACAATCTCCATGTCTCTATTTTTAATAGCTATTCTTGTCAACCCTGCAATCATAAAACGGCCATTATTAGCATATATGCGGTGAAGAATAGGATATGGATTGAAGTATTCTTCAATTGCTTTTTTTATTTCATTTGGCAATTGATCTCTAAAATATTTTTGCAGAAGTCGTTTCCCAATATCAAATCCACTACCTTCATCACCAATTAAGTAACCCAATCCAGATGTTTGTTCAATCACATCTTTCCCATCAAATTTTGCTGCAATAGCTCCAGTACCTAAAATGCCAACAACTCCGGTTTCATGACCTAAGTGCGCAATACATGCTGCATAGATATCTGTTGCAACAGTACGTGGTATCAACCCTAGTTGTGAAAAAAATTGAGTGATTTCATTTTTTGCGTCCTCGCTTTCACAGCCTGCCCCAAAAAAATAAATATCTTCTCCTGTAAATTGGTTCTTTTTAATTAAGTTGCTGACTTCATTGTGTTTTGAAGGTGATAACTCACGTGGATGAAGTCCAACAGATTGTATTGACTGAACGGTTCCCGAAGCGTTTCGATAAACCCAAGTTGACTTTGTGCCCCCACTCTCAACAACAATCATTATACGTGATTATTAATACCAATCAAAACGATAAGCAAGGTTAAGGTTTAAAGAGAGTGGTGAAATTTCATTTCCCAAAATAGCAGAAGGATCTAACAACCTCGTAATTATTTCTACTCCTAAATCAAATACAAGAGCCCCTCTAATCAATTGATACTTGGCGCCCACAGTACCTCCAAAGGCGAACAGAACAGAGTACTGCCTATTGTATTCAGACAAAGGAGTAGGACCATTATATTCATCATAAACAACATAATCGTCAATATTTGCATCTCCTTTCATTCGGTATTCTGCACTATAGGAAGAAAGTATTCCTTTCAGATATCCACCCGCAAATATCGAAAATCCTAAATCATAGTCATTAATAAAGTAATAACGAGACCCCCCGTCAATAGCAAAGTATGAAGTTTTATTCACCATGGATGCATCCGCCATTTGTGGTGATGTTGTAATATCTTTTGCTGAAACAGAAACATCTGTACTGTTTTTAACTGGCAACATATAGGCGGCACGAATCATAAGCGTATTGTTCTTTGTTCTTGGGATTTCTACAAAAGCGTTAAACCCGAATCTACTGATTGGATTATTCAATCCAAGAAATGAACTGCCTCCTCCCCCAATTGAGTATTGAGCAAAACTACAGTTTGGCAAAGTAATAAGTACAAATGTGAAAAGTCCTATTATATATTCTTTTTTCATCTTCTATTTTCCTTTATTATTTTATCATAAATTGGGCATTCCTCTGTATGTGCTCCTTTTATATATCCAGTACTCATTAGAAATTCTTCTACAATTTTTTCTCCTGTAAATTTAAACTTCTTTTTAAATAACTTGGTCCATTCTTTTAAAGATAAACCATTATAATGATTTAACCACTGTTTAAAACTACCAAATTCTTTTTGAATATCCAAAATTTGGTTGGCATTATGTACAACTGCCTCAATTTTTCTTCGATTGCGTATAATCCCTGCATTGTTTAACAGTTTTTCAATTTTATCCTCCTTATAATTGGCGATTTTTTCAATTGAAAACGCATCGAATGCAACTTCGAAATTCCTTTCTTTTTTAAGCATAAGTGACCAACTCAATCCCGCTTGATTAATTTCAAGAATTAAGCGTCCAAACAATTCATCGTCATTATCAACGGGAAAACCATAACGTTCATCATGATATTTTCTATCCAAATGGTTTTCATCTAAATCTTTTGTAAATTCGCAATAACTCATATACAACTAACGTATAGAGGTATTAAAAAGTTGTACAAAAATAAAAATTTTATGGCAAATATCTTTGAATTCAATGGTTTCAGACCCGTTATACATCCATCAAGCTTTATTCACCCCAACGCCACAGTAACTGGAAATGTTATTATAGGGAAGCAAGTATACATTGGTCCAGGCGCTGCAATACGGGGAGATTGGGGAAAAATAATCATTAAAGATGGCGCCAATGTTCAAGAAAATTGTACAATTCACATGTTTCCTGGAACAACTGTTATTTTGGAAGCTGCTGCACATATCGGACACGGAGCGATTATTCATGGAGGACATATTGGTAAAAACAGTATGGTTGGAATGAACGCTGTAATAATGGATGATGCCGAGGTTGGTGAAGAATGTATTATTGGAGCCATGTGCTTTGTTCCCGCCAAGATGAACATTCCAAAACGGAGTTTAGTTGTAGGAAATCCCGCTAAAATCATTAAAAAAGTATCAGATGAAATGATCAATTGGAAATCAAAAGGCACAGCTTTATATCAAGAGCTTCCAAAAGAATGTTACGCTACTTTAAAGCCTTGTGAGCCACTCACAGAGGAAGAGCCAAATCGACCAAATCAGGAATCTATGTATAAAACTTGGGAAAAAGTAAAAAACAAATAGTGTGCGACCTAAGTTTTAAACATTACAAACTAAATTACACAATTTGGAGCGTGATTACATCCACTTTTTAAGAATGTAAAAACTCTCATTTAAAATCTCTTCTCGTGCCAATCTGGGCGAATGATTGTATAAAACTGACAAACTAAAATAATCTTGTCTTTCTTCAATTGTATAGTTTTGAATATTCCAGTAGAACTCATCATTTAACATTTGATAGTAATTTTTCTCTTCGGTAAAATACTTCTCAAAATAGTCATACAATTTAGAGAAAACAATATCCTCTTTGAGCACTTCTTGAAAAGAGCCACTTCCAATATAATCTCCAAGTTCTTGAATCGTATCAAAAAATTCAAACAGTTGTTGGGCTACTTGAGGTGAAAGGAAATATAAAACACCTTCTATAAGAATAAAACAACGCTTACCGTTTAAAATATGCTCAATCTTATTTTTCAATACAGTTTGATAATCTTCACTGAAATCTACGGCTATAGAATGTACTTCCTGAATGGGTAAACGTTCTTTTTCTTGCCATTTTTTAATCTTTTCGGTCTTGTATTCTATAATTTCAGGACGGTCAATTTCAATGTGTATCAATGGAGCAGAGATGAGATAGGGATACATACTAAAACCTGCACCGAAATTAATTAACGCATCAATTTTATTTTGCTTAGCAAGTCGTTCGATGGTATCCATAAAAAACCGATTTCTCCAACAATGGGCATACACTTCCTCTGAAGATACCTCATCGAGGTATGTCTTCACCCCTTTATCTGTCTTAGAATTATTCCATAAATGAGCATACACATCTTTGCTCCACTCAGGGTAAGTAGCACGAAAACTAGCGATCATAAATGCTGTTTCATGAACAGGAATCGACCTTTTATTTAACATCAACTTTCTTCTATTGTAAATTCACTATTAAGGCTGCAATGGGCGAACAGTCAACTCATCAATCAATACATTATCAGGAGTTTGAAGCATAAAAATCAATATATCAGCCAGTTTATCTGCCTGCAACATTTTTGCATTGGCTTCAATGCCAGAAGTTTTAAAGAATGTTGTATTAATTGAACCTGAATTCAAACAGCTTACCTTAATATTGTACGAACGCAATTCTTTAAACAGTGCTTCACTGTATCCTTGAATTGCAAATTTCGTTGCGCTATAAGCCGATTTTTTGGAACCACTGACTTTTCCCAAAATCGAACCTATATTAATAATGTGTGAGCTGTTCTTATCTTTCTTCAAAAAAGGAACGAGTCCTGCGGTCATAAAATGTACCGCACTTAAATTGGTGTCAATCATTTGATGCCAATTTTTAGAAGACAATTGATCCACTTCCTCAAACTTACTCACGCCCGCATTGTTTATGATTATCTGCGGAAAGTAAGAGGCTGAAAACGTTTTGTCAATCCATCTATTAAGGTCGGCCTCTTTACTGACATCTAGAGCAACGCCAATAAATCCCTCGCCCAGTTCAACTTCCATGTTTTTCAATATATTCGCAGTTCTTGCCAAGCCATAAACTGTCACGCCCTTTTGAACGAGTTTTCGAGCAGTCGCTGCTCCGAGTCCACTGCTTGATCCAGTAACCACAGCTATTTTATTTTGAAGATCCATAATTGTCTTGTTTTTCTGAAAACAATGAATAAAAATGGCATTATTTTAAAATCAAAACAATGCCATATTATCTTATGCAGTTAAAAATTAACCTACCAGTTCTGCTTTTTCCAATGTGATTTCAACACCCGCTAAAGCTCTTGATACAGGGCAACCTTTTTTAGTTTTCTCTGCAACTTCATGAAATTTGGCATTATCTATTCCCGGAATTTCCGCTTTTGTATACAACCTAATTCCCGCAATTGTTGGATGGTCATCAACCATTCCAAAATCAACTTCTGCCTTGGTATCAACAGTATTTGGAGTAAACCCTTCTCCATCGAGTATTAAGGACATTGCCATAGAATAGCATCCTGCCAAAGCGGCTCCAATCAACTCTTCAGGTGTTGTTCCTGGATCTGATTCAAAACGAGTTCCAAAAGAATAAGGTCCTTCAAAAGCACCTCCTTCTAATTTCATTTTTCCATTTCCTTTTTTAATATTCCCATTCCATTGGGCTTGTGCTTTACTTGTTTTCATTATATGCTTTATTTTTATGATTATTAGCTATTTATTTTCTCTTTTTTCCATTTCTGCCATTGCTATATTTGCATGTGCATAAGCTGCACCTGCACGCATTTCAGAAGCGACCCAAATGGCTTCCATAATTTCTTCTTTTGTGGCTCCTTTACGCATAGCCTGTGGTGTATGGGCTTTGATGCAATATGGACATTGTGTTACATGTGCCACAGCTACAGCAATTAATTGTTTTGTTTTTTCATCTAAAACACCTTCTTTAAATACCGTTTTACTAAAATTTCGCCATGCTTCAATCTGTTTTGGAGCTAAGTCAGCCTTTTGCTTAGCGATATCTGGTGTTTGGGAAGGGAATAATCCGTTTGATTCTTTGCTCATACTATTATCGATTAAAAGTTTTACAAATTAATAAATGTCGCTTAATACAATACCTACACTTTTAATAACAACAGTATAAAAAGATTGTTTTGTCCGAAATGAGAAAATTCATTAAAAAAAGGCAGTTTTATATTTACTGCCTTCTTTTAAGGATTATATTATCTTGCCACTATTTATTGAAAATACTCATGAAAAGTCACGAAAGACTGTTCAATTTCATTAACCTTTTCTTCTGCTTTTTCTTCTGATTCAGCTTCTTTTAAGGCATCGAGTAGCTCCATGTGTGGGTGTAGCCATTTATGCAGTTCGTCATGACTTTCCCCTTCCATTGTACAGCTGTTAATTAAGTTCGTATTTTCCTCTATCATTTGATCAGCCAAAGTTTTATGATCATCAGATTGAGATGCTATGTATTCCTTAATTAATTCTTCTTGTGCCAAGACATGAGGCTGCATTTCTTCATTTATTGCCCACTTTTCACCGTTATTGAGTGATAATGCTTCATGTTCATGTGCTTCATTTTCGTGCGCATGATTTTCTGCCATTTCGTGGTGTTCATCATGTGTTTCTGCTTCTACATGACGCTCTGTCTCTTCTGTGTTTTGATTCTCACAACTCAACATAAGAAAACAACCTATTGTTCCAATTACAAATAATATTTTTTTCATAAGTGAAATATTTTAAATTATTAATTTTTAAATCTGTTTCAAAGATAACTTATTTCTTTATTTCCCCTAACCAGTCTTGAACAATTTGATCTACAACTCCTGATTCCTCAAGTTGAAGTATTTTTTCATCTACAAGATGTGTTTTATTATAGTCAATAGAGAATGCGAAACCATAACCTAACCGATCATACTCTGCTTCAGAGAGCGCAAAATCATAATCTGGATGTTGTTGTAGGTAGTAAAGCAATTGTGGACGATCATAAACTACTGCGCCAACTTTATTTTGTGAAAGCTTGTCAAAACCACCACCAACATTATCAATTGGAATGACCCTACCACCAAATTTTTTCACAAAGTCTTCAGAAGGAGAGTCTGGGACAACTCCCACTTTAACTCCCGATAACCCCTCTGCATCATTGATGGTTGAAGATCCTATACCGCTCAACGTTAGTACACTTGCTATGCCTGCAATCATAGATGTTGTAAATACCAAAGAAATAATCATCCAAACTCCTGTTACGAAGCGCCCCCAAAAAGTTCGTGGTGATCGGTCTCCGTAACCCGTTGTTGTCATTGTGACAATAGCACACCACATCCCGTTGGCAATTCCTTTAGCAGGTTCTTTAGGAAATTCCTCAGGATTACCATTTCTTTCTGTAATCCACAATAGGGTACCAACAGCTGCTAGAATAAGTATTAAAACAGATAGTGCAACAAAAAATCGATAACTAAAAAAGGGTTTAATTCTACTCCATAAAGAAAGATCTCCTTGAGGCGAAAGAATAGAAATTCCAGATTCGAAATAAGGTTGAGAAAACTTTACTTTTTCAGCTCTTTCAGAGGTAATACTTATTGGTCCTGCCACAGCATTCACCTCCCCATCTTCTAACGCTTGTAGTGCTTGAGGTACGCCTTCATATCTTTTAAATGTGTACTGAATGTCCAGCTTGTTCATCAATTTTTTCCATATCTCCAAGGAAACACCGATGTCATCTTTAACAAAAGGTTCTGACCCAGCGACACCAACCACCATTTTGGAACTATCATTGGTTAAAGTATCTGTTTCTGCTTTGAGTTGAAAAGAGAAAAAAATTAAAATTAAAATTACTGATGATATAAGTTGTTTCATACTATTTTTTTTTTGGGGAATAAATATAATTAAATATCAAAAAAAATGAATTAAAAAGAGATAAAGTTTTAAAAAACTGTCTATTTACCACCATACGCATCCTATAGATTGTTTTTATTCTTCGGACGAAAAATAGAAACCAATTTCTGACCTTGCACCAACAATCTTATCCTTCTTTTATTCAACGAAATGGCAGCTTGCCTATGCTCTTCATTTTCTGCACCGTGTTTATAGACTCTAAAAATATCTTGATACGATAAAACGCCTTCTATTTTATCGCCAGAGATTACAGGTAAAATATCAACATTCTCTTTGGCCATTTTTTCGACTGCCATTTTTAAAGTTTCGTCGGGATGAACAAATAAATTTCTTCTTTTTACAAGTTCTCCGACCTGTTTATCTGGCGAATGATGAGCGCTATATAAAGTCGTTGAACTAATGAGTCCAACATAACCACCTTCTTCATCACCTATTATAAAATAACTTGTTTTTAAATCTGTTTCTTGTTCAAACCAACTTCTGGCCTCCCCTATTTTCATGTCTTTACTAATAGCCAGTCCCTTTTCTGTTGTTGCCTGTTTTACTTTAATTTCAGACAGAACATCTGCTTCATAGGAACTCGGAGTAATCACTCCTCTTCTTGCTATTTTTTCAGTCATTATCGTGTTATCCATGAAGAAGTAGGAAATGATATAAGCCGTTGTACAAGCTGCTAACAGGGGCAGTAATGCAGTTTCTTGACCTGTTGTTTCCATGGCAAATACAATGGAGGTGAGAAAGGCTCTTGAAGACCCTGCAAACATTGTAGCCATTCCTAATAGTGCTGCCATTGGGATAGATATTCCTATTTCGGGAAACCATGCTTTACCCAACATCCCAAGCATAACGCCAAGCGCACCTCCTATAGTAAATAAAGGTGCTAATGTTCCTCCAGAAGTGCCACTACTTAAAGCTATTGACCATGAAATAAACTTTAACACACACAGTGACACAATAACCTGCAACGTTAAAGATCCAGATAAAATTTGTGAAATATTATAATAGCCTACTCCTAATGTTCTGGGATTATAAAAACCAATTATACCGACAATTAATCCTCCAATAGCAGGCCACCAAGCCCAATGAATAGGTAATTTTTCAAACATGTCTTCTATCCAATAAACAATTTTGGTTGATGCAATAGCAAATAATCCCATAACAATTCCCATTGCAGCATAAAAAATCAAACCATAGCTGGTCGGATTCATCAAATCAAAGTCCATGAAAAAAATGGGCGTATCCCTAAAAAATATATGATATCCCGCAGCTCCCGTTATACAAGCCAAGGCTACGGGGATAAATGAACGGGGAGAGAACTCAAACAACAATAATTCTATCGCTAATAAAATCGAAGCAATAGGTGCCCCAAAAATAGCAGCCATACCTGCTGTTGCTCCAGAAGCCAATAAGATTTTTCGTTCATTTGGAGTGATTTGAAGAAGTTGTCCAAAAGTAGAGCCTAGTGCGCCTCCTGTAGCAATAATAGGTCCCTCAGCACCAAATGGCCCCCCTGTTCCAATAACAATAGCTGAAGAAACAGGTTTTAAATAAGTAATAACGGGGTTGATTTTACTCTTATTTGTGAGGATTTGCTCCATTGCTTCGGGAATCCCATGTCCCCGAATTCCCTTTGAACCATAAAGCGCCATAAGCCCAACTATTAATCCTCCTATTGCAGGAATAAAAATAATGAACCATCCAAAAACATCTGTTGATGGGTTCTGATTTGCAATTGAAACCTCCCCAAAAAAGGATATATTTGTAATGAGATCAATTAAATAAATAAGAAGTTTTGCTATAACACTAATACACAACGCAATTAAAATAGCATAAATAGACAGCCTCAACAATCTCTTCTTGTTGTACTTTTTTGTTGATTGAAAATTTTCTCGCTGTAGTGATGGGTTTAATGATGGTGATACTGATATGCCTTTGTTCAACATTCTTTATATTTATAAATTGCGTAATATTTGAGAAATAGACAATAAACTTGAATCAGTTTTATTTGCCTTCTCTGATAAATAAAAACACAAATTTCCTGTTTTTTTTTTGACTAACTGGGGTAATTGTCCATTAAATTTAATAGATAGTTTAAAAAATTATTCAAAATATTTGTTTAAAATTTTTTCAGGAATTAAATTTTATCGATATTTGTCGAACAAAAATGGCTGTTAGTTTCTTTTTTTTACTCATTCATAGACAAAAGGATTCATTTTCATGTTGCAAAAAAATTATACTTTATAGATTAATAATCATTAATTTAGGAACAACAAAACTTAAAAAAAATGCTGCGTTTATTACTTATTCTCTCAATTTCTGGGCTTCTCTTCTCTACGCATGTAAATGCGCAAAAATATACCTATTCCTTTTCTGGAACGGTAAAAGATAGTGCTGAGTTTGTTACAAAAATTAAAAGTTTAGAGTGGGTTCAGAAATGCCGACTCTATTTAAAACCTGAAAAGCCAGGAGGGGTAATTTTATTTAGGCTTAGACCCTATGAAGTAACTTATGATGAAAAAGGGAATCAAATAAACCCAAATACCTTACTCAATATAAAGCAAAAATTATTACAAGAGGGGTTAGAGCCTAAGAAATTAATTCGACTTAAAGACTAATGATTATGCTAAGAAATCTATTTAACTTTTCAATATTATTTATTGTATCCATTAATTTGTCATTCTCACAGTCTGACGGTTGTTCTTTTGCCACAGTTATAACACCTCAAACAAATTGCAATTCTTCCACACAAACACACGGTTCTACTGTTGGTGCAACTCAAACAATACCTGCAGGTTCATGTGGAGGAACATCAGATGATGATGTATGGTATCAATTTACAGCAACAAGCACTTCTCATACAATTACTGTTTCTCCTGATGCAGGGATGGATGCAGTTGTTGATTTGTACTCTGGAGGCTGTTCAGTATTAGTCCATTTGTCATGTGCCGACGATTATGCTGGTGGTGGTACAGAAACAATTACTTATACTGGTTTTTCCATTGGACAAACATACCGTGTTCGTGTATACAGTTGGGGCAGTGGGTCGGCTTCACAAGGAGAATTTGATATTTGTATTTCACAAGGACCAATTACACCTCCTAATAATAGTTGTGCCAATGCACAACTACTCACAGTAAACGCAACATGTACCTATACTAGTAGTACAACCAATGGCGCAACCCCTTCTGGAGTAGTTGGATGTGCTGGAAATGCAGATGATGATGTATGGTTTCAATTTACAGCTACCAACTCTCAACAGTGGATTACATCTGAATCAATAAATTCTAGTTTACTCGATATTGTAATGAACGTCTATTCTGGAAATTGCTCATCCTTATCACTACTCTCATGTGTCGACAATACCTACATGGGAGGTGTCGAATCTGTTCATTTGGTCGGACTCACAGTAGGTCAAACTTATTATATTCAGTTGTATGATTATTATTCAAATTATGGTGGCGATTTTCAAATTTGTGTCGAGGGCGCTCCCACACCAACACCATCAAATGATGAGCCTTGTAATGCCATCCAACTCCCAGTAGTTACCTCCGAATGTCAATATATGCAGTTCACCAATGTTGGGGCAACTACAACAACCTCAGCGCCACAACCTTTTTCTTGTAATGGTTATGTTTCTGACCCTACTGGTGGATTTTCAAGCTATAGCCCCAAAGATGTTTGGTTTAAAATTACCGTTCCTTCAACAGGTAGCATAACAATAAATCACGACCCCAGTATAACAGGAGCACCTGGTGAAATAAGCGATGGTGTTATGGCTCTTTATTCTGGAACATGTGGTAGCTTAAATCAAATTGCTTGTTCCGAAAACTATAACTATCCTGGAGCAGGATATGATTTACAGCCCATGCTAAATGAAACAGGATTAACACCTGGAAGTACGGTATATTTACGCTATTGGGGTTATGGAACAGAAACGGGAACCTTCGGGTTTTGTGTATCAACAGCAACAAATGATGATTGTTCAGACGCCTTATATATTTGTGATTTAAATGGTTATAAAGGTTCTACTTCAGCTGCTTACACTCCAGACCGACCCGGAACACATTACGCTGGAGGAGGGCTTCCTAACCAGATGTATGGAAATAATGAAACTCCTTCTGGTGTAAACCAGCCGAACGGAAACAATACAGGAGGGCCTTTTGGATATTATCCACCCAGTAATATTGCTGGTCCTTATTCTTCTCCATCTATTGACGTAAATATCGAAAACAATTCATGGGTTCGATTTACTGCATCTCTACCAACCGTAGTTTTAAATGTTGGAATATCCGATTGTTTTGTAGGAGGTTACCCCACTGGAGGCATCCAAATGCAGATATTCAGTTCGAATGGTTGCTCTGATTTTACACCTGTTTCAAATTTTGAAGAAAATTCAACTGGATTTACAATTACAGCAAATGGTTTAACGGTTGGTCAAGACTATTTATTAATGATAGATGGGTTTGCTGGAGACATTTGTAATTATACCATCTCTGCCAATACAGGAGTCCAATTTCCCGACATTCCTAAACCAAGCCCAATTTGTCCTGGTGCTTCTGTGACGCTGACAGCTCCTCCAGGTGCAACAAGTTATGAGTGGCAACACAATGGAAGCACTTCACAGTCCGTAACGGTGAGCCCAAGTACAACAACAACTTACCAATGTGAAGTTACAGGATTGTGTGATCACCGTCAGACATTAAGTGTAACCGTTGAAGTAATGCCTACTCCTTTATTAGAAGTAGCAGAAAAAAATCCAAGTATTTGTATGGGTGAATCAATAACATTGCATGCAAGTGGTGCAGATCAATACTCCTTTGAAGGAGGTCCCTTTACAAACTCAAATACATTTACAGTTTCACCAACAACAGCAACCACATACACTATTCAGGGTCAATTATCTTCAGGTTGTACAGCATCAAAAGATGTGACCGTAAATGTAAATACGCTCCCTAATGTAAATGCAAGTGCCAATACTTCTGTTTGTATTGGACAGTCTACAACCATTTCAGCCTCTGGAGCAACATCTTATAGTTGGGATAATGGATTGGGTAGTGGCAGTACGCAAAGCGTCTCCCCTACATCTAACACAACGTATACGGTTACAGGAACAGATATTAATGGTTGTGAAAACACAGATCAAGTTACCGTATCAATCGACCCTTTACCCAATGTTGTGGCTAGCTCTGACGCATCTGTTTGCAATGGTGAATCAATATCTATTTCCGCTTCAGGTGCATCATCCTATAGTTGGGACCACAGTCTTGGAAATGGAAGTGTAAAAAATGTCTCTCCTACTTCTAATACAACATACACTGTAACTGGAACAGATGGAAACGGTTGTCAAAACACAGATCAGGTAGTCATTTCTGTCAACCCTCTTCCCAATGTGACTGCTAGCACTACAAACGGAACAATATGTAATGGTGAATCTGCTTCCATTTCTGCATCTGGCGCATTGAGCTACAGTTGGGATCACGGGCTTGGAAGTGGAAGTTCTAAAACCGTATTTCCTTCCTCAAATACAACTTATACAGTTACGGGGACAGATGGAAACAATTGTGAGAACACAGATCAAGTTTCTATAACTGTAAATGAACTTCCAGTAATAAATGCTTCAGGCATAAGTACAACGGATTCAGATTGTGGTGGCAGTACAGGATCCATTTCAGGGATAAGTGTTACTAGTCCAACATCAGGCTATACTATTCAATGGATAAATGGTTCAAACAATGTTGTCAGCAATACATTGAATCCATCCGGACTACCAGCAGGAAATTATACGCTAACCGTTTCCAAAAATGGTTGTTCAACGACCTATGGACCTGTAAATATATCAAATCCTGGCGCACCAACAGTGTCTATTTTACCCAGTAATACCGCACCTATTTGCCAAGGAGAAAGTGTTACGTTAACTGCAACTGGAAACGCATCAAGCTATGATTGGGGAAATGGCAACACTTCAACAATCATAACTGTTTCTCCTTCCAGTGATACCACAATTAATTTGACCGGAACAAAGAATGGGTGTGATGGAACTGATACTTACACCATAACGGTTAAACCAATGCCAAATGTTGTTATATCTATTGGTGGAAATGGAGAGGTTTGTATTGGAGAAGATATTACGTTAAGTACAGGAGGAAATGCAGGATCCTATCAATGGGGTAATGGTTCTACACAACCGAACATTACGATCTCTCCGCTTTCTGATACAACCGTAACACTAACTGGAACCACGAATGGCTGTGACAATACAGATAGCTATACTGTAGTTGTCAATCCACTTCCTACAATCTCTGGGACACCTTCTACAACTCCCTCTGATTGTGGAACAGGAACAGGAACCATTACGGGTTTAAACATTAATCCTTCCGGAGCTACTGTTCTTTGGACCAATTCATCTGGTGACCCTGTTGGAACAACAACAAATGTCAGCAATCTACCAGCTGATGACTATACAATTACAGTAACTGATGGAAATGGATGTTCAGCAGATCAGGGACCAATTAGCATTACAAATCCAAATGCACCTAACCCTCCAGATATTTCCGTAAATAGTAACAATATCTGTGAGAATGGGACTGTAACCTTTACCATTAATACTCCTCAAAGCGGAGTTGATTATGATTGGTCTGGCCCAAACGGTTTTATTTCTACATCTACAAGTTTCACTATTGACTCATTTTCTGTCGCTGACCAAGGGAATTACTGCGTTACCTTAACCGAATCGGGATGTATAAGTTCACCAAGCTGCGAATCTATTGTATTCCAACCCTTGCCCAATATTGAAATAGACCCTAATGCAAGTGACAATATGGTCTGTGAGAATGGAACTGCAAACATCACTGCAACAGGTGGCGATACATACTCTTGGACAGGGCCTAACTCCTCCTCAAGTACTGGGAACTCTATTCAAATCGATCCTTTCACAACAGCTGAAGCAGGATATTACTATGTAGTAGGAACCGACAACTTCGGCTGTACGAATAGAGATTCTATTCAAATTACAGCTCTTAATAATCCTACATTATCCATATCTTCTGATGAATCGACTGGGGTTTATTGCAATGGAGGATCTGCTAATTTATCCGTTACTGGAGCTAATGATTACACTTGGACAGCCCCAGATAATTCATCATATAATGGAAGTGACATTATTATAGACCCTCTGAATAATTCAAACTCTGGATGGTATATTGTTGTAGGAACCGATAACAATCAATGTTCAGCAACCGACAGTATACAAATCACTTCTTCCTCTCCTAATATTGAGGCAACATTAAGTGGAGACGCTATTATTTGTCCTGGAGATCCAATTCAGTTTAATGCCTCTGACGGAGATTATTCTTACAATTGGAGCGGCCCTAATGGCAACATTACAGCAGATCAAAGTTTCACTATATTAAATGCGCAGACAGATGACTCTGGTTGGTATTTTGTAACCATTACAGATTCCAACAATTGTGTAGCAACAGATTCGGTTCATGTAACAATTGTCGTTGATGTAGGTTGCTTAAAAATCCCTACTTTAATTACCCCCAACTTTGATGATTTAAATGACAATTGGACCATCCCTGGATTAGAGGCTTTCCCTGAAGCATCAGTTCAAATATACAACCGATGGGGAAATTTAATATTTGAAGAAAATCCATTTAAAAATAATTGGGGAGGAGAAGTGAATCACGGAGCTACGATTGATGGAGGTGGTAAAGTACCTCCAGGAACTTACTTCTATATTTTAGACCTCCATGATAAAGACAATACACCGCCCTACAAAGGTTCTCTTGAAGTAGAATACAAAAACAATTAATTTATGAAACGCTTCATTTTTTTAATACTGTTTGTAGTTTCATTTATTACAAACACAAACGCTCAACAAGATGAGCAGATGTCCGTTTACATGTATAACCCCTTGTATTTCAACCCTGCTTATGCGGGCAGCAAAAATGCAATTAGTATGGTTGCCATTGGTCGTTTCCAATGGGTTAAATTTGAGGGAGCACCAAAGACACAATGGTTCAGTATTCATGCCCCGCTTTTATTTAAAACAATCGGTGTTGGTGCTCACATGGTTCACGATAAAATTGGAAAAAGAGAACGAACCGCTGTATTTGGAGATGTTAGCGCCAGTATTCAACTCGACAAATCCAATGAAAGTAGAATTGCCGTTGGACTTTCTCTTGGTGCTGACATAATGGGCTTTGACTTTACAAGCTCTATTGTAAATGATGTTTCGGATCCTATTTATGGGATGAATGTGTCTACAACAAAGTTCAATATGGGTGCAGGAATATATTACTATGCAAAAAATCATTATATTGGAATTTCTGCTCCTCGGATATTAGAACCCTCTATTCAAACAAGTGAAGATATTATCCAAAAGTTAAACGTGCGGCACTTTTTTTTAATGGGCGGATATGTTTTTGACTTAAATTCAGTATTTAAATTAAAAACATCTGCTTTGGTAAAATATACACCTCATGCCCCTTTTACCGCTGAGATTGATGCGAGCTTACTTTCATATGATTTATTGTGGACTGGATTGATGTATCGTTTTAACGAATCCTTAGGCGCCCACGTTGGAATTATTCTTAATGACTTTACCGTAGGTTATGCTTACGACTTTCCGATCAATGGACTAAGAACATACCAAAGTGGAACACATGAGGTATTTCTACAATACAACTTAAAAACAAAGAAAACACCTTTTACGTCACCCAGATATTTTTAAAATGAAACACCTTATATTTTTCTTTCTATTGTTTTTGCACTTCACTGTTAATTCTCAAATTAAGCAAAAAATGGCGGATCAACATTTTGAAAGAATGGAATACGCTCAGTGTGTAGAAATGTACAATGAAATGGCTGATAAAACCATTGCTGGTAAAAAAAATAATATTGAAAATATTCGAAAAGCAGCTGTTTCCAACTACAAGCTTTTTAAAATGGAAAAAGCCATTCATTATTATAAAGCCTTAAATAAAAAATCCCAATTAAAAGAACACGATTTGGAATATTATATCCAAGCACTCCGCTTTATAGGAAAATATAAACAAGCAGAAAAAGTAATTGAACAAGCCCGAGAAGACCATCCAAAAAATATTTATTTTAAACAATTAAGTGATGATTTAGACAAATTTAATGATTTGTTTCAGGATTCGATAAACAATAATGTGAACCGAACAGACATTTCCTCAAAATATGGTGATTTTAGTCCTGCATACTATCAAAATGGATTGGTTTATGCAACAAAATCTAAAAACGCCCAAGTACTTAATGGTCGGTACAAATGGGATGACAGCTTTTATATCTGTTTGATGCAAAGCACATTTAATGCAGACTCAACGATAGAAAATGGTAAGTTGCTCCGTCATGAATTCCTTAATCGAGGACACAACGGACCAGTAAATTTTTCACAAGATGAACAAAAAATGGTCATCACAAAAAATGAATTGGGAAAAAAGAAAGGAAAGGATGTTCTGCGTCTCAGTTTATATTTTTCAAATAAACAAGAGGATGGAAAATGGTCTGATTTAATTCCATTTAAGTACAATGATGTTAAGTATAATTTCGGACATGGTTGCTTTGCTAACAATGGGAAGACACTTTATTTCATTTCCGATATGCCAGGAGGATATGGTGGCCCTGATATTTACCGTTCTAATTGGACAGATGGGGAATGGTCAAAACCAAAAAATTTAGGTAGCCATATTAATACAAATATGAAAGAAATGTTCCCCTTTATTAGTGGTGACACCTTATATTTTGCTTCTAATGGTCATTTTGGGCTTGGTGGTTTAGATTTATTTCAGGTTGATTTGACGAAAGACAATACGCCCGAAAACCTTGGGTATCCCATCAATACATCTGCAGATGATTTTGCATTAATTTGTAAAAGAGGAGGTCAAATTGGTTTTTTCTCTTCCAATAGAAAAAGCGAAAATACAGATGCAAATATTGATCAAATTTATTCCTTTAATCGAGAAACATTTAAACACGATTTAGTTGTTAATGTATATGAGAAATACGACCGTCTTGATCCTGTTGCACATCAGCCTGTTTACTTAACAAATATCAAAACAGGGAAGAAAGAAGAATATTATACAGATGACAAAGGTCAATTAAAACTATCTATAAATCCTAATGAAACCTACATTACAACTACAAGTAAAGAAGACTTTAATCTCTTAAAAACCGATACCGTTTCATCAGTAGGTCTACACAAAGGAGAGCGTGTCTCTGGAGAGTTGATCTTATTGCCCACTAAAATTACTATTGGACTTAGGGTGATTGCTGAGGACACAAGGTTACCATTGGATGCTGCAGACGTTAACATATCAGATTACCTCACAAATGGCGACTTCGATACCACTCTCACAACCAATGATCAAGGTCTTGCGACATTAGAGGTTGATCGCAATAAAGAATTTCTTGCTCATGGTTCAAAAAAAGGATATATCGATGCAGAAAAAAGTTTTAACACCTCAAATGAAAATGGCAGAATTATTGAATTAGAACTGGCACTCCCTCCTATCACAAAAGGAACAACTTTTAAACTGGATAATATATTTTATGATTTTAATCGTGCTGCGCTGCGTCCAAAAAGTATGAAAACATTGGACAAATTGGCTGAGTTCATCAAAGAAAACAATGTAAAAGTCGAGCTGAGTGCACACACCGATACCCGAGGGAGTGATCGTTACAATCAAGAATTATCACAGTTGAGGGCACAAAACTGTGTTGATTATCTCATTAAAAAGAAAGGAATTCGTCCTCAAAACATAATTGCAAAGGGATATGGAGAGAAAAAACCTGCCAAGACACAATATAAAGGAAAAACGGTTGTTCTAAATGATGCCTTTATCTATGGTTTTAAGAAGGAAGATACACAAGAGAAATACCATCAATTAAACAGAAGAACTGAAGCTACTATTTTGAAATATGATACCTCACCATAAATCTTAGAGATTTTATAGTAACTTTAGAGTTAAATGATTAAACCCGCTTTATTAATTACGTTGAGAAGCTCGTAAGCTCATGAATACCTTATTAATATTTTAAAGAATAATAATAATTCGAGATAAGATCGTTTCTGTATTAACGTCAAATTTAGTATCTTACGTATTAAAGAAATTAAACTATGAAAGAACACACACCCTATACTCATTTTACACAAGGTGCTCCTGAGTTAACCAACGAATATACCAATGATGTATTTTTACAAGATTATCTCAAAGTTAACCTCCCAGAAGACATGCTTAATGAAATTACGCCCGACCTTGAAAGGTTTGGTCATCGCGTCGTGACAGAAGTTCAAAATTATGGCATCATTTGCGAGAACAATCCTCCTCAATTGATATCTTATAATGCTTGGGGAGACCGGGTAGATGACATCCAAGTACGACCCGAGTGGAATGAATTAAGAAGAGTAGCAGCCGAAGAAGGTTTAGTCGCAATTGGATATGAAAGAAAGTACGAAGAATATTCAAGATTGTACCAATTTGTTAAATTGTATCTCTATACTCCATCCTCTGCAATTTATTCTTGTCCATTAGCCATGTCGGACGGTGCAACACGATTGATTGAACATTATGGCGATGATTTCTTAAAGGGAATGCCTTACAAAGGATTAACTTCAAGAGACCCTAAAACATTCTTAACGAGTGGGCAATGGATGACAGAAAGAACAGGTGGGTCCGATGTTTCCCGCTCAATGACATTCGCCTATATAGAAAATGATGAATACATATTAAAAGGACACAAATGGTTTACTTCTGCAATCACAGCAGATATGGCGTTTACGTTAGCCTCCACAGAGCAACCAAAAAATGGAAAACGTGCTCCTTTATCATTATTTTACTTACCTATTAGAAATGAAGACGGCACATTAAATGGTATCGAAGTCGAAGCATTAAAAGACAAAATGGGAACAAAAGCACTTCCTACAGCCCAACTCCATTTAAAAGGAGCAAAAGCAAAAATGGTGGGTGAAAAAGGAAAAGGAGTGAGAACAATCTCTACTCTTTTTAATGTCACCAGAATATACAATACAGTCACTGCAGTTTCTTATATGCGAAGGGCTTTTGCCATGGCTGAAGCATACGGTCATATACGTCAAGCATTTGGCAAGAAAATCAACCAACACCTTCTCTACCAAAAAAGTTTAAGAGAATTAGAAATCGCATACGAAAGCAATTCTTTATTGGCTTTATTTCTTACTCAATTACTCGGGAAGGAAGACTGCAATAAAGCAAGTGAGCGCGAAGCGTCACTCTTGCGTATAATGACGCCTATCGCTAAACTATATACAGCGAAAGGTGCAATTCAGTCCACCTCAGAAGAAATAGAAATGTTTGGTGGAATAGGTTATTTAGAAGATACCAACATCCCCGTTCTGCATCGAGACGCTCAAGTTTTGAGTATTTGGGAAGGCACAACAAATGTTCTTTCTTTAGACATGCTCCGCGCAATTGAGAAAGAAAATGGGTTAGACGCATTTAAAGAGTTTGCACAAAACACATTGGATTCAATTTCGGAACCGAAACTACAAGATACAAAATTAGAATTGACTAAAAAGTTGAACACTTTATTGGAGTTTATGAATCAATTGTCCTCAAAAGAAGACACTATTGGCAGTTCTAGGGACGTTGCCTTTTATATTGCGGAATTATCTATTGGTATCCTTTGGCTGAAGTTTATCCAGAAATGTCCAAAAGAAAGATATTTCAACTCCTTAAACTATTGGGTGAAATATAAAATAAACGAAGAAAACTTATCTGCCTATAAAACAATATGGCAAGCACCTACATTGAAAGATGTTAGGTGAAAACTACCTTTGTTCTTTTTCAAGAATGGATTTAATGGGAATTACCAAGTCCTTTTTAACTTGATTCCTGAGGATACTAATTGATAATTTTTCTTGTTCTCTATTCCTTGAATTCCTTATTTCATTTAGTAATTCACACCCGTTGCGATTATAACGTAGATTGTTGACTGTCAAAATAGTATCGCCGATATTTAAGGCTGTATAATCTGATTCACGTGATCCGACAATAATCGCATTGGGCAACAACATTGCTGTAAAAGGATAATTTAGAATCTGATTTGGCTCATCGGTTCTTTCCTTTAAATAAAGAACATCTTTTTTAAAATCAAGAATTATCGTTGCATAATATTTCTCCAAGTATCCTGTACCAATAACAAAATTAGACCTAGAAGCTTGGGATACAATTACCTTTTCCTTAAAAAAGTGAGCACCGTCACTAATTTCAACTTGTGCATATCTTACCGTATCAAACTTTGTCTTCCCATACATTCCAAAAGAGGAATATCCAATTAACTTATTTTCATATCCTTTTAGATCAACTCTTGAAGAGACAGACAGCGCTGTTCCATTTTTTCCAATATCCAATAAAAACTCTTCCCTTTCTCCATTGATATAAAGCTTTACATAGGGCGTTCCCCGTTTAAGCCTAAAGTGCAATGGAGTTAGGCCTTCAAATGGTGTTTTCAACTTATTATTGAGTACCGTAATTTTACTTTTTTCATAATCAATTATCCAATTGTTCAATTGTATTACATTCATCCCTATTATACCGTCTATATCTAAGCATGAAAATTGTAAATTATTTCTAAAGTTATTGACTACAACTCCAACATTTGAATATTCCACATCACCCAAACGCATTGTCTTTAAAATTCCTACATTTAATCTTTCAGTTGAATGATGAGAGTCTCGCACAGGGAGTGAACCTTTTCTTTTCAAATTTAATTTTTCTGATAATCGCGTTGAAATAATAGTTGTTTGTGCTCCTGTATCATAAATAAAGCGGTACATCTGTCCTTCAATTTCAATAGGCACAACAATAAGTCCTAAGGATCTTTGAAAATTAATTGATTGATTCGTCTCAAAGTGATTTAACTCGGCCTTTGAGATTACCCGAAGCGATTTAATAGAACAAGAAGGAAGGCACAAAAAGAAAACAATCAATAAAGTTAAAGTTTTATACTTAAAGTTATATATGTTTATTTTCTTTATCATGAAATACCCTGATGATTAAAGATAAAACTATCCAACTTAACAATTGTATTGGTCATAACTTTATTAACGAATTTAAACGAGATGTATTTTATAATTATAAATGCCATCTTTGTATATACCTTACCTTAATCGGTTTAAAGAATCAACTTTTTTCTTGTCTTTTCCAATATTTACTATTGCTAAATTCATAAGAGCAAAGCCAATAATATAGAAATAAAAGTTATACGAATACAATCGATGTAACAATTCTCCTTCAACTTGAGATGGCAATACCAAATAATAAATGACTATTAGACCCAACAGTACAAGAAAATATGCAGTCCATAAAATTTTTGCACGAAACAATTGTTTTCCTAGATTTTTGTAGCTGAACATAACGATCAATGTAAAAAACAAAAACAATAAAAAAATCAAGTAAAAAGGGAAAGATTCATGGTGTATCAGAACTTTATCATCTGGTGTATATTTTGAAATCCCAGTGCTATTAAAATGATAAATAACCTCATCAGTTGTATAGACAAAAAAATCGTCCCAAAAACTAATCATAAGCAGCACAACACCAACGCCTAGAAGATAAATTGTTTGTATTCTTTGCAACATTTTTTGGATAAAAATAATGATTTTCTCACAATTATAATTTCGCAAAGGTTAAACCGAGCCAAATCGCGAGCAAACCCATAAGGATACTTAAAACAATATACAGTATAGCCAACAATGTGTGTCCAGAATTATAAAGACCAAAGTTTTCAGCAGAAAAAGTAGAGAACGTTGTGAAGCCACCACAAAATCCAGTAACAAATAAAAACTTAAAATTGGGATTGGACAATAGTTGACGGTCAAAGAAGCCAATAAGCAAGCCTATAATTAAACAACCTAGAATATTAACTGTAAAAGTAGCCCATGGAAAAACTGAAGAATTAAATTTGTTCATCAGAACTGAAATAAGGAATCGAAAAACACTTCCTATTCCTCCCCCTAATCCTACTAAAAAAATTGATTTTAACATAACATAATTTTCTTCGGGCTAATATTTTAGTTTGATTTAACTTCGTATATACCTTATACCTTTATTCCCACTATAGTAACATCATCGACTTGTTCCGTATCCCCTTTCCAACTATTAAACTCATTCGTTAGAGCGGCTTTTTGTTTTTCGGTTGGAAGTGCTGAAATCGTTAATATCAATTCACGCAATCGCTTGTATTTATATTTTTTCCCCTTTGCGCCACCAAATTGGTCAGGGAAACCGTCGGTAATTGCATAAATCATGTCTCCCGACTGGATATCCACTTCCTTTTGGGTGAAAAGCAGTTCGTCTTTAACATGTTTCCCAATAGGCATTCTGTCATATTCTAGTTCAATCAATTCATTGTTTCTGACAATCCAGATTGGATTATTGGCTGCCGCATATTTCATTTTCGTTTTTTCTTTGTTTAAGATAAGTAAGGAGGCATCCATACCATCTTTCCCTCCCTCTTCACTCCCGTCATTTTTCAAACGATCAATAATAATTTGACGTGTTTTATCCAGAATTTTTGAGGGTTGTTTTTCTGTTTCAATGGCTTTTTCAATACTTGTAATATTCAATAAACTCATAATTGCACCAGGCACACCGTGTCCAGTACTATCAGCAGTTACAAATGCAAAGTCACCATTTCTAAGTTGTTGTGCCCAGTAAAAATCACCACTTACGACAGCTTTGGGTAAAAAGAAGATAAAGTATTCATTCAGGTTTACATCGAGCAAATCTTTTGTCGCCAAGAAGCTTCTTTGAATCCGTTCGGCATAATTAATAGAATCTGTTATCTCCTTATAGTTCTCTTCGATTAAGTCTTTTTGTTGTTCAGCCACCTTTCTTTGCTTTTCTACCTCATCTCTTTGTTTTCGAATTTGGAGCGTCGCATCATTGACTTTAATTTGGAGTTCCTTTGCATTGGCTATTAATCGTCTTCCATTCAACCAAACAATAAGCACTACTGTCAAAATCACAAAAATTCCATAAACCATATAGGCCCACCAGGCGTACCACCAAGGCGGATTAATTTCAAACGGATATTCTATTGTTTTGCTCCATTTATTGGCTGAACCTATTGCTTTTACTTTAAAAATATAGTTGCCGTAAGGAATATTTCTATAATCTGCGCTGTTGTCATTTGATAATTGACTCCAATCCTGATCTAAACCTTCTAATTTATATTTGTATTTTATCTGGTAGGGAGCATACCAATCAATGGCACTGAAATGAAATGTGAGGTGATTGAGGTTATAAGGCAACTTTAAATTGATGGGGAAGTTATTAAATTTCGAAACTTCTTTAAAAGATATTTTCTTATATAAATCTTCATATTTACTACTGTCTAGATCCTTCTTCAATTTATTAAAGTCAATGTGTTTTTGTTGTAGATAAATATTATTAAGCTGGATTTTAGGCACCTTATTGTCAAATTTAAAGTGATTAAGGTCGAGCATTGTCAATCCACCTCCATTACCCCACCAAATTCTATTTTTGCTGTCTTTACATACAGCGTTTGAAAAAAAACTTTCAGACTTTAATCCTTCTTCCTTATGAAATATAACAATATCAGGTTCTAATTTTTGACTTTTGGGTTTATTTAAGGTTGATACACTGCTTAGCTTTATATAGTTTAACCCTTTCGATGTACTTACCCAAAGATTACCATAATCATCTTCTAATAATGATCTAACGATATTATTACTCAGTCCGTCTTTTTTAGAAATTGTTATAAATTTCTTGCCATCGTACCTCGTAATTCCACCTTCTGTTCCAATCCAAACATTGCCTTGTTTATCCTCAATCATACAGTTAACCATATCACCTCCTAACCCGTTTTCTACAGTAAAATGAAGAAGAGAGTCTCCTTCAAACTTATAAACACCACTAGTATTGGTCCCTATCCACATACTCCCATCACTATATTCAAGTAAAGCAGTTACTTTTACATTTCCTTGTTCGTTTTTAATTGACTGATATGTAAACTTTTTATTAAACTTTGTTAAACCATTATTTGTACCCGCCCAAATCCATCCACTTTTACTTTCAATCATTTGGTTGATGTAGTTATTGTTACCTCCCAAACTGTCAAAATATTTTTTGAATTTATAAACTTCTTTATCTGATATCTTTTGTTTTTTTATTTGTTCGTATCCTGCACCAAATGTTCCAAACCATAGATTTTTATTTTTATCTTCTAAAATTGAAAGAATATAATTTGATTGAGGAATAACTTCATCTATGTACTGAACAAAATTATTGCCATCGTATTTGATAATTCCATCACCATAAGTACCAAACCACAAAAGTCCCTTTTGACTCTCTGCAATTGCCCTAACACTTTTGCTCCCAAACCCATTATCTTCTGTGTAGTATGCAAAAGAGTTTTGCTTAAACTTGTTTACTCCTCCTTCATCTGTACCAATCCATAGATTTTCTGAACTATCCTCACCTATTGTCCAAATATAATCATTGCTTAAGCCTTCATGACTTGTGTAATGTGTAAATGTCTTTCCATCAAACCTATTGATTCCACCTCCATAGGTTCCAAACCATAAATTACCATAATTATCTTTATGAATAGTTAAAATATAATTTTTACTCAATCCATTTTTCTCTGTATAATTGAAGAATTTTTCTCCATTAAACTTACTCACACCCATTGTTGTACCCACCCATAAATTAGAAGAATCATCCTCCATAATATCCCAAACATAATCTGATATCAACCCTTCATTTTCAGTATAATTATCAAATGTAATTCCGTCAAACTTACTAATACCATGTCCAAAAGTTCCTATCCAAATACGATCTGATTTATCACCATACACAACCCTTACATCATTTCCACTAAGTCCATTTTCCTTTGTATAACTTATAAAATACTTACCATTGTATTTTACTAGCCCCTTATTCGTTCCAAACCAAAGATTCCCTGCATTATCTTCATATATAGACCAAATTCGATTACCAATCACACCATCTTTTACAGAATAATTAGTAAAATATTTCCCGTCATATTTAGTGAGACCATTATTCGTTCCAAACCACAAATTCCCTTTTTCATCTTGGTGTAACGACCATACTTGATTGTCAATCAAACCTTCTTTCTCAGTATATGTTTTAAAACTGGTTCCATCATACCGAGTAACTCCTGCCCCACGGGTTCCAAACCACATATTCCCAGCATTATCCACCAAAACTGAAAGAACACTCTGAGAACTCAATCCTTGATTTACACCAATATATTGAATGTTGTAAATTGCGTTGTCTTTCATCAGCATGGGTAATGCTCCAACAGGCTCTACCGCCTTTGCTAAAAAAGAACTGTCTCTAATTAATTTTTTATTTGGCAATGAAAAAGTATCTGCCCCCATGGTCCTTATTTTTGGCGGCCCACTCTCGACAGCCACTGGAGCACTAATCTCTCGAACATTTTTATTGCCTTGTTTTATTTTCGATGTGATGACAGCTTTATCATTTATCGTTTGCATCAATAAAGAATCACTACTAGAGAAAATTATACTGTCTTTAATTATCTTTTGGTACTTTACGTTTGAAGAATCGTTTAACAAATCTTCATTGGTGTTGGTTTTCTGTTTCCCATCACATCCCACTACAAACAACAACGTTAAGAAAAAATAATATTTCTTCATATAAAGTTTTATTATGACAAATTTAGCAAAATTAAAACAAGACACAATCACACTATCAATCCTATATTAAAATTAAATAAAATATAGTACAGAAGCTATAGAAAGATAATAACAATCGATATATCAACGCTTTAACATTTAGAATCTCAGTGTTCCATTTTATCTCTAATTGATTCAAACAACAATTATTTTAAACTTGCCTTTTTTCAACTAATTTCAAAAGAAAACTCCAATTAACATTGTAAAGCAATCACAATAAAACAGTTAAAAAAAATAATTATATATTTGACACATAAAACATTTAAAACATAACGATGAAAAACTTATACCTAACTTTAATTCTTGCCCTAGGCATATTTGGAACACAATCAATAAAAGCCCAAAATGAATTCATTACCCTTTGGGTGCCTAGTAATGGCGTAATTGTAATCCCAACCGATCCTCTTGTTGGTAATTACAGTTATAACGTGACTTGGAGAAAATTAGGCGACGCCAATCCACTTGGTAATCATAATAATATAACACTGAATGATACCATTACTGGTGGCTTAACACCAAACGCAAATGATACCATTGAAGTAAAGATATCTGGTAATTTCCCTAGTTTTTATATGAACAATACCACTTATAAAAATGAATTGATTGATATAACACAATGGGGAAACATACAATGGCAATCCTTCAAAAATTCATTTTACGGTTGTTCAAATTTAAAGATTTCAGCAACTGACACCCCCGATTTATCCAATGTTATCTCTATGGAACAAGCATTCAGACAAACCACCAACTTTAATTCTTATATTGGAGATTGGGATGTAAGCAATATAGCCAATATGAGCGCTATGTTTTATGATGCAATTACTTTTAATCAGGACATAAGTGGGTGGAACCTAACAAATGTCACTGATTTAGGTGCCATATTTTTTAATGCAAGCGCTTTCAATCAAAACATTGGTCTGTGGGATGTAAGTAATATTCAACTGATGGATAATATGCTTAAAAATGCCACTTCTTTCAACCATTCATTAGAAGATTGGGATTTATCAAATCTAAACTCCGCATACTCTAGGTTTAGCCAATTGTGGAATGAGTTGTGAAAACTATAGTCGGACATTGCATGGTTGGACTAACAATCCGAATACTCCTTTTAATATAATATTACAAGCAAATGGTCTAACCTATGCCAATGATACCGTTACAATAAACGATAGAAATAATGGGTTAATTGTTGGAAAAAATTGGAATATACTATTTGATACACTAGGTTCATGTTCAGGAGTAGTAACCCTACACTACATCACCTTATGGGACACTGAGAAGACAGGTACGACTAACAATACTCAAGTTCTCATCCCTGCAGAAGGACGCTTTATTTATAGTTTTGAAAAAATTGATCCCATTACGATGGATACCATACAAAATAATGGTGGTTCCGGCGACAACACAGCGTCAAACATTATAACTTTCCCAACTCCTGGCACATATCGGGTAGCCATTAAACCTTTAAATCAAGGCACTGGTTTCCATAGAATTAACTTTGATAATAGTGGAGATTGTAAGAAACTATTACTTATTGAGCAATGGGGAAGTTTCATTAATTGGAGCTCCTTCCAAAATGGCTATTATGGATGTTCCAATCTAGATGTTACAGCAACAGATATTCCAAAGTTAACATCTGTTACCAATACTTCTTATGCTTTTGCTGAAACTGGACTTACCTCTCTTCCCAATTTCAACAACTGGGATATGAGTAACGTAACTGATGCTAGTTTTATGTTTAAAGATGTGAATGGATTTATCCCTGATTTAGAAAACTGGGATGTAAGTAACATAACTGACATGAGCGGTATGTTTGCTGGAGCTCCTGACTTTAACCAAGATATTAGTGGTTGGGATGTGAGCAATGTAACCAATATGAGTCACATGTTTGACGGAGCTACGAGCTTTAATCAAGATTTATCCAATTGGGATGTGAGTAATGTTACAGACATGAGTTATATGTTTTCTGGGGCTAATAATTTTACGAACATTGGACCAAATGAAGGAGAACTTCACACAAAAATCAACGATGTTGGAAATTGGGATGTGGGGCAAGTTACCAATATGGAGGGAATGTTCCAAAATGCAGTTCAATTTAATGGTGATATTGGTAATTGGGATGTGGGGCAAGTAACCAACATGGCAAACATGTTTTCAGGTGCTGCAGAATTTAACGGAGATATTGGCAACTGGGACGTTGGACAGGTGACCAACATGGCGAATATGTTCTCTAATGCCACGCAGTTTAATGGTGATATTGGCAATTGGGATGTCGGGCAACTCGGGGTAGGCGTAACTGGAGAACCCAATCACATCTCTTTCGCCAACAGCGGAATGGGTTGTAGAAACTACAGTTTAACCCTGCAAGGTTGGGCCAATCAAACAGGGGCAGCAACAAATGTTCTTTTAGATGCTACAGGAATAAGCTACAGTCCTGATGTGGCTGGTGATCGAACTTCTTTAATTGACAATAAAGGGTGGACAATTTCTGGAGATATAGAAGACCCAAATTGCTTTCTATCGGTTGATGAGCTTGAAGCATCTTCATTTGTCATTTACCCCAATCCTACTCAAAATCAATTGACCATTACTGGATTAAATGGAAATGAAACCATTGAATTGAAGGACATGACAGGAAGAACTTTGCAAACTGTATACAATAACCAAAGCCAAACAGAACAGTCCATCACGGTAAATCAGCTGGCAAGTGGCGTTTACAATTTGGTGATTACAACGGAAAACGGACAAAATGTGGTGAAGAAAGTAATCAAGCAATAGAAGAAACAATCCCAACTTAACAAAACTTCAGATTAGCAATAATATGGAGTTTTGTTGTTTTAATATAAGGGTTTTCCCTATTTTTTATTGCTGTTGAAATTATTTTTTCTATTTTAAAAAAAAATCAGTAATTTTGAGCTAAACAATAAAACTATGAAAAATATTTATAACTTATTACTAATAATTTCGTTAGGACTATTTACAACCCAATCAATATTCGCTCAAAACGAGTTTATCACTGTCTGGAAAGTCTCTTCTGGAGAAGTTACCGTTCCTATTAATACAGACATTAATGGAATATTTAATTACAATATATCATGGACAGAATTGGACGGAACTCTAATAGGGAGTCAATCTAACCTAAATTATAATCATACTATAAGCGGTTTAACCGATGGTGACACCATTATTGTAAAAATATCAGGAGATTTCCCTGGAATTGCAATGGGCTGGGGGAGTCCTGAAAATCAATTGAGGTTAATTGATATAACACAATGGGGAAATATTCAGTGGGAAAGTTTTCAAAGTGCTTTTCAGGGATGTGAAAATCTTACAGAAATATCAGCAACTGATGCACCTGACTTAACACATGTTTATGATATATCATATATGTTTGCTGGAGCAAGTAACCTTACAACAATAGCACCTATTGAAAATGAGGTTTACCCTAAATCCAATAACATAGGTAACTGGGATGTAGGACAAGTAACCAATATGGAAGGCGTGTTTCAGGATGCCGTTCAATATAATGGAGATATTGGAAATTGGGACGTGGGACAGGTAACCAACATGTTTGGCATGTTCTCGGGTGCAACTCAATATAATGGAGACATCGGTAACTGGGACGTGGGGCAGGTAACCAACATGGCTAACATGTTCTCGGGTGCAACTCAATATAATGGAGACATCGGTAACTGGGACGTGGGACAGGTAACCAACATGGCTAACATGTTCTCGGGTGCAACTCAATATAATGGAGACATCGGTAACTGGGACGTGGGACAGGTAACCAACATGGCGAATATGTTCTCGGGTGCAACTCAATTTAATCAAAACCTCGGCAATTGGGATATAAGTCAATTGGGAAATGGAGTCACAGGCGAACCCAATTTCATCTCCTTTGCCAACAGTGGAATGAATTGTTCAAACTACAGCTTAACCCTTCAAGGCTGGGCCAATCAAATAGGTACAGCACAAAACGTAATCTTAGACGCCTCTGGAGTTAGTTACAGTCCTAACATAACTCCTGAAAGAACCGCTCTCATTAACAACAGAAGCTGGACAATTACAGGAGATACTGAAGACCCAAATTGTTTTCTTTCAGTAGATCAACAAGAAGTTCCGTTATTTACTGTTTATCCTAATCCAGCACAAAGTGAATTCACCATTACTGGATTAAATGGAAATGAAACCATTGAATTGAAAGACATGACGGGAAGAACTTTACAAACTGTATACAACACGAATCAAACAACCCAAACCCTGACGGTGAGTCAGTTGGCAAGTGGAGTTTATAACTTGGTCATCTCTTCTGAAAACAGAGAAAGGGCAATTAAGCGATTAATCAAGCAATAAAATTGCAAGACAACTAAAATGGTAGCTGTCTCAAAAGAGCAAACTTTGTAATAAAATCGTGGATATTTCAAAAGTGCAGAAAATTCAAGGCATTGAAAATGAGAACGAAATAAGCATATCAAAGTGTGTGATTGAATTCAAAATTAGTCGATAACGCAGCAGTTCTGCAGTTTTGAGATATCCACTTTTCCATTTTTGCCCGAATTGAATTGAAAATCTATGAACCGAGCTTGCGAGCTCAACGCAGTTAATAGTTTGAGTTAAATACATCTAAAAACCCTATTTTTTTTATAACTGAAGTCAACAATAATCTAATGAATACAGTTTGTGATCTTAACGACCTAAGAGGTTAATTATCTTGCCCTACTAATCACTTATATATCATGGAATTAGTTAATTGTATTTCATCTCTTTTTATACAGTTCTGTTTTTTTCTTTTGCTTCATAAGCATACAGTAAGGAAGCGCCGTAGGTGCGGCATCTTATTAACCCTGAATTGCACTTCACTGCGTTGCGTTTATTCAGGGGGAATATCGAAGGCAGAAATCATTTGGGCATGTATTTTTGACCAAAAATCATGACAAAGTACTCCTTTGAATATGCTGGCGTAAAAGTTTGCTATTTTATGTTACAAAATATTTCTGCTTTGGAATGCTGGTTAAGATTCCTCAACATCTGCAAAGTTTTCAGAATGAAACAAGCACATAAGAGATACGTGAAAAAAACCAGAAATAAAAAATAATTTTCAGAGAAGTTTATCATTATCTTGTACAAACAATAAACTATCTTTACTTTTGGTATCCAATGATTATCAAACAACAATCCTAGTAGCGTACAATATAAAATCTATAAAATGAAAAAATTATTATTATTCCCTGTTATAATACTATCAACACTTCTTTTTTCCTGTAATGGGGACTCTTATAACAAAAGTGACAAATCAGAAAAAGCAAAGGACACTTTATCATCAGATGCCCTTTCTGAAATTCAAAAAAAGGTGAATGCTTATGCAACAGTTAAATTAACAACTGACCTAGGTGATTTAACAGACAATCAAAAACAGATGATTCCACTACTAATTGAGGCATCAAAAATCATGAATGGTTTGTACTGGTTTCAGACTTATCCTGAGAAAGAAAGTCTATTAAATAACTTGACAGACAAAGCCACAATAGAATTTGTAAAATTAAATTATGGTCCTTGGGATAGACTCGAAGGCAATCAGCCTTTTATTGCTGGAATTGGTGCCAAACCTTTAGGTGCCAATTTTTATCCCAAAAATATGACAAAAAAGGAGTTTGAAGATATTGAACTCGATAATAAAGATGGTCTTTACAACTTTATTCGTAGAGACAGTACTGGCAAGCTTTACACACTTCCTTTTCATATAAAATTTAAAAAACAACTCAATAAAGCAGCGGATTTATTGAGACAAGCAGCAGACTATGCAAAAGATAGTGGTTTTAAAAAATATTT
Organism: uncultured Fluviicola sp.; assembly: GCA_964585545.1. Taxonomy (GTDB): domain Bacteria; phylum Bacteroidota; class Bacteroidia; order Flavobacteriales_D; family Crocinitomicaceae; genus Brumimicrobium. The sequence continues at coordinate 209,979 of CAZPDT010000003.1, forward strand.
GACATTAAGAGCTGATGCTTTGGAGTCAGATGAATTTAGGGCAAGTGATTTGGCTTGGTTAGATATGAAAAACAATGACCTTGATATTGTTATTGGACCTATCGAGACTTATGAAGATCAATTGTTCGGTTACAAAGCCTCTTACGAAGCTTACGTACTCCATAAAGACAAAGATTGGAGTGATAAATTAACGAAATTCGCTGCCTTCCTTCCCGAACTGCAAGAAAACCTTCCTGTAGATGAAAAGTTCAAGCAAGAAAAGCCTGGCACAGATGCAGATTTGAATGCTTATGATGTGATTTATTATGCTGGAGCGGCGAATGCAGGAGGAAAAACAATTGCCATTAATTTACCAAATGACGAACAAGTTCAATTGCAAAAGGGTACACGTCGTTTACAATTAAAAAATGCAATGCGTGCTAAATTTGATAAAATTCTTGTTCCCATTTCTAACGTATTGATCACAGAAGAACAACGGAAACACATTACATTTGATGCCTTTTTTGCCAATACAATGTTTCATGAAGTGGCACACGGTTTAGGAATTAAAAACACCATAAACGATAAAGGAACTGTACGAAAAGCATTAAAAGAACACGCATCAGCATTAGAAGAAGGCAAAGCCGACATTTTAGGTTTATATATGGTTGAACAACTTCTCAATAAAGGAGAACTAGACGGAGACATCAAAGATTATTACACCACTTTTATTGCCAGTATTTTTAGATCTGTTCGTTTTGGAGCTGGTGATGCTCATGGTGTTGCCAACATGATTCGTTTTAATTATTTCAAAGAAAAGGGTGCTTTTAAACGCCTAGAGGATGGAACTTATAAGATTGATTACGACAAAACAAGAGCGGCCATAAAAAGTCTTTCTCAACTTATTCTTACCTTACAAGGGGAAGGCGATTACGCAGCAGTCAATCAATTGGTAGAAGAAAAAGGAAATATTGGAGAACAATTGAATAAAGACCTCAACAGATTGAATGAAGAAAATATTCCTATAGATGTAGTTTTTGAACAAGGAACAAAAGTGCTTGGATTGGATTAATATTTTCTTATATTATATGTTCTACGGATATTCAAAAGATTGAATTCATGAGAACAATCGACATCAATTGTGATATGGGTGAAGGCGGCGTTTTTGACGCACAAATAATGCCGCTAATTTCTTCATGTAACATCGCTTGTGGTGGTCATGCCGGCAACTTGTCTACAATTATTAAAACAATTGAGTTGGCACAGAAATACAATGTGCGAATTGGTGCACATCCTTCTTACCCCGATGCTAAAAATTTTGGAAGAAAAGCATTCAACATCAGTAATACACAATTAAAGAAGACAATAAAAGAGCAAATTGAAAGGGTCAATCAAGAAATCAAAAGAAGAGGAATTCAACTTCACCATATTAAACCGCACGGTGCTTTGTACAATGAATTAAAAACAAGTACAGAGCAATCCGAAATAATCATTGAATCAATAGAGGAAATTAATCCAAATTTAGTTTTGTTTGTTCCCCCAAAATCGGCAATACTTAACATGGCAAAAAACAGATTAAAAGTTCAAATTGAAGGTTTTGCTGACAGAAGATACAATAGTGATTTGAGTCTTACTTCTCGATCAGCTCCAAATGCTGTTTTAGACGATAAACATGAGGTGTTCAATCAAGTGGTTAATATGGTGAATGACAAAACGATACGCTCAACTAATGGCAAGGAGTTACACCAACAATTCAACACCATTTGTGTACACAGCGATACGCCAAACAGCTTAGAAATATTAGAATACCTTAACATTGAACTTCCCAAGAAAAATATTAAAATTAAAGGATGAACGGGATAAATAATATTGCATTTTTTCCAATGGGAACTCGAGCTATACTAATGACCTGGAACGAAGATATCAATCCACATTTACTTGAAAAAATAGGTACTGTAAAAACAGCAGTTCAACATAAAAAAGAAGATGTTATTTTTGAAATTATAAACACTTATAATGCCTTGTTGATTAAATACAAACAGCCTTTCTCAGATTTCGATAAAGAAACAAATGCTTTAAAAGAGATTGTTTTATCTGCAAAATCAGGAAAGAGACCACAACAAAGCCGCTACTGTATTCCTGTTTGCTACGATGAAAAATGGGGAATAGATCTTCATGAGATTGCTACTCAAAAACAATTATCGCCAACTGCTTTAGTCGAATTGCACACAGCTCCCATTTATACGGTATATTTTACTGGATTTCTACCAGGATTCCCTTATTTAGGAGGACTTTCTAAAAAACTTTATATCGACAGAAAGAAGAATCCGAGAAACAAAATACCCAAAGGTGCAGTAGGCATAGGTGGGCAACAAACTGGGATTTATCCTACTTCCTCCCCAGGCGGGTGGCAAATTATTGGTAATTGTCCTATTGATTTATTCGATATTTCAAAGCCCTCTCCCAGCCTGTTTCAATCTGGAGATCAAGTAAAGTTTGAATCTGTTTCCATTGAAGAATACCAAGATATTCAAGAAAAAGTAAAAAATCAAACGTACACATTAAGAACAGAACCATGTCCATAAAATTTATCCGTAGCGGTTTGTCAACAAGTATTCAAGATGCTGGAAGATTCGGATTTGGCTCTTCAGGTGTTCCTCAAAGTGGATTCATGGATCAATACACTGCACAGATAACCAATTTAATCGCTGGGAATAGCAAAAATTCTCCCCTACTCGAATTCATGCGTGCAGGCGTTCGAATGGAAATAAATACTGTGCAAACAATGGTTGTTGGCGGACTTAAGGTGGAAATATTTCTTAATGGGAAAAAGATCAAACCTTTTCAATCTTTTAGAACAAATAATGGTGACGTTTTAGAAATTCGTAAAATGTTGCAAGGGAATTTTGCTTATTTATCTGTTCTTGGTGGTTTTGAAATAGAAAATATACTCTCAAGTAAAAGCATGTATGCGGGAATCACGGAAAAATCACGGTTTAAAACTGGTGATATCCTCAAAATTAATAATCAGAAAAGCGTTTCTTCATCACAACATGCTAAAATTAATTTTAATTATGATCGCTATAAAAATGAAGTGATTTCTGTTTATCCCGGTCCTGAATTTCATTTACTCACCAAAAAAAACCAAAAGCAATTGGCGGCTCAAATGTTTACATTAACTGCAAATTGTAACAGAATGGCTTTTCCCTTTAAGGAAAAGATATTCTCTCAAGACAATTCAATTGTTACAGCACCAGTTCTTCCGGGCACCATCCAACTTACTCCAGGAGGAGAGGTTATTGCTCTAATGAAAGATGCTCAGGTGACAGGAGGCTATCCAAGAATTTTACAAATGGCAGAAGATGAAATGGATATATTAGCTCAAAAAAGACCTGGAGAACAGATAGGGTTCCAACTTGAAAAACTCAATTGAACGCTGTGATATCAAGCACATTTTTGTACCTTTGACTAGAAATTGATAATAACTCTCAATGATAAAAAGTCGTTTACTCAAAAACTGGAATTGGATGCGTATTTTGTATCTTCTTATTGGAACTTCTGCCCTCATTGCCGCTTTTCTTGTCCACGCATGGCTGATTGGCGTAATTGGTGTTTTCATGATTTTTATGGGTATTTTCTCAATGGGCTGTGCTGCAGGTCAATGTACGAGCACAAAAAATTGTGAGTAGCCCAAAAAACATTCAAAAACATAACTTCATCCCACCAGATTTATATTCTTTCAAATGTATTAATTGTAATCATCTAACTTTCAAAAAAAATTAAGAATATTATGATTTCAATTGTCCATCTAGTGATTTTTAAGATGTATTTTTATGTATCTCATTCTTCAGCAATGAAATGATTTCATCTTTCTCGTTAAGGAGTTCTCTATATAATTTCTCTACCCTTTCTATTTCAGTATTATTATATGCAATAAAAGAACCTCCTTTTTGCGTCTGATTATAATTATTGAAAATTAAACTCTCATTAAAAGATAATAATTGACTTAATGAAACCGATAACGTTTTTGATATTTTTACTATCAAATCGAATTTTGGCGAAAGTGTTCCATTTTCAATTCTGCTAATTGTACGTTGATTAACTTCAATTTCAGTTGCCAAATTATCTTGTGTAAATCCTTTCAACTCTCTTATTTTACGGATATTCGCACCTAATTCTTTATTCGTCATGCCTTAATTATTCATTTGTTGCCTAAATTAATAATTTCATTTGTTTTTTAACGTAGTTATCATATTAAATTTGTAAAAGATTTATCACTTAAATGGAGTCCAGAAACCATCAAAACGGGGCGAAACCGAAAAGCCTAATGAATAGGGAAAATTAAAATATTTTTAAAATGAACAAACACTATCTACAATCAAAGGTAAAGTCAACAGGCATCGCATATTTGCTGTGGTTTGTTTTAGGTGCTCATTATGCTTATCTGGGTAAGTGGGGAGTTCAAATCCTATATTGGATTACGCTAGGAGGAGTAGGGATATGGGCATTAATAGACTTATTTACTATGTCAGGAAAAGTAAATAGATATAATGCACCAATATTCCAACAAATTGATGCTCTCGAAAAAAAGGAAAAAGATGACGACCACGCCAAAAATTTGGCAATGATACGCGCAGCTTCAGAGGATAAAGAAGACACAGAGAATTAAATAAAAATGCAAAAGAAAATACTGCTTCTAACCTTATCTTTATTTTTTTTTGGCTTATCATTTTGCCAAAACAATACAGGTGTTAGTGACGACGAACTTGCAAAATTAAGAGCATATGAAATCATTTACCTATTTAAGAATAAAAAATATTCCGAGATCGCAAAAAAAATTAAATATCCTTTAAAAAGACTTTCACCTATTCCACCAATTAAAGGTCCGACTGAATTTGTAAATAAATTTGAGGGAATTTTTGATAGTACACTTGTGAATTTAATTATTAACTCTAATCCCGAAAAGGATTGGGGTGGACTTGGATGGCAGGGAATAATGTTTAACCGAGGCAAGTTATGGATGGATTATGATGGAAAGATAAAAACCATTAATTATACTTCACAATATGAGAAGGAATTAAGTGCAAAGTTAATCAGCAAGGATAAAGATTATATTTATGACGCTCTTAATAATTATAAATCGATTGTGATTATAGCCAAAACAGAAAGCCATCTATTTAGGGTTGATAGATTAGGAGATGATTCTTTTAGATATTCGGCCTGGAGTACAGATAAAAAAATGAATCAAAAGCCTGATATTATTCTTTACAAAGGAAATATGCAAATCGAAGGGACTGCGAGGAATGAATCAATTACTTTTAGAAATGGAAATTATACCTATGTTGTTAGTATAATTGTATTGGGGAAATATGGCACTTATAATAATCCTGATGTTAGTCTACTTGTATACAAGGGGAATAGTAAAATTTTTGAACAGCATGCAAAAAAGTTAATAGTGTATTAAAAACAACACGGTTCATCAATAAAATAACCCGAGACTAAACAAAAAACTAAGAATTATGAAATTTAATAGCAAACATTTATCAATGAAACTTCTTTCATTAATCTGTATCGTCACACTTCTATTATCAACCAGTTGTAATTCTAACGAGGATGAATCTTCTGAAACGACTCTAAACGTCCAAGAACAAGACAATCAAGAAGTGAAAACACCGGATAATACTTTTGAAAGATTTAAGAAAGGGGAAAAGAGATTCGTTGTTATACGCAGTTTCAACTTTATGAATATTCTGGCTTACAAGGAACTAAATGATAGGATGTATGGAAAAGTAATATTTGACACAAAAACAGATGTTATTGAAGTCAGAACATCTAATAAAAATGGTGTAGATTCTAACTCCCAATATAAAATTATAGAATTAGTTAACTCGGATAACACCTATGAAGAATACAAAATAAGTTCGTTAGAAAGTAATAATCCTGAGACTATGGTATTAGTAGATAACGCGGTAATTTTTGGTCGATACCCAGCCAAATTAAAAAGTAATGGATGGATTATGTATTATGATATTGATTTTAAATATGCGAATCAAGTTTACGAAGATCTAGATCATTATTTTGATCAAATCGAAGATATATCATTTGAAGTAAAATAGTAAATACAAATAACTTAAAAGATTATGAAATCTCCATATAACAATAAATTTGATAAACAGCTTATAGGAATAGCGGATCTTAAATGGCGCCCATGGATTGGTGTAAAATTTGAAAATTCAGCCAATCGAATATTGGTGATTGGAGAGAGCCATTATCAAGGTACAAGTGAAGATTCTATTAGAAAACATAAGAACCCTGATTTTACAAGAATAGTTGTTGATGAGTTAGCAATAAAATACTTAACAAATGACAAAAGGAGAGCAACTTTATTTCGTAATTTGAATTTTGCTTTAGTAGGCTTGTCATCAAGAGTAAAGTCTACAAGAGAAAAATTATGGAGTGAATTAGCTTTTTACAATTTCATTCAAGAACCTATGAAAAATAATAAGACTCGACCTTCAAAGGAGCAAATAAATCAAGGATGGGAAGTTTTTATTGAGCTAGTTAAAATTATACAACCTAAAAAAGTTCTGTTTATTGGTTCTAAAGTAGCAGAAGATTATTACAAAATACTCAAAGAGTTGAATATTGAATTTGAAAAAATAAAGGTTATAAAATCAATATCTTCACGTCAAAAGCATAGATACTTTAAGTTGAATATTAATAATAAAGAAATAGAGGTAAATTTCATAAAACATACAAGTAGCTTTTTTAGTTGGAAAAAATGGAATAAACACTTTAGCGAAATAAATTTTATTGAATTTAAACATTGAATTCATTATGAAGAAATTTTTAATAACAACCATTCTATTATCATTTGTCACTTACTATTCAAATAGTCAAGACTTGAATAATATCATTAAGGAAATTGACTCAACATTTACTATCAACTCTAAAGCCATTAACCCGAATATAATTAAAGATTTTGCAGGTTCAATAGCCGACAGATATCCTGCGATATTCTCCATAGATGTTTTAAATAGTAATAATTCAAATAAATATTCAAGTTATCCATGTGAAAAGGTGAATAATGGAACAGGGATTATTTGTTCAGATGAGGATAACCAATTTTTATCTCTTATCGAATATAAATGGTTAGGCCAACTTAAAAATGGAGTTCATGTAGTATTTTTTTCTGAAAACGGAGGTGGCTCTTTTACTCTATTTCGTCTACTTTGTTTTAGATTTGAAGAAGCAACATATTTAGATGGATTTCAAGAACTCCCACAGATTAGAATGAATTTAATAAGAGATATGTGTCTTAGATCGAGTGAAGTAACTCTTCTAAAGAAGAAGAATGAAATCATTGTGCATAAATCTTGTGATGATGATAAAACTCTTATATTTGATTTAAGTGGTTTCTAGTCCTCCCTATTTAAGAATATAATATTATAATTGCTTATACTTTACATCTTGAATCAGAATATTCAGGTTAAGAGCAAAATGAAATTACAATAGTTAAGTTTAATGATATTCTTCAGTTTTTCATTTTTTATTTACCTCTCTCCAAATTTTATTGTGTAAGTTGTATTAAATTTGTGGCAACTAAAATCGTTTCGTTTCCCGCTTAATGCTGGTTTTTATTGCATAAAATGAGGATACTGCGATATTTTGCTATCAAGATGTATATTCTGTATCAAATATTGGTTTTTATTCATGTCATTTCCGCTATTCTCGGATTGGGACCTGGATTTGTTATGATTTATATTGTTACCAAAGCAACCAACATGACCGAATTAAGACATGCTTATGTTATCCGCAATAGAGTACATGTTTTTGTTATGGTTGGCGGAACATTACTTTTGCTCACTGGCTTGGCAATGGGACTGATTAATAATTATTTGTTCCATTTTGGCTGGTATGTGGTAAGTTTATTTTTATTCCTTGTTGCTCTTTGTTTTGGCCCAATTATTTTATCGCCAAGATCAAAACCGATAAAGAAACTTCTAAAGGAATACAAAGGAGAAGAGATTCCACAAGAATATTACCGTTTAGCCAAAGACCTGTTCTTCTATGAGCGAATGGAAAATGTTCTCTTTATCATCATCATAGGGTTTATGATTTGGAAACCTATGTTTCTCAACGCCCTTATCTTCTGGTAAGTAGGATTCACTGAAAAACATCAAATTTTATTCTTACCAGTACTTAAAGAATATTTTTCAGTTAACCCTAAGTATAACACCACTTATTGAGATAAATCCTTCTCACTCAATTTGATTTAACCCGCTTTATTCACCGCATTATTCCATACTAGAGTTTAACACTTTTATAATCAGTTATTTACTCTCTTTTTAAAAGTAATAAATCAACCCCAAATTTAGGTATCGATTATTTAATGCTTGGATTCTTTTGATTTTATATTTCGCTTGTAATCACCTTATATAGAATGCTATTATCAGGTAATTACGAATCTCATCTAAAATCAAAAATAATCTCATGACTAAAACGGGTTAGAACAGCCAACAAATGATCGATGTCTTCTTCCGTATTATAAAAATGTGGACTTACGCGTATTAATCCATTTCTCCATGTAGTAAAGATATTATTTTGCAATAGCATTTCATGTATTTCTTGCTTGGCAAAAAAGCAAAGAATAGTGGATAAATGACTTGCATCTGTACCTCCACAAACCTTGAATTGAGTTTCAGCTAATCCTTTAGCCAATCGGGAAATGAGTGTTTTATTGTGCTCTCTAATTTTTGGAATTCCTGTTTTTATTCTTTCTTCTACAGCCTTTTCCAGCTGCAGTAATCCCAAAGGATTCAAATGTCCGGGTTCATAACTCTTAATCGATGGTGAATAATTTAGTCCTTTTCCGTCAACGGTCATACTTCCATATCCTGCGGATCGCGGAGAAAAACGCTTTATAAAGTCCTCTTTAATCGCCATGACTGCAGAGCCAGGCCCACCATTTAACCATTTATATGAACTTGAAATCAGTACGTCTACATCCAGTGCATTAAAATCCAATTCTACCGCAGAAAAACTTTGAGTCGCATCTAAAATAAAGACAATGCCTTGTTCTCGGCAGTATTTCCCCAACGCTTCAATATCTATAGTAAATCCGGTTAAATATTGAACATGGCTAATCGCTATAGCTTCAATTTTTTCACGTTGAACAATTTCCATAATATCATCAAGAGAAATCAAAAAACCTTCTCTGTTTTCAACATAATGCACTTCAAAACCTCCCAATTCAAAAGGCAAGTTTAATGAAGGATAATCTTCTTTATAGAGCAAGACCTTCTTCACTTTGGAACGTAAATTTCCTGCAATTGATTGAATAGAATAAGAAAAGTTGGGAGTAAATGCTATTTGATTGGATTGTCCTTTGAGCAAACCCGCAACTTTCTCTCGTAAAACAGGCAAATTCTTCCCCATCCAATCTATAAAAGTCGCTGCGGCATTTGTAGTTGTTCCCTTTTGAAACTGCTGTGCAGCAACTACCGATTCAGGAGACACCAATCCTACAGCTGCTGTATTAAGATACGTTATTTCATTTGACCTTTCTAAATTCATTTCATCAGATTTTGTACTGACTTAAAAGTAATAAAATTTAGCGCACTGAAGGTTGTGTACAAACAATATAAAAGTGCTTAATTCAAGACAAAGATCTTTTGGAACATATAATCGCTAACTTTTACGCTTAGCATACTCAAAGGAGTATTTTGTCATGATTTTTAGTCAAAAATACACGCCAAAATGGATTCGTCCTTCGATATTAACCCCGAATTTCAGAACAAAGGCCTTTAGGTACATATAATAGAAAAAGCCTTTTAAAAACAGAAAAGGTTATTGAATTGGTTTAAACGTTTATTAACCGTTATAAACGTTTATTCGTAAATCACTATAAACCAATGTGTAACCAAAGTATTTATTGGCGAAATGGGAAAAAATCATCCATTTTACCAAAACCCTATGCAGCATATTTCTTCCCACCAAAACAAAAATACATCATTTCATTCCGATGAGTTTAACAATGAGAAATCTCTTTCTTTAAATGCTCCTATTTCTTATAAACCTAACAACATTCCAATACAAAGGTGGGTTACGTCTTAACCCGAATTCCAAAGCAAAGGCCTTTAGGAACATATAATAGAAAAAGACTTTTAAAAACAGAAAAGGTTATTGAATTGGTTTAAACGTTTATTAACCGTTATAAACGTTTATTCGTAAATCACTATAAACCAATGTGTAACCAAAGTATTTATTGGCGAAATGGGAAAAAATCATCCATTTTACCAAAACCCTATGCAGCATATTTCTTCCCACCAAAACAAAAATACATCATTTCATTCCGATGAGTTTAACGATGAGAAATCTCTTTCTTTAAATGCTCCTATTTCTTATAAACCTATCCGCATTCCAATACAGCGGTCGGTTACGTCCTGAAATAAATTTAATGGCCGGGGAATGCGCAGACACATAAAGTGAAGTAGTAATGAATAAGCACGCTAATTTTTGTTAAATACCTTGATGAAGAAAAAGTTTATTAGGAAATTGTAACTTACAATTTAATTCTAGAATTTATAAACACCATCAAATGAGAAATTTATTTTATGCTATCGGTATTCCATTGGTAATTTTATTTTTAATACTTGGTTATTTTTACCCTGGTGCTTATTGGGTATTTATAGTCCTCGGTCCATTATTTCTTATTGGTATATATGATGTTGTTCAAAAAAAGCACACCATACTGCGCAACTTCCCTATTCTAGGTCATATTAGGTTTATGTTTGAATTTATTGCTCCGGAAATAAAGCAGTATTTTGTAGAACGAGAAGAAGATGGAAGACCCATTCCTCGCAATGAACGAAATGTAATATATCAACGGGCTAAAAGTGTTGATGACACGCATCCTTTTGGAACGCAACTAGACATCAATAATGGAAGTTATGAAGGGTTAAGGCACAGCATATATCCAGCACCTCTCTTAAAAGAAGAGCCCCGTGTATTATTTGGTGGGAAGGAATGTAAAAAACCCTATTCAGCATCCATTTATAATATTTCGGCAATGAGTTTTGGTGCGTTGAGCGGAAACGCTATAAGAGCCTTAAATAGAGGTGCAAAAGTTGGCGGATTTTATCACAACACTGGAGAAGGAAGCTTGTCCAAATACCATATTATGGAAGGTGGCGATATCGTATGGCAAATTGGTACAGGTTATTTTGGATGCAGAACAAAAGAAGGGAATTTTAGTGAAGAGAAGTTCAAAGAAAATGCCATTAGAGATCAGGTAAAAATGATTGAGTTAAAAATATCTCAGGGTGCTAAACCAGGGCATGGCGGTGTTTTGCCTGCAGCAAAAAATTCTCCAGAAATTGCTGAAGCAAGGGGGATTGAACCGCACACTGTAGTTATTTCCCCTCCTGGACATACCGCTTTTAGTGATGCTAAAGGGCTATTGCATTTCATTAAAAAATTAAGGGACTTGTCTGGAGGAAAGCCTGTAGGATTTAAATTGTGTATTGGTAAACCCGAAGAATTTACGAATATTTGTAAAGAGATGAAAGAAACGGGAATCATGCCGGATTTTATCACTGTGGATGGAGCTGAAGGAGGCACTGGAGCTTCTCCAATTGAGTTTACAGATAGTGTAGGCATTCCTATTGAACCTGCATTACATTTTGTTGATCAAACATTAAAAAACTTTAATCTTAGAAAAGAAATGCGTTTGATTGCAAGTGGAAAAGTATACACTGGAATGGGGTTGCTCAAGATGTTTGCAATGGGTGCAGATACTTGCAACGCAGCACGAGGATTTATGATGAGTATAGGCTGCATTCAAGCCATACGATGCAACACCAATAAATGTCCAACAGGGATTACCACGCAAGACCCTAAATTAACAAAGGGATTGGTTGTAGATGAAAAATATAAACGTTGTGCCAATTTTCACAAACATACCGTAGAAGCTGCTCTAGAGTTAATGGCTGGTTGTGGTTTAAGCAGCTTGGATGAAATAGACAATAAAATATTCATTAGAAACGATGAATTTTACAACTATAAGAAAAAATATTTTTCAAAGAGCGCAGATTTCTAAAAATGATGGTTTGGATTCAAGATAGATTTTATGGTATACCGTCTATAATAAGTTTAGCCACCCCTTCTGGATCAATCCACATGGGAACGTGTCCCCATTTTTTTGGTTCTTTCCATTGAGTTTGAGCAGGTAATGCATCTGAATATTGAGAACGTTTGGTCAAAAGATAATCACGTTTCCCAAAAGCAACAGTCACAGGGATATTGATTGACTTTCCGCCATGAAAGGCACCTGGTTGATTTAATGTCTCTTTAAAAGCGGTAGACCTTGTAATATCCTTTGCCACTTGAATAGCATCGTCTACAGGCATCTTTCTGCTGCCTCTTGAAATAGGTACCATCAGAAGAAGTTCACGCAATAATGCGGGCTTTAATAAAATACGGGTCACACCAAATGGAAATATTTTGGCTATAGTATAAGAAGTTAATAAAAACCATTTCACAACGAGCGGAAGATGATCTTTCCATAACCCTCCAGGTGAAATTGCTATAATACTGCGGGCCATATCATGTTTGGCTGCCTCTAGAGCAATCACTCCACCTAATGAATTGCCTACAATAACTACAGGTTCATCTATTCCAATCGCTTGCAACGTGTGTTTTAATTCTTCTACCAAATGGGGAATTGTAGGATGAACAGAAGGCGGAAGAGGTGGGGTTTGACCAAAACCAGCAATATCCACAGCAATTACTCTATGTGTTTTCGATAGAAAGGGAATTATAGGACGCCATACCTCATGAGACAATCCAATACCATGCAATAAGACAATGGGCTGCCCCTTTCCAAACGCCTCATAATGCCACACTTGATGATTTTCTATTTTATGCACATTTATTCTCGTTTACTTTCTCCTGATTGTTTTGGCATATATCTCACTGGACCACACTGAGCAAAGCCTCTATATGAAGTAATCTGAATTTTATAATCTTGAATAAAAAGATTCAATAACTGATTAAATTCTTCCTTCTTTTGTTCTGGAATTTTATCTTCTCCCTTGAATCCATATAAAAAATAATCTATTGTCCCATTGGCGTTAAAATAAATACGATTAAAACAAAACCTGGGTTGACTCCATACAAAGTCATGATCAGATAAGAACTTCCCAAAATCCTGAATAAGGCTTACATAAGCAGAATGCATCGCCTCCATTTCTTCTTCTGTTTTAAAAACAGCTTTTGCGGTATCAGAAGGAAAAACAGCACTTTTATAAACACTGTCTAAATGTTGTCTTGAAATTCCCCTTTCTTGAGTTTCTGACATGGGGATTGCAAGATGTTGACAAAATGATGGCAAACAAACAACCAATGTTAAAAATAAAATTAAACTGAATTTTCTCATGTATATATTAATTTGAATGCTTTAACAATTTACAAATTTATATTGAAATAAAGAAAGAAACAATTTAATTCCACAGCGCAAAAGCAACGAATACGTAATTCTCCCATTTGAATTGACAATTAAAAGTTTCTCCAATTCATATAATAAAGTCGTATATTTGAAGATACAAAAAATAAATCCTCTTTGATGCCCTACTTTCTAAACTATATAATTGTTGCTTTAGTTATCGTTCTTATTGTCTTGATGATTACGGTATTCAATCGGTTTGTGAAAAACAAGAACTTTGTTAAAGATGCATGGAGTAATATTGATGTTGCCTTAAAAAAAAGATATGAACTCGTTCCCAATTTAGTGTCTACTGTAAAAGGGTATGCCAAACATGAATCAGATTTATTGGAAAAAGTTGTCAAAGCAAGGAATAGTGCCATGGAGACTACTACAGATCGTCTTTCTGAAAAAATAATTGCCGAAAATAAATTGTCGCATGGTTTAAGAGATATATTCATTTTAAGTGAAGCCTACCCTAATTTAATGGCCAATCAATCCTTCTTAGATTTGCAAAAGCAATTGGCTGAAATAGAAGTGACTTTAGAAAGAAGTAGAAGATACTATAATGGTACTGTACGAGAAAATAATATCTATGGAGAAAGTTTTCCTGGGATATTATTTACCAAGCTATTAAATTATAAGCATTATGAATATTTTACTATTGATGATGTTGTTCGTAACGTTGTAAATGTAGACTTATCAGAAGAACCTAAAAAACCTAAAAATGAATAAATATTTATTTTTTTTAATCCTGCTTATTCCTTGTATAAATATAAATGCGCAAGGCTTCGATGTCATAAAATTTACTGCTGAATACAACCTCCATGAAAATGGAAAGTTTGATGTTACAGAAAAGTATAAAGTTAATTTTGTAGCGTATAAACATGGTATTTACCGGACGCTTCCAACTTATTTTACATTTACAGATAGTCTGGGCAAGACATTTCGTACTTGGCTGGACATAAGCAATATTGAGGTCTCCAATCATCCTTTCTCTGTGAATAATATCTTCTCTAAACGCATAAATAAAAGTCTTAGAATTAAGATTGGGGACATTAATAAAACGGTAATTGGTCCTAAGTTTTACAAAATAAAATATAGCGTTGACAATGGATTAATGTTTGATCAACACCAAGATTATTTCTACTGGAACATAAAAACTACTGAATGGAAAGCCGAATTTAAAGATATTGAATTTAGTATTCACTTGCCCAAAAATATACCTGATGATAGCGTTTCTTGCTATGTTTACTCGGGCACTACGGGAAATTCTCAACTTTCAAATACATTTGATTACCAATTTACAGATGGTGTTTTAACAGGAAAGTTAAAAAAGGGCGAAGTTTCAACAAGTAAGGACAATCTTACCGTTTTAATTAAGTTTCCAAAAGGCTACTTTCCAGAGACCAATCCCTGGATTTCTTTTTTAAAAAATAACTTATGGATACCGATTATTCTTATACTGTTTTTATCATTTTTTATTCTTTGGTATGTTTATGGAAAGGACAGGAAAGTTATTAGTGGAATACAATATTACCCTCCAAAAGGTGTAAATCCAGCATTAGCAGGCTATTTAATCAATGATAAATTGAGCCATAACGACATCCTTACCTTACTTCCCTATTTTGGCGCCAACGGACATATAAGCATTAAAGAGATTAAAGACTTGGAGAACCAAAAACAACCCGATTTATTAATTAAAAAGTTAAAGCCGTTACCAAAAGATGCAAAAAATTATGAGAAAACATTTTTTGACGGCTTATTCCGAGACCATAGTAAGCAAGTAAAAATGAGTCAACTCAAAAACAAGTTTTACCCGTTTTTATTGAAAACCAAGAGTTATTTATTAAAGGAAGGAATGGCTTATTACAACCAAAAATCGGAAAATATTAAATGGAAACTAGGGATTTGGATGGTTATATTCTTCCTTGCAGCTATTATTTTTACTTTTATTTGGTGGGGAGGTTTAGCAGGACTATGCATGTTCGGTACTGCTGTTGTTTTGTTTATACTGAACAGATATATGTCTAAAAAGAACAAGAAAGGAGATGCTGTATATTCGGAGTTAAAAGGCTTTAAAATGTTTATATCTACTGCTGAACAACACCGATTAAAAATGTTATTAGAGAAAGATCCCTATTATTTCGAAAAGACCATGCCATACGCAATGGCTTTTGGTTTATTAGATAAGTGGGCAGAACGATTTTCCTCTTTAAAGTTTGAAAGTCCAACGTGGTACAGCAGTGTTCCTGGTGTTGCTTTTACTGCCGCAACTTTTACACATCAATTTTCTGGATCAATGAATACTTTTCAAAGTGTGGCAGTCAGTTCACCCGCGACGAGCAGTTCGGGCGGTAGTGGTTTTTCAGGTGGTGGATTTTCTGGCGGCGGCTTCTCCGGTGGCGGAGGCGGTGGCGGAGGTGGTGGAAGTTGGTAATCTACTTCTTCCAAAAAAAATCAATAAAAGAATTTACCCGAATTATTAACTCCATTGGTCATTGAACGCGCAAGCTGTATTCATACCTTTAATCTATTATTGTTCTAAAAGTTAAATTCATCCTCATGCTTTTTATCTTTTTACTTTTTGGTAATGAATGCAACCAGAACTTTTGCGTGACTCCTTTCATTAACAACAAACTGCCATTCTCTAAAAATATCATTTTCTTTTCTTTTGAATTTTTATGCTTAAAAACAAACTTTCTTTCAGCTCCTAAACTCACTGAAGCTATTGCTCCATTTTTCTCAAGTTCAGACTCATCATCACTGTGCCAGCCCATTCCTTCTTCTCCACTCTGGTATAAATTCAATAAACATGAGTTAAACGTTTCCCCAGATTCTTGTTCAATAAGTTGTTTTATATTTAAAAGCTCAGGAATCCATGGTAAAGCTACTTTGTCCGAATTGGAATAGGAATATTGATAAGGTTTATTTCCATACCAAGCCACCTTTCGTTTTGTAGTGATTTTCTTGCCAAATAGAACAACTTTGTCTTGTTCCCATTCAACATGTTTCAACAAACAATCAAAATAATGTTTGGATGCTTTATCACTAAAAATTCTCCCATAATAGTTAACCACTCCATCGTTTGGTAAAATATTGGTGGTTTTATCAAATGTTTGATGAAATAAATCCATTTAGCCCATTTTTAACTTGAAATTTTCATTGCCTCCCATGCCAATATTTCCTTCTTACGTTGAATGCCCCATTTGTATCCACCCAATTTCCCCGACTTTTGAACCACACGATGACAAGGGATAATATAAGCAATGGGATTGTTGCCAATGGCAGTACCAACAGCTCTTGAGGAATTTGGTTTCCCGATACATTGTGCAATTTCTCCATAGGTAGACAACTCACCAAAAGGAATGTTTAGCAGTTCATTCCAAACCTGAAATTGAAAGGAGGTTCCTTTTAAATAAAGAGGGATGGTTTGAATATTATTCTGAACTTCCCCAGTAAAAAATACATTAATTTGGGACTGCCAATAACCCGATTGCTCAATAAATTCAGAGAAAGGGAAATACGCATTAAGTCTTTGGATGGCCTTCGACTTTGATTTATAGAAGTCTAAATAGTACACCCCTTTAGAAGTAGATGCGACAAGCAGTTCACCAAATTGACTCTTCATCAACTCATAATAGATTGATTTTGGTTGTTTGGAAACATCCCATCGTTCCAACTTTACAAAATCGCTTGGTAAATGGTGGCAAACACTATTTTCATTTTGAGTTTTCTGATTGAATAATGATAAACTTTTTTGTTTTTTTATCGATTTGCTCTTCATTCTATCGCTTATTTTCAAATATCTTTAAAAAGATATCATTCACCCGACTGCAACAACCATTTCTTTAATACCACTGCTTGATTGTGTTCCTTGTCTTTTGCTCCAAAGAGGAGTGTTACTTTACTTTTATTTTTTACAATCTCCAGTAATTTTTCTGAAGATGTATTGTTTTCATTTATTTCAGTCCAATATTTTTCTGAAAACTTCTCCCACTTTTCTACTTCATGTCCATACCATTTTCTTAGTTCATTGGTCGGTGCTATCTCTTTTAACCACAAATCCAGATGGGCATCTTCTTTTTTTACACCTCTAGGCCAAAGCCGATCCACCAAAATTCTGTATCCATCTGCTTTCGCATAATCTTCATAAACTCTTTTTATAACTATCTCTGACATGGATTTAACATTAAAATTAAACAGTATATTCCCTGAAATCTAAAGGTAAAAAATATCCACAAGAAAAAAGAGCTGTTGGCGAATAAATACTTCAAGTTCTCGCATTTGGAAGGACTGTAGAAGATATATAAATTATTGATGTCTATGTTGCGGATGTTTATAAATAAAGGCCCAGCAGTGCAAGTGTAGGGCAGCGGGGTGTATATGAATGAAAGTATAACAGTGCAAGTGTAGGGCGAGCGGGGAAAACTTTAATAAGGAATGAGTAATGGAAAGTTATTTTGATTTTTATATAGTCCAACACGAACGCCAACAATTGAATCATTTTTCATTAAAAAAGAAACCACATAGTTATCTTCATAAAAGTAAATAAAATTTGACTTCTCCTTTTTAAAGTCTTTTCCAAACTTTTTAATTAAATCATTTTTAGTTTGACCTATTTCAACCAAATCAATAAAAGGGTTGTATTTATTAGAAAGAAAAGTAAATTCGATTAATTCCTCATCACTATTGTTGTAATCCCAATTTTTCTTATTTTGTACTTTAACAATAGCTTTAGCAATGTATGGGAAAAGTGGTTTTGTGTCCTCTTCTTTTTCTATAAAAGAATAAAACCCATAGAAATAGTCTTCATTTAAGTGTTCAAAAAAACTCGATGCTTTTTTTGATAAAACACCCGATGTGTAATAATTATCATCAAAAAAGGTTTTTTTGATAGATTTAAGTTTTATATCTGATAATTTAATTTGTTTTATACTTGGTAAAGATGAATTATTAATCTTTACCTCTTTAAGAAAGGTATCGATTTCTTTATTAGAACCAAGAGATGGGGTCAATTCATTTTTTCTATTTGAATCTAACTTATCAATTGTACAAGATCCAGATGTCCATATAATAAGTAAAGAAAATAATATCTGTTCTAATTTCATGATTAACGACCTTTACTTTCGCTGGTTTCCTTGTGCATCGAGTATATAATATGTGCTCTTCTCTAGCATTTGCGTTTGGTTGTTGTAAAATACCTATCTCCTTAAAAAAGATATTTTAAAAATACATATTTTTTATCAACATAGCAACTCTCTCTGCATACAAAAGGTCATTTGTCGAAAATAATAACGAGACCCCCTGCTACCGCGAGATTGCATCTCGTGGTCGTCTGAATTCCAACCTTTAGGCTTATAAAAATACAAAACTTTTACAATCCAATCACTACTACTCCATCTAAAGTACCTTTTTCACCGCTGTAATCAACTGCACTACTATAAGGATAGTCTTCAGGCCTAAAAACAATGCCTTGCTCAACAGGATTGTTGTGAATGTACCGAATTTTTTGACTAATCCCTTATGGCTCCATAATTCAATAGGTTTATTATCTTGTCGCCAGAATTGGTTGTTTAAAACATTTGTATTCTTCGCTCCGTTTTTCTTAAAAACACTTAGCAAATTTTCTTTCCTACTTTCTCGTTGATTTTCCTCTATTGCTTTAACAACAGCTTTACTAGTATGTCTTTTAAAACTTCCTAATAATAATCCTGGCGCAATCCCTTTTACACTTCGAAAAACTAAATGTACATGATTGGTCATAATGCACCAAGCATATATTTCCATGCCTTTTTCTTTTTGACAAAAGTGTAAACTGTCTATCAATATGTCTTTATATTCATTTCGTGTAAATACATCTAACCATTCAACAACGGAAAAACTTACAAAATAGGGCGCTTTAGGATTATGAAATCTATAATTTCTACTCATTTGATTTAGATTAATTAGATTAATCTTATTTAAGTTAAATAAAATTATCCGTTTTCAAAGAAGGAAAAATAGATTATTCTGTAATTGATACGTTTTTTTTAGGAGATTGATGTATGGAGACCCCAGACCACGAGATGCAATCTCGCGGTAGCTGGGGGGGTAAAAAGGAAAAAGAGAGAAAAAGGACGGAACACCAAGAACCACAAGGGTTTAAGGGTAAAACCGTAATTGTGGAAAACTTTTTTGGATTAAAGGGGCAGGAAAGAGAAAAAACGGACGGGAAAGAGCAGAAAAAAGCCTTGCAGAGATGCAAGGCTTTAATTCAATAATTTTTTTAGTTCTATCCTTTTAGAAATAAATAACCAATGATTACAATCAAAACAATACTTGCCGTCTGAATAAACAATTTAGCTTTTAAACTGAAATCTGACTTTCTAAGAAAATAGTCAATCACTAATAACAGGATGCCTAAAATCGGTAGAATAAAAACAAGGTAAGTAGGATAAGCACCTTTTAACATTTCGACAAAAATCCATCCACTCCAAACTAAAAACAGCATTGCTCCAATTGACAAAGGCGAATAATAAAATTTCATCTTTTGACTATTCATTTTCATTCTTTCTCTGGTGTATTTTTAACATCAGAAAAATTAACTTTTCCTGCTTTCTTAGTTCCTTCCTGTTCTGTATTACTATCTCCACTGTAATCATATTCAAATTCTCCACTACCAAATAATGACCAAGGAGTTTGACCTGCTTCAATAGGATTTTGATTGAAAATCAAATTACTCTCGTTTTTCCCGTCAGTAACATCCGTTACAAATATCTCATAAGCAGGAAATCCATCTGCGATACCTTTTACAGCATATCCATAAGAACCATCTTCATTCGGTGTAATTGTAACCGAAATGTCAGCATTAATTGCTGGAGCTCCTGATACTAACTTATTTTTAGCATCTACTTTAAAGTAAAAAGTAATCGCTTTCGAGTTCTCATCAAATCCTTTCGTATTCCTAATTGTACCTGCTTTACCTGAACTTGATGTCTCTTTAACATTTCCTTTACTATCCAGTCCTGTTGTACCACTTGCTTTGTTATTCAAAGCAAACGCTTTTCCTAAATCAAAATCAACACTTACTTTTTGTTCTGTACGATATGCAGTAGAATTAACGTCATAATACTTCCGATTATCTCCTTTAAAAGATGAAGATGTTCCAAAAGGATTAGGGTTGTCAAGTTTAGGTTGAGGAATAAAAGTTCTAAATGTTACTATGTATTTTTCAAGTCCTTCTAAATCAACTGCTCTAATAACATCATTTTCAGCAAAAGCATAAGGTGTACTGTAAGGATAATACTGTGCTAATGGGTCAACACTTAAAAAACGTCCTAATCTTGGGTCATAAATCCTAAAGGTAAAAGTTAAGCTATTCCCACTTCCTTTTATCTCATCATCCTTTTCAACTCCGTTAAACCCGTATCGGTACCCGCCACTCACAACATCTCCACCTTCAATAATCGTATCTGTAGCCTCGGTAGAGAGTTCAATGTTATCCAAATAATAAATACCCTTTTGACGAATTTGGATGCAAATTTCGCTGGAATTGGCTGTGTAGGTGAAAGTGTTGGTGCCGTCATTATACATTTTGTATACGCTATATTGACCGCTAGCAGTAGCCGTATTCCATACCACAACATTAACCACAGAAGGAGTTTTAAAAGACATCGCTCCCGCAGATTGGGGGTTTGTTGCATTGGTTTCTGAAACGGGTGTGCTAAGACTATCTGTTGCCGCTTGTTGCGTTGAAGACGAACCCCAAGCTATTGGTCCACCTGGCACCAAACCTCCGTTGCGTTTTAAATCTATAGAAATCGTATACGTTTTTCCTGATTCAACATCAAAACCCTGTCTTGTTCCTGCTGAACCTTTGTTAGAGTTAACTTTTAACCATTGGGAGCCTGAAGTTGTATGAAGTGATAGTTCTGAAGATGACAAATGAATCCAATCGTCAATTGAAACAATATCTGTTCCATTATATACAATTGGTGGGTTTTCAAAATCACCTTGATAAATATATGAAGTATAGTCAATAATTGTTGTATCGGGTGGCAATGGTACCATCTCCTGCTCTATCGTTCTTCCATCCAACTGCACGCCAAATGGTGAGTAATCAAACACGTTAGAAATTCCAACTTCATAACCATCAACGGTATTGCTGTCCTCACTCAGTGGATACACAATATCATTAATAACCGTAAGCACATTGCCCAAATGGTTGGAGAGTTCGTAGTTGCGATTGCCTAAAATACCGTAAGAAGGTAAGGGCGATGGCTCTATCATATTAATTTGATCTTTGACCGTACCCAAACGAGAAGAACCGTAAATATTGCGCTCTGCAAGGTAGTAGGTAACATCAAGATTTGTACTGTCTACCTCGTGTTCATACATAGAAAGTTGGTTTCCTTGTGCATCGAGTATATAATATGTGCTCTTCTCTAGCATTTGCGTTTGGTTGTTGTAAAATACCTATCTCCATAAAAATGATATTTTAAAAATACATATTTTTTATCAACATACAAAAGGTCATTTGTCGAAAATAATAACAAGACACACTTTTTTGTATAGTACCCTGCGTAGTGTTTAAATTCATTTTGATCCCCCCAAGAAGTGTATACGTCATAAAATCACAAAAAAAATCCTGACATTCACAAGGAATATCAGGATTTAAAAAAGTGGCGTCGACTTACTCTCCCACCCTCAAAAGGGCAGTACCATCAGCGCA
>CAZPDT010000004.1:0-225828 GCA_964585545.1 uncultured Fluviicola sp.
ATAGGGTATTGTAGGGAGTGCCACTTCTCTGAGCGGCCGGGACGTTGGCGGTAATATAACGGAACCGAAAACCGACCACCATTTCCAAAATTTAATGTAAAAAATTTGTGCAGTTAAATGATTGCATTTATATTTGCAGTCAAATAACTGCGTAATGAAATTAAGAAGAGATGTTTTCCAAGCCATTGCCGACCCAACTCGAAGAACAATTATTTCTTTGGTTGCACTACAAGCTTTGACACCAACTGCAATTGCCGAAAATTTTGATTATTCAAGGCAAACAATTTCAAAGCACATTCAAATCCTCACCGAATGTGAAATTTTAGAACAAGAACAAAAAGGACGGGAAATTTACTATCACCTAAACCCAAATGGAATGAAAGAAATAGCGGAATTTATCGAGCCTTTCAGAAAATTATGGGACGAGCGATTTAACAAATTGGAATCGGTAATGAAAAACTATCAATCAAAAAAATAAATATGGAACTAAAAACAAACGTCATAGCCGAAGACGGTAAACAGGACATACTCATAACACGAACGTTTGACTTACCTGTAGAACTCTTGTTCAAAGCCTACACAGAACCAGAGTTAATCGAGCAATGGATGGGAACAAAAGTGCTAAAATTCGACTTTCAGAAACACGGTAGTTTCCAATTTTCAACTTCCGACCCAAAAGGCAACAAAATCGGATTTAATGGTACGATACACGACTTTATAACAAACCAAAAAATCATACGAACTTTTGAAATGGAAAATATGCCTTTTGGCGTTCAACTCGAAATTTACGAATTCGAGAAATTGTCCGAAAACACAAGTAGATTAAAACAGAATGTAATCTATCAATCCGTAAACCATAGAGACCAAAACCTAAAACTACCATTCAAGCAAGGTATCAATTGGGCACATAACAGATTGGAAGAAATATTGACAAAATCAAAATAATTACAAAATGACAAAAACGAAAAAAATAACCTATTGGGCTTCAACAATCTTCCTATCATTCGGAATGTTAGCAGGCGGAATACAGCAAATGCTTCAAATTGGTGGATACAACGAAATAGTAACCCAACTTGGCTACCCACTCTATTTGTTGTCAATTCTTGGAACTTGGAAAATTTTGGGCGTAATCGTCATTTTAATTCCTAAAAAAGCTTTGCTAAAAGAATGGGCTTATGCAGGGTTTTTCTTTGCAATGTCTGGAGCAACCATTTCTCATTTAGCAGTTGGACAACCCATAACAGAAGCAATGCCTTCAATTATTTTGCTTTTAGTAACAATTGCGTCTTGGTATTTCAGACCGAACGACCGAAAAATTATTGAACTGCAAAAACAAAATTAAAAATGGAAAAAGTTGACAGATACATAGAAAAAATCAAGAATTGGAAAGAAGAAAGCATTTTACTACGAGAAATTTGCTTGGAATGTGGACTTGACGAAGATTTTAAATGGATGCACCCTTGCTATACTTTTCAAGGCAAGAACATAGTTCTTATCCACGGATTTAAAGAATATTGTGCCTTACTTTTTCACAAAGGAGCATTGCTAAATGACACCGAAAATATATTGGTGCAACAGACCGAAAACGTACAATCGGCTCGACAAATTCGATTTACAAACAAAGAGCAAGTTATTGACACAAAAGCAATTATCAAAGCCTATATTTTTGAAGCAATAGAAGTAGAAAAAGCAGGTTTGGAAGTTAAAATGAAAAAGACTTCGGAATATGAAATACCTGAAGAACTTGAACAAGAATTTGAGAACGACTCGGAATTTAAAACTGCATTTTACAATCTGACACCAGGAAGACAAAGAGGATATTTGCTCTATTTTTCAGAAGCCAAACAATCCAAAACAAGAAGTTCAAGAATTGAAAAGGCGAAACCGAAAATCTTTGACGGAAAAGGTCACAACGAAAGATAAAAAATACTACCTATAACGGGCCGTTCAGAAGAAATGGCAATTATATTCTTCGATTTAACATTTTTGATGTATATTTGAGTTAACGCTCCGAGTTATAGGGTATTGTAGGGAGTGCCACTTCTCTGAGCGGCCGGGACGTTGGCAGCAATTAGAAAAATGAAGAGCTTAATAACAATATTGATTTTGATAATTTCTCAGCTTTCTTTCGGACAGACAGAAGAGCACAAAGAAAAATTCAGACAACTTGAACCAGATATTTGGTTGAGTATTTGGGATAAGGAAAATTCTAGTCAATCTATTCAAATTGACACATTAAGTTATGATGACATTCCAAAAACACTTGATTTTAGAGGAACTGTTGTTGAAGCCTTAAAATGGACTGACTCTAACGGAGAGAATATTCTAATCCAAACGGTAACTGGACACTTCAATTGGAAAGACTATGACAAAGATTCTACTGATTATATGATTCAAGATAAATCAGAATTGTATGCTTACTTATTTCAAAAAAGCAATTCTGATGACGATTACAAAAGGAAATGGAGAGTGTATGATTACACCGAATGTTTTGGTGTGGACTGGTTTACAGGTTTTATACAAAAAGCGACCACAATTACTGATTTGGATAATGATGGAATAGCCGAAATTTCTTTACCATATGTTTTAATTTGTCGTGGTGGAATGGATCCTGGAATAATGAAAATAATAATGTATGAAGGCTCCACTAAATATGCTTTGCGAGGTTCAACAATGCTTATGTGTGAAACTGAAAATCCTTATGGTGGAGAATATAACCCTAGTGAAAATTTGAAAAACAACAAAACATTTTTAGATTTTCTAAGTAATCATTGGGATAGAAATAAATGTGAAGAAGGAAGATATTATTAAAAAAAAGCTGATAATCGAGTAGACGGCTCCGCCAGTAAACACTGACGGAGTGCGCCTCTCACACCACTCAGCGTACGGGTCACGTACTTAGCGGTTCGCAGATAGATGGGTTTAACCTTGTGTAAACCTATTTTAGGACAAGTCACACCCTCTGGACATTTTTCTCACGCAGCAGCTTGCTTTTCAAGAAGAAAATTTGCATTTTTTGAATTTTTCTTCTATCTTGAAGCTGGTGCGCTTCCGCTCATGCGGGACGCACACATGCAAATAAGCTCCAGCCACGATAAATTTCTTCGTAGCAAGTTGTAAGGTTAAAAGGGAATTGTTATCTTCGTAGGGAAGTTTATCGGTTAAAGGTGTGGCCGGGCGCTTCATTTGCAAACCGCTGTATGAGAGAGTTAAAAACAACGCTTCGTAACGGATTCAGGCAAGTACGTGAACCACCGTTACAACATTTAGCAAACCAAATCCGAAGTCGATTCCCAACTTCGATTAATCAATTATTTTATAATTAGTAAAGACTAAATAACGAAATTCTC
Organism: uncultured Fluviicola sp.; assembly: GCA_964585545.1. Lineage (GTDB taxonomy): Bacteria > Bacteroidota > Bacteroidia > Flavobacteriales_D > Crocinitomicaceae > Brumimicrobium. The sequence goes on from CAZPDT010000004.1 coordinate 3,351, forward strand.
GTTCTTCATTTTTAAGAATTTCTTCAATCTACCCCATTTTAGGCATTTTGTTGAGACCAATGGTTTGATGCACAATTCCATTTACAATCTTTTTGGCGACTTTTGGTGTTGCTTTTAATTTGTAATAGTCAAAAATGTCCGACAATTTATTTTTGGCAAAATCAGACCAAAAAACTTCTAATTCCATCCGTTAATTTGGTCTTTTAAGTCGGTTGCTTTTGTCAATCTACCTTTTTCTTCATCTTGAATAGCCAACTGAATTTCAGCCTTATATTGTTCTATGGATTTAGGTTTTAAGTTTGACTCATATTGAGATATTCTTACTTCATTAATAAGGTTTTCTAGTAACTGAACGATTTTTTCGTCATTTAAATTCAATACTTCCTTAGCTAACAATATTTTACGTGAATCAATGTTCATTTCCAATTATGATTTTATTCAAAGATACAAAATTTTATAGTTTATCACGAAATAATATTAAAACCCTCTCATAACATGTTAGACAAGCTCAAGCTTAAGCAAATAAACAACCTTATTCTACCTCCTTGTTCTTTCAAATATTCCTCATTATTAATAACTCTAATTTAACCATTTTGTAAACATAGGATGCAAATAAGCTCCAGCCACAATAATTGCTTCGTTTAACGTTTTTCACAAAGATAAAATTTGTATCTTCGTATCAGTGCTTAAAGTAAAATGTGGCCGTTGCCTATTTGAGAACCGTTGGGCTTAACTAGAACGAACATATATTGAAAAAATGAATCTGCCTGAAATAAAAAACAGTGAAGTAGTTGTATTTAAGCCACAAGGTGGACAAACTGAGTTTCAGGTAGTGCTTGATGGTGAGCACGATACAGTTTGGGCAACTGAGCAACAAATTATGGAGTTGTTCGGTAAAGCAAGACGAACAATTGGAGAGCATATCAAGAACATATATAAAGAAGGTGAACTTGATAAAGAATCAACTTGGCGGGAATTCCGCCAGGTTCAAAAAGAAGGAGAGCGAGAAGTGACTAGGAAAGTGTCGACTTACAACTTAGATGTTATCATTTCGGTCGGGTACCGCGTAAAATCTCAAGTAGGTACTGAATTCAGAAAGTGGGCTACTCAAAGACTAAAAGAATACTTACTCAAAGGATACTCTATCAATCAAAAACTGCTTAGAACTGAGCAGCAGAAAGTAAAAGCATTAAAACAAGAAATCAATCAACTCAATGAAGAGATGTTTCAAACTCAAAAAACGTTGACTGATGGATTACTTTCAATAATCTCACACTATTCTAAATCCTTTGAGCTACTCGATAGATATGACAAGGACGAATTATCATCGGAAAACCTGAATAAGGAATTGATCTACGTTATAAATTACGATGATGTCAAAAATGCAATTCAGCAACTCAAATCTAATTTAATCGCCAAAGGAGAAGCCAGTGACCTATTTGGGAATGAAAAAGATGATTCTTTTCAAGGAATTTTAGGTAGCATCTCCCAAACAGTTTTTGGAGAACTTGCATATCCAACAATAGAAGAACAAGCCGTGCAACTGCTATACTCAATCATCAAAGGACATCCTTTTAGTGATGGAAATAAAAGAATTGGTTCATTTATGTTCGTATGGTTTCTTGAGCAAAACGGACATCACCTGAATGAAAATGGCGAACGAAAGATAAATAACAACACTCTAGTAACATTAGCTCTTGCTGTTGCTCAAAGTCTACCAGAACAAAAGGAAACTGTTCAGAAATTGATAATGAACTTAATAAAAAACTAAGCCCAATAACTAAGTGTTCGGCGTGCCGATTACTCCCTACGGTCATGAGATCGTTTCGCTAAGTTGGCCAACGCTGAACACCATGTTGACGGATCTGGTGTTCCTTACGGGGAAAACGATTGAATACTATATTTTAAGAAGTTATAAAGCTACCTCAATTTTGGGTATCGATTAGCTTAATGCTTGGATTCTTTTAATTGTTGTAGAAAATGATCAAAAAATTGAGAAAATCGTTTATAATCTTCTTGACTGGGGTTGTTTTTTCCATACCAGCTCCATTCAAATATCCTTACTGCTTGTCCAAATCTTTCATACAACTTGTGTCCATTCATTTCCATTAAATAATGGGTGTTGGTTTTTCTTTTTGCCCATTTAATCCACCCGTGTTCAATAAGCATCTTTAATAATAAAATATAGTATAATCTAACGGATAGACGAAAATCATTATTAGAAATTGCGTTTTCTAATTCAGTAAATAATTCATTTTCTTCAATTTTTTCAGGATTAATATCAACTTCATTCTGGTAATCGACAGCATTGATTTTTTTCTCTGATTTCACCTTGGTTTTAAACAAAAAATGATAAATTAAAAATGCCAGAAGCACAATTATTATAATTATAAAAATAAATTTAAACACAGCACCCTCCATCATGTCCCAACTGGGACCTTTCCAATCTGGATAATCAATTTTAGGCGCATCTGTTTCCGGTGCCTTGATATCATCTATATTTTGTCCTTCGTTCTTTTTGATGTTTTCTTTTACACCATTGTTTTCACCATTTTTATATCTTTTTTCGCGAGAATGAATAATGTTTTTTGGAGGGGCTTGTAAGGGAGATTGATAAGAATTGTATACATTATTCTCACTCAGTTGACCTGGATGAATATATTTGCTTTTGGGACCTGTATAGCTGTTTGATCTTTCATACCTAAATCCTTTATTCAACTTCTCCCAACGTTTCTCATAGTTTGTGTTATTTTGTCCATAACATACAGCCCCTAAAAGCGTTAAAAACACTACAACAAAACAATATTTAAACTTTAATTTATTCAAAATCAGTATTTGTTTCTACAGTATTGTTGTGCTTTCCAAATTGCTTCAATTCCTGTGTTATTCCAACACCTTCTTCTTCTTCTCTTGCAGTATAAAACAGCAATCCAAAAGAAATAAAAAACAAAGGCAAAAGAAGAATTAAGAACAAAACATAAACACTTTGGCGAACGACATTTACCCAAACAATAGGGTCTTGAGTTATTTCCGAGAAAATGGGCAAGAGAAAATCAGAAAGCCAATCCAGTAAATCTCGCATATAAGGTTCTCCATTTATATTGTTATATGAAAGAACAAAAGCAAATAGTTGAGAGATAAAAAACGCTGTTATACACAATAATGAAAAGACAATGACACCCGAAGTCCATTTTTTTCCAGACAACAGAACCCCTTTTTTAAGAGAAGCTTTCTCGGTTAAGCCCGCACTTGCCGGCACCAATATAAAGAAGGGAAATAGAAAAACTGATGGAATCAATATATAGAAAGGAAGACCGGCAACTAATGCATAAAGGGGAACAATTGCTAAAAGCATTTTCAAGAACCTGTTTTGAGCAAACTTTTTAAACGTTGTTTCATACTGTTTATTGTTGATTTTTTGGAAAGTATAAAAAACAGATAAGCCAATAAAAGTGATAGGAACAAGCCATAAAAAAAGAACAATTGTGTCCAAAACACCATTAAAATTCTGTCCCCAAGGATTTCCAAAAATAATGGACGTTTGTGCCTTCCAATCATATTCATAAAAGGTGGTTAAATCAGAATAATGTGCAAAAAACTGAACCACCAGAAGGACAGCAATCAAAGGAAGAGCAACGCGAAAAATTATATTAAAAAAAGTGTTGAAGTGCTGGAAATAAATCTGAAAGGTTTCTCTAAACAATTCAGCATTTTTTCTAATTTTATACGCCTTAAACTCTGTTTTTTCAAAAGGTGTAACCTGCGACTTTGGATTGACTTTTTCTGGAAATTTTCGTGCAACTAAAATTGGGTAAATTAAATAGTAGAATAAAATCATTGAAAAAGAAAAGAAAATGATCAACCATTTCGACCAATCCGTAAGTCCCTGATAGTTTCGAGTAACGTAACTCTCCAAAAAGCCGGCAACAATAAAAACAGGAATCAATGATAACATAATTCGAACTCCTCTCATTCCTCTTATCTGCAATGACTGTAGACGGGTATAGCTTCCAGGAAATAAAAGTCCGTGTCCCAACGTAAATCCCGCTCCAGAAGCAATAACAATAGCTGAAAGTTCAAAAGCTCCGTGAATCCATATTGTTAAAAATGAAGTTAAGAGTAGTCCTTTCAGTTTAAAAAAGTACTGGAAAACACCGACCATAAGTGCATTTTTAAAGAGCAAAACGTGGGTTCCTAAAGAGAAAAATATTCCTCCTAAAAAACAGATTAAAGCGACCTTAATATTGTTTAGCGTAATCATTAAAAACATTGTTCCCTGCGACGTGTTGCCATAAACACCTAGTGGATTGCCATTGGCAATATTGGTTTCCGTTTGTTGAATATAACTTTGCCCTAATATAGCATCAGCATAATGGATGTCTTGATGGGTAGAAAAAGCACCTATTAATGCATAAATAATAAATAAAATAAGCGCAAAAAGAATGTTCTTTCTTGCCCTATAAATTTCTAATGGAAACTCAACTGTCCAAGCTTTCCACAAGACAGAAAAAGGTTCTCTTTTCTGTTTGTATAGTCTTCTGTGAATTTTTTGTGCCAAATAGTTGAGGTATGCTCTAACCATTCTTTTTTCGTGAAATGTTTGGGCATAGCTTAAATCATTGTTGAGTTCGGTATACAGTTCGCGAATTTTCTCAGGATCAGTAGCGGAAGAGGCCAGTTTTTTTTCGTACTCCGCCCATTTCTTTTTATTTTGATTAATAAACTGTGTTTCTTTCATCTGCTGATTTAACGTGCTATTGGCATTGTTAATGTACAACTTTTACTGCTGCGTGTTTTTTTCTCCTGCACCGCTTTCTCGAAGATATTATTTTTTAATGAAATTTACCCCTGATTTGGAAAGATTTTTCTGTTTTGGGCTGAACATAAAATTGTTCTATCTGTAATTAAAGCTATTATTTACAACTGTTCTTTTTCTTTTTGATGTTTGGTTTTAAACAGTATAAAGTTTGCTCCAAGTGCTCCAAACCCTTCATAAAATAAAAATTGGTGGCTTGCTCGATCAAAAGATTCGCCTGTTGTTAAAACATCTGGTAAGTTGGCATAACCCGCTTTAAATCCAGCACGAAAAAACAAAATTCTCCAAAACTCAATATGCAACCCCGCCATAAGCGATGCCCCCCAACCTGCAACGTGAAACTTATTGTCCATCCTATAACCAAATAACGTTACATCGGTGCGGGGAATATAAATTCCTAGACCTGCGTTTAATACTGGTGCTACTTCAATTTTCTCGGGAATAATCATAAATGTTTTGGGGAGATAATCAACCTCAGCAGAAAGGTAGTTGAGTCCATCAGTATGCTCAAATTGGAGAAAATCTTCGGTTAGTTCAACCTTATCTCCTTCTGAAAAGTCGGAATGCTCTGTATAATTTTCCCGGGGATAAATATGTCCTTCTATATCCACGGTTTGGTTTTGAACCATAACATATTTCATGTGATCTAAACCCACACTAATAGACAAGTTGTTTTCAAGCCAAAAGCCTAAACGGTAATTGTATTGTGGAATTGTGATGTGCTTGGGTGCAAAGTAGCTATTAAAAGTAAATTTTGATTGTCGATCTTTTGCTTTAACCTTATGCAGGATAAAGTCGTATTCTGGCCCCTTAAAATGAATGTTGCTTTTGCTGTATGCAGACCGATTGTATCCCCAATAAAAGAAAAAATGACCCTTGTGTTGCCTTCCTTTAGAAAAAGGATTATCTTGAGCATAAATAGCTGATCCTAATAAAATTAAAGCCGAAAAAATCAATCCTTTTAACTTCAACAACATAATCAAATTTTTTATTGTAAAGATTATAAAAGTACATATTTTAAAACAGTATTGAAGACGAACCCATAATATTTCGGTAAATTTTATTTTTTTATTAACAGAAATACGTCTCAATTGGACGTGTTTATAAAAGATTCACATTCATCCGAAAAGTTTAAGTAGATAAATACTCCTTAATCCAATTTTTTCCTATATTTAATAGAAGAACAAAAAAGATTTAAAAATAATTTGAAATTATAGTTGTTGATTTAAAAAAAGTTTTTACATTTGATTATAATTTCGTCAAAACAATGTTTAAAATAATAGCAAAATGACAGAATTGAAGAGGGGGGAGGCTGCCCCAGCATTTACAGCAAAAGACCAAAATGGGAAGTCGGTTTCGCTTTCAGACTATAAAGGAAAGAAAGTAGTTTTGTATTTTTATCCCAAAGACATGACGCCAGGTTGCACCAACCAAGCGTGTAACCTAAGAGACAATTTTGATGCTTTAAAAAAAGAAGGAATTGTTGTTTTGGGCGTAAGTCCTGATGATGAAACACGCCATCAAAAATTTATTGATAAACACGATTTGCCTTTTACATTAATAGCAGATGCTAACAAAGAAGTAATCGATGCTTATGGTGTTTGGGGTCCCAAAAAATTTATGGGAAAGGAATTTGACGGGGTTTACCGTACCACATTCTTAATCGATGAAGAAGGAAAGATTTATGACATTATAAATAAACCAAAAGTAAAACAACATTCCGAAGAAATATTAGCCCTTTGGAAATAACATAAACAAAAAACAAACGATATGGCAGAAACGAAAAAAGCAAAAGAAAAATCGAAAGTAAATGAAGATAAATTAAAAGCCCTTCAACTGACGATGGATAAACTAGACAAAACGTACGGAAAAGGATCAGTAATGAAGCTGGGAGACGGTGTTGTTGCTGATGTAGAATCAATACCTTCTGGTTCAGTAACCTTAGATTTGGCGCTCGGCGTTGGAGGCTATCCAAAAGGACGTGTTATAGAAATTTACGGTCCGGAATCTTCAGGAAAAACCACCTTGGCAATTCATGCTATTGCAGAAGCACAAAAAGGAGGAGGAATAGCTGCATTTATTGATGCAGAACACGCATTTGACCAGTTTTATGCAAAAAATTTAGGCGTAGACACAAATGATTTGATTATTTCTCAACCCGACAATGGAGAACAAGCATTAGAAATCGCCGACAACTTAATTCGCTCAGGCGCTATCGACCTTTTGGTTATTGACTCCGTTGCGGCACTTACACCAAAAGCAGAAATTGAAGGTGAAATGGGAGACAGTCAAATGGGACTACAGGCACGATTAATGTCTAAAGCCCTACGAAAATTAACAGGATCTATTAACAAAACAGGAACGTGTTGCATATTTATCAATCAATTGAGGGATAAAATTGGTGTTATGTTTGGCAACCCAGAAACAACAACGGGAGGAAATGCTTTGAAGTTTTATTCTTCGGTTCGTGTGGACATTCGAAGATCAAGTCAAATCAAAGATGGTGACGCCGTAATTGGTAACCGCACCAAAGTGAAAATTGTTAAAAACAAAGTGGCGCCACCATTCAGAAGAGCAGAGTTTGACATTATGTATGGAGAGGGCATTTCCAAGGTAGGAGAAATTTTAGACTTGGGTGTTGATCTCAATATTGTGGATAAAAGTGGCTCTTGGTTTTCTTATGGCGATTCGCGTTTGGGACAAGGACGAGATGCAGTAAAACAAATCATTGCAGACAATCAAGAATTGATGGATGAAATAGAGACGAAAATTAAAGAGGCTCTTGCTCCCCAAAAGGAGCAAGCGTAACTGCATATCGTTGAAAAGGTGTGGATTAATTTTCACACCTTTTTTATTCTCAAATTCATTAAAACAATCGCCAATAAAATCAAAATTATCCCCATCCACTGAATTATAAAAACCTTTTCGTGAAGTAAAAAATAAGCCAGAGTCACAGAAACAGGAAGTTCCATAGATGAAACGATACTGCCCAATCCAAGTCCTGCATTTGGGAAGCCTTTATTGAGCAATATTGGTGGCAATATTGTCCCAAACAATCCCAATATCAACCCGTAGGTATAAAATATAGAAAAATCAAAAGGCCGAATACTTGAGGGGTTGTTGGTCATACTTAAATACACTCCTTTCCAAAACTCAAAGTGAACAGGCCCAATTTGCGAAACAAACAAAAACAAAAACACCAAAATACTTCCTCCTAAAAGCATAATTAAACTCTTTTTAGAAGGCGATAAATAATTGGCAATCCGATTCGAGGTAAACATGGTAATTGTATATGAAACGGCAGCCATAAGCCCCCAAAAAATACCGATCGGGTCAAGTTCAGCATCGACATTTAATGCGTCTGTCGCTAAAACAGTTCCAATAAGAACGATCAGTGTAGCAATAATTTTGCGACTATTGGGCAATTTCTTTTCTAAAACACTCTCTAAAACAACGCTCAACCAAACCGACTGCATCAACAATACAATTCCAATTGAAACATCGATAAATTGAACAGAAAGATAATAAAACAAGCTGGTTCCCCCAAAAGATGTTCCTGTTAAAACCAATTTCCAAAAATCCCGACGGGTTGGCGATGCCTTTTTCTTTTGAGTCAATCTCCCTTGAATAAAAATGATTATAAAAAGACCTAAAATACCAATAACAAATTGGGCTGTGGTTACTTCAGCGGTTGTATAGCGTTGTGGGCTTGTATAGGCCAACTTCACAACAGTGGTAAGCATTCCATAAAATGAAGCGCCCAAACCCACAAACAAAACACCTTTTAAAACTTTATTGCTGCCCATAGAAAGAATTAGAGTCGCAAAAATAGGGAAAAACTTATACTGTACAGTTTTAATATGGTTTAAGAAAAGATTTCCATAACAATCTACGAAAATAATCGTTCCATTACAGCGTGTGAGTTGGGTGGATTAGTTCAGGTTAAGAAACAAATTGCAAAAAGCCCATAGATTTCAGTCGAATTATATATCTTTATCCTATGCTTTTTAAGGAGGTTATAGGACATAGCGATTTAAAGAAAAAATTGACTGAAGATGTAAGAGAAAAAAAGGTTTCTCATGCCCATTTGTTTTTGGGAAATCTCGGCTTTGGCGGTCTGCCCTTGGCATTGGCCTTTACGCAGTACCTCTTGTGTGAAAATAAAAAAGAAGAAGACAGCTGTGGTGAATGCAGTTCATGTAGAAAGGTAGCCAAATTAGAACACCCCGATCTCCATTTGTCTTTTCCGACAGCCCAAGCAATTTCAAAAATTTCCAATCCTTTGTTTTCAGACTGGAAAAAGGCCGTGATGGAAAACCCATACCTGAGCTTGAGTGATTGGATTGAAGCTTCTGACCCAAAAGGGAGAAAGCCCATAATCTCGGTTCACCAAAGCATGGAGATCATCAGGAGCCTTTCCCTTAAATCATTTGATGGAGGCTATAAAGTAAGTATTATTTGGATGGCAGAAGAAATGAATCAAAGTTGTGCAAATAAACTACTCAAAATTATAGAAGAACCTCCCAAAAACACGCTTTTTATTCTCATTGCAGAGTTAGAGGATATGATTCTGCCTACAATACTGAGTCGAACGCAAATTCTTAAAATTAAACCCTTAAAAGAAGAAGCTATTACAGGATATTTAACTGAAAAAAGCAATGCTGACGAAGAGTTAATTAAAAGTATCACCTCCCGGTCACAAGGAGATTTGGCAATGGCTCTTGAATTACTAAATTCGGGTGATTCCGAAAACAGCAATTATGCGTTATTTATCGAATTAATGCGGATTTCCTTCCAAAAAAACGTAATTTCAATGATGAATTGGGCAGAGCAAATGTCGAAACTTGGAAGGGCTCAACAAAAACATTTTATAAAATATGCTTTGTACATGGTACGGCAAAGTTTAATGCAAAACTATACTGAAGGACAACTCTCAAAAACTTCACCGGAAGAAGCGCAATTTTTATCTAAATTTGCGAAATTTATAACGGGGAACAATGTAATGGAGTTCAATAAAATGTTCAATGAAGCCCATTACAATATAGAAAGAAACGCCTATGGAAAATTAATATTTACAAATATTACATTTGAGGTAATGCGGTATATCCATAGGGCTTAATTTACAATTATATATAGATGACTTTATATTTTACTTATAAAATCAAACTCAATAGTTTTTTATTGTTATTACTATTTTTAGTTCCAAATGCAATATGGGGACAAAAAGGATCAAATTCCAAAGGAACATTCTTTGCTCACGCCGGCTACAATCGAAGCGGATATACATCGCCAAACATACAATTCAAAAGCAATACTTATGAATTTATCCTACAAAATGTAATATTAAAAGATAACCAATCATCTAAAAGCATGGGGCGGTTTTTTTCTAGCTCTTCCCCACAAATCAATGTTAAAATCGGTTACTATTTAGGAAATAAATGGGCAATTACTGCGGGGTACAACCGTTATAACACCTACTTTAAAAACAATCAACCAGTTGGTTTAGAAGGTACTTTTGCCCCAGGATCAAGCAAAAACTATTCAGGAGAGGTTAACGAAAAGATAAACCTTACCCGTGACCAATACAACCTGTCTCAGCGTCAAGGAATGAATTATTTTGCCTTGGGTATTCAGCGAACAGATTATCTTTATTCCTCTCGGAATGATAACTTTGGCATTCAAACAGTTGTAGGTGTTAAGTTCGGGGGATTGTTTACCAAAATAGATTATACCTATGAAGAAAAAACCGTACAAGGTATTGCTTCTTTTAGTGGGCTAGGTGCTTCATTAGATATGGGTATAAAGTTCGATTTCTTCCGTTACGTTTACCTCCTCATCGGATTGGATGGTGGTATATTGGGTCAAAATAAGATAAAAATATCAATTCAAGAAGGAGAAACCGCAAAGCAAGTTGTGGGATACCTCTCCCCTTCAATAAATATCGGGTTTTCAATTATAGGGGATTCATCAGGCGGTTGCGGAACCTGTCCACAGTGGTAACCTGCCTTATCCCGCATTCCAAGACAGAAACCTTTTGCGACACAAAATAGCTAACGCTGGATTATAGGATAAATTCAGTCCTGTTGCAATATTTATAAGCGTTTCATTACAGCGTGTAGGTTGGGCCTAATGGTAGTGCGTAATGGAACGCAGATGACACGGATGCTAGTATCGCTGATAAACACGGATTTTTGTTTTTTGCAGATGAGATTTGTATATATAATAATCTGCGAAAAATCCCGCAAAAGTGTTCAACAACTACCCAAGAAGCACCCCTTTTTTGTTTAAAATAGGCACATTGACAAAGTTTTCCTCTTTGATGGTCTCGGGAAGAAAAACAAATTTCTTATCGTATAATTGATCTTCGATCCAAAAACTGACAAGGTATTCATTGTTCAGCTTTAGAACCTCTTCAATCAAAGGTTCTACTTTGGTTGCTGAATGAGGAGCAAGTGTTCCAAATGATTTTCTTAATGTGGTTGTTCGGATGGTTTCTTTAGACCGTTCAACAGTAATATAACCTCTTGATGAAACCAACACTTCTTCTAATGCTTGTGGTTTTTGATTGATCAGATAAACAGAATATGCAGAATTCTTACCTTCAGCATTCTCTTGAATGGCTGCCACAAAAACGTTTTCAACTTTAGGCCCTTTTAATTCTGGTTTCACGACTAGATTTTTTAAAATTTAACTGTAAATAAAGATACATATTTTATTGGTCTATCCTCAAAACATAGTCAAGAATCGTAAAGTAATCAAAAATATCTGCAGGGTGATGTGCTTTGAATTGATTGTTTTCAATGTATGCTTTATCGTCCTTTTTATCCTTGGGGATAACATATTTTCCTTTTCTCTCTTTTCCTGTTCTCACCATAACAACATTAAGTGATGGAACAACAATGATGTATTGTCCCAGTATTCCTCTTAAATATACAGCGGGATGTTTGGGCTGATTGTACCTCCAAAACTGGAGTCCATAAAAGGGTTCTTTAGAACTATAAGGAGCAAGTATTTCTTTTAAAACATGACTTGAAATGATTTGTTTTCCGTTCCATTGACCGTTGTTTAAAATCAATTGTCCTATTCTTGCAAAATCACGAGTAGTAGCATAAGCACAGCAAAACGCTTTTTCCAATCCATCTTTGTGGTCTAAACTCCAAGTCAACTTATTCTCGGCGTCAATTTTAGACCAAATTTTATCTTCAAGGTAAGTTGTGGGATATTTTCCGGTCACCTCAAGAATCATGATACCAAGTAATTCGGAGTTTCCGCTGGCATATTCAAACTTTGATCCAGGTTTCCAAATAAACTTCTTCTTTTTAAGTAATGCAGGCAAATCGGATGTATAATAAGCGGCCGCATTATCAGAAAAAGGATTTACTCCACTTTCACTCCAATTTAAACCACTAGACATGCCCATTACATCGCGGATTGTAACATTCTCTTCACCTGGGAGGTGAAAAGGCAAATAATCTGCCACAGGAGCGTCAAAACCACTGATTTTTCCCTCATCGATAGCAATTCCTATCAATAAGCCCATAAGGCTCTTTGCCATTGAAAAGGAATTACTTCTGGTCAGTTCCGTATGTTTTCCATAATATGATTCATGAATAATTTCTCCATCTTTAACAATGAGAAATGAAGTTGTTTGGGTTGCTTTTAATAGTTCTTTTGATTTTTCATTCAGCTGAATAAGGGGCGTTCTTGTCCTCCAAGGAACTGGTTCGGACGAAGATTCGGCTGTACGTACTGGAAAAACAATTGAATCGTAGATTGTAGGCCCTGTCTTCCCTTTAAGGTACGTTGATTCTATTCCTTTATACAAATAAGTTCTTCCACTAAAAAGAATATAAAGATTAAGCAACAATATCACAGCAAGAAAATACAAAACAATGCGTTTGAGAATCTTTTTAAAGCTTTTCTTTGTTGTAGACATATCGAAGGTTAAATACGGCAGCAATACAGCTTTTTAGAATGACTTTAACCTCATCCATTTCAACTGAATGCCCCAGTTCTTTTTCAAGTGAAGTTACACCTTTATCTTCAATTCCACAAGGAATAATGTAATTAAAGTAATTTAAGTCTGCATTAATATTAAAAGCCAGACCATGCATGGTAATCCAGCGAGAAGCCTTTACGCCCATGGCGCATATTTTTCGTTCATTTCCTTCTTCTGTTCCAACCCAAACACCTGTTCTTCCCTTAACGCGTCCAGCAGGAACACCAAATTTTTCAAGTGTCAGGATTACGGCCTCTTCAAGCAATCGCATATACTTGTGGATATCTGTAAAAAAATAGGTTTCTAAATCAAAGATAGGATAAGCTACGATTTGACCCGGACCGTGATAGGTGATGTCTCCTCCTCTATTGCTTTTATAATAGGTTGCTCCATGATTTTTTAACTGGGTTTCTGATAACAGCAAATGGCTTATTTTTCCGCTTTTTCCTAATGTGAATACGTGTGGATGTTCACAAAAAATAAGGTGGTTTATCGTGGGTTCTGCTGTTTCGCCTTTGCGTTGTGCAATTTTAAGGGCGATATCTTTTTTAAAAAGGTTTTCCTGATAATCCCAGGCTTTTTTGTATTCAATTTGACCTAAGTCTCTAAAAACAACATCAATTGACATGATTTACACTTTTTTCAAAGCAGATTTTAAATAATCAATCGCTTTGATTTCAAAGGGATCAAATTGATTCAATTCTGCCAAAAACAAAGACGCCCAATCAATGATATGGACGAAATACAAGTACTCTTCCAAGAGCGACTTCCCTCTTCCTTCAACATGAATTATATGGGGTGTTTTTTCTTGAATGATTTCCCTAGAAATTTCCATTCTAAACCGATTGCGGTCAGACAAAAATTTAGATACAAAGAAAACAACAGCAAAATGATCATCGCCTCCTCCCCAACCCACAAGTTCATTGTGGTTCATTTCTGGAATTACATTGTGATATACCAATTGTTTACTGTTCTCATTAAATTGCTGTTGCGCACGAATAAGTATTGGCTCTGAATCCACACTAGCATATAAAACACCTTGCTTTTTATACAAATGATTTGCTAATTTTTTGGCTTCCTCTTTTATTGTGATCAGCTCTGTATTCAATAAATACCGACAGCTTTTAGCATTTTCTAATGCTTTCTCATCTATAATGTTAGCCTTTGAAAGAATATAAATCAATTGAATCAAAGAAAAAGCAAGCATTGTTCGTGGCGGATTGCCCCCCGGTAAACGGATATAATCAAAGTTGTATTTTTTACACAGCTGTATTAAATCTCCTCCAGAACTAATTCCTAAAATGGTTGCCTTTCTTTGTATGGCCTGATTGAGAGCAGAAATGGTTTCTTCTGTTGTGCCAGAATAGGAAGAACCAATCACCAACGTTTTTTCGTTAACAAAAGCGGGAAGATCATAGTTTTGCACCAATATTATTGGAATTTTTGATTGTGACCCAAAAAGCTTACTCACCATTTGTCCACCAATGCCCGAGCCTCCCATGCCACAAATCACAACATGATCAAACTTTGAGTTTCCATCCAGCGACAAAGAGGACTTCATTGCAATTTCTATTGCATCTGCGATTTGTTTTGGAAATTGGGCAACAAGCTGTTCCATTTTATTGGTTCTGTTCAAATTTCCCGTAAAATAAAGGAAAAAACATGAAAACAACCTGCTTGATACATATAAATTTTAATTTTAATCGTTTACGCCCATGAAATAATTTGCAGGCTAATGATGGGGCACATGTTTCCCTAACCGTTTAAACGGTTTGTTCCCTATCATTCCATTATTTATAGAACAACCAATTTCTTTACGAAACTCTCCCTTTGATTAAATATTCTAACATAATATACTCCTGCGGCAAAATTCTCGACATTAATTAGATTACTAGAGGTTCTCTGTTGATAAACAAGCTTCCCTTTATCATCTTTTATTTCAATATTGAAGGCTTGTTGCATTCCAGTTATATGTACTGTTTTTTTAGCGGGATTAGGAACTAAGGTTACATTATTAGGCACTATTTTGGAACTATCTCCCCTTGAGAGAAATAGTGTAGAGTCCTTGGAAAGTTCAGGATTTCTTTCAGATGCTAATGGATCATGGGGCGGCAGATTGCTGTTACCATGGTACAGATGAAAGAACTGTTCGTGTTCTCCACTACGACCACATTGATCAGAAAATGAAATTGTATAAAAATACGTTCCATCACTTTTGTTTTCTAACGTTACCGGGTAAAAACAATAAGGCGATCCTTCAACATAACCCGAAACATGATAAATACTATTGTGCCAACGACCTATAATTTCAATTTCATAATAATCTGCACTTGGAACATCAAAACAAAGATACTCGCCTACTTCATAACTATATAACGTTAAAACATTAGGATAACTAGTAGGCATAGAAAATGGGGTATTTGTCTTATTCCAGGGTAAATTTAATACTGTTTCCTCTCCCGAGCATTTATTTTTAGCTGTAATTTTAACAATATCATCTGCACATGAACTCCACTTCCACGCACTTGGTAATTCCCAATAAAAATCGCAGCAAGAATAATCTATACCCTTATAGAAGGTTTTTGAATAGCCTGGTGATGCATTCACTTCAATCTTAATTTCAGTTACTCCATCTGAAAAATTAAGGTCTGTGCTAAAGTTATAATCATCCCATTGGGTATTATTTGCAGCAATAGTCGCTGTTGGATCAGCAGAATTTGTGTATTGCACTACAACTTTGTGGGTTTTAGTATAGGAGTTTGTTAATGTTAAAGGATTTTCTGGATCAAATCTCACCTCCGAAGCATCGCATGTGTATTCCACTTCAATCGTATAGGTTATGGCACCTTCACCTCCAGGAGAAGTGAAAGTAGGATTTGCACTATTGGGGTTGTCTAAATATGTACTTGGTGACCAATGGACGTTTGTTCCCCATTCATTTCCTTCTGTTCCTATCTGTTTAGTGGCTTCACTACACAGTATTTGATTCTCAAACTCCAATTCATCAGGACACAAGTTATCACTACAAGGCTCTGGGGATATTTCAAATACTTTTGTTGAATCTCCCTCAATAAAAGTTCCATGATCTATTATAATTTGATTTCCTGCTTTCAAAATAACTGAGGAACTGGCATATTGTATCACATTACCTGCTATGTGATTTGTTCCATTTTCTGGATCTACGCCATTTCCGATGTATATATTGTTGGAGGCTTGAAACACTTCCATAGGATAATTAAAAACCGTGTTGTCGAAATACCAATTTTCACGACATTTGTTGGGTTGGACTTCGTAGATGCGGAGGTCGTCCCAATCGCCATTACGTCCAAAAGAAAGCCATTTTTTAAGCGAGGTAGGTGAAAAATACCCTCTAACCCTTGTCCATCCAGAATTTGCTCCATCAAATTTCAATAAGACATTATGATTACTATTTGCGTTATATTCTATTAATTTTTTATTGTATTTGCATGCCACTGGTTGATTATTATATGCTACAACTCTATTATTTTCACCACCTCCATTTTGAAATATTTCAATGTAATAGGTTTTATTTGACTTCAATTCATTTTTTGTTTTGACAATTAGATATTCTCCGTCTTCTATGGTATGTCCCCAAGTTTCACCACTTCTAGCATTGTTAAAAGGATTACAAGACACATGATATAAATCAGCTGTTGGTACTGGAGCCGCCCAGATAGATGAGCACCATCCCCTTTGAAGAGGTAAGGTCCAATTATCAACAACACTCCAGTAATTTTCCATGTATTCATAATGATGCAACCATTCACCACAACCCTGTGGATCATCCGTACAATTTAAACAAGCATTCCAATTAGACAAGTCGTGGTGTTCAAAACTATAATTAGGCACAAGATTTTTCCAAGATTGTGCATAAGAATTACTACAAATCATCAAAAAACAAAGAAATTGTAACATATGTTTCATAATACATGCGTTTTAATTAAAAAAATAACATCCTCTAACCCCAAAAAAAGGTAAAAAATTAAACTTACTTGGAGTAGGATATGGAGGATTTCTCCATGTAAAAATAGGGTAAAATCGAGGAGAAATTGAAAATTGATTCCATCGGAAATTCCAGCCTATGAAACTGTTTAAAAATAAGACTAATGGTGGGTTTGATAAACTATAAGGGGTATAATATTTTTCTCTGTTCAGTATCGTCCAAATATTGATAAACTCCCCGAGCCCAATTCCTATATCAATGCCATTAAATCTCCAAAATTTAAACCGATTATTAATAGAAATGGGAATCCCAAAAGCAAAATATGCTTTACGAAAATCAAAGTTAGTTGATAGCCCTATAGATACTAAAAGATCATAATGCTTATGGTTGACTATTTTACGTTCGTAACCAATTGAATAAAAGAGATTTCCTCCTAATAATTCTACATAAATTCCATTTTTTCGAGGTAAAACGGAATCCTTTGCATCAACTTTAATTTTATCTCTATTACCAAAACCATGTTTTATAGAATGAGGACTTGTTTGTCCAAATCCTTGATGGACAACCAATAAAAGTAATATGTAGAATAGAATATTTTTCATGTTATTATATTTTAAAACGGTTGCCGTCCCGCAAAACCACTTTAGAATTGGCGTATTGGATTACATTTCCCAGAATATGGTTAGAGCCGTTTTCAAGATCCACTCCATTTCCTAAATAAATTTTATCGGATGCTTGAAATACTTCCATAGGATAATTAAAAACGGTGTTGTCAAAGTACCAATTAGTTCGACATTTGTTAGGTTGGACTTCGTAGATGCGGAGGTCGTCCCATTCTCCTGAATTTCCAAAAGAAAGCCAGTTTTTATTACTGCTTGGAGAGAAATAGGTACGATAACGTGTCCAGCCGAAACTATTAGATGCGTTAAACTTTAACATAATATCATGATCTTTATTCGCACCAAGTTTATATAAAACTTTATTTGGATAACCACAATTAACCTTTGGTTGTTTTTTATAGTTCACAACTTGAAGGTTTTTAGTAGCATTCCCTCGATGGAAAATTTCTAAATAATAAGTTTTATTTTTTTGTAAGCCTCCACCTTGATAATCTTTTGTTGGAACAATTAAATATTCTCCACTCGTATAACCCCAATTTGTGCCAGACCTTGCTGGACCATTTGTTGGTTGATTATACTCTGTTAATAAGTCTGCAGTTGGGACTGTAGGACACGTAAAAACTCCAAAGCATATATCTCTCTTAAGAGGATGTGTCCAATATAGAACATTACTCCAGTATTGCGCAATATAATCATAAGATGATATTCCATCCCCTATATGACCACATTCTGGAGTATCCCAACCTGTAGTAGATGGTGAAGGGAAATCTGATGTTGTTTTCTCAAAGCTATAATTTGGGATCATATTCTTCCACTGTCCTATACTAAATGAACTCTGACTAAAAATCCAAATAATTAATAAAAATCTTGTCTTCTTCATAACTAAAAATGATATAATATTGAAAATTCAAAAAATAAAACCTGTTGACGTACATACCATTTATAATCGTATGATGTCAAGGAATTCGAGAACCTCCACTGCTCTCTATAAGTTAAACCAGGGTCATATGCCAATCTTATAGTCCAATGGTTACTAATTTGATATTTCCAACCGATCCGTAAAAAAAGATTAACAGTTTGTTTTGATTCATTTATACCAGTTGAACTGTAAAAACTGTTTTCTGGATTATTGTTTACCTCCGGAGAAAGCAAATAACATCCTCCTAATCCTATAATAAGGGAATTATTTTTCCATCTTTTTCCCCCATTTATTGAAAAACTCCCTCCAAAATTGTTGGTATACCTCCAAACCTTGTAGCCATAAATGAAATCTGTTTCTAAATTGATGGAATATTTGCCTTTTTGAAATATTGTTCGCATATATTGGAGTGCGACATTTCCGACAAGGATAGAGCCCAATGATTTTATTCCGATAAAGTTTTTTTGGGAATTGTCGGATGTTGAATTTTTTATCTGCCCCAACCCACTAAAAGAGACGGAAACTACTAGTATGTATAATAAGATCCTTTTCATGTTATTATATTTTAAAACGGTTGCCGCCCCGCAAAACCACTTTAGAATTGGCGTATTGGATTACATTTCCCAGAATATGGTTAGAGCCGTTTTCAGGATCCACTCCATTTCGCAAATAAACTTTACCGGATACTTGAAAAACTTCCATGGGGTAGTTAAAAACAGTGTTGTCAAAGTACCAGTTTTCTCGGCATTTGTTGGGTTGGACTTCGTAGATGCGGATGTCGTCCCATTCACCTGAATTTCCAAAAGAAAGCCATTTTTTATCATTATAAATAGAAAAATAAGCTCTATAGCGTGTCCAACCTAGCGTACTGGAAGCATCAAATGATAATAAAACATCATGCTCCTTATTTGCATTATAAAGCTCTATCCTTTTATTATAGGAGCAAACTACTGGCTGATTCTTAAATGCTATAATATTGAGTTCACTATCTCCAGCTCCTCTTTGAAAAACTTCTAAAAAATATGTCTTGTTTGATTTTAATCCTCCATTTAAATAATTCTTTGTTGGAACTACTAAATACTCACCATTTGTATACCCCCATGTATTCCCACTTCTGGCATTATTTGTGCCACGACAGGATTCATGATAAATATCTGCTGTAGCAACGGGTGGTTTATTTAAACAAATAGTTCTCTTTAACGGATGTGTCCATTCATTAATAACGGACCAATAATCTTTTATATATTGATACTGTGATCCAAAAAGTCCTACTATTTCAGGGTTATTTCCACAATTAATATCAGCATTCCAATTCGTCAAATCATGCTTCTCAAAACTATAATTTGGTATTTGATTTTCCCATTGACAAAACACTGATGCTGAAACAAAAATGATAATAGAAAAAAGAATTGCTTTCATAAAGTAAATTTTTATAATGGTTTTAAAGTAAAATGATTATCATAGTTTAAATTTTAAATCGATTCCAAAAGAAATCAAGAAACCCCTTCTAGTTATATCAATTTGATTAAAGTTTTCATCAATTGTATATCCCAATCTGCTCAAATGTCCAAAGTTGATTTCAGGAGTTAAATAAAGATTCTTCATTATATTTATCTCACAACCCACATCAACTGTAAAATAATACATGATTCTTGGAGGTCTATCCCATGGTTGTCTATCATCAAATTTACCTTGGATACTTGCAGGGTTAAAGACAATTCCTTCACTAAGTCCCAACTTTAATCTTGGGTTGCTACCAAATAATAATATGGATTGTCTTAAGGAGGGACCAATAGACCAGCCACTATAAAAATATCCAACAAACCCCGCAATTCTAAAATCAAATTGTATGGATAGGCTCTTTTTTATACTTTTTGCAAAAGAATATCCAATAGATGATAAAAAAGATGGACCCAAAAGCTCAACAGATACTTCGTGCTTTATATTATCATTACTTATTTTTGAAGAATCTTCTATAACATTAATTTCTTCATCGGGTGTATGGGCTTCTATATCGCCTTCTTTAATCTTCTTTATATAAATTTTTTCAAAACTATAATTTGGAACAAAACTCCACCCATTCTGTCCATAAATCAGCGTTCCTATTAGGAAACTAAATAGAAGCAATAGTTGTAATCTTAATTTCATCATCTTATGGATAGAATTTTAAAATTATTGAGTGGGGTTATCTGCTTTTTTTCAACTTCTCTATTTCTTTCTGCTGTTGAATAACATAAAGCGTTAATTCCTCAATTTTCTTTAATAGAATCGAGTTCATTTCAGCGACATCCACACCGTTTTCTAATACTTCTCTTTCACTAGGAACGTCTGGTAAATGACCATTTTCATCAATATAATCTTCTACCTCCAATAAAGCGGGCAATCTGTAGTTTTTATGGAACACATAATCAGACCATGTATGTTGATCAACCACTATTCTTCTTGCCCGCAATGTTGGTGTGGTATTTTCCGCATCAACAAAAAAGATTAGTTTATCCTCATTGCTTAGTTTTAGATTGCCTTTATCGTCAATAGAAAAAATTAGTTTGTTATTATTATTAAGTTTTAAATTGCCTTCATTGTCAACAGAAAAAATTAATTTGTCCTTATTATTAAGTTCTAGATTGCCTTTAGCATCCAATGTTAATATTGGTGTTGTTGCGTTATTTTGTGGATTATATATACCTAAGCTTATTAGATTGTATGTTCGTAATCCTCCCTTATAGTATCCTGTAATCAACCCTTTTTCTGAAGTTTTCTTTCCAACTTTTAACCTTCTGGTAAGCGTTTTTCCTTTAATTCTTGCCCAACCGTTTACATCAAGCGTATAGTTAGGCGTTTTAGTTCCTATGCCCACTTTTATATCTGGACATAAAGTATATAATTTATATGGCTCACTATACCAAGTAGGGTTTTGCTGAAGCACTCCAAAATCACATGGTTCTATAGGAACAGGACCAGGCTCAACAGGCTCTCCAAAAATTACAGTTTTTAATTTATCAAGCCCTCCTTTTATTATTTTTCCATTTTCATCAATAAATAATAGCTTATTTGACTGAATGTTAGTAATCGTATCTAAAGATGGCAAAAAAAGATTCCCCTTTATTAATGAACTCCCATTTACTTCAAACTTTTTGGTGGGATTAAGTAAACCTATTCCTACATTTCCATCATCGGTTATTCTCATCCGCTCCAGATTATTGGACCGAAAACGCAAACAAACATTGTTTTTTGTTCCAATAAAAGAAAAAGAATCTGCGATATTTCCTTGGGTCTCCCATTTGCCTGTATTAACTTGACTATAAGAAAAAGAAAATATAAATAAAAATAGAATAAATAGCACGCCTTTAATCACCTGATTGTTGGTGCATTGGTGCATTGGTGTATTGGTGCATTGGTGTATTGGTGTATTGGTGTATTGGTGTATTGGTTTTCATAATAATAAATGTTTTAATTTACCGCAATTTAAAACAATACTTTTTAATTAACAAATTTTAACGGATTTATTTAACAAGGCAAAACAACCAAAATTCAGATGCATTCTGTTGAAATACAACCAACTCCTAAAGTTCTACTTGGGAAGAAAAAAATGGTTAGAACTCATTCTCTGTGTGTTTATACCAAAAGACATACAAATTAGTCTAAAGATTTATAAATCATTTTGGTATAAAACATGTCATCGTCTCAAAAGGCAAAATTATGTAATCAATTGTGGATACATCAAAAGTAAACTCTTCAGGAAAAAAATTCTTTCCTTCTATTCACCATAATTGTCATGGTTTTTAATAATTTCACGGTTCAGTTGTATAAAATGGAAAGTCCCTCAGGTAAAATATTACTTATAGAAGATGAAGAGAACCTTAGCAATGTCATTGCTTTGAACCTTAAGCTGGAAGGATTTGCTGTTGATTGTATTGAAAATGGCAGAGCGGCAACAGAACACGCAACTAAAGTTGATAACTACGACTTGGTTATACTCGATGTCATGTTGCCGGAAGTTAGTGGATGGGACATTTGCAGTCAGTACAAAAGTATTTCAGATACTCCCATTCTATTTATTTCTGCAAAAGGCACTTCCTCTGATAAAATAAAAGGCTTAAAACTAGGGGCAGATGACTATTTGGCAAAACCTTTTGATTTAGAAGAACTTTTATTGAGAGTACAAGTCCTTATTTTAAGAAATAAAGGAACAAAAACTGAAGAAAACCAACTTATTATCGGTGATTTTAATGTCAATTTGTTAACTTATGAGGTAACAAAGGAAAATGAATTAATTACAGAACTTTCCAAACGAGAAATAGAGCTCTTGCGTCTTTTTAATAGCCATAAAGGAGAGGTGGTTTCACGGGATTTTATTTTAGACCAACTTTGGGGGAAAGATATCTATCCAACAGCGCGAACCATTGATAATTATATTTTATCTTTTAGAAAATTATTCGAAGACGATGTTAAAAACCCCACTTTCTTTCATAGTGTTAGAGGTGTGGGATATAAATTTACAAATCCTGTTAACTAACAATTATCAGGTTAAAAAGAATCTTTATTTTTGTTGAATTAAACTTTAAAAATGCGTGCAAAAAAGCAACTTCGATACGACAAGGCTTATTTAAAAATGGCTGTAAATTGGTCGAAACTATCCCACTGTAAACGCAAACAAGTTGGCGCTTTAATTGTTAAGGATGAAATGATCATCTCAGACGGGTACAACGGTACACCTTCAGGGTTTGATAATTGTTGTGAAGACAGCGACAACAAAACATATTGGTATGTTCTTCATGCTGAAGCCAATGCAATATTGAAAGTGGCAAAGTCAACAAACAATTTAAGAGGTTCCACATTGTATTTAACGATGTCTCCTTGTAAAGAGTGCAGTAAGCTAATTATACAGGCCGGAATAACAAGAGTTGTATATATTCGACCATATAAAGACACCGAGGGCGTGCAGTTTTTAGAAAAAGCTGGCGTATCGGTGAATCAAATTAAAAATATTGAAAATGACGAATTCGAACAATAGGGCTTTTTATCCTTTTATCGGGATTTTATTGTTAATTGCAGGTTTGTTTTTAGGGTATTATTTAACAAAGGAAACAAACACCTCTTCTCCTATTGTTGATCGATACGGCCAAAAGCTATCCAATATTATTGAGGTCATTGACCAAGAATATGTCGACACTGTAAATTCCAAAAAGTTATTTGAAAAATCTATCAGTCAACTCCTTCATGACTTAGATCCTCATTCCACTTACATTTCAGCTGAAAATCTAAAAGAAATGAATGAGGGAATTAAAGGACAATACGGGGGAGTTGGAATACGATTTACAATTTTTGACGACACATTGAGTGTTGTGAATATCATTGAAGGTTCTCCCTCTTCAAGGGTAGGAATCAAAAAATTTGATCAAATCATCAAAGTAGATACGATTGACATTGCCAATGTGGGGCTGACCAATGATCGGGTTCGAGATTTATTAAAAGGGGAAGCTGGAACCCCAGTCAATATTACTCTGCTTAGACATGGAGAAACGCTTCAAAAACAGATTGTTCGAGGTACTGTTCCCATCAAAACAGTTTTAGCCTCTTATATGATAACCAATGATATAGGTTATATCCGCCTCAGTCAATTTAGCATGCAGTCTGCCAAAGAATTTTATATAGCTGCCCTTGATTTGAAGAAAAAAGGCATGAAACAACTCATCTTTGACTTGCGCTATAATGGAGGAGGCGTTTTAAGCAGTGCCGTTGATATAATTGATGCCTTCTTAGAAAAAGGAAAAGTAATCGTTTCCACCAAAGGTAAAAACAGCCCAGAAAGAGTTATTCAGTCTGAAAACAGCCCTTTATTAGGGAAAATTGGCGTTGCCGTCCTTATCAATAGCAGCAGTGCATCAGCAAGCGAAATTGTGGCTGGCGCTATACAAGACAATGATCGTGGAACTATAATTGGTCGTCGATCCTTTGGAAAAGGCTTAGTACAACAGGATTTCCCGCTCAAAGATGGCAGCGACCTCCGCCTCACAATTGCGCGTTATTATACGCCTACAGGTCGGTGTATTCAAAAGTCATACTCCGATGGTTATCAAGATTATATAATGGACGAAGTGCACCGTTATAAAGATGGAGAATTATATCATAGAGACAGCTCTTTAATGGTTGATTCATTAAAATACACAACTCCAAAAGGAAAAGTCGTTTATGGTGGTGGTGGAATTATGCCCGATATTTTTGTTCCATTAGACACGACGGGAAGCTCTTTGTATTTAAGGAACTTAAAATATGCCAATGTTTTTAATGAATTTTCGTACCAATATGTTCGTTTTCATAGCCTTGATAATTATCAAAGTGTTCAGGAATTTAGCAGTACATTTAAAATAACACAAAAATTAATAAAAAGCTTTATCTCCTTTGCCTCTGAAAAACATGATATTTCTTATAATAAACAAGCATTTCAGCATTCTTTAGAGCGCATAAAAGTAAATATTAAAGCAGAAATCGCGCGTCAAAAGTGGCTTGAAGAAGGCGCTTATTTCATTATGAATCAAACAGACAAAGAGATAGAAACAGCAATAAATTCCTTAAACAACTAAACAAACAATACAATCCTAAAAGTTGTTCCTTTGCCTATTTCTGAATGAAGCACCTTCAGCTTTCCTTTGTGGTATTCATGAACAATCCTTTTTGCTAGAGGAAGACCAAGTCCCCACCCTCTTTTTTTAGTCGTAAACCCAGGTTCAAAAACCGAGCGTTGTTGAGAGGGCGTCATTCCCTTTCCATTGTCTGCAATATCAATATTAATTTGTTTGTTTTGGAGGCTTATCTTTACGTCAATTTGTCCTTCGCCCTCCATTGCATCAATTGCGTTTTTACAAATATTCTCAATCACCCATTCCATTAAAGAAGCGTTGTGTTCAACTATTATTTCATCTTTATCAGAAGTAAAGTCCAAACTCACTTTTTCAGGAAATCGGGTGGTTAAATAATCCAAACAATGTTTTGTGGTTTGGATGATGTCAACGCTTTTTAGCTGCGTACTGGCGCCTATTTTTGAAAATCTTTCTGTAACTTGTGATAACCGTTCCACGTCTTTGTTCATTTCTTTGGCGATATCCTCCGCCCCTTTGGTGCTCTCAAGCAACTGTGTCCAAGCCATAAGAGAAGATATTGGTGTTCCCAATTGATGAGCTGTTTCTTTTGCCATTCCCGCCCATACTTTGTTTTGTTCGGCTTTTCTAAAAGTACTAAAAACAAGATAACTGATTAAAATAAACAAGCCTATGATTAAAAACTGGATATAGGGAAAGTATTTTAACTGCATTAACTCATAACTCGTATCATAAAACACATAGCTCATTTCTTCTTTTGAAAAGTTAATTTTTATCGGTTTATTCGCACGAGCGAGATAGTTCAGTGTTTTTTTGAGATGCGTACTGTCAATTTTTTCTTTAGAGAAATTGGAAGCAATAACCTTTTCTTTGGTGCTGTCGGTTAACACTACGGGAACCAACTCTACATTATCAATCAGTTCATTATTAAAAGCATTGATTAGTGAATCCCTCTCTGTCTCCAATTTTGTTATTCTGCGTGAATTGTTGTAAAAATAGGACATGAACATATTATCATACACTTCAATGGTAAATGAAGGATTCACTTTTTCCCAACTCTTGGCCAATTTCACCAATGAGTCACTAAACAAACGCTCAATTTGGAGACTGTCTTTTGAGGGATATTTCTTCTTTATTTCTTCTTTAGTAAAGCCTAAATTTATATAGGTTGATACATTATCATCTTGATCCAATACAATTACAGGAATGTTTTTGTTTCCATTAATAATCTTTAGTGGAAGGTCATAAGACCGCTGTGTATTGAGGGGTGTTTTTTTTGAAATTTCTTTAGTTGCATCAATCCAGAGTTGCATTTCTCCAAGTTCTTTTTTGCGCAATTCATCAAAAGAATTGTTTGTTAATCGCACAAGTTCTGCTCGTTTTTTAATGGCATCAGCCCATTGCGTCACGCGATTGCGCTCCTTTAAAGCAACTTTTGTAACGATACGGTTTGAAATGTATAGCGAAGCCGCTACTAAAAACAATGCAACAAATAGCAATGCAATTTTCCACTTTTGTTTATTTGAGTACAGTTTCATATTTATAAAAGAAATACAAAAGTATAATTTTTGCTTTCCCGCTTTTAATGTTGAATAAATTTATCGATCTTTCAAAAAGGGCAATTGTTTCCTCGTTTCTTTTAACGTTTGATAACTTAATGTATTGTTAATGACCCTTTCTTCTTTGGTAACCGTGTCCATTATTGTCCCATCTGCAGCAATTAAAGAGGAGTCGCCCGAATAGTAAAGCCCTTTATTGTTCTCTCCCACTCTATTTACTCCGATATAGTAGGCCTGATTCTCAATGGCTCGTGCTTGAAGTAAAGACTTCCAATGCAAGCGCCTTTTTGCAGGCCAATTGGCAACATTAATCAACAAATCATAGTCGTATATGCCTTTAACAACCTCGTTTTTAGACATTTCTGGAAAACGCAGGTCATAGCAAACTTGAAGGAAAATTTTCCATCCTTTATATTCTATAATGTTCTTTTTGTCTCCCGGGGTATAGTATTTTTCTTCATTAGAAAAAGTAAACAGCTTCCTTTTGTCGTATTGGTCAATCTTTCCGTCGGCTTGTACAAACACCATTCTATTGTAGTAATTTCCGTTTTCTTTTACAATGAGTGATGCTGTAATTGCACAATTGTACTCTTTTGCTTTGTCCTTTATCCACTGTACACTATCTCCATTAATGGATTCTGCCATTTTTTCAACGTTCATGGTGTATCCCGATTGAAACATCTCTGGAAATACAACGATGTCAACACCGTATTGTACCCGTTTTAATAACTTTTCAAAATGGTCCAAATTGGCTTTTTTGTCTTCCCAAACTTGTTTACACTGTATCAGACTAACTTTTAAATCTTGCATAATTTTTCTGTTGCTTTAATCATTGTTTCTTCATTTTTTGCAAAACAAAATCGAATAAGATGGTCATCGTGTTGGTCTTTATTAAATCCAGATATTGGTATCACAGCCACACCGTGTTTTTGTGTCATTTCCGTTGCAAAATCAACATCTCCTAAGCTGCTAATTTCATCATATCTGGCCACTTGAAAATAGGATCCCTCACAAGGCAGCAATTCAAACCGACTTTGTTTCATCCGGCTACGGAAAAAATCTCTTTTTTCTTTATAAAAAGCACCCAATTGCGACAAGTCCTTTTGAGGCAAATAGTTGGCCAAGGTATGCTGCGCCGTACTGTTCACAGAAAACACTATGTATTGATGAATTTTTTTAACCTCCTTCATAAGGCGTTCAGGAGCAATAAGATAGCCAATTTTCCATCCTGTAACATGAAATGTTTTTCCAAAAGATGAGACAACAAAAGATCGATTCAGAATAGACTTTCGTGTATTGGCTGAAAGGTGTTTGTTTTCAAAAGTGATAAACTCATATACTTCATCTGATAGCAAGTAAATCTGAGGGTGTCTTTCCATAATTTCTTCAATTGCTAGCATGTCATCTTCAATTAAAGTTTTACCTCCTGGATTGTGTGGATTATTGATAATTAACAACTTGGTTTTTGGGGTGATGGATGCTTCTACTTTGTTCCAGTCTATCGTAAAGTCGGCATTCATATTGACATGAACAGGTTTTCCTCCTGAAAGTTCGATTTGTGGTGGGTAACAATCATAAGAGGGATCCAACACAATGGCTTCATCACCTCGACGAATAACAGTTTGAATAGCGGTGAAAAGAGCTTGTGTAGCACCCACTGTAATTAAAATTTCAGTTTCTGGGTTCACTTTTCTATTGTAATGCTCCAAGACCTTCTTCTGTATACTTTCCAGTAATTGGCCCTCCCCTGGCATTGGCATATATTGATGATAATTACCATCAATTGCCTTTTTATATTCTTCAATCAATTTAGAATCTACTGGAAAATTTGGAAAACCTTGGGATAAGTTAATGGCGTCATATTCTTTTGCCATTTTTGACATTACGGTAAATACTGTTGTTCCAATATGGGGAAGTTTTGATTTGAGCTTGCTCATAAATTTGATTTTATTTTGTTGCTGGAAGTTAACAAAACTTTTAATGAATGTTCAATATAAAATTTCTTAAAACTAAAAAATATATAAATCACATTTTTTTAGCATGTTGTAATGCTTAAAAAAACCATCCTACCCTTTCAGAATTAAATGCAGAAAATTTCGGTTTCAAGGCGCTCAACAAAAAAATAAACCAATAAATCTCATCAAAGAAAAGCAACGCGCGCTCAAAAGCTTGATTTTCAGGCACATATAGATAAAAATTGACTTAAAAGTTAACTCTTTATTTGCGGCACTTCTTCAAAATTTATACCCAGCACACCGCAGACCCAAAAAAGCGGCCGTTTTGACACCTTAAAATCAAAATTAAACTGTAAAAACTAACACCTTGTGAAATTTTTATGGTTTGTATTCATATGAATTCCAAGACAAGCACTCTTTGTAGCAAAAAACAGCAAATGCTGAATTACAGCGTGTAGGTTTAGTGTGATGGTCAGACGTGATGGTAGATTAGGTAGGGCGAAATGGGCGCTTATTTGGGCAAGCCCAATAGAGTGATAAACACAGATTAAGATTTTTCAAAAACATAAACCTGACTAGAGTGTCCATAGCGTTTGGCCATAATATTTGAAATAAAACCAACGGGAACTCCTAAAAGAGAGAGATGACTTCTGTATTTTTCCGAAAGCATAGAAACATAATATGCATCATATTTCATGGGTATCACTTTTTTTAAATCAAAGTTAAAATCTAAGAGAAGTCTGGAAATATCACTTTGTTTAAAATGATACAAATGTCGAGGAACATCAAAAGCCGCCCAATAATTGCGATAATAGCGTGCATCAAAAGAGTTCATATTGGGCACTGCAATAAATAATTTTCCATTGCTGTTCAATATTTCACTAATTCTTTGTAAGTCTTTTCTTAAATCGTAAACGTGTTCAAGTACATGCCACATGGTGACAACATCAAAGGAGTTTTTATCAATTTTATACAAATCTTCTTGATTTACACTGCGCACCTCATTGATCTTATGGGCATAATCTCTTGCCTTAGGATTGGGTTCAAGTCCAATTCCTTTAAAACCATTTGCATTGGCGGTCTTTAAAAAATGTCCTGTTCCCGAACCAATATCTAAAAGCAGTTCTCCATTGGCCTCGTTTTTTACCCATTTAACCTTGTGTTTTAAGGTTCTTGAGCGCACAAGGTGGTACAAGGAATTAATCAGTCCCTTTTTATTTGAGCTGTGAGAAATATATTCTTCAGACTTATAATATCGGTCCAAATGTTCCTCTTTAGGAATAGGATTGGTAAAATGAAACCCACAATTAACACATTTTACGATGTTAAATTCCTCTTTGGTTATCATATAATCCTTAAGCGTCAAAAATTTCTTAAAGATTGATTTTTGACAAACCGGACAATCATTAATAGACTTCATGGACAATTGTGTTCTATTTTTAAAAAAAATTAACGGCCCAAATATATTAAAAGGACATTAATATCGCTCGGAGAAACACCACTTATCCGCGAAGCTTGTCCAATTGTTTGCGGTTCTATCTCATTTAACTTGTTCACAGCCTCCGCACTTAAACTGCTCATTCGTTTATATTCTAATCCCTCGGGTATTTTCACCTGTTCTAATCGGTTCAGCTTATTGGCCACATCTTGTTCACGATTAATGTAACCTTCATATTTTAATTGAATTTCGGCCTGTTCTAAAACCTCAGTTGAATATGGCTTTAATTCCTCTCTTAACTTTGGACTCATGTTTTTTAAATCACTTAGTGTAACATGAGGTCGTGTTAAAATGTTTTTAAGCTTCACCTGTTGATTGATGGGTGATGATTTTCTAGCCGCCAAAATCCCATTCGCTTGTTCAGGGGTAACACCTATTTTAAAAAGCAACTTTTTTACTGCGTCAATTTGTTTTCTTTTGCTGTTTACTCCTTCTATTCGTTCATCTGAAATCATTCCAACTGAATGAGCAAAATCCGAAAGACGCAGATCCGCATTGTCTTGCCTCAAAAGAATTCTGTATTCTGCCCGAGAAGTAAACATTCTATAAGGTTCTTTGGTCCCTTTTGTGATAAGATCATCAATAAGAACACCAATATAAGCATCTGATCGTTTTAAAATAAACGGCTCTTTTTGTTTAATTTTATGGACTGCGTTAATTCCTGCAATAAGTCCTTGGCAAGCGGCCTCTTCATAGCCTGTTGTTCCATTAATTTGACCAGCGAAAAACAAACCTGAAACCAACTTGGTTTCCAAGGAATGGTTCAATTGCGTTGGCGGAAAGTAATCGTACTCTATTGCATAACCTGGGCGAAACATTTTAACATTTTCGAAGCCCGGTATTGTTTTTAGTGCTTTCTCTTGAATGTCTTCTGGCAAGCTAGTGCTGAAACCATTTACATAAATTTCAACAGTATTCCATCCTTCTGGCTCTACAAAAATCTGATGTCTTTCCCGCTCTGCAAATCTTGAAATCTTATCTTCAATACTTGGGCAATAACGTGGTCCTTTTGATTGAATTGCTCCATTAAACATCGGACTCCTATCAAAGCCTGTTCTTAAAACCTTATGTGTCTCAGGATTGGTATAAGTTATATGACAAGATCGTTGTTTGGTCAATGCTTTTGTTTCGTCTGTAAAACTAAACTTCAATGGATGTTCATCGCCCGTTTGTTCTTCCATTTTTGAATAATCTAAAGACCTGCCATCAACTCTTGGGGGCGTTCCCGTTTTTAACCTTCCACATTCAAATCCCATTTGAATCAAGTCTTCTGTGATTCCAGTAGAAGCGCCTTCTCCAGCACGACCTCCTCCATAATTTCTTTCTCCAAGATGAATGGTTCCATTCATAAATGTGCCACTGGTCAAAATTACCGTTTTAGCTTTAATTTCTATTCCAATTCGAGTTTTCACCCCAGTTATTCTATTGTCTTCTGCCGTAAGTCCAACAACCATATCTTGCCAAAAATCAATATTGAGATTGGATTCCAACATCAATCTCCACTCTTCAGAAAACCGCATTCGGTCATTTTGTGTTCGCGGAGACCACATGGCAGGACCTTTCCTTGTGTTCAACATTCTAAACTGGATCGCAGACTTGTCGGCAACAATGGCAGAGCCTCCACCAAGCGCATCAATTTCTCGCAAGATTTGACCTTTTGCAATTCCACCCATGGCAGGATTGCAAGACATTTGAGCAATGGTATTCATGTTCATTGTAACAACCAACACCGAGGCCCCCAATGTTCCCGCAGCATTCGCCGCTTCACATCCAGCGTGACCGGCACCAACCACAATTACATCATATTCTTTTACCATAATCTTTTACGTTTCACGTGGAACAAAATTACAACAGAATTATTTACCCATTGCGCATAGTTAACAAAGAATTTCAAACAAAGTTTAATTTTTCAATAACCTCAGATAAAAAGCCTCCTTTTCGCGCATCACTTGAACGTCTTCTTCTGATTTATCATCGTAGCCGATTAAATGCAAAAGTCCGTGAACCAACACGCGATTCAATTCTGTTTCACGTGAAACATTAAATAATTTTGCATTTTCGTTTATGCGTTCAATTGAAATCAAAAGATCTCCAGATATAAAGTTATTCTCACAGTAATCAAATGTTATAACGTCGGTATAAAAATCATGGTTTAGATACTTTTTATTGTAATTAAGAAGCCATTCATCAGAACCGAAGACAACCGTCAAGGCTGAAAGAGATTTGTTCTCATTGTTGCATATTTCTGTGAACCAACCTTCGATATATGAAAGGTTTATATTGGGAACATTTACAAATTGAAAATCAATCATTTCAAAACAGAAAATGAAAGCACTACTTTAGTTCCATTATCGAAGAATTCAACTTTATCCGCAAGCGCGTTCATTAAAAATATACCCCGCCCCTCTTCTTTCTCAATATTCTCTGGCGCAGTTGGATCAGGTAGATTATCAAATGCAAATCCCTCTCCCTCATCTGAAATTTCAAAAGAAAGGTTCTGCTTATTACTGCATACAACAATAGCCACATCTTTGTTTGCGTCTTCAGCGTTTCCATGAACAATTGCATTGTTTACAGCCTCGGTTACTGCGATAAGTATGTTGCCATAGTAATCGTCGTGAATATTAAAATCCTGACATATCTCGTCAATCAAAAATTCTACCTTTTGAATGCTTTGAATATTCGAAGGTAAACGAACAGAAGATATTTCGCTATTAAGTGTTTTCATCAATACATTGTAGTTTTAAAATTGTTTGCAAACATCTACTTCAAGTATATAAAATAGGCATTGGCCTTTTCCTTATAATAGTTGTTAAATGAAGGATCTAGAGTCCGTAACAATTCAATCTGTTTTTCTTTTTGTTTCTTATACTCCAAAAAATCAATTTGGTTACCAAAATCAGTGTTTTTTCCTGAATTACTTTTTCGCTTCTCATCCCAGCCCCTCTCTTTAAGTGCTTTATCACTTTCTAAAAGGCGTGTAAGTATCTCTTGTTGTCGATCGATAAGTTGAGTGTTCCAATCTTTATGAATCAAATCCTTTTGTTGTTCTTCGAGCTCTTTTATCAATTTGTTCAATTGATTTCCAGCACCACTTCCATCCTTATTCAATTCTTGTCTAAGTCGCTCCAATTGTTGTTGAATCATACTTTGTTCGGCCGCCATTTTAGCAGCTTGTTGAGCGCCCAAAGGTAAAACCCCTCCAGGTTTGTTTCCGGGTTTATTTCCAGGTTGCTGACCACCAGCTTGATTGCCTTTCTTCAATTGCTCCAATTGCTTTTTTAGAAGCTCTTTAAGTCCACCTAATTGTCCTTGGCCAGATTTACCCTTTTCGCCTTTCTGCCCTTTACCGCCCTTACTCTTTCCAGATTCTCCAGTGCCCCCAGGCGTGTTGCAATCTCCTTCGCCAGGCATACCCCCTTTCATTTGCATTTGCGCAGCTTCCAACGACTCATTAATGAATAAAGCTAGGTTGTTAATCCCCGTCATGGCGAATTGTTGTTTGGCTGCTAATTGTCTTTTCTCTCTTTCTTCAATATGTGTCGGTATATATCGGTATTGCTTGTCAATTTTGGTCAATTCCTGTTCAACAAAGGATGCAATCTTAGGATTCCGTTCCGCTAGAGAACGTAGACTGTCTTTTACGGGCTTCAAATTGTCAATAATGTTCCGCTGTTCGCGTCCTAAAGCAATAAAGCTGGGATCATAAATGCCCGTTTGTTGGAAATCATCCATAATTTGTTCTTGATCAAAACTCAAACGAAGTAAGTTCTCTAAAAGGAATCGCATGGATTTATAGTCCTCGCTCTCCTGCGCCTTTTTGCTTTCCGCCATTTGAGCCTGCAGTTGAGATGCAGCTTCTTGCATTTTTTCACTTGCACTTTTTTGACTTGTTTGTGCTTCAGATGAATTGCCTTCTTCAATATTATCTTTTGCGTCTTTCATTTCATCTGAAATCTCATCTGATAATTCTTCTAATCCTTCAAAAGATAATGGGCGTTTTAAATCTTCATTTCTCTTCAGCATTTCTTCCAAATCCTTATTCAATTTTTCAAACTCCTTATTCAACTTTTCTTGTTTGGAAGCGCTTTCCTCTTTAGAAATTTCATCGTTTTTCATTTTATCTTTTAAAGCATCTTGTTTCTTTGATAATTTGGTAAGCGATTTTTCAAGATCATCGACTCTCTCGTCTACATCCATTTGTTTTAACATCTCTTTAGTGTGCTCTAACAATTGTTCCTTTTCTTTAGCAGAAAGTTGACTGTCTTCAAGCTTAGGAATAAGATCCTTCCGATTGTTTTCTTCAAGTAATTTTTGAATTTCATCGAGTAATTTTTTCATCTCTTCATCCATAAGATTATCAAGCATCTTTTCCAATTCCTTCTGCTTTTCCATTAATTTTTTATCATCAGGACTTAACTGTTCCTTCTTTTCAAAAGATGATTTAAGTTGTTCCTTTAATTTATCAATTTCTTTATTGAGTTTGCTTTGCCGTTCCTGTAAGTCTTGAATCTGTTTTTGTTGTTGCCAAGAAATCTCTTTAGAGTTTAAAATATCATCCTTTAGCATGTTAATGGATTCTTTGAATTGAGTACTCTTTCTTATCAATTCCTTTAGTTCTTCTATAGATTGATCCTTATCTTCCGAGCGTTGTTCATGAAGCTCTTCTAAAGAAGGGCTAGCATAGCGATAAATGCGGGATTTGGTGGCTTTTGGACCATGAATTCCGTCATTGTCATAAACGGTAAAAAAATAGGTAACTTTATCTTCAAGCTCTAACCCCAATTGGTTCAAATCAAAACGCATAGAAAAAGGAGAAGCCTTACCAATAATACCGGGCACTTGAACTGTTTTAGAAATAAGTTTACCGTTTTTCTTCTCAATTTTATATGTAAAGGTTAATTTCGATAAGCCATAATCATCAGTAACTCGACCCTTAAAAAAAACATTGTTTATGTCCAATGAATCTTTCCGCTCCTGTGCTACAATTTTTGGATATTCATCCTTAATAGTTTCAATATGATAAGTTAAAGAGTCGGATTGGTCAATCTGATAATTGTTTAAGACAAATAAAACATCCGAAGATTGAAAGGCTTTGTGTGAAAAGCGAAATCCACTTTGATTGTTAAAAATCAACGAGGTGTCTGGCAGAACAACATTCATAGACTTGGTGTTTTTAGTTACACCATTCCAGACCAACTTCGTGCCGTAAGGCACAATTAAATCACCAGGGTTATCAATAGTTTCATCATCGCGATTTAGATAATTAGGATAGTCAATTGCAACAGAAAGGTGACCAATAGAAGTTCGCTTAACAACATCTATTTGAAAGGTATTAGAAACATCCGTAACTGCTTTAAAATGAAACTTTATGTTCTTATTAAGGTTGTCAAAAGAATAACTCATTAGTTCATTGCTCTTCTTATTCATCAAATAGGTGCCCTCATCGCTCACCAGGTAAACCCGGTCTGGCAGCACATTATTGCCCAAAGGTTCAATCTTTAATTCAACTTTAAAGCTTTCCCCTTCTTGTACACTTAATTCCTTGTTCTGTAGGTAAAATTTAAAGTTAGGACTGCGTTCAAACACTTCGTTATAATTCATAATCCGTTCAGACCCTTCTGTAAACAAATGAGGAAAGAGCGCCCCGACCAAAATAAAGGTAAAAAGTACTGGAAAAAAATACTTTAGAAACCTTTTGTTTTTAGAAAAATCTATGGCATCACTAAATTTAAGTGTATTCAATTTTTTAGCATTCTGTTCTATACTCGCTTGAATAAGTTCGATGTTCTGTGGTTGCTTTTTTGTTACATCTTGCAATTGAAGCGTGTTTAGAAGTCGGTCGTCAACGTTTGGAAAAAACTCACCAATAATTTGAGCGGCTTGAAAACGGTTAATTCTCTTCCCAAAAGAGAACAATTTCATCGTAGGAAGAATAAAGTATTTAATGAGAACATAGGCATTTAACCCAATAAAAGAAAACAGCAAAAAAGCACGAATAAGAGAGTTGAACCTACCTATAAATTCGAGGCTGGTTATTACAAGAAAGGTCAGTAAAAAAATACTTGCAAACAGCAATACTCCCTTAAGCATTAAGTTTTTATAATACTTGCGGATAAATGCGTCGATTTGTTTTACAAGATCTTCAAATTTTCCCATTGTTATACAGCTTTCAAAACCGTTCAAAACACAACTGTAATGTGACTTTAAACAATTTACTCTTCAAAATTTAGGATAAAAATACGAAAGTACTTTGAATTTACGTAAAGTAGCAAAACAAAGCAGCGATAAATAAAGCATTATACATAAGATATGTTAAAAAGAAGTAAAAACATTGGGAATCATTCAAATTAATAATTTTTCGGTTGGTTTTATTAAAATGAAACCTTATCAATTATCTTTGCAACAAATTTAATGTTTATGTCCGAGAAACCAGTTCGTGTAAGATTTGCACCATCACCTACGGGACCTCTCCATATAGGAGGTGTTCGAACCGCATTGTACAATTATCTATTTGCGAAAAAGAATAATGGTAAATTCATACTTCGTATTGAAGATACAGATCAAACAAGGTTTGTTGAAGGTGCTGAAGAATACTTAATTGAATCCCTTAAATGGTGCGGCATCATGCCTGATGAAGGTCAGGGAATAGGTGGCGATTATGGTCCTTACAAACAATCCGAAAGAAAAGCCATTTATCTTCCCTATGCAAATCAATTAATTGAAACGGGCAAAGCGTATTATGCATTTGATACTTCGGAAGATTTGGAAGAGATGCGGGAACAAGCCAAGAAAATGAAAATGCCAAATTGGCAATACAATGCGGTTTCCAGAACATCAATGAAAAACTCTTTAACACTGCCTGAAGATGAGGTTAAAAAGCGACTAGCAGACGGCGAACCTTATGTTATTCGATTTAAAATGCCCAGAAACGAAGAGATCCGTTTTGAAGATGCGATCAGAGGGTGGGTTGTAGTAAACAGCAACAATCTGGATGATAAAGTTTTATATAAAAGTGATGGCCTTCCTACATACCACATGGCAAATATAATTGACGATCACAATATGAAAATAAGCCATGTGATTCGGGGCGAAGAGTGGTTGCCTTCTGCTCCCCTACACGTAATGTTATACAAAGCATTCGGATGGGAGGCGCCAATATTTGCTCATTGTCCTTTATTGTTGCGACCTGATGGTAAAGGAAAATTGTCGAAAAGAGATGGAGACCGATTGGGCTTCCCTGTTTTTCCAATAGACTGGACAAGCAAAGAAGGTGAGAAATATTCTGGTTATAGAGAACAGGGTTATTTGCCAGAGGCCTTCATTAATATGCTTGCGTTTTTAGGCTGGAATCCGGGAACAACGCAAGAGTTGTTTACTTTAGAAGAAATGACAGAAGCCTTTTCGATTGAAAGAATAAGTAAGTCTGGGGCAAAATTCGATGGTGATAAAACAAAATGGTTCCAGCAGCAATATTTGAGAAAATTATCTGGAACACAATTGGCTGAGATGTTGCTTGAAAAACAACCTGAGGCTTTAAAAGAAGTTTCAACTTCATATCTTGAAAAAGTATGTGTTTTAATGAAAGAAAGGGCGACATTTGTGGAGGATATTTATACCGATGGAGATTATCTTTTTGAAAATCCTGCCCACTTTGATGCCAAAACAATAAAAAAGAAGTGGAAAAGCACAACAGAGGAAATAATGTATGCGTGGAAACAAATAATGGAAACAATCGATGCGTTTACTGCCCCAGAAATAGAAACTGAATTTAAAAAATTCTTAGAAGAAAAGCAAGTTGGGTTTGGAGATGTACTCCAACCCTTTCGTTTAATTTTAACAGGAAAAGCAATGGGTCCAAGTATGTTTGAAACAGCTGCATTATTGGGTAAAACAGAAACTTTGAAGAGAATGGAGAAAAACATTCCTGTTATTATTCATCAAAAAGAACAATGAAACATACCATTGAACTTAATGGAATAAAAGTATATGCCTACCATGGCTGTTTGCCAGAAGAAGCAAAGATTGGGGGAAGATATACTGTACATATTTCTTTAACAACTGACTTTTCAAAGGCGTTTACTACAGATACTTTAGAAGACACTATAGATTACGTAACCATCAATAAAATTGTTATTGAAGAAATGGCCATACGCTCAAAATTAATCGAACATGTTGGTCAACGCATCATAAAACGTTTGCGTAATGAAATTAAAGGCTTAACGGGTTCAAGGGTAAAAGTTGTTAAACACACACCACCTATTGGCGGTGATGTTGACAATGTTGCGATAATTATAGAAGACAACTAACTCGAACTATTAACTTCAGTACGGCAGGCTCACTGTATAACGTTGAACTCGCAAGTAATAATCATGAATTAAAAGTTGGCGCTAGTCGTCTTTGGCATAGGCCATTATCCATGCATACACAGCTGTTCCGTCTTCCATATTTAGATCTGCCTTTCCAATCATTCTTCTAAGGATACGGTTCCATTGTTCTCTGGTATGGTCTTTAGGTGGACGTAAATCATGACATTTTATACAGCTTTTCTTCCAAATTTCTTTTCCATGGGTCAATTGTTCAGCCGTATAATCCCTTTCAATTTGTTCTTTCGTAGGGATAGCTGCAGCGGTAATTTCTTTAGAAACTTTTGTGGCAGAACAACTATATACAATAAAAAAGAGGCTTCCAACAAAAGCCATTAAGACAAGTTTTCTCATAAGTCATTTAATTTAATACAAAAGTATAAAAAAATAATCAACTTTGTGATTAGACCAGAGGTCAATAGTCGTAAGGCATTAATTATCAATCTTTAATAAAATTTGTAAGAATATCATACCAAATAATATATGGTGTGGATAAGAACACTCCTTTTTAAAGTATACGTTTTTCAGACACTCACCTTTTAGAGTCAGATTATATTGCCAAAAAAATATTTAATTTATGATTTGGTTGTAAGCTTTCATTAGTAGTATATTTACGGCACGATATATAAATTATGTTAAAGGGGCAGTTCAAACATCTCTACGATAACTTTAAGCATTTTAGCAAAGTTTTAAGAACCTACACGCTCAAAAAATACAATATTCTAGAAATACTCATTCTTTGGTCGAAAAGACATTTAAGTCGGTTCCAATTTTTGGTGTTATCGGGTATTGTTGTTGGATTTTTAGGTGGTGGAGCGGGTATTGTCTTAAAAACCGTTGTCCATTATATTCATTCTTATACAGTGGATGAAATATCTACAACACAAAGAATAATCGCCTATGGAACCTTACCCATTATAGGTATACTACTTACAACAATAATTGCCCGTTATATTTATAAAAAAAGAGAGAATATAGAGCTTCAAAATGTTTTAGTAGATGTTGCACAACACGGCAGTAATATCAATAAACAAGAAATCCATTCTCGTGTTATACAAAGTGCTGTTACTGTAGGATTTGTAGGTTCAGCAGGTTTAGAAACACCCATGGCAATAACGGGTGCGGCTATTGGCTCCAATTTTGGAAAACGCTATCGACTGGGTTATAAAGAAAAAACTTTATTGTTGGCAGGGGGAGCTGCAGCGGGAATTGCTGCAGCGTTTAATGCTCCAATAGCAGGAATTATGTTTTCTTTTGAGATGATTCTTACAGGAGTTGTTTTCTCCGACTTTATTCCGCTGGTTATCTCTGCACTTTGTGGGAGTCTTTTAACCCGTGTGGTGTTGAGCAATGAAATTTTGTTCAGCCTAAGTTCAAGAACTCCTTTTAATTACAGCAATATTGTGTAT
Source organism: uncultured Fluviicola sp. (assembly GCA_964585545.1). Taxonomy (GTDB): domain Bacteria; phylum Bacteroidota; class Bacteroidia; order Flavobacteriales_D; family Crocinitomicaceae; genus Brumimicrobium. Next base: position 43,055 of record CAZPDT010000004.1, read on the forward strand.
TATGTTCTTCTGGGAATAGTTGCTGGTTTTTATGCTCGGTATTATATACTCGCGAATAAAAAAATAAAAAAGTTCTTGGAAAGGTTTCCTTTTGGAAGTTTAAAAAGAGCCTTACTCGGTGGAGCAATACTTGCGGCATTATGTGTAGCTTTTCCAGCACTCTACGGAGAAGGATATATCAATATTAAAATGCTTCATCAGGGAAATATTCATCATTTATTTTATCAAGATATTATCGGTTTTTTTGATTTTCCAAAGATTACCATACTCGTCATGCTTGTTCTAACAACTTTTTTTAAAGCTTTTGCAACAAGTGCTACTCTTAACTCTGGAGGAGTTGGAGGAAATTTTGCCCCTTCACTAATTGCTGGAGGATTGTTGGGATATACCTTTGGCTTTGCTCTAATATTGATTGGTTTTGAAAACACTCCAATCACCAATTTAATGTTGGTTGGTATGGCAGGCGTATTGTCTGGAGTATTGTATGCACCATTAACTGCTATTTTTCTCATTGCAGAGTCCAGTTCGGGTTATGACTTATTTATTCCTCTTATGATTGTGGTGGTTATTTCTTTTCTTATCAATAAATATTTTTCTCCCATCAATCCATCTTACAGTAAATTGGCCAAAGAAGGAAAGATTTTTACAATGCATCAAGATCAGAATTTACTTTCACAAATTCAGTTTGTTGAATGCCTCGATAAAGACAGTATTAAGGTCCTTAACACGGCAAATTATAAGGAAATAAGAAAACTTTTTAATAACTCTAATAAGTCTGTCTTAGCTGTTATAGACGAGAATAATAGATTTTGGGGAATGATTCATAAAGAAGAGCTTACCAAAAGGGTATCTTTTGAAAAGGACATCAAGAACAAGTTGGCATCTGAAATTTCTATTCATCCCAGCAATTTGGTTTATACGAACGAAAACATTGAAAGTGTAATCCGCAAGTTTGAAGAGTCGGACACTTGGTATTTACCACTTATAGATGAAAATCATCAATATTTTGGTTTTGTGAGTCGGTTTCAAATCTTAAAAAAATACCGACAATTGATTAAAGGCTATTCATAGGAAGGGTTCAATGAGAGAATTGTGAGGGGTTTAATAATAAATTGGGAATAAATCACTAATTTAGTCATTTACCTATTAATAAGATAGATTTGAAATTAATAAACTGGATATATTTATTGTTAATCGTCATAATAACAATTGTTTTAACGTGGCTTTGGTCGTTTAGAAACCTAAACACCCATTTTGTAATGGAGAATCAGGATGTTACTTTGGTGGCGGAAAACAGCTATAAAATAGGTCAAAAAATTGACAGTTTAAACGGTGTTTATGTATACTACAATGGTGTTAAAAGTAATATTTCAGGGAAATCCACCGCACCAGATGGTTACCAATTGGGTAAGCAATTCCAAAGTGTGGAATTTGTTAAAAGGTATTACTATAAACTCTTCAACTTCAAAATAATTACCCCTTCTGGCGATGCAATAGACTACTTTGATATAGGACTGAAAGATGGCGATGAGAACAGAGCTGTGGGCTTAACTCAATTTTCGAATCCCAGCAAATCTAAACCAAAACCTGATGATATATTGGTTTTTAATGCCTCCTCCTTTAATCAAAATGGTCATCTGGCGATTGTGTCTAAAATAATGGATGATAAAATTGAGATTATTCAACAAAATTCTGGTATTAATATTGGGTCTCGAACAACATACTCTTTAGAATATAACAATAACAAGTGGAAAATTAAAAATCCTCGCATTATAGGGTGGTTAAGAAAAGAAGAGCAGAATGGAAAATAAAACAATAGATAAAGACACGTTTGAACCCAACAGCTCCTACAGAACAATTTTTCCATGGTCGGAAGTAATGTTGTGTATCGATAAAACATTACCCCCAAATCAGTTTAAAAATGAATTAAATTGTCCGAAGTGTGGGTGTTCTTCAGAGCAATTATATTGGATTCAGTTTTATGATTTAAAAGATTTATGGAAAGCTGTTTCAAAAAACAATGGTCCTCTCTCAATTTGTCCAAATTGTAAAATACAAGTGGGGTTCATTCCAAAGGATATCATTTAGTCGTTGGTTGAAAACAGAAAAAGTGCATTGCATACGCTATAATTCCCACAAACTATTTGTATAGTATCTTCTTTTATCAAAAAAATGTTCCAAAACAGTAAAGTTTGTTTTTTGAGCAAGATGTTCGATACCTTTCAAATTATATTTTTGGGATTGTTCAACATCAATGGCTTCATAGGCCTCAAAAGAAAATTGTTTGTTAAGAGCCGAAATGTTAACCACCTGTTTTTTTAGGCTAATAATATAACTTTTTGCTGTTCCAGAGATGGGATTATAAGTGTTGTAATGGTCAAATTGATTGATGTCAAAATCTGCCCCCAGTTCTCGATTTATACGTTTTAATAAGTTCAAATTAAACTTTTTAGTGATGCCTTGTTTATCGTTATAAGCACGACATATCGTCTTTGGATTTTTCATAAGGTCAAATCCTATAAATAATTTGTCTTTTTTCGTACTTAATTTGTTGATTTTCTTTAAAAATTTATGAGCTTTCTCATTGGTAAAATTACCGATATTTGAGCCTAAAAACAGAATCACTTTCGGTAATTTTGTATACTTCTTGTCAATACGTTGTAACGCTTCAAAATATTCGCCAATATAAGGTTCAACACGATTATTTGGAAATTCATTTTTAATGTTCTTTTCGGCTTCTTGAATGGCCTCTTCAGAAATATCAACTGGAGTATAAACGACTTCAATTCCCTGTTTAATAAATTCTGCCAACAACAACATGGTTTTTACTCCATCACCAGCTCCCAGATCAATCAAACGCAGCTGATGATGATTGCCCTTCATCGATTGAACAATATCGTGTGCTTGCTTTGAAAAAATCTCTTGTTCACAATCCGTTAAATAATAATCGGGAGATTGCATGATGAGTTGGAAAAGCCGGCTTCCTGCATCATCATAAAAATAACGTGATGAAATGTTTTTAGGGGTTAACGAAAGTCCGCTCTCAATATCCTCTTTAAATGTCATTCTTTTTTATTTATTTAGCTAAACGTAAACCTGTAAACTGCCAGTTTTCATGTGGATAAAAATAATTTCTATATGTTGGTCGAGTGTGTCCGGTAGCTGTTCCAATTGAGCCTCCTCTTAACACCTTCTGACTCACCATAAACTTCCCGTTGTATTCTCCTGAGGCATCTTCTGCTTGTTTGTATCCAGGATAAGGCAAATAGGCACTTTCCGTCCATTCCCATCGCGATCCCCAATGCAATTTATTTTGTGCCACTTCCCACTCAAACTCTGTGGGCAAACGCATTCCCTTCCAACGAGCAAACGCATAAGCTTCATAGTAATTGAGGTGAATCACCTGTGCTTTTGGATTGATCGGCACTTTGCCCCCCAACGTAAAACAGGAGAATTCTCCATCTTTTCTCATCCAATATAATGGTCTTCTGATGCGATTTTCCTTAATCCACATCCAAGCATTAGAATGCCACAAACGGGGTTTTTCATAACCTCCATTTTCAATAAACTCAATAAACTCTTCATTGGTTACTAAATGGTCTTGAATTTGAAATTCTTGGATATATGTTTTATGCCGATTTAATTCATTGTCATAACAAAATGTATCTCCCTTAAAGCCAACTTCGTAAACACCTTCTGGAATATGAATCCACGATCCATCACCCTGATTAATCGTTTCTTCTATAACATCATCTCCATATTTTGGCAATAATGGATTACAAGCAAAAATATACTTAATATCTGTTAACAATAACTCCTGATGTTGTTGTTCATGGTTTAATCCCAAGACAACAATATTTTTGATCTTTTGATCGTGTACTTGAGACAAAAAGTTTTTCATTGCCATATTAACATGCTGTCTGTAGGCATATATTTCATCAACTGTTGGCCGACTTAAATTTCCACGGTTGGTTCTTAACAGATGTTCCCCAACGGTTTCATAATAGCTATTAAAAATAAAATCGTAATCTGAATTAAACGACTTGTACTTTTTATTGTATTGTCTCAGTACCATCTTTTCAAAAAACCAAGTTGTATGTCCTAAATGCCATTTGGGCGGACTTACAAAGCTTTCAGGTTGTGGAATATAATCTTCAGTTTTTAAAGGTTCACATATTTTTTCCGTGCACTCCCTAACATCTAAAAATTGTTCTAAAAGGTTTTCCATAATGGATTCTCGTTTTGGTAAATGTAAATAATATCAAAGATAAAGACAATTCTTTGGCGATTAACCTGCATTATTTTAGATGGTGGATGGGATTCGTAATTTATATCAGGAAATTATAAGCGAAGTATTAAATCAAAAGTATCCAAACATTAACCCAAACTATTGATATAATTTCCGCATAAGAAAATACCCTTTTATGGGTATTGTGTAGAATGGTTCTAAATAGTATTTTTGTATAAAATTACCCCATGGAAATTCAGGATGTTAGTGAATTAAAAAGTCATCAGCTTTTGGCTAAAATTGGTAAACGTGTATTGCGACCAGGTGGAAAAGAAATGACCAAAAAATTAATAGACAACTTAGAAATCACCTCACAAGATAAAATTGTAGAGTTTGCTCCAGGTCTTGGATTTACAGCAATGTTGGCAGTAAAAAAACACCCTAAAACGTATATTGGTGTTGAAATGGATGAAAACCACATCAAAAATCTTCGAAAAAATGTTTTTAGTGCAAACGGCACACACATTAATTTTGTTCAAGGTGATGCTGAATCAACAAAGCTAGATGCGAGGAGTCAAGACAAAATATTTGGTGAAGCAATGTTGAGCATGCACGCCAATCAAAGGAAAACACGCATCATTAAAGAAGCAAGCCGCATTCTCAAAAAGGGCGGTTTGTATGCCATCCACGAATTAGAACTTAACCTTAAAGAGGTGGAATTAGAAAAAGAGGCCATTATCCAAAAAGACTTAGCTCATGTTTCAAGAGTTAATGCACGTCCACTTACCATAACAGAGTGGTCCAAGTTATTAGAAAAAGAAGGTTTTAAAATTATTAAAATTGAACGCAGTCCATTACGTGTTCTTGATCCGCCTAGAATTATCGACGATGAAGGTCTCTTTAGAGCCTTAAAAATTGGTTTGAACGTCATAACACAACCTAAAATTCGGAAACGTGTTTTAGAAATGAGAAGAACCTTTAAATCACACGATAAAAATCTAAATGCCGTTGCGATTTTAGCCGTTAAAGTTGAATAAGTCCTAACCAATCACTGGATAAAAGCATTTAAACATATAACTATCAATCGTTAGTGGTTTTATATTTTAAGATTGGTGAACCGAGCTTGTGAGCTCATGAATACCTATTACTATTTTAAAGAATGAATAATAATTCGGGATAATTCTCGAAAAGAGCATGTTTGGTGTCAATTTTGAAGCAAAAAGCAGTACAAAATAGGTTGTATCTTCGTTTTTCAGTGATAATAAATAAAGCACTTATAGCGCTTTTTCACTCAAAACTCTTGCTCAAAACTCCGAAAAACCTAAAATTAATTATGGGTTCCTCTGAATAATTTCTTCTATACTTCTTGCCAATTTAAGGTCCTTTTCTGTGATTCCACCGACCTCGTGTGTGCTAAGACTGATGTTTAAGGTGTTGTACACATTGCTCCAGTCTGGATGATGATCTTGCGCCTCACACTCAAAGGCAATACGTGTCATAATAGCAAAGGCGGCCTTAAAATTATCAAGCTTAAATGTTTTTTCTATGGCTTTACCAGTATAGCTCCACCCTTTTAAAGTGTTCAATTCCTTATCAATATCTTGTTCGGATAACTTTTTCATGATGTATTTTTTAATGCTGTTTTACTTGAATTTTAATGAATATAGAGGTATAGCGTTTAAATTGGAACTTATCATAAAACTTTAATCTCATTTTTTGTTAAAATAAGCATTGTCTTCTCAAAATGGAAAACTTTACAATTCAAGCAGCCTTACTTTAAAATACCCATTTTTAGGTATTGTGTAGAATGATTCTAAATAGTAATTTTATTGCCTGAAAGTAATAACCCGAAATATTCATAGGCTTTCATGATGGAAAAATAAAATAGAAAACGTATGAATCGTGCGGGATAAAGTTAAAGACATGAAAGTAAAGGATATAAAAACTGCACAAGGTCACTGGTTACTTGCAAAAATGGGCAAAAAAGTATTGCGTCCTGGAGGAAGAGAACTCACAGAAAAATTGGTAGAAAACCTACACATTAATGGGGACGACGATGTCTTAGAGTTTGCGCCTGGGTTAGGATTTACTGCTAATCTCTCAATAAATAAGAAGCCCAAGTCATATATTGGGGTTGATGCAGATCCTGAAGCAATACATCTATTAAAAAGTAAATTTAACAATGGAATTACACAATTTATTGAAGGAAATGCAGAAAAAGTAGCATTAAAAGAAGGTTCCATTTCAAAGCTATATGGTGAAGCCATGTTAACGATGCATGCCGACCATAGGAAAGTAAACATTATCAAAGAAGCTCACCGCTTATTGAAGCCTGGCGGTTTATATGCCATACATGAAATAGGGTTAACTCCAGATGATATATCAGATGAATTAAAAGCAACTATTCAAAGAGACTTAGCCAAAACTATACGTGTTAATGCACGACCATTAACCGTAGATGAATGGAAAAAACTACTAGACGACGCAGGATTTGATGTTATACATCAAGAAATGAATGGTATGTTTCTCCTTAAAACCAAAAGAATAATCGATGATGAAGGCTTCTTTAGAACATTAAAAATTGGTTGGAACATCATGAAGAGCAGCGCAGCAAGAAAAAGGATTGGAGACATGTATAAGGTTTTTAATAAACATGAAAAACACATGAATTCTATTGTAATGGTGGCTAAAAAGCGATAATCATTCAACAAAGGCTTCTATTCTTTTTCAGGTTGAGTAACCGCATTATTTCATTCTCTATAATATTGAAAGGTATTTTAATAATTCGGACTATTTTAAACTTTATTTATTTAAAATTTCTAATTTTTATTATTAATTGCTTTAAGGTATTAAATTTGTGTTTTAATTATTGATGTATTTATGAAAACAGGAAAAGCAAATAAGCAAGTAGAAAAGGTTATCAAATTGGTAGAAAAAGAAGGGGTTCTCGCAAAGTCTTTAATTACAGAATTGAAAGAACTTCGAGAACATGCGCTAAAAGAAGAAGATCCCTTATTGGCAAAAGTAACCCGTTTAACTTATGAGTATTTAGAAGAAAACGAGGCTTATGATATTCAAGCACAGTGGGAAGAAGATGAAGAAGGAGGAGAATATCCTTTGGAGTTAGAAGATCAAGAAAATTTACTTTATTTACTCAATTTATTGTTGCGTTCTGACAACAAGCTCAACAGAGAAGAAATTAAAGAATACCGTACCGCTCTAAAAGAAGAGCTGTATTAATATTCAAATAGGAATATAACAAAAAGGACATCGGTTATACTTGAAACAAGTTGTGCAATGTCCTTTACTTTCTATCCGCTTATAACCCACCGCATCAGATTTATACTTGCAGGCTTGGTTTATGAGATTATTTCTTAATTACTCTTCTGGTTAATGTTTTATTTTGAGTCTTCAACTCTAAAATATACACCCCAGTATCAAAGGATTCTAAATTAATGGATTGTTTATTTTCCTTTAACGCATTATAATTTAAAACAGACCTACCAAGCGCATCAAAAACTTGAATGCTTTCTATTTTATCATTACCTACAAGCGTTACCATTACTGTTTTTTCTGTTGGATTGGGATAAATATTCAATTGACTGCTTATATTCTCTTGATCAAGACCACTGTTTTCAATTACAATTACTTCATTGGTCGATGCTTCACATCCGTCAGCACTTGAAACAATTACCTCCACATTATAAGTTCCAATTTGAGGAAGAGTAATACTTGATCCTGACCCATAAGTGTTGCCATCAACAACCCATACTGCACTTTCTCCACTTTGTAAATTCACAGATAAAGTATTTCCTGTTTGTAAAATAACAGGTGCACCGGGCAATGGATTTACCGTAATAACTATTGTTTCTGTAGTAATTCCACAATTGTTGCTCCCCATAACAGAATATGTTGTTGTTGAGGTGGGTGATGCTATTACGCTAGCACCCGTTGTGATGTTTAAATCCGATCCTGGGGACCAAGAATAGTTGTCTGCCCCATTCGCAACAATTGTTGTGCTTTCTCCTTCACAAATTGTGTTTTCTGTTGCCGATAATTGAACATCTGGTGCATTATTAACAACAATAGTAATTGCTTCTTGTGTATCACAAAGACCATTGGAGCCCGTGACCGTATAGGTTGTTGTAGCACTAGGAGTTACATTTTGATTGCTTCCGTTGCCTAAATTATTGTCCCAAGTGTAATTCGTTGCTCCAGATGCTGTTAAAGTTACATTAGTACCTTGACATATATTTGTTTGTGAAGCGTTTATAATTAAACTTGGTATATTGTTTACAACAACAACCACTGTTGCTGTTCCTGAACAATTTCCATTTGTCCCTGTAACTTCATAAGTAGTGGTAGACGTTGGAGATACAGTTTGAACATTGCCATTTCCTGTCAAACCATTATCCCAAGAATATGTACTTGCACCACCTGCTGTAAGAACTACATCTTCCCCTTCACAAATCTCTATTTGACTTGCATTCAAGGTTACCGTTGGGATGGGGTTTACAACAACCTCTACTGTTGCTGTTCCTGAACAATTTCCATTTGTCCCTGTAACTTCATAAGTGGTAGTAGACGTTGGAGATACAGTTTGAACATTGCCGTTTCCCGTCAAACCATTATCCCAAGAATATGTACTTGCGCCACCTGCTGTAAGAACTACATTTTCCCCTTCACAAATCTCTATTTGATTTGCATTCAAGGTTACGTTTGGTGTTGGATTTACAACCACAGAAACACTCGCAGTTGTTTCACAACTTCCTGTAGTTCCCGTAACTTCATAAGTAGTTCCTACCAGTGGCGTAACAGTATATGATGAACCACTTCCGAGCCCATGGTTCCACATATATGAATCAGCATTACCAGATACCGACACCATGGTACTTTCCCCTTCACAAATTGAAGGTTGAGAAGCAGTAACATTAACTTGTGGTGGAGCATCTACAACAACGGCATTGGTAAAAGTATGTGTATCAGTACCATTTGAATTAGACACTTCCAAAGTGACATCATACGTTCCACTTGTATTATAAGTTACTGTCGGGTTTTGGTTTGTAGAAGATGATGGTGAACCTCCAGGAAAAATCCAGTTCCAAGAAGTTGGATTATTTGTAGATAAGTCAGTATATGTGATTGTTTCTCCTTCACAAATTTGGTTTACGTCTTGACTCATATTGGGTGAAGGTGGATTGCCGGCAGGCTGTCCATCAATATTAATATTGTCAATAAATAAATTATTTCCCGTGTTTCCTGCATTATAAGATTGGAATTTCACAAAAACATTATTTCCTGTGAATGCATCCAAATTAACTGTAAAACAACTTGCTCCAGGTGTTTGTTGGCTTATTGGTGTAAAACACCAGTCTTCAGGTACTGATGGTGTAAACTCATTGGTGTTGGTTGTTTGTGTTGCAAAAGAACCCGTTCCATCTTCTGCCCAACCAATAATTCTATTCCATGTCACGCCACAATCTGTTGAAGCGTAAATAACCAAAGAATCAGCGGCACTTTGATTGTATCGTCGATAAGCATGATCAAAAGTCATTTGTGCGCTTACTACCCCCGTTAAATCAATTTTAGGAGAAATCAATCCATCTCTCCTCTCCGACTGTTGATAATTGAAAAAATCTATTTTAGCGGCCGTATTTCCTGGTGAAATTCCACCAACCATTGCATAAGACCATGTAATTGCATTGTCGGGATTGACAATTGTCCAATTTGAATTGGTTCCTTCAAAATCTTCAATAAAAGGCAAGCTTGCTGCAGTACTCTGAATACTTATTGTTTTTACAGTTTGATCGTTTGCCGTATTTCCATCTGCGTTGCCATTAGGTTGATTTGTTTTTACAGTTATGGTTTGTTGTCCGTTTGCAATAGGAATTGAGGGCAAACTAACGGTTGTCGTTTGATTGGTCGCTAGACTTCCTGTCCAATTGTAATTTTGCCAACCTCCAGAAGTTTGATATTGAATTGTTACAGCTGTTAAAGTATTGGATCCAAAGTTTTTAAGCACGACTACTGGCGACACTGTTGCTGAACAAGAGATACCATCAGGAGCATTAATTTTTGTAATTCCAGCATCGTCATTTATGCTATTATTAATGCAAAACTGATGATTTTCAGAATATCCAAAGTTTCCATCAGGAGCGGTCATTTCAAATAAAATAGTATTGTTTCCATCTTTCATATTAAAGTCGCCATCCGTTGAACAACCCTGATACTGAGAACCCTTTAATCCATCACCATAGCTATCATTAATTGTAAAAGTATAACATCCATCCGTTAAACAAAAAGAACGTATGTCATTTGTTCCTCCTGTCACATCTGAATAGGGACCACCGTCTGCAACAAGACTATTGTCACTATCTTTTCTTAATTCCCACGTAATATCTGATCCAAAACAATCTGTTTGTAAATCTAATGTTACTGTTTCTCCACCGCTATTGATAATAAAGGAAGAAGTGGCATTGTCATTTGCATTGTTCTCATCCGGATTTCCATTGGGAGAAGAAACTGTTGCGGAAAAAGTATAGCTTCCATCAGATAAGGTTTGGTTGGGTAAAGTAATTGTTGTAGACTGTCCTGTAGACAAACTGCCCGTCCAGTTATAAGTATATGAAGGGGCTCCCCAATCATAAGTAATGGTAGCGCTGGTTAAAGTTTCAGAACCCATATTCTTCAATTCTATTTGGGGCGATATTGTACTTGCACACAAACTGCCGTTTGGAGCAATTATTTCTGTTATTGATGCATCATACTGTACATTATAACTTGATAAACATTGTAAAGCAGCAAGTGCGTCAATACGTCCATTACCGGCATTGGAACCAATATTCACTGCGCTACTATAAAGACAATTAATAATATCTGTTCTTGAAGCACTTGGTGCATAAGATTCCATTAAGCCCAACAAACCCGCCACCAATGGAGAGGCCATAGAGGTCCCGTCCATATAGGCATAACTTGCACCGTAATTGCCATTAGGATTAACTGTACTAGCAATATGTGACCCTGGGGCAGAAATATCAATCCAACTCCCATAATTTGAAAAGCTCGACAAGTTATCATATTGATCTGTTGAGGCTACTGCAATAACATTATTGTATCCCGCAGGATAAAAAACAGAAGAAACGCCATCATTTCCTGCTGCCGCAACAAGAATACAGCCTTGATTCCAAGCGTTATTCATAACATTCTGTCCGTATTGACCTCCTCCAGAGCTTCCCCAAGACATATTTATGATATCTGCACCATTATTTGCTGCCCAAACCACTCCATCATATCCATAAGGAAGAGCACCACCAGAACAATCTCCTATCTTAACAGGTAAAATACTCACGCCAGATCCAATAGAAGCAACGCCTTGATTGTTATTAGATGTTGCTCCAATAATTCCCGAAACATGAGTGCCGTGGTCTCCCGTATTTGAGCCACAAGGAGAAGGGTCTGTACCCCCATCTGCCGCATTGTACCCAGTTAACATATTGGCTTGTAAATCAGGATGATTTACATATATCGCATTGTCGGTAACTGCAACAACTACACTTGGGCTTCCTGTCGACATATCCCAAGCTTGTTCTGCATTAATCTTTGGCAACGACCATTGTGATCCATAATAGGTGTCGTTTGGGGTCATTGTAGAATAAAATAAAGGTTTCAATTCAGCGTATTCGATAATTGGATTTTGATTTAATTTTCTTGCTAATACATCAACTTTTGAATAATCCTCTAGTTGAATTTGATAGGTCCTATTGAGTTTATTGTCATCAATATTGGGGTGTAATTGTCTCACCTCCAAAATTTTATAATCCTTTAAGTATTTGGTAAAAAGCGTATATTTTTTAAAGTCAACCACTTTATCCTTAGAAAGGATTCTTTTTTGGTTCAATTTCAATTGAAATACAACCAGTCCATCTTGATAGTCTTTATAATATGTTTGAGCGGTTAGTGATTGAATTCCTATTATTAGAAAAAGTAATAATGAAAATAACTTTGTTCGCATGAGTATAGCTTTATTTTAAATTAAAATAGCAACTAAGAAAGGTTCATAACTCAGTAAATTTTTAATTTAAAAGGTTTAAATAAATGATAAGCGGCAATTTAAACAAATTTTATGATTTTTACAAATATTTCACAATAAGAGTTGTTTTGAAAAGCGCTCTATTCTTGTATCCCTATTTCTTCAACTCAAATTGTGCAGACTTGTTCAAATACAGCATATTATAAAAAAGGTATTGATCATTAAAATTGAATGGGGTTTTGATTATTTCCTTAATATATTTGGGACACCCACCATAAGCAGATTAACCCGAATTATTCATAACTTTTCATCACAAAAACCTATGAATAATTCGGTTTAAATAGTATGATAAATTCAAAAAATCAATCCATTTTGTTGTAAAGAACAAGCAAAATTCTTTACTTTATGTGCTGTCAATAACATGTAAATAAAATCCATGAAAAGAAATATCCTCTTCTTCTCTCTTGTTTCTCTTTTTCTGGGTCAATCTGTTTTAGGACAGCAAAAAATAAATCAATCTTATATGCTAGACAAACAAAAGATTGGAAAAAGTGGCATGATTGCCTACACCTCTTGGTCTGGAGCAAATCTTATTGGTGGAACTATAGGTTGGGCAACAACCTCTGGAGAATGGAAGTATTTTAGTCAGATGACAACCGTTTGGAGTGTCATAAATCTAGGCATTTCTATTCCTGGTCTATTGGGTTCCTTCAAGACTTATGATAATGGTGTTCCGACAAGTCAACTGATAAAAAGTCAATACAGCAGTGAACAAACTTACTTAATCAATGGGGGGTTAGACTTTCTGTATATCGGATCGGGTGCAGTTTTAAGTGCAATTTCTAATCAACATCCCAACAATCGAGATCTTCTTCGGGGATTTGGCAATGCAATAATGGTGCAGGGAGGTTTTTTACTGATCTTTGACTTTATTCAATATTTCAGGCACCGACATCAGCGCACATCATCAGATGCTATTTTTATCGATGGCTTGTCGTTGAGCAATAATGGAATAGGGCTGAAGTATACGTTTAAATAAACCCTATTTATAAAAAATAAAAAGTCAATAGTTATAGAGACTATTGCAGATAACACTGCCATTCATTAAAATTATTAATAGTTTTGTGTCTCTCTTTTTTCTATCTAAAAAAATGAATATATTATTCTCATGATCTTTTCAACAAAATAATGAATACAATTAATACAAAAGGTTTAGGAATAATAATTCAAGCGCGAACAGGTTCAACGCGCTTGCCCAACAAGGTAGTTAAGCCCTTTTATGAAGAAAATGCTATTCTTGACATCATTATTGATAAAATCGAACAAGTCATCCCAGACGGTGTGCCGATTGTATTGGCAACAACAACTTTTAATCAGGATAAGGTAGTTGTAGAAAAGGCATTAAAAAAAGGAATACACAGCTATACTGGTCAAAGTGATGATGTTCTACAGCGTTTTATAGATGCTGCTGAAAATTATCAAATAAATAAAATAATTCGTGTATGTGGAGACAATCCCTTCCTTAATCAAACGGCATTAGAACAACTTATTAAAGCATTTACAGATGGCTCAGCTGACTACCTTTCATATAGGATAAATGGGAAGCCGAGCATACTTACTCATTTTGGATTTTGGGCAGAGGGCGTTACATTAGAATGTTTAAAAACTATTCGTCAGCATACTGCTGACCCTCTTTATCATGAGCATGTTACAAATTACATTTATAGTCATTCAGATACTTTTAATATCCATTATATCGATGTAAATCTAAAGTCTTTTCAAGAAAAAATAAGATTAACTGTAGATACGAAAGAGGATTTTATGGTTTGCCAAGAAATATTCAAATTCATAAAATCACAACATATTACCGAAATAAACGATATACTTAAACGGGTCAGTGAAAACAAAAAGTGGCTTTCAGTAATGAAAAGTCAAATTATTCAAAACTCAAAATAAAAATAATGGGAACATATATAATTGGAGAAATAGGACAAAATCATAATGGTTCTGTAGACATTGCCAAGTTATTGGTGGATGTTGTGTCTCGACCGATTCATGACAAACTATTTAATACTGAGTTACCCACAATGGATGCAGTTAAATTAACAAAAAGGGATTTAAGTCAAGAGCTATCCACGTCGCAAATGGAAAGACCGTACAATACTCCAAATTCATTTGGCAAAACGTATGGGGAGCATCGTGAATTTTTAGAGCTTAATGATGAAGAGCATTTTGAAGTATATAAATATGCTAAAGAAAAAAACTTAGATTTTGTAGAAACACTTTGTGCTGTGGGTTGCTTAAGCATTTTAAAACTATTTACACCCGACCGTCTTAAAGTCGCCTCACGCGATTTAACCAATTTGCCTTTGTTAGCTGCATTAGCAGAAACAAAAATTCCAATGATTGTTTCTACAGGTATGGCGGGAAAAAAAGAAATTGACATTGCAGTAGATATAATTACAAAGTACCACAGTGACTTATCTATTTTACATTGTGTTTCTGAATATCCCACCAGATATGAAAATGTTAACTTAAAAACCATTACATATTTAAAAAAGAATTATCCCCATTTTAAAATAGGCTACTCAGATCACACAATTGGAATATCTACCCCAATAGCTGCCATAGGAATGGGGGCAGAGATTATTGAAAAACACATCACTTTAGATCGTGGAATGAAAGGAACTGATCAAGCAGGTTCTTTATCCATTGATGGTATATACAGAATGGTTCGAGACATCAGAAATCTTGATAAGTCAATGGGAGAGGAGGGTGTTTTTATCGAATCCTCTGTCCAACAAGCTAAAAATAAACTAGAGCGTTCTGTAGCTTCAAAAATAGAACTTGTAGCAGGAACAACCATAAAAGAGGAAGATCTCCATTTATTAAGTCCTGGAGATGGTGTAAAATGGTCGAATAGAAACCAATTAATTGGTAAAAAGGTCATTCATACAATTCCTCAAAATGAAATAATATATTTGGACAATGTCAAATAAAAAAATCATATTGCCAAAAATGGTAATTACGGATATTGATGGTGTTTGGACAGACGGAGGTATGTTTTATGACCAAACGGGGAATGAATGGAAAAAATTTAACACCTCAGATAGTGCTGGTGTACTTTTTTTAAAACTCTTGAACATTCCTACAGTAATAATTACAGGAGAAGATACACAAATCGTGAAAAGAAGAGCAGAAAAGTTAAAGGTTGATCATTTATTTATGGGAATCAAAAACAAGTTACATACTGCCGAAAAACTATGCTCTGAAAAAAGAATCAGTTTGGATAGTGTTGCTTATATTGGTGATGACATCAACGATATTCTCCTCCTAAAACGGGTTGGATTATCTGCTGCTCCAAAAAATGCTCCTGAATATATCAAGCAGATTGTAGATATACAATTAAATACCAAAGGAGGAGATGGTGCCTTTAGAGCGTTTGTAGAAAGAATACTCATCGAAAATAAAAAACTAGAAGACGTATTAAATAAATATCAATCTTCACTTGAAATCAATTAATACTAAATACTATCAACCGATATGTTTTCAGTCAGAAATATACAATTAAACGATTATCCTTTTTATTACTATGTCCCTTAAGAACATTTTCTTTTCAATACTGAAAAAAAAGGAATTCATCAACCTTTGCGTTCGTGGAACTTCAATTCTTTCCCGGTTTTTATTGATTTTCTTTCTTAGTAAGTACTTTAGTGTGGAGGACTTAGGTATTTATGGATTGTTTTTTACATCTACCTCTTTGGGATTGCTTGTAATTGGATTGGACTTTTACAATTATGCAAATAGAGAACTGGTTTATGCTCCAACATCAGATGGAAAACTGGGAGTATTAAAACATCAGGTTCTTTTTCATTTTATTACCTATGCAATTATTTTAGCGCCCTTTATCTTTATTTTTTATTATGGTTTTCTTCCTTGGAAATACATTTGTTTGTTCTATTTTATTTTAATTTCCGATCATTTATCACAAGAGTTATACCGAATATTTACAATTATATCTACACCCATTTTTGCAAACATTCTGCTTTTTATTAGAACAGGAATATGGGTATTGGCATTGATTGCCTATTATTTTATGATGAATACCAACCAATACTCCTTGGATCTGGTATTTAAATTTTGGCTCGCCGGCTCGCTCTTATCTGTTATTGTAGGCACGGGAAAACTTATCCAACTTTTTGGGTTAAAAACCAAAACAAAAATCAATTACAAATGGATATTTTCAGGAATAAAAGTGAGTGGCCTCTATTTTATATCTACTTTGTCTTTAATCGGAATAGAGCGCCTTAATCGTTATTTTATAAAATATTGGGGAGGGCTTAAAGAGGTGGGTGTATTTACATTTTACAGTCAATTTTCAAATGTAATTAACGTTTTTGTGTTCTCTTTAATAATTATGTTTATCTATCCTAAAATGGTAGATGCTTATCAAAAAAATGATGAAACCGTTTTTGATTCTCTACGCAAAGAAATGCAGAAAAAAACAATAATAATATCAATAGTAATGGCACTTTTCTTAATGGTTCTAATATTTCCCATTCTTCATTTTGTTGGTAAAGAAGAGTATTATTTAGATATTCCATCATTTTATGTACTTCTTTTGGCCAATGTAATTTTAAATATTTCGTACATATTTCATTACGTTTTATATGCTCAAAGAAAAGATACTCAAATACTTTATGCTACTTTAATTTGTTCAGGATTTAGTATAGCTTTAAACATTTTACTCATTCCTTATTTTCATCTTATGGGAGCTGCAATTGGACTGTTAGTAAGTTACCTACTATTGGCAATACTTAAATTGAATTATTCGCGCGAACGGCGTTTTATTTATAAATAAAGACAATGAGTCAAGAGAAAAGCAAAGCCCTATTTATTTGTTATACGCCTCTGCATATTTTAATAGCAGAAAATATTATCATTCGGGAAAAACTGTCTAACTATATTTTTATTTTTTATTGTAAAGCATCTACTAAAAAACTTCAGCTGTATTATAACCGACTGGCAAACAATGCACAATATGCTTTTATTTTAAAGAAGGACAATAAAGTTATCACCTTTATAAAAGAGATACTCCCTTTTATTTTCAAAGTAAAAAAACTTATGCATCCAAATAGTATTGTCTATTCGGGAAACATAAAAAGTGCCTACACTCGATGTATTGTTTTTGGAATTCGAACAAAGAATATTCATTCTTTTGATGATGGCTCGGGAAACATTAGTGGAAAAGGCTACTTCTATAAAGGTCGAACCCTTAGCTTTATCAACAAATTTTTGCATTGGGTGGGGCTGGATTTTTCTTACGCCAGAGCCTATTCTATGATTGAGAAACATTATACTATTTATCCCAATATAAAAAATGCAATGCCTCATACTGAGGAAATAAGTGTCTTTGATCCACAAAAAAATAACCCTCCACCAAAAAACACAAAGATTATCCTGTTTTTACTCACCACATTTTATGAAGAAGGATATTTAGATGAAAAAACAGAAACTAAACTTTTCGATAAAATTATTAAAACCCATAATATTGAACATGTTATTCCTCATCCATTATCCAACAAAAAGAAAATTGAGTATTATAAAAAAATAACTATGACCGGTGAAAAAATTGCTGAAGAAATTATCTTTGATTTAAAGAAAAAATATAGTGAAGTTGTTGTTTATGGATTTCATTCTTCTGCGCTTGTAAATTTAATGAATATTAAAGGAGTAAAATGTATCAACATCAAAATAGAAGGCCATAAAAAACTAGCAAGCTTAGGTCAGTTTATTGACCGTATAGAGATGAATACCATAACAGTTAATATAAATACATTATAGAGATGCCTATTAACTCTAAAGCAATACAATTTTTAATTCTCATATATCCTTTTTTTTATGCTATTCCTTATGTATCATTTGTTTTAGGATATCGTTTCTCAATCTACTACTTTTTTCCACTCACCCTTATTTTTATTTTTTTAAATTTCGGGAAAAAATCATTAAAAAGGCTAAAACAAGAAAAAACCAACCTTCTGCTTCTTTTAGCAATATTAATCATCATTTTAATCAACTTTACAACAATCCACTACACAAAACCACTGTTGTTTATCATATTTGTTATTAATTTTTATCTTCTACGATTAACCTTAATTCTCAAGGAGAATAAAAGAGCCGTATTGTTCACTATAATGGCTTTCTTGCTTTTTTCTGTGCTCTTTTTATTCGACTCTTCCAGATATGCCAACGAGAACCGGTATTCATCTTTTCTTATTAGTCCTACTGTTTATAGCGTATATGCTGAAGTATTTCTAATTATTGCGCTTTTTCATCTTAAAAAATGGTATTTATATGTTTTGGCTTTTCTTATCACGGGCACAATCATTTTATCTACAGAAACACGGCTCAATTTTTTATTTTTGCTGTTGTTGCCTTTGCTTTGGTATTTAGTCAAAAACTATCATCAATACAAACTCATTATTTTTGTTGGTTTTATTATTGGATTAAATTTACTCTATCCTATATATAGTGTCGTTGTAGAATCTTCTTTTGGAAAAGAGGTCATTGTTGAGTCTCGTTACGAAGACGGAAGAGACAATTCTTTTTATTTAAGAAGTTATCTAAATAAAATGACTTACGAAGATTATTATAAAAACTCTACTGGAGAGAAGCTATTTGGTAAAGGTGCTGAAGAAGCAAGAAAATTAGTAATAGAAAAAGTGGGACAAGATATTTTTACCCACAATGATTTTATTCGTTTTACTTATGATTTTGGTGTAATAACCACAATCCTTTTGATGATTTTTTTCTATCGTGTTTCGAGGAAAAATAAAGTCTCATTTCTATTGCTTTTTCTATATTTATTTGCCTTTTATCACAATATGATTTACGATTTTTTCATTGTAGCACTTTTGCTGTTTTATGGTGGTATAAAGGAAAAAAATAATGTTATCCACACAATTAATAATACTCAAATAGAAGATGACAAAGGTTGATCGCATTCAAATTGGGAGAATTCCTATTGATTTATTTACAGAAACAAGATTGAATAATACAATAGGCAAGATTGTGGCCAATAAGGAAAAGAAAACTGTTTTGCATTCCAATGCCCACATGGTTCAATTAGCCAACTCAAAGTATCCTTGGTTAATTGACTACTTCAATACTGAGGTAGATTATGTTATGTGTGATGGAGGAGGATTGAGATTACTGGCAAACATCAATGGATTAAAAACACCTGAAAAAATAGCTTACAATGTTTGGTTTTGGGAATTTTCAACCTATTGTGCAGAAAATGATATTTCTATATTTTTATTGGGTGCCAAAAAAGGCATAGCAGAAAAGGCAGCACAAAACCTTAAAGAAAAAAATCCTACACTAAAAGTGCATCACCATCATGGATATTATGATAAAACTCAAAGCAGCAAAGAAAACCAAGAAGTAATTAGAAAGGTAAATCAATCCAAAGCCAATGTGTTATTGGTGTGTTTCGGAATGCCTAATCAAGAGCAATATGTAAAAGAAAACTTTCACCAATTCAATGTAAATGTTTTCATGACTGGGGGAGGGGCTTTAGATTATTTTGCTGGTGAAGTAAAGGTTTGTCCGCCTATTATTAGTAAATTATATATGGAATGGTTTTACAGAATGTGTCAACGCCCCAAAAAACTATTTAAAAGATATTTCTTTGGAAACATTAGATTTATATATTATGCTTTAAAATACAGAAAACACAAGTATAAGATGTAGTTTTCAAATCAAAAGGATTATGGATGAGTAAGCCTTATGATTTTTATTACTTTAGTTACACCATCACATAATAGATGTAAAAATGCACAATCATTTTTTTGGGTTTTTTAAAAGGTTTCAAAAACAAATTATTCTTGTTTTTGCCTTTTTATTTTTTGCTACACTCCCCGTTTCCAATAATCTAAATAGTGCAACAATCTCTATTTTGGTGGCTTACTGGCTATTTTCTGGAAGTTTTTTAAACTATAAAGGGCTCTTCAATAAATACGTAATTTTACAAGTTATTCTGTATTTGTTTTTTGTGGTAGGATTATTTGTATCTGAAAATCATGCAGAGGCTTCTTTTCTTATTCAACAAAAAGCATCCTACCTTGTCTTTCCTATTGTATTAGGAATGCTCCCTCCTATAAGCAAAAAAACAGTTTTTATTATTCTAATGTTATTTGTCTCCTCTTGTTTGTTTTATAGTCTTTATGCCTTGGTTTCAGCTTTCTATGAAAACTTCATTACACAACAGTTAACAACGATAGATCTGAACAATTTCACCTATCAAAAACTTGCGGGATACATTCATTTTCATTCCACTTATTTTTCTATTTATTTGGTTTTTGCTATTGCTACCCTCATCTATTTTATAAACAATAAAAAGTATTTTCTACATCGAAATAAGCCTGTGGTTATATTTTGTATATTTCTACTTGTTTTAATTCTATTTCTTCTTTTTACAAGAATGGTATTAATTGCAGGATTTATTCTCGTTCTTATTTTTCTATTTAAGGAACGGATCCAAAACTATAAATATCTGTACTTAATTGGGTCGGCTTTCATAATTGTAATTATGACTTTACTGCTAACAAACAATAGCTTTAAGCAGCGGGCTAAAGAAGTATATAATTTCAATTCCCGTGAGTTAATTGGCACAAACAACGAAAATGGAGTTACACAACGTCTGTTTTTTTGGAAAAATGCGATAGCAATTATTAGGGAAAAACCCTTCTTTGGGCATAGTTCTGGAGATGTTAGTTTGGCAATTTCAAAACAATATGACAAGTTATTACAAAATAAAAAACTGTCAGAATCACAACGTAAAGCCATAAATATTTATAAAACAAAAAAATATAACACACACAATCAATACCTACAAATTTTAATTGCTTTTGGTGTATTTGGACTCTTGTATTTACTGTTTTTGTTTTTTCTCTTCCTTAGGTTTTCTATAATTAATCACAATAAATTATATTTTGCTTTTCTCTTATTGTTTTTAATGTGCTTATTTACTGAGAATTTGCTCGAAAGACAGACAGGAATAGTGTTCTTTATGTTTTTTAATTGTCTCTTTTTATTTTGCTATAAAATGCCTCGCAAAACAAATTAACCCACACTATTAACTGTGTTGAGCTCAATGCAGTCGATAATGCGAATTAATACTTTCGAAAAAAATATAAAGTTTTAATCTCTTTTTTGTTTAGGCATTAGATAGATAGAAATAAGCCCCAAGAAAAAACCTATTAAAACACCATATAAAACTAAATAAATTATTGATAGGCTACTCTTTACGACCTCATAGGAACTTAATGGTTTAATAATAACAAAACCTGATTTTAAAGATTTGGCTTCTTGTATATATTTTTCTTTTTTGTGAAATAGTTCAACTTCTTTTTCCGTAATATTTGCAGGATCAAAAGTACTTATATTGATTCCATTAGAAGAAATTGAAGGTGTTATTTTATGTTGTGATAACATTATTTTTTGCGCAGTATCTAATTGCTTAATCCTCTTTTCTATATCTTTGATATTATTATTGTAAAATGATAATTTTTTTTCCATTTCATGTTGAATATATGGAGTATTTTCAAGATAGGAAATAATGGGTTTACCAATTTGAGAAATTACCATAGTGTCATAAACCTTGATTTTAATCGTAAATGGATAGATTTTTGAAAGGGAATCCTTAAATAATCTCTCATATTTTTCATTGATTGGGGCATAAGTAATGGCTCTAATTTTACTGGCCGCTTCTGGAGATATCTTCAAATACTTTTCATAACCCTTGCTGTTTGAATGCGTATTATATAAAAAGGAAGGTTCAATATTACTTTGTAAACCATTAATTAATTGTTTACATATTGTATTATCTATAGCGTTATTTCCAACCAACATGTCTGCTTCGTAATAAGTTGGAGCAACAACATAAACAACCCCTCCTCCTACACCAAATAAAAGTACGAATAAAAGCATCCGTATTTTATGTTTTGATATTGAACGTCTACATTTTATAAGCATCGTTCTTATTCTATCATTTATTTCAAAAACATCTATAGTTTCTTCTTGCTCCTTAGGAATTTTCTCCATTTTTAGTGTATATGTTATAATAAAATCTCATCATTCAGAAGGTAGGTTTCAACAACAAATATACATTATCTATTTTGAAATTAATCCAGATTATTACTTAGTGTATGTTTACGACCTGACACTAAGTAAATTAAAATACATTGTTGTGAGGGTTTACAATCTCTAATACGGTTTTATAAATAATTTTAAAATCCAATCCTAAACTCCAATTTTGGATATAAAAACGATCAATTCTTACGCGTATTTTCATCAAATATAAATCTGACTCTGTTTCTCCTCGATATCCCATAACTTGAGCTAATCCAGTAATCCCTGGTTTAACGTGGGTGCGATAGTTATACTGTTTTATTAATCTTGAATAATCTACATTGTGTTTTATCATATGAGGTCGGGGGCCCACAACAGACATTTCTCCACTTAAAACATTAAAAAATTGGGGCAGTTCATCTAAACTCGTCTTTCTAAGAAACGCTCCTATTTTGGTAATTCTTGTGTCACCTTCTTTTGCTTGTACTTTATCTTTGTCTTTATTTTGAATCATTGTCCTAAATTTTAAACAATTGAACTCTTTATTGTTTAGCCCATTTCTTTTCTGAACAAAAATTATTGGTCCTTTTGAACTTATTTTAATTAAAAGGCCTATGATTAAATAAAACCAACTGAATACAAATACAATAGCCAAAAGACTAAAAATGACATCAAAAATCCTTTTTATAACTTGATTTATTTTAATATCTAAAGGTCTTTTAACCAGTTGAAAGGCAATGACATTTTTAATTGAAACAGGAACGAAATTTTTAGATAAATAGCTGTCTTCATCGGAAACAATATAAAGTTCTATATTCTCCTTTTCACAATAAGGTATAATTGTATTCAAGTCTGATTTAGAAATACGTTTAAAGCTACAAATTACCTTATTCACTGATTTACTTTTCATACAATTCATTCCTGCTTGAATTGTGTCTATAATTAATTCGTGGTCTTTATTGTCATAAAATCCCAAACATTTTACTTTCTTATGTTTATAAAAATTATAAACGTGAATGGTTTCTGTGGATAAACCAAGAAACAATATTCGTTCTGTTGTTTTAATATTTTTATACAATTTTTAAATATAAATTACGTGCCCAAAATAGAGCTGTTTCAAAATATTTATTACGTTTTATTTGTTGGGTTTATTAGGATACAACGTCTGAAAAAATAAATAGTATACAATCAATTAATAAAATAATTTACCTTTAATTATAACTTCCAGTTAAAAGACTCAATATCAATAATACAGTGGTTCAATAATTCGATACTACTTATAATATCCTCCTTATGTGCCATTTCGATAACTTGATGCAAATGACGTGTGGGAATAGAGATTGCCCCAGCAATAGAACCGCCTTCTGTCATCCGTTGAATACCAGCAGTATCGGTACCTCCAGCAGTTAAAATCTCTGGTTGCCATTTTATTTTATGTTTTTTAGCAGTTATTTTCATGTATTCAACCATGCGGTAATCAGCAATAGTAGAGGCATCCATAATCTTAATTGCTGTTCCTTCCCCTAGAGAAGTAACTTTTTCATGAGGAGCTGCTCCAGGTAAATCAAATGCTATTGTGGTGTCTAAACCAAACCCAAAATCTGGTTTAATGTTTAATGCTGCAACGTTCGCACCGCGAATACCCACTTCTTCTTGCACAGTAAAAACACCATAAACATCGTAAGGAATCATTTTGTCTTTAAGAGTTCTTAATGTTTCAATCAAAATAAAAACAGAAACCCGATTGTCTATTGATTTTGAATTAACACATTCCCCCATTTCAATAAATGACCGTTCCCGAGTAATTGGATTCCCTATATTTACAAATTTATCAACCTCCTTTTTTGGAAGACCAGTATCAATATAAAAATCTGTTGTTTTGGGATTTTTTTTACGTTCTTCTGGGGTCATCACATGAATTGGTTTTGCCGCCATGACACCAATAATGTCTTTTTCACCATGAATAATAACCCGCTGAGCCGTTAATGTTTTGGGATCAAAACCTCCCAAAGTATGAAACCGAATAAAGCCATTTTCATCAATATGTGTAACAATAAAACCAATTTCATCCATGTGGGCACCAATCATTATTTTTTTATCGGATTTTCCCTTTTTTATGGCATAAACATTACCCATATTATCTGTTTCCACTTTATCTACTAATGGACTAACTTCATCGATAATTAATTTTCTAATTTTCTGTTCGTATCCCGGTGCACCAGGAGTTTGACAAATATTTTTAAATAATTCAAGATTTAATGTCATTGTAAATGATTTTATTTCATTTCTTGTTTTTGAAGAGGGTTTGCCGAAATTTCCTTAATAAATTTACGCATTCTAAATATATCACATGCTAAATAAATAGCGCTTCGCATCGATTGTTCATTGGCTTCTCCTTTTCCCGCTATGTCAAATGCTGTACCGTGATCGGGAGAGGTTCTTACAATAGGAAGACCGGCCGTAAAATTAACACCATCTTCGAAAGCAATAGATTTAAAACCCGTAAGTCCTTGATCGTGATACATTGCTAAAACTCCATCAAATTTTGTGAATTGTTTACTTCCAAAAAATCCATCTGCTGGATATGGACCAAAAGTGAGGATTTTTTCTTCCATAGCTTTTTGAATAGCAGGGGTAATTTCTTCGGATTCTTCTGTCCCCATTTGTCCTTTCTCACTGGCATGAGGATTCAATCCTAACACAGCTATTTTTGGTCGTACAATTCCAAAATCCTTTCTTAAACTCTTGTCCATTTCCCTTATTTTGGTCAGCACATGTTCTTTTGTTACCCCATTAATTGCTTCTTTAAGAGAAACATGTGATGTAACCAATGCAACTCTTAAATTCCCAGAAACCATCATCATAAGTGCCTCTTCCTTACCGGATAAATCGGCTAAATATTCTGTATGGCCAGGAAACTTAAATCCTGCCAATTGAATCGTTTCTTTTGAAATCGGTGCGGTAACCAATACATCTATTTTACCTGAAGCCAGATCTTGAGTTGCTTTTTCTAAAGAAAGAAAAGCGTATTTTCCTCCATCATTATTGCTTTTCCCTGGTAAAATATCTACTGTTTCATTCCAACAATGTAAGACATTTACTTTTTTATCATGTACTTTTTGTACATCATCAATTCCTTGATAAGAAAAATCTTCGTTATCTATGGCTTTTTTATAAAATGCTATGGTTTTAGTAGATCCGTAAATTATTGGTGTACAATCCGTTAAAATAGCATTATCACGCAAAGCCTTAATAATTATTTCTGGTCCAATACCATTGATGTCTCCAATTGTTATTCCGACTCGAACATGTTTTCTAGTTGTATTTTGAGTTGCTTTTTTTATACTATTGTCTTGCATTTTAACAAATTTGATAATGTGCTTTTACAAAAGTAACATTTGATAAGCGTTAATAAGAAATAAAAGCTATTGTTTTCTAACCTTCTTATTAAAAACAGATGAAAGCAAAATTGGTTTAAAGAGAAACTGTCTATAAATAATACTGTTACATTCCTCTCGGTTTTTTATAACGCCCTCTTTTAAATATCCACCGGTGTTTCTTTTTTCTAAAATTATTTTGCCTTCTTTGACTATTGGTCTGTGCAGCAAATTTATAGATTATCCCAAAATGATGATGAAGATAATCATATTCAACATCATATAACTTGGGAAATAAACTGATTTTTCCAGTGGTTCTCCATTGAACTCCAAAGCCTCCATAAATCATTATATTAAATCCTGCACCAATATTACCGCTAATCATACTTTGAGTCCACACGGCTTCGCGGCCAGTGTATCCAACACCAGCATAAATAAAAGGATCAAAAATTTGTTGTGTCATTAAAAAACCAAAACTGTATTTAAAATGAACATCTAAAGCTGCAGCTTTACCAAATTTATTGGTGTCAAGATTAATTGTTTTTCCTAATTTATACTCATTATAGGAGGCTATGGCATCTATACTCATTCCTTTTAATAAATAAATATCAACATTAACTGAAGAAGGAAATACAGGCATATTCCATGAGTTTTTAACATCGAGAAGATGGGTGTATCGGTATCCATCATCATCCATTATATTCCAATCTACACCTATCATCCACGAATAAGGTTTTCTTTTTGTAAAATGTTGTGAATAACAATTTCCAATGAATAAAAACAATAAAAAAATTATAAATAGTTGTCTCATGTTAATTAAAAAAATACCTGCTATTTAAAAGTATACTTAAGTTATATATCCAGACGTTTACCAAAATAATAAAAAATCACTATGAAAATTAATAGAACCAATATAATTCCATAAAATACTGTGGTATGAATCAAAAATCTACTTTTATCGTATTCATTTTTTTGAGAAAAGAAAAGACGATTATCGCCCGGTGTAGGCTTCGCTTGAATCCATTGTTGGAGCTCATCACTATCCAATCCTATACCCTGTCTAACCCAACTGAGTTTTTTACTTTTTAATGGAGGAAAAGAAGACAATTCAATATTGACCAAACGATAGCCTTTATCGTCATATAAACGAATTTTATCATTTTTATTAAATCCAAATGGGAGATTACCAACAACATGGATAAACATCCCAAATTCTTTTTTAAATTTAACTTTATCTGTGGTCAAGACAAGATAACTTTTAGGCAAAAGCAATGTTCCTTCCTTTAGCGTAAAAACATGTTGTTCCTTTTCATCTTTTAGTGTCCAATTGGATATATTTAATGTATCATTAGACGTATTTAATAATTCAATCCAATCTGCTGAAAATCTTGTATTAACATGTGATATTTTAAATTCACTAACAATAACTTTGTTCAGATATGGTGGTGTTTTTTTAGGTTTAAAAATAGGTTCAATAGAATAATTCTCTTTTTGAACTGTAAACGTTTGTTTTGTATTCTTACTTTTATTGTGTTTCCATCCTGCAAAATAGAAGTTATCATTAGGAATAGCTTCAACTGTCAATGGAATACCTTTATAATACTTTGCATTATAATCATTTGTAATAAAAATGGAGTTTAATTTAATTTTTCCTCCTTTATTGTGCCCAACGCGCAAATTAAACTGTTCTTTTAAATCAAACTTTTGGCTTAATTGTTTTTGAATTATTACTGGTCTTCTTTTTAAAAACGTCTTAATGCGATCGATACTCCGTTCATACCTCAATTCTTTTACATTCCATCTTTTCCTATGATAACCAATCTCTTCAGACCACCTTTTTGTCATTTTATCCAATAGTAATTGTGCATGTTCTGGAAGAAAAAAAGTTTGTATCGCATCAGAGAAGTAATTAACAAATACATTTTTTATACTATCATTGGTTAGTAATTTTCTTAAAATTAAAGTGTAATCAGTTGGATATTGTTTGTTTGTATCGAGGTCTGAAGTAAAAAGTGCCAATGAATTTTCTTTGATTTTTTTACGATCAAAAATAGCTAATCCCATATCTAAATCATATAAAATTGTTTTATAAGGTGTATTTTTTTGGGCGTCTTTATATAATCTAATGTTTGCCGAAGCGTCGGAGTTTCCAAGATAAATTTGAATAATACTGTATTTTAAATAATCTTCAACATCTATCATTTTTTGCAACTGCTTGAAGTCTTTGTTGGTAAGTATTTCTCTTTGTTTTAAAAAATGAATTAAGTTTTGGTAATCTTTTAAGGTATTTCTAGTACCATATTTTATATCTTCAGGCGGACTCAAAATAGAAATATCACTTTTTTTGATATCAAAATGTTGGTGAATGTAGTGTTCATTAATTTTTTCTCTTAAACTGTATATTCCCCAATATTTTCCATTGATATATACTGCTACAGGTTGATATTCTTGAAATGCAATTCCCCATTGTTTGGTTAATTGTGAAGAAAAAGGATCTCTAATATGTGCTCCTTGCATGTCTCCACCAGCATTCCGAAGAATAAAATTTTTGTATTTGTTAAATGGCAATTGTGGAAAAAGAGGGTAGTAAAAACGGTTCTTCCCATATTTTTTACGTGCATATATTGCAAAAGATTTTTGTGGCATACTTTTACTGTATCCTCCAAAAATTTTTATTCCTGCTACTTGATTGATAACTTGTTTATTTTTATCAATCAGTTCAATATGAATAGGTTTTTCAATATTTTTCCAAAAATTAGCCCCTTTATAGGGTGGTTTTTCACTGGCACAACAACCTTTTACATATATTCCTTTTACAGAGTCAAATAAATTATCTGGAGCTGTTACAATTGAAAAATAGGGGAGGGTTTGTTTACGAGAAGTAATATATGTGTTTGATTTATAAATTATAGAATCACTATTTTTTTTATAAATAGCAAAATATAAAGCTTCATCTCCATTAATTGAAATGCTTTTTTTGACTTGAGAAGATTTTTTATTGGGTGTTGTTCCATTGCGTGTATAAAACACCTTCCAACCTTTCGGTATTTGAACTTTAACTTCTTTTAAACCAGGATAATTTCCTCCATTTGGAAGAAACTGCACTTTATTTTGTGAAAATACAAAACCTGAAATAAAAAAAATGTAAATGAAAATTAACCTCAACTCAATAAATTTATAACAAACTCACTATTGTATAAAGGTAATAATTTGATTAGCGTTGGATGGTTAATTTTTGATATTTATTGATTGTATTTCCCGCTTCATCCTCAGCTACAATAATATAAATATAGTTTCCTTCTTTTACTGGTTGATCATATTTATCAAATCCATTCCATCTAAAATGTGGATTATTGGTAGTATAAACTACATTTTGATTCATATCCATAATTGTCAATTGGAAGGATTTTAAATGTTTTGATTCAATGAAAAATATATCGTTTTGACCATCACCATTAGGGGTAAATACATTGGGAAGTTGTCCTATTTCTCCTTTTATGTTTATAGATACACCAGCAGATTTTGTTGTTTCTATATTTCCTTTTCGTATGGTTAATTCAACATTATAATTGCCTGCATTATTAAAAAAGTGTTCTGGTTGAAGTGCATAACTGTAATTACCATCACCAAAGCTCCATTCTATTGAAGCTCCTTCTGGAACATCCTTAGCTGAAAAATGAACAAATTGATTGTTTTGTCGAATTATTTCTATTTCTACTTGTGATAAATCGGATTTTATTTTAGTCTTATCATCCTCCAATTTACTCTGAGGCAGTGTTTTATTCAAATGAACATTTATATTTTCCTTTCTATTATTTTGATTGTCGTAATTTAAAGTTGTAGCTTTTTCATTTTTAGGAACAACAGGTACAGTATGTGTTACATTTTCGTCATTGTTGACCTCTGTATTTAATTTATTGTTCTTTAAGTCTTCGATATTAGATGTAGGTGTTGTATTGAGCTGATGACCTTTATTTTTATGCATCTTTAACTCTTCTTTGTCCTCTTGTATATCGGATTCTTTATTTGTTATTCTATTTTCTTTAAATTCGGCATTATTATGCTTAGAAATTTCTAATTTTTCTTTTTTATTTATAGAAGATTCATTGTTTTTAACCAACACAATCGTTCCTATAGTAACAGCAGCTACGATACTTGCTCCGATAATTGTTTTACCAACCAAACCAATAGAAGAAACTGATCCAGCAGTACTGGCACCACCAATACTGGATTGGATTCCTGTCCATAAATTAGGATTTACCTTTGCTTTGTAGTTTCCTAATTCCTTTTGGAATAATTCTTTTATGTTGTCTTTATCGTTCAATTTTATATTTTTTTAATTGTTCTCTAAGTGCAGATTTTGCTCTAGAATACTGCGACTTAGAAGTACTTTCAGAAATTCCTAATTCATTCGCTATTTCTTTATGTGAATATCCTTCGATTGCATACATGTTAAATACAATTCTGAAGCCATCTGGTAATTGTTGAACAATTTCCATTAATACTTCCGCTTGTAAACGTTCTTCTATATTACTATCATGAACAATTTTAAAGTTAGTATCATCTAATTCTATGTTCTTTTGGTGTTTTTTATTTTTCCTAATTTCATCTAACGCTGTATTTACAACGATTCGTCTCATCCATCCTTCAAAAGAACCTTTATTTTTAAATTTATGAATGTTTTTAAATATTTTTATAAATCCATCTTGTAAAACGTCTTCTGCCTTTGCTTTATCTGTAAAATATCTCATGGTTACTCCCATCAATAAAGGAGAGTAACGATTAAATAACTCACGTTGAGCATTACTATTTCCAGAAATACATTCCTGTACAAGTGTCTTTTCATTCATTTTATATCACCACTTAATAGACTACAATATTAACCAAAAGGTTGCAAGTTATCCATATAATCGATAGGTTGTGATTAAAAGGGATTTCTAAAAATTACTTTTTGAAAGAAAGCAATTTTTAGAAATCCCTTTAAGTGTTAAATTTGTAACTTCTATTAAATTCAACTTAAAAAATGAAATATTTAAAATTATTTATCTTCGGATTGTTTTTTCTTCTGGGGTGTAACCATGAAATCAAACAAAATAAAAATGATAAAGAAAATACCTTAAAAAGTGGATATTGGAAAGGTTCTCTATTGGTTCAAAATCAACCCATTCCATTTATGTTTTATATTGACTCTAACCAGCGAATAGCTGTTTATAATGACAAAAAATTGCTTAAAATGAATGCAATTGAAAACGTGAAAGACAGTTCAAAAGTAGCATTTAATGCTTTCCCTAACTATTTTAAATTTAAAATTAAATCTAATAAAGATTTTGCCGGCTATTTTGTAAATCCTGATCATAAAGAACCCAGAATACAACTCAAAGCAAAATACATAAGTGATAAACCATTCCAGTTACTTAGAGGATCAAATAAAATGGACCTTATTTCAGGAAAATGGGAAGTTAAATTTATATCCAACACTGACCATCCTTATTTTGCAATAGGTCAATTTTATAATGAAAAAAACACAATTAAAGGAACATTTTTAAAAAATTCAGGAGATGAAGGATTTCTCAGTGGTACTTTTATCAATGATACTTTAAAATTATACAGTTTTAATGGTTCCTCTGCAAGTATATTCATAGCAAACTTGAAAAATGATACACTTAAAGGTATGTATTTAAGCGGTAATTCTGGAAAAACCCATTGGATGGCTTTTAAAAATGAAAATTTTCAATTGGAAGATAAAAATGCAATAACCTATTTGGTGGATGATTCTTTGTTCTTTAACTTTAAAACAATAACAGGGGAGACCTTTACTTATCCTAATGATCAACTTAAAAATAAAGTTATTATTTTTCAAATTATGGGTACCTGGTGTCCTAATTGTTTAGATGAAACTCTATTTTTTAAAGAACTCTACGAAAAATACCATAAATCAGGTTTAGAAATTATTGGTATTGCTTATGAAAAACCGACAAATTTTGATAAACAAGTTCAACGCGTTCAACGTTTTATTAAAAATGAACAATTATCTTATCCTATTCTTATTGGTGGTAGTTTATCCAATAATAAAGTAGAAAAGGACTTCTCAATGCTTAATAAAATAGCAGCATTTCCTACTGCTATTTATATCAATAGAAAAGGAGAAGTAGCTAAAATATATACTGGATTTAGTGGTCCTGGAACAGGAAATATCTATGAAAAATACAAAAGAGAAACAATAACTTTTATTGAAAATTTACTGAACCAATAAATTAAATTAAATTTAATTTCTTCATTAATCTTTCTTTATAAGAACCTCCAATTGGAATTAATTTTTTTTCATCTTCTAATTGAAGGTTGGGATATTCTATAGTAGAAATTTTATCTAAGCGAACAATAAATGATCGGTGAACTCTAACAAAATCACTATCTCCTAACTTTCTATCAATATCCTTCATTGTAGAATGAATTGTGTACCTTTTATCTAAGGTATTAATTACAACATAATCTTTTAGTGCTTCAACAAAGTATATATTTTCGGTTTTTAATTTTACCAATCGAGAGTTGGATTTTACGAAAATAAAGTCATTAGAACCTTTACCCTCAACAATGGTATATAGAAAATCACGTTCTTTTTTTACTTCTTTCTCTTTCAAATGTTTGTATAGAGCTAATTCAATGGTTGTATGTAAATCAATTTCTTTAAAAGGTTTAATAATATAACCGTAAGGACCAGAAATTTTTGCCTTTTCTAACGTTGTTTCATCAGCATAAGCAGTAAGGAATATAACTGGAATATGATGTTCTCGTCTAATGATTTCAGCAGCTTCAATACCATTCATATCTCCTTTTAGCATGATATCCATTAATACTATATCTGGATTTTGCTCTTTAGCAAGAGTAATTGCTTTTTCACCAGTAGCCGAAGAACCTGCAATAACATAACCTAATCTTTTTAAATTATGTTGTATATCTTTTGATATAATCGACTCATCTTCAACAACTAATACCTTAACTTTTGACATACAATAATATTGATTTTCATAAAAAAATATTTTTTTATGAAAGGTTGTTTAGTAAAATATAACCATAAAAATACAATCTATTTATGGTTCAACCTAAATTATACATATAATAATTTAAAATCTATAAAAATAATAAATAATTTACGAATGTCTTAAACGCTAAACCTTGGACACTGAGCCCCTCCCCAGCGTTCAGACAACTTTTAACATATTCTTAGTTTGCTAAGATACGGCTTTTTTTTGGTTTTCGTTATTTTATCAAATACCACTTCTGCATTTTTTAAAAATACATAAATTTAAAAAATCAAAACTGCTTTAATAATTTAAAATAAAAAGGAAAATTTTAAAATCTTTATTATTACTATTATAATGTTAATAGAGTTGATGATTTCTTTTTAATTAATTTGTAAAATTGGTTATTAACATTTGGTATAGGGTTATAAACAAGTTATAATTATTTATAGGCTTAATAAAGAATAATTTAAAGTTTTATGAACAAATTTATCTGTTTAATCAAAGTGAATAAAAATTAATTTTAAAACCGATTTTTAAACTCTTTTTTAGTGTTGATAAGATGGAATAAAAAGTAAAAATTTATACTTGATTTTTACATTTATAATTGAGTTTGAAAATAAATTTTAAAAAAGCAAGAAGAACTTATTAGAAGTATTGAACAGCTTTTTCTGTTTTTGTTTATAACCTTGTCGATAATATTTTTTTAATTTGCTTAAAAATCAAGGTGTTTAAAAATTAAAAAAAGCTATTGTTAATAATTCATATCGATTGTTAATTGCGTAAATTTGTATAAAATAACATTATGAAAAATACTAAAACTATTCCAATTGGAGCTGATCATGCTGGATATCAATTAAAAGAAGCAATTAAAGCTCATTTTAAAGAACAAGGATTTAAATTTAAAGACTTTGGAACAACTTCAGAAGAAAGTATTGATTATCCAGATTATGGTCATCCAGTAGCACAATATATTGAAAATAATAAAGATGCTTTAGGAATTGTTATATGTGGAAGTGGAAACGGAATCAACATGACAGTAAATAAGCATCAAGATATACGGAGTGCGCTTTGTTGGAACGAAGAAGTTGCAATATTGGCAAGACAGCATAATGATGCTAATATAATCGCACTTCCTGCACGTTTTATTTCTATGGAAATGGGAATTAATATTGTAGAAGCTTTTTTATCTTCATCATTTGAAGGAGGAAGACACCAAAGACGAGTTGATAAAATTTCTTGTTAAAGCACTAACTTTAAATCAATTTGTTTTTTAAATAAATTTACATCCTTTACTTTTACTTTAACTTGATCACCGAAATTATATTTATGCCCAGAATGGCGTCCTACAATTTGAAATTTTTCATTATCGAAAAAGTAAGTATCGTCGGGTAAGGAATGAATTGAAATCATCCCTTCACAATAATTTTCGTTCATCTTAACAAATAAACCAAAATCAGCCAATCCAGAAACAGTACCTTCAAATTTTTCACCAATTTTATCATTCATATATTTTGCTTGGAAGAATTTATTAGATTCTCTTTCTGATTCTATTGCCTTTCTTTCTTGTGTTGATAAATGTTTACTAATTTCATTGAGTTTATTGCCATAATTTATATTCTTCTTATTGAGTTTATTAAATAAAATACGATGAACCATTAAATCAGCATACCTACGAATAGGTGAAGTAAAATGAGTATAATATTCAAAAGCTAAACCATAATGACCAATATTATTGGTTTGATATTCTGCTTTTGACATTGAACGTATAGCCATAGATTGAATCATACCAAATTCTGGAGTATCTTTAATTTTTGTAAGTAAAGCGTTTATTTTTTGAGCAGCGTTATCGACATTATCAAGTTTTAAATTATAACCAAACTTATCAATAAATACAGAAAAAGTATTGAGTTTTTCAATGTCTGGTTTATCGTGACAACGGTATATAAATTGTGTATTTGAACCTTTTTTATCGGGTAGTTTACCAACAAATAGAGCCACTCTTTTATTGGCTAAAAGCATAAATTCTTCAATGAGTTTATTTGCATCTTTTTGTATTTTTTGTTTAACCCCTGTTGGATACCCATTTTTATCAATGATGAAACTAACTTCTTCAGATTCTATAGCAAGAGCTCCTTTCTTTAATCGTTTTTTTCGTAAAGATTTTGCGATTTTATCCAATGCTATAATTGCATTTTTAAGTTCGTCTTCTTCACCTTCAATAACAGCTTGTGCCTCATCATAAGTATAGCGATGATTAGAATGAATAACTGTTTTTCCAAACCATTCTTTAAGTACTTTACCTTCAGTATTTAATTCAAATATTGCAGAAAAAGCATACTTGTCTTCATTTGGTCGTAAAGAACAAGCAATATTTGAGAGTTCTTCAGGTAACATTGGAATAACACGGTCTTCTAGATATACAGAGTTTCCTCTTTTGTAGGCTTCTTCATCCATTGCCGTTCCTGCTTGCACATAATGACTAACATCAGCAATATGAACACCCACCTCTATATTTCCATTTTTAAGAACTTCATACGATAGGGCGTCATCAAAATCTTTAGCATCAAAAGGATCAATTGTAAAGGTTAATTTATTTCTTAAATCTCTTCTGTTTTTTATTTCCTTTTGGTCCAAGTCAATCCCAACATTTTGTGCTTCTTTAGTAACATTTTTAGGAAATTCAATTTTAAAATCATTTTTCAATAGAATAGAAATCATTTCGGTATTATTATCTCCGGGTTGACCGATTGTTTCAATGATTTCACCAAAAGGGTTATCTACTCCTTTTGGCCAAGAGGTTATTTTACCAATTGCTTTTTCTCCCTCTTTTGCTCCATTTAACTTATTTAATGGAATATACAAGTCAACATGAATTCGGCCATTATCAACAAGTAGAAAAGCATATTTTTTATGAATAGCTATTACACCTATAAACTGAGTGGTTTTTCGTTCTATAATTTTAGAAATTCTCCCAAAAATCTTTTTATTACTTCTTCTTATTACTTCAACTTCAACAGTATCATTGTGTAAAGCATTTTTTAAGTTTTCCGGCTGGATGTAAATGTCTTGATTTAACTCGGGTACAATGATATATGCTGCTCCTCTTGAGGTTGCATCAACCGTTCCAATATATTGGGTTTGATAATTTTCATTTAAAATGAAAGATCCCCTTTGAAACTCGTTTAAAAAACCTTCATTTTTTAAGTCGTTAAGAACAGATAAAACCAATTTGTGTAGATTTTTATCTGCAATTTGTAAAGTTCGACATATTTCTTTGGCAGTATATTTTTGGTCGGGTTGTTTTTCAAATATTTTTCGAATGATTGATTGAAGTTCTTTTTTCTTAAATTTTTTTCTATTGTTTTTTCTTGACATTGATTGTTTTTTCGTTGGGTGAGTTGCTGTTCTTAATTTGTTATGTTAATGCAACAACTGTTTGACTTATATCTTATTTTTCCTTTAATTGGTCTGAACAATACAATTTTTTTGAGTTAAATTGTAAACAAGGAACATTTTGACAGTTGTAAATATATCAATTTTTGATGGTTAAACTAATTTTATTGATGTCACTTTAATTTTAACACTTTACTTTCTACTTTAAATCCATTGTTTAAAAGGCTTTTAAAAGTTAGTGTTCCACTTTCTTTAACAACGGTGTATATTTTATTGAGTTGTTGAAAATTGTATATATTTTGATTGCAAAAATGGTAATTAAAACCTCGCATTACTTTTTTTGCATCGTTTATGTTGCCATATCCATTGTTTTTTAGGCGCATGGGATTAAAATGTTTCATTTGTTTGCCACTGTAAAAAACAACATTTTGTCCGTTTTTTAAATGGATTCCTAATGATTTTTCAGGAGCAATCAAAGCACCATATAATTGTCCATTTTTTTCAGGGTCAAAAACCAAAATATACAACTCATCTTTGCTCTTGTTGTATAAAGTATGGGTTTTTGATGGAAAAGGAACAACCGAATCATACAATGATTGTTGGTATAAAGATTTTTCGGTTGCATTACAGTTGGCAAATAAATCTTTGGTTTTACGGATTTGATAATCAGAAATTATACTTGAATATAAAGCTTTTGCATTTTTGTTTTTTATGGTATTTAATGAACCAGTTACTATATATTGTTTTGTATTTACACCCGAAATTATGGTATTATCTCCTCCTTTATTAACAGAATTAGATTTATAACCAAATAAAGAATCTACTTGATTTAACTCTTTATTTGTTAAACTATCAATACCTGTGGTTTTTGCAACAAAACTCTTTTTTTTATGTTTTGGTTCGGGCCAATATAAAATTAAAAGAACAAAAAAAACAATACCAATTCCGATTAAAAATAAAGGTGATTTTAACAAATTATAAAAAGAAAACAAGACGGAGTTTTTAAACTCAAAAACTGATGATTGACAAAATTTATTCATCTGCTTTTTGTGTTGTGAATTGAGTTCGAGCTGCAGAAGAGAAGTCTTCATTCTATTCAACTGCAAAGCACTTAAATTTGATTGTGATTGATTGACCAACCTTTTTGCTGTGTCTATATAGGCAATTAGAGTACTGTAATACTCACTGTTTAATTGATTTAAAACAAAAACAAATGGAGAAGAAAATAAAAACATAAATGTTGTTTCGAATTCATTTTCTTTTGATGCGATGAACAACGTTATTTGTTTTTTTATAAAAATAGGTATTGGACGTTGTACTTCAATTTCTTTTGATTGAGGCAATAATGTGCAGTAGTTGAGATGAGTTGCTAATTGAGAAAATTTTTTTTGATGAATGAAATAATTTATTTTTTCTTTTAAAATGGAGGTTAAGTAAGGAGATAAAAAACCTTTATATGCATCAAAAAGCTGATGTTCTTTTATAGAGTTAATAGCAGGAAAAGGGTTTTCAACAACTTTTCCGTTACTCAAAAGATAATTTGATAAAGCATCGCTTTGTTCAATCCAATCATGGAAAACAAAATGCTTTTCATTTTGAATTTGGTCAATTATTAAAATTAACTCGTTATAATTAAAAGTAAAATCAGAAATATGAAGCTCCTTGTTTTTAACAAAATGCGCTTTTAATGCATCCTTTACTTTAAGAATAAAAGAACTGTCAATGCGTGTTTTTTTTATGCCTAAAGCTTTACTGATATGATGAATACTAACGAATCTCATATATTGGAGATGAATTGATAGAGATTACAAAATCATCTTTTTTATCTATTGTTAATTTAACTTCTTTCTTACTGTTGGGAAAAATAATTTCTCCTTTCCAATTGCGTTTATCGATTGGGGTAAGAAATAAGTTTTCACTAAAAATAATATTTTTTCTAGAAGCCAATTTATACAAGGCTTCTTTTCCAGACCAAACCTTAATCATTTCTTCAATTGATGAAGTGTCAATAGTTTTCTTTTCATTTTTTCCCAGAAACTTATTTTTTACACGCATCACTTTTTCGTGAATAGGTTCTATATCTAATCCTATTTGAAAAGAATTTGAAAAAGCAATTCCACTTACTAATTTATTGTGAGATATTGATATAAATCCTTCTTTTTGAATTGAAGGAGCACCAATATTAGAGTATAAAATGGGTTTTTTACCGAAATGTAATGTGCGTAAAACCCGGGTAGCCATATATTCTTGTTTTCTGAATGGATGTCTAAATTGATGGTATTGGTCAAGCTCATCAGGAAGTAAATCATCAACATATTGATCGGCTATAAAATTGTCGTGGTACAACAAATATATAGTAACAGGACCATAATTTAATGTTTCAGTTTGAAGCATATTGTAAAAGTAATATTTATTTATTTATTTTATGAATTCAATTGATGGAACAGAAAATCTTATCACGAATTATTAACTGCAGTTCGACAGACTCACTACATCGTGTTGCGTTTGAAGGCTTGGTTCATAAATATTGAAGTGCAAAGCTGTTAGAGATTATAATCAGATGTTTAAATGGGTTAAGACACATTTTTAGAAATTCTTTTTTAGAGAAATAATAATAATAATAATTCGGATGAATAGTTTTTTAGTGGTGGTAGTAATCACAAAAAATTCATTTGTTTTCTTTTGTGAATGAAAAACAAACTATAAACTTAACTTTGGATGAAAATAAAGAGGATATGCAAGCAATAATATTAGCAGCCGGAATGGGCAATAGACTAGGAGAACTCACAAAGCACCAAACAAAATGTATGATAAAGGTGAACGGCATAACCCTTATCGAGCGAATGCTAAAACAGATTGATGAAAAAGACTTTGATCGTGTAGTTATTGTAACAGGATATAAAGAAGATAATTTAAAGAACTACATAGCTGATTTAAAAGTAAAAACACCAATTATTTATATTTCTAATCCGATTTATGACAAAACCAATAATATTTATTCTTTGTTTTTGGCTGCAGATTATCTCGCTGCTCAAGAAACAATTCTTTTTGAATCTGATTTAATTTTCGAAGATGCTGTATTGAATAAAATCATTAATGATCCTTATCCGAATTTAGCCTTAGTTTCTAAGTTTGAAAACTGGATGGATGGAACTTCTTTGATTTTAGACGAAGAGAATCGTATTGACCGGTTTATATCTTCTGAAGATTTTGTGCATGAAGATACTTCAGAATATTATAAAACTGTAAATATTTATAAATTCAGTAAGAAATTTTCTAACTCTCATTATATTCCGTTTTTAGAAGCTTATATCAAAGCGTTAGGAAACAACGAGTATTATGAACAGGTTTTAAAAGTAATTACTTATTTAGATAATCCCGAACTTAAAGCGTTACAACTGGAGGGAGAAAATTGGTATGAAATAGATGATATCCAAGACTTAGATATTGCATCATCTGTTTTTGTCAATAAAGAAGAACGTTTGGCGAAGTTGGAAAGTCGTTATGGTGGTTATTGGCGTTATGAGTCATTAATTGATTTTTGTTACTTGGTGAATCCATATTTTCCAGATTATAAATTAATATCTGAATTGAAAGCAAACTTTGAGCGTTTACTTTATGATTATCCATCGGGAATGACAGTGAATACTTTATTGGCGGCCAAACATTTTAAGGTAAGTCAGGATTATTCAGTAATTGGAAATGGAGCAGCCGAGTTGATTAAAGTTTTGATGGAACATTTAAAAGGGAGGTTTGGTGTTATTTATCCAACCTTTGAAGAATATCCCAACCGTTTAAAGAAAGAACAATTGGAGGTTTTTATACCTAATAATTCTAATTTTTCGTATTCAGCAGAGGATATTATATACCATTTTGATAAGAAAAATATTGATGTTTTTACTTTAATTAATCCAGACAATCCTTCTGGAAACTTTATTGAATATCAAAACCTAATTAAACTGTGTAACTGGGCAAAGCAAAAACAAATCAAATTTATAGTTGATGAATCGTTTGTTGATTTTTCAGATGAAGCCACAAAATACTCTTTAATTGAAAATGATATTTTAGAATCCTATCCGAATTTAATTGTTGTAAAAAGTATTTCAAAATCCTATGGTGTCCCAGGCTTAAGGTTAGGAGTTTTATTTAGTAGCGATAAGAATTTTATAACACAGATAAAATGTAAAGTTCCCATCTGGAACATTAATTCATTTGGAGAGTTCTTTATGCAAATTATTGGGAAGTATAGAAATCAATATGCTGAAGGCTGTAGATCAATTGCTCGGGAGCGGTCACGTTTTTTTATGGAATTACAAAAAATTATTTATTTGCGTCCTATTCCTTCTCAAGCCAATTATATTTTATGTGAAGTTTTAAAACCTAAAAAATCACGAGAATTAGCAATTGATTTATTGGATAAGGCAAACCTACTCATTAAAGATTGCAGTTCTAAAAAAGGGTTTAATGGAAGAGAATATATCCGAATTGCAGTTAGAGATCAAAAGGACAACAACAAGATGATTTCTATCTTAAAAAGATTTGAAGCATGAGAATTTGTATTTGTGGTGGAGGCTCGATAGGGCATGTGGCAGCAGGCACTTTAGCTTCTATGGGACATAAAGTAAACGTTTTAACAGGAAGTCCAGAAAAATGGCAACAGAAAGTGACAATTTTTTTACCCAATAATAACTCTATAAGCGGTGAACTTAATAAAGTGTCAAACGATCCGAAATTGGTTATAATAGAGGCTGATTATATTTTTTTGTGTCTTCCTGGGTTTTTAATTGATGAAACCCTTCGGAAAATAAAACCTTATTTAAAACCCAATTCACTTATTGGGAGTATGGTAAGCAGTAATGGTTTCTTTTGGATGGCACAAAACATTCTTCCTTCTAATACATCATATTTTGGGTTTCAAAGAGTACCTTTTATAGCTCGAATTAATGAATATGGACAAAGTGCTTATTTAAAAGGATATAAACAACTATTAAAAGTTGCTATTAATGGTAATGTTGACAAAGAAATGGTTAAAAATAATTTACAACAGTTTTTTTCAACTCCCGTAGAACTATTAAACTCCATTTGGCCGGCTGCACTTACCAATAGCAATCCAATTTTACACACCGCTAGATTGTATACTCTATTTAAAGATTTTTCCGAAAATAAAATATACGATGAGGAACCTTTATTTTATGAGAGTTGGGATACAGAAAGTGCAGCATTATTAATTGCTTGTGACGAAGAGTTTCAAAGAGTTATTAAAGAAATTCCTTTTAAAACTTCTGAAATTCCTCCATTATTGAATTATTACGAATCTTATGATGTCCATTCTCTAACACATAAATTACAAAACATTAAAGCGTTTAAAGGGATTCGATTAAAGATGAAAAAGAAGGAAAACGGTTTTGTTCCTGACTGGGAAGGCCGTTATTTCAGTGAAGATATTCCGTATGGATTATTGATAATTAAAGCAATAGCAAAGTTTTTTAAATTAGATACTCCAAATATTGATAAAATAATAGAGTGGGCACAAAAAAATATGGGAAAAGAATATATTTTGGAAGGTCAGCTTAAAGGAAAGGATATTTCAGAAACAGGAATCCCTCAAAATTATATAAAATCAATAGAAAAACTGTTGGATAAATAATAAGGAACGAATTTTTTAATAAATTGAACAAATGCTAAATTAAAAATAATGATTAAAAACTTTTTGAGGAAATATAGGGACTTTATGAATAGACCTGTTATGGAAAGACTTGATAAATTTGAAACCCAACTTAAAACTAAGCTAGAGAAAGATGTAAATCTAAAGCTAGAAACCATTAATAAAAATCTTGTATTTTTTATCAATCAGTCATTGGATATTACGAAAGTAAAAACACGTCCATCCCTTGTTCATATTCAAGAAAATCAATTGGATGTTTTGAGAAGGTATGATGAATTTTTAAAAACAATTGGTGTTGAATATTTCCTTATTTATGGCTCTCTATTAGGAGTTATCAGAAATAAAAGTTTTATTCCTTGGGATGATGATGTTGATACCGGAATGTTTCATGAAGATTTTCATAAAATCCTTGAAAACGAAAAAAAATTGAAAGAATTTGGATTGGGTTTATCGAGTCCATTTACACAAGAAGATAATTTTATACGTCCAGGGTGGCACAAGATTTTTGACCTTGAAAAAACAAATTTTCATTTGGATATTTTTCTTTTTGACATTGTAAAAAATAGAGACAAAAAGAAAATACTCGAAACGAAAACAAAATATTTTCATTCAGCAGAAATTGAACGTTGGAGATATACGCAAGGGAAGCTTCAGCTGGAAACCTTAAAAGATAAATTAAATCAATTGAAGAAAGTGTATTCTTCAGAACTTGATTTTACTACCAAGGAAAAAGCAACAAAAGACGATTATATTATTCCAACATTTACCAATTTTAATAGTCAAAACTTAACAAAATTTGGATATGTTTTTCCAATACAAAAGGCAGAGTTCTCCGTTATAAATAATAGAGAACCAAAACTTGTAGTTCCAATTCCAAATAAATCTAAAGAAATGATTATTGATTTTTTTGGAAAGGATTATATGTCTTTCCCCAATACCATCTTTCCTTTACATCCTTTTCATTTTGACAAAGAATAAAAACCACGACACAGTTATCGGTGTGCCGGAACATTGATTTTTTAAAAAAATAGCGCTACATTATGAATGTAGAGAATTCCCTAAATATTGATAATTTTGAAAATTGGAAGTAAAAGAGTAAAAACTGAATGATTAAACTCATAAAAAAAATACTGCCGAATAAACTCAAAGAAGTCATCAAATTAAAGATTAAAATCTTTAGAGTGAACCGCAACTATGATAAGGAAATAAAAAAAATTAAACATAAAGAGAAAATCAATGTTGCTTTTTTACTTATTAACACATCAATTTGGAAATACCAGCATGTATATTTTTTATTTAAAAACAATACCAGATATAACCCAGTAGTATTCATTTGTCCTTATATGTTTTATGGAGATCAAAACATGGAGCAAGAAATGGAAAGAGCATATCTGAGTATGGAGGCAAAGGGATATGATGTAAAAAAAACACGAGACTCTGATGGGGAA
The DNA here is from genome assembly GCA_964585545.1 of uncultured Fluviicola sp. Classification (GTDB taxonomy): domain Bacteria; phylum Bacteroidota; class Bacteroidia; order Flavobacteriales_D; family Crocinitomicaceae; genus Brumimicrobium. Next base: position 86,348 of record CAZPDT010000004.1, read on the forward strand.
TGGCTTGATATAAAAAAAGATTTTCAACCCGATTTGGTTTTTTTCTGCACACCTTATAACCTTTCTTTACCACAGTATAATTTCCATCATTATTTGGACACTTTAACATGTTACGTTCCTTACGGGTTTAATTCGAGCAACCTATTTCATTTTCATTACAATAAAGAAATTCAGAATTTTTGCTGGCGTTATTTTGTAGAAACACCAATGCATAAAAAATTTGCTCAAAAGCATTCACAACAAAAAGGAAAAAATGTTATTGTAACAGGTTTTCCAGGTATGGATGGACTGTTGGATAAGATAATTCCAAAAGATGGAGTATGGAAAAATTCAGAGAAAAATAAAAAGCGAATTATTTTTGCTCCACATCACACTATCCCAGACCCCACAGGAAAGTTAAACTATAAAAATCATTTAAATTACTCCACTTTTTTAGATTATGCTGATTTTATGCTGGAAACAGCAAAAAAATATGAAAATAAAATTAATTTTTCGTTTAAACCACATCCCGTTTTAAGAGATAAATTAAATATGTTATGGGGCGAAAAGAAAACGACAAATTATTATCAAAAATGGAAAAACATGAGCAATGGTCAACTCGATGAGGGCAATTATATAGATTTATTTGCAACTTCGGACGCAATGATTCATGATTGTGGATCTTTTGTAATGGAATATTTATACACGGGAAAACCAGTATTGTTTTTAATGAAGGGGGAAAAAATAATAGAAGAGTTTAATGAAATGGGGAAAGAGGCGTTAGAAACGCTTTATCAGGGGCGCAAAAAGAGTCAAGTTATTGATTTTATAGAAAGTGTTGTTTTGCAAGAAAAAGACATTAAAAAAGAGGTGCGAAACGCTTTTTTTAATCGGGTGGCTCAACCGCCAAATAATGCTTTAGCATCAGAAAATATATACAATTATATCATCAATCAATTCAAATGAAAATATCAGTTATTACGCCAGTTTACAATGCCGAAAAGGATATAAATAAGTGTATAGAATCTATTCTTAATCAAAGCTTTAAAGATTTTGAATTGATTTTAATTAATGATGGCTCAACAGACAATAGTGGGGAAATTTGTGATGAATACACCGAGAAAGATGAGCGCGTAAAAGTTTTTCATCAAGAAAACAAAGGCCCTTCTGCCGCAAGGAATAAAGGTATTGATGAAATGCAAGGAGATTTTGTTACATTTATTGATGCAGACGATTATGTTGAACCGTTTTATCTCGACAGCTTTATTTCACATGGAATTGATATAAAGAACAGTATTGTTTTACAAGGCTATAAATGGGAAAATGATAAAGGAGAAGTCCAAGAGTACACATGTCAACAAAGAAAATATACTGAATCTGAATATTCCGAGTTGTTTTATTCAACAAACTTTATTCAACGACATCCTTTTGCGTGCATAAAATTGTTTCCTACACATATTATTAAAAACAACTCTATTTATTTTGACGAAGACATTAGGTTTGGTGAAGATTTTATTTTTGTATTAAAATGTTTAAAACACACAAAAAGTATTTTATGGATTGATAAGGCGGGTTATCATTACCAATACAACGACAATTCATTAACTCGAACAATATACAATTATGAATCTGAAATTAAAAGATCAAATACTGCCCGAGATTTATTGGCTGAAATTGCACAAAAATTTTCCTTTGATGAGAAAACCATCACTTTTCATAAAACATATATAAAACAATATTTTTATAGAGCAGTTTATAGTCTATACCTCAATTATCCAAGAAAGAAAAGAAGGGAAAGAGTCGCTTTATTAAGAGAAAACGGAAAAAGCGATAACTTGGAAATAATGACCAAATACAATACGCCCAATACAGGATTTACAAAAGGTTTTAAGATTTTGTTTAGCAAGCAACTTTTTAACTTATTGGACCTTTATATTTGGCTTTGGTTTAAGTTGAGAAAAACAGGACTTGAAAAGTTTTCCAATCGAAAATAATCTCATGAAAAATACGGGTTATCTGATTTGCTTTTGAATAGTTCGGGTTAAAACTTCCTTACGTTATGTAGATTTATTTATGAAGAAAGAGCAATGTTTCTTTTTTTTTATACATTTGCACTCCAAATGTTTGAACATTATGAGTTCTAAAGATGAATTTATTATTCCATTTGAGGGGCTTAAGATAGGTAAGCATAAATTTAAGTTCCATATAAAGGATGCGTTCTTTGAAGGATTGACATATTCAATAATTCAAGGCGGAGACATTAAGGTTGACTTCGTTTTGGATAAAAAAGAGACAATGATGGTGGCACATTTTGAGATGGAAGGAACCGTTCAAAAATCCTGCGATCGTTGTAATGAACTAATGGATAATCACATTGCTGTTTCCCATCAAATTATTTATAAATTTGGAGAGGAGGAAAGTGAAGATGAAAATCTAATAGTTCTTCCTTTGTCGGCATTTGAAATCGACCTTTCTTCAAATATATATGAATTATTAACAGTAGCTTTGCCAAGCAGAACAATTCATGATGAGGATGAATGCAATGAAGAAATGTTGAGCTTATTGAATAAGTATGTTGATTCATCAATAGAGCACACTGATATCCAAGAAGAAGAAATAGATCCTCGGTGGAATCAACTAAAAAAATTGAAATAAAAACTTAAAATATAAATTAAAATGGCAGTACCAAAAAGAAGATCGTCGACAACAAGAAGAGACAAAAGACGAACGCACAAAAAAGCGGTTGCAGCAAATATTGCTACATGTCCAACAACAGGACAGCCTCATTTATTTCACCGTGCACATTGGCACGAAGGAAAGCTTTATTATAAAGGTAAGGTAATCGCAGAAAAAGAAGTTGCAGTATAGTGCTGTGATTTTATTTCTTATAAAAGTGTTTCCACACTGATGAAATTAGGGTTAGATATTAATGGAGGCGATTTCGCCCCAAAGGCTAATGTCTTAGGAGCGTTATTGGCATTGGATGAATTATCGGATGATGTCGAGATAGTGCTTATAGGTGACGAGGAAAAAATCCTTTCTATTTTAAAAGAAAAGAACACCCATTCTGATCGTTTAACTATTGTTCACGCACCAGAAAACATTACCATGAAGGATCACCCTACGCGCGCTTTACGACAAAAACCCAACAGTTCTATTGCAATAGGTTTTGAACTTTTAGCCAATAATAAAATTGATTCCTTTTCGAGTACTGGAAACACAGGGGCAATGTTGGTCGGATCGATGTATAAAGTAAATGCTATTCCCGGTATTATTCGTCCGTGTATTACTTCGGTCTTGCCTAAAATTGATGGTGAAAACTCGATTATTCTAGATGTGGGAACCAACGCTGATTGTAAACCAGATGTTTTAAATCAATTTGCAATACTCGGTTCCTTATATGCACAAAATGTCATGAACATTGAGCATCCAAAAGTAGCATTATTGAATATTGGAGAAGAAGAAGGAAAAGGCAATTTACTTACGCAATCTGCCTATAAAATAATGAAAGATTCACAAGACTTTAATTTTGTAGGAAACATTGAAAGTAGAGACCTATTTATAGGAAAAGCAGATGTTGTTGTTTGTGATGGATTTACAGGCAATGTGGTGCTAAAAGAAGCGGAAGGAATTTATTCAATTATTAAAGAAAAAGGGCTAAAAGACCCTTATTTTGATCGCTTTAATTATGAAAATTATGGAGGCACACCTATTTTGGGTATAAATTCTGACGTAATTATTGGTCACGGTATTTCTAATGATGTCGCTGTTAAAAACATGTTGGGATTAGCTCATGATGTCGCAAAATCAAATTTAACAAATAAGATTAAAGAAGCATTTAAACAATGAGTAAGATAACAGCAGCAATTACAGGTGTTCAAGGATATGTTCCAGAAAAAGTATTAAGCAATTTTGATCTTGAAAAAATGGTTGACACTTCAGATGAATGGATTGTTACCCGCACAGGAATAAAAGAACGACGCATCCTAGGAGATCGCCCCACTTCTGATATTGGAGTAGAGGCCGTTAATAAACTTTTAGATAAAAAAGGCATAGACCCAAAAGAAATTGATCTTGTTATTTGTGGAACAATAACTCCAGATTTTATATTTCCCTCTACAGCCAATGTGATTTCTGATCGCACGGGTATGGTCAATGCATGGAGCTTTGACGTGAACGCTGCATGTTCAGGTTTTATTTATGCATTAACTACAGGCTCACAATTTATAGAGACAGGAAAATATAAAAAAGTAATGGTTATTGGAGCGGATAAAATGTCTTCCATAATAGACTATGAAGACCGTTCAACTTGTGTTATTTTTGGTGATGGAGGAGGAGCTGTTCTTTTAGAACCAAACCAGGAGGGATACGGTATAATTGATAGTGTTTTACAAAGTGATGGAGCTGGAAGAAAACATTTGTATTTACCTGCAGGGGGAACAGAGCTTCCTACAAGTCATAAAACAATTGATGAAAGGTTGCATTATGTCCATCAAGACGGTAGACCTGTTTTTAAATCTGCTGTGCAAAATATGGCTGATGTTTCGGTTGAAATAATGGAAAGAAATAATCTAACAGCAGAGAACATTGATTGGTTGGTTCCCCACCAAGCCAACTTAAGAATAATAGATGCAACAGCTACTCGAATGGGTTTGTCAAAAGAAAAAGTGATGATAAACATTCAAAAGTATGGCAATACAACAGCAGGAACTCTGCCGCTATGTCTTTGGGACTGGGAGCATCAACTGAAGAAAGGAGACAACCTGGTACTTTCTGCTTTTGGTGGAGGTTTTACTTGGGGATCAATATATATCAAGTGGGCCTACAATTCTTAAATAAAATTATGTAAATTTATCTTTTTAAATATTAAAAATTATGACTCAAAAGGAAATACAAGAATTAATCAAATATGTTTCTAAATCTGGGGTGACAGAAGTGGAAATAGAAAAAAAAGATTTTAAAATTACAATTAAATCTGATTCTAAAAATCCGAAAACAGAGGAGAAAACGGTTTATATCCAACAGCCACAACCTCAATTGCAGCAGATGCCTCAACAAATGGCGGCACCAATGCCTCAAGCTGCACCAGCACCTGCGCCAACACCCACAGCCAAAGAAGAAAAAGGGACATCATCTTCTGACGCAGGAGTGAGCGAAGACAGTAAATATATTACGATAAAATCTCCGATGATTGGAACGTTTTATCGTTCTTCTTCACCAGATAAGCCTGTTTTTGTTGAAGTTGGTGATACAATCAAAGAAGGAGATACCATTTGTATTGTTGAAGCAATGAAATTGTTTAATGAGATTGAAGCAGAAGTGAATGGTAAAATTGTTAAAGTACTTGTTGATGATGCTTCACCTATTGAATATGATCAACCTCTTTTCTTAGTTGATCCAGCTTAATTCATTTATTTTAAAGTAGAACTAAAATCTAAGGAGGATGTTCAAAAAAATATTAATCGCCAATAGAGGTGAAATAGCTCTACGTGTTATTAGAACATGTAAAGAAATGGGAATAAAAACGGTTGCAGTTTATAGTACTGCCGATAAAGACAGTTTGCATGTTCGTTTTGCAGATGAAGCGGTTTGTATTGGACCGCCCCAAAGTTCTGATTCATACCTGAGTATTCCTAGTATTATTGCAGCCGCTGAAATTACAAATGTTGATGCAATTCACCCAGGATACGGCTTTCTTTCTGAAAATGCGAAGTTTTCAAAAGTTTGCCAAGAACACAATATTAAATTCATTGGCGCTACTCCAGAACAAATTGATGGAATGGGGGATAAATCAAATGCTAAGGCAACAATGTTAAAAGCTGGAGTTCCTTGTGTACCTGGTTCAAAAGGGCTTATAAAAGATTTGAAAGGGGCATTAAAAACAGCAGCAAAAGTGAAATATCCCGTCATGATTAAAGCTACCGCTGGTGGTGGTGGAAAGGGAATTTATGTAGTGTGGAATGATGAAGAAATGGAAGCTGCATTGGAAAAAGCCCGAAAAGAAGCAAAATCATCTTTTGGAAACGATGGGCTATATATGGAAAAATTCATCGAAGAACCTCGACATATCGAAATTCAAATTGCAGGAGATCAATATGGGGGAGTTTGCCATCTTTCCGAAAGAGATTGTTCAATTCAAAGAAGGCATCAAAAACTTTTAGAGGAAACCCCTTCTCCTTTTATGACAAAAAAATTGCGTAAGGCAATGGGTGCAGCAGCAATTAAAGCTGCAAAAGCAGTCAATTACGAAGGAGTAGGGACGGTTGAGTTTCTTGTTGATAAAAATCGTGATTTTTACTTTATGGAAATGAATACCCGTATCCAAGTAGAGCACACCATTACAGAAGAGGTTATTAATTTTGACTTAATTAAGGAACAAATTAAAATTACAGCTGGTGAAAAAATAAGTGGAAAAAACTATGAACCAATTATGCATGCAATCCAATGTAGAATAAATGCTGAGGATCCAATGAATGGTTTTCGACCTTCTCCAGGGAAAATAACTGAATACCATGAACCTGGTGGACCGGGAGTTCGGATCGATACTCACGTTTATGCGGGCTATACAATTCCGCCATATTATGATTCTATGATTGCTAAGTTAATAACAGTTGCACAAACACGTGAAGAGGCAATTCTTAAAATGAAAAGGGCTTTAAGTGAATTTATAATTGAAGGTGTTAAAAGTACCATTCCTTTCCATCTTAAATTGATGGATGATGAAAACTTTAATAAAGGAAACTTCACAACGAAATTTATGGAGACATTTGAGTTTTGATGATTTAACAGTGTATTTACAGGACGCAGGTTGGTAAAGCGGAGTCTTTGGTTAACTGATTTATATCAACATTTGGGTCTTTTCTATATGCATTTCTGTTTTTTCTTTTTTTTTATCTCAAATTTGTATTAAAATACTGATGTATGGGTAATGAAGTGATTCGTCTTACCAAAAGGTTTTCTTTTGAAATGGCACATGCCTTATATAATTATGACGGGAAGTGCCGCAATATTCATGGTCATTCCTATAAACTTTTTGTAACAGTTCTTGGAAATATTAATGATGATCCCAATTCTCCAAAAAATGGAATGGTTTGTGACTTCTCTATCCTCAAAGAAATAGTAGGAAAGCAAATAGTCGATGTTTTTGATCATGCCCTTATTTTAAACAAAGTTGATGTAGAAAAACACAGTCTTACTCAAACCAATGCACGAACAATTTTATTTCCCCTTCAACCTACATGCGAAAATTTAATGCTCCACTTTAAAGAGCTCGTAGAAGCAAAACTGCCCCCAAACCTTTCTTTAATCAATATTAAACTTTTTGAAACAGAAGATTCCTATACGGAATGGGATAAAAATGATCAAGTATAAAAACCACCTCTTTTTTGTTGATAACCTTTTTCCTGTTTTTCCAAAACCACTGTAAAATGTCGTTTTATTAAAAAAAAGATATTAACATAAAAAATTTAAACTTCCAAAAAGAGAGAAATATCAACGGGAAATTTTTTATTTAAAATATTAACAATTTTTATAAATTGATAATGAACACAGTACGAATATTTATAAGTGTTTCCGACAAAAAGGAAAGGGTTAACCCACTATATAAAGCTATTTAGAATGGTTCTAAATTGAATTTTTAAGGTTAAGTATTGTCATCAAACTGTCATTAGATATTGATATTCTACTAAATTTGCTACCACTTAATATTGTATACAGAGTACAGTATTTTATGAATTTATGAATCAAATATCTAATAACCAGATGTTTAGCAAGAAAAATAAAGGATTGTTTGCGTTAGTGTTAACGCTGATTATGTTTGTTCCATTTGTTTCAAATGCACAAGATGGAGAAGCACTTTTTAAAACAAAATGTGCAACCTGTCACCAACCCCATAAAGACATGACAGGGCCAGCCCTCTATAAGATTCGAGATTTGTGGGCAGAGCAAGGAGAGCCAGAGGAAGCAATTATTCAATGGGTACACAACTGGAAAATTGCTGTTGAGAAATACGACTATGCGAAAGAGGTTGAAAAATGGTCGCCTGCAGCGATGACAACTTTTCCAAAACTAACCAAAGAAGAAATTAATGCAATTTTTGATTATGTAGACGCAACCCCAATGCCAGGGGCAGCAAAAAGTGCAGGAGGTGAAACAGCCGTTGCATCTGATAATACAGGAGGGGGCGCAGGAAAAGATGATGGGCTAGACCCAATGTGGTACGTGTTTGGCGGTTTATTCTTGGTTATTATTTTTGGACTTGGTGGAATTAAGCGTAAGCTTTTAAATGATAAATCATCTGATGATGAAGGAGAAGTTCAAGCATCAAATGATAGCACAAAGTTTGGCAGTAAAAAATGGGCATGGAAAAACAAGAAGTATATTGGTATAATTGCTTTTATTGTTGTTGTTGGTTTAATTACTTGGGCCTTTATGGGAATGTATACTGTGGGTGTGGTTACGGGTTACCACCCCAGTCAACCAATTAATTTCCCCCACAATGTTCATGCTGGCATTAATGGAATTGATTGTAAGTATTGCCATAATTCAGCAAATAAATCTAGAACAGCTGGATTACCAACAACTAACGTTTGTATGAATTGCCACAAAATGGTCCATGGCTCAACGCCAGAGCAAAAAGCTAAAATCAGTAAGATTTACGAATCTGCTGGATTCTCTCCAGAAGGTGGAGGAACCTATAGTGGAGAAACTCAAAATATTGTTTGGAATAAGGTACATACACTTCCAGACCATGTTTTCTTTAGTCATAAACAACATGTTGAAGTAGGGGGAATCGATTGTAAACAATGTCATGGAGATATGACTAAGCGAAAAGAAACGGCTGAGGTTATGCCTGTAGAAGAGCTCAATAAAATTGATGGAAATATTAAACTAACCAACCCAACATTAACAATGGGGTGGTGTATTGAATGTCATGACAAAAAAGAGGTTTCTACCGGTCCACTAGAGGGTAAGGGAGGTTATTATGAAGAGATTCATCAACGACTTCTTAACAATGACCCCGAACTTTATTCGGAATATTTAAAGGATGGAAAGGTAACTGTAAAAGAACTTGGTGGATGGGAATGTGCTAAGTGTCATTATTAAGAATCAATAGTTAAAGTAGATAGCTAAATAATATAATATTGCAATGAGTAAAAAGTATTGGAAAGGTCTTGAAGAACTAAATGCTTCATCTGAATTCATTGAAAGTCAACGCAAAGAATTTAATCAAGAAGTAAGTATTGATGAATTTTTAGCAGACGAAAAAGTAAAAGAGTCTTCTACACCAAGAAGGGATTTTTTAAAGTTCTTAGGGTTTAGTGTTGCTGCGGCTACTGTTGCTGCATGTGAGGCGCCCGTTAATAAGGCTGTGCCTTATGTAAACAAACCAATTGATGTAACGCCAGGAGAGGCCACTTGGTATGCTTCTACTTATTATGATGGGAGTACTTACTCAAACATTCTTGTTAAAACGAGAGAGGGTCGACCAATTTATATTAAAGGAAATAAAGATTATGGATTTACTAAAGGTGGAGTAAATCCTCGTGTTTTGGCTTCGGTTCTTACATTGTACAATGAGGCAAGATTAAGATGGGGCTTTAAAGAAGGTCAAGGAGCAAAAACTTCAGATATCGATAAGGAAATTATTGCTCAATTGAAAAAAATTAAGGGCAAGAATGGGAAAGTAGTTTTGGTTTCAGATACTATTATTTCTCCTTCTACAAAGAAAGTAATTGAAGAATTTGAAAAATCAATTACTGGTACCGTGAGTAGTACAACTTCAATGGACACGCCCGCTGGTGGAGAAGCAAATGACAGCACGAATGTTAATGCTAACAATAACGCTCCAACCTTAGGTGGTGGTGCTCAATTTGAGCATATTCAATATGATGCTATTTCTTATTCTGGGATAAGAAAAGCCAATGAATTGGCATTTGGAAGTGCTGTAATTCCTGATTATGATTTTTCTAAAGCTAAAACAATCGTTAGTTTTGGAGCAGATTTTTTAAGTACTTGGTTAATGGCAACCCAGTTTGCTCATCAATATGGACAAAGAAGATCGCCAGATGGGAAGTGGATGAGCAAACATTATCAAATTGAATCCAATATGTCAGTTACGGGATCTAATGCGGATTTCCGTTACATGATGAAGCCTTCTGAAGAGGCGGCTATTTTAGCGGCATTAATAAAAGAACTAGGAGGATCTTCAAAGGGCGTTTCTGCAAAAGTTCCTGAAAGAATTGGAGCAGAAAACATTAAAAAAATAGCAAAAGAATTAAAAAAAGACGGTGGCTTAGTGGTATCGGGTTCTAACAATGTTGGTATTCAAGTTCTCGTCAATAAAATTAATCATTTAATTGGGGCGTACAAAAACATAATTAACTTAAATAACCCTGTTAATATGTTTGCGTCTGAAGATGATAAAATGATGCAATTGGTTGCTGATGTAAGTGCGGGAAAGGGACCAGATGCTCTATTTTTCTATGATGTAAACCCTGTGTACTCACTACCAAATGGTGAAGCATTTGCAGATGCCATTGAAAAAGTTGATTTGACGGTTTCTCTATCTAGCTTTATGGATGAAACGGCATCACATTGTAATTATGTTGCACCAGATCACCATCCTTTAGAGGCATGGAATGATTATTCTCCAAAAGCCAATGAATATGCTTTGGCACAACCAACAATACGACCTTTGTTTGATTCAATGCAAGCACAAGAATCTTTCTTAGTATGGTCAGAAATTGCAGAACGTGAGGGAAAAGACAGTCAGGTATACTATAATTTCATAAAAGACAATTGGTCAAATAAAGGCTTTGAAGGCGAAAAAGACTTTAATACATTTTGGGAAACTACAATTTACAGGTCAGTTTTTTCAAATGAGGCAAAAGCACCTTCAATGCCAGAGTTTAATGATGCTGCCATTGGAAAAATATCAAAGAAATTACCTACTAAAGGTGGAGATTTAGAAGTTGTTTTTTATCAAAAAGCTTCCATAGGTGATGGTAAGCAAGCATCTAATCCCTGGTTGCAGGAACTTCCCGATCCTATTACAAAGGTGACGTGGGACAATTATATTACAATGGATCCAGCCGTTATGGAAAGCAAAGGATACCAAGTGTATATAGATGAAGTTAATGAAGCAACAATGGGCGAAATAACGGTGGGCGATGTTACTTATAAACTACCTGTATTTCCTTCTCCAGGACAATCGCCAGGAACTGTTGGTATAGCTTTGGGTTACGAAAGAGGAAAGGGAGGAGTAAAAATTGGTAAAGCTGCTTTTCAAACAAAAGAATATGGTGGGCACGTGAAGGATGCAAACGGAAATCCAAAACCAATTGGTAAAAATGCTTTCCGAATGGTGCAAACACATAATAATGCATTGGAATATTGGGCTGTCGGGTCATTAAAAAATTTAAATACAGGATATCCAATAGCAACTACTCAAACCCATAATACGATAATGGGAAGAAGCTCTATTGTGCGAGAAACAACATTAGAGGTTTATAAGAACCAATCAAAAAAGGCCTACAACCCTGATTGGACAATGGAAAAAATAAACAAGCACGGACACCATGAGGAAGTGCCAATGGAAGAGTTTGACTTATGGGATCACCATCCTGTAAAGAATGTTGGACACCGTTGGGGAATGACAATTGATATGAATGCTTGTTTTGGTTGTGGCGCTTGTTTAGTGGCATGTCAATCCGAAAACAACATTCCAGTTGTAGGTAAAGATGAGGTGAGGCGAGCAAGAGAAATGGCTTGGCTTAGAATTGATCGCTATTATTCTTCTGATGAAGAAACAACGGTGGGACAATTTAAGGATCCAAATAATTTTGACCGTTCAATTGCTGATGTGGCCTCTTCTAATCCAAAGGTTGTTCATCAACCAATGATGTGTCAACATTGTAATCATGCGCCTTGTGAAACTGTTTGTCCAGTTAATGCGACAAACCACTCTGATGAAGGGCTTAATCAAATGGTTTATAACCGTTGTATAGGGACGCGTTACTGTGCAAACAACTGTCCTTATAAAGTAAGAAGATTTAACTGGTTTAATTATCCGTCATACAAGAAATTTGGAGAAGTGAATCCAGCACAAGATGATTTAGGACGCATGGTGTTGAATCCAGACGTAACAGTTAGAACACGAGGTGTAATGGAAAAATGTTCATTATGTGTTCAGCGTGTTCAAGAAACAAAATTGAATGCTAAAATGGCGGGAGAGCCTGTTGCAGATGGTGATTTCCAAACAGCGTGTGCAGATGCGTGTCCAACAGATGCGATTATTACAGGAGATTGGAATGATCCCGATTCAAAAATTCGAAAAATTTCAGAACACAAACGTTCGTATCATGCACTAGAAGAAATAGGAACGAGACCAAATATATGGTATCAAACAAAAGTGCGTAATGATGATAACGAAGTTCTTGTTGAGCTACAGTCAAAGAGAGGAGAATAATGTTATAACGACAAAGAGAAATAAAAGAGTATTAAAAAATAAATAAATTGTAATGCATAAAGAAGCGTCAATTAGAGAACCATTAATCCTTGGTCATAAAACATACCACGATATAACAGAGGATGTTTGTTCACCAATAGAAGGAAAGGCATCAAGAAATTGGTATATCCTATTTACAATTGCATCTATTATTGCACTTTATGGAGTAGGTTGTATTTTATATCTTATCGGAACAGGTATTGGTACTTGGGGACTAAATAAAACAGTAAACTGGGCTTGGGATATTACCAACTTTGTTTGGTGGGTTGGTATTGGTCATGCTGGAACACTTATTTCGGCAGTACTTTTATTGTTTCGTCAAAAATGGAGAATGGCAATTAATCGATCTGCAGAGGCAATGACAATATTTGCTGTATTTATGGCGGGTATATTTCCAATGATTCATATGGGTCGTATTTGGGTAGCATACTGGGTTGTGCCCATTCCTAACCACTTTGGTTCCTTGTGGCCGAACTTTAATTCGCCGCTTCTTTGGGATGTTTTCGCAATATCTACATATCTTTCTGTTTCAGCAGTATTTTGGTATATTGGTTTAATTCCAGATTTCGCAACAGTAAGAGATCGTGCAAAAACGCCGTTGGCTAAAAAAATGTACGGTATTCTTTCTTTTGGTTGGTCTGGTAAAGCAAAACATTGGAGTCGTTTTGAAATGGTTTCTCTTATTTTAGCAGGACTTGCAACGCCGCTTGTGTTCTCTGTTCACTCAATTGTATCTTTTGATTTTGCCACCTCTATTGTTCCGGGATGGCACAGTACAATATATCCTCCTTATTTCGTTGCGGGTGCTGTATTCTCAGGGTTTGCAATGGTTCAGACTTTAGTATTGGTTATGCGCAAGGCGTTCAATATGGAGGCATACATTACCCGTAAACACGTAGAATATATGAATATTGTAATTATGGTTACCGGAGGATTGGTGGCTATAGCTTATGCTTCAGAGTTTTTTATGGGATGGTATTCGGGTGTTGAATATGAGGCTTATATTTATTTATCCTGGGGAAATGCAACGGGTAGATACTGGTGGGCATTTTGGGCACTCATGCTTTGTAATATTGCAATTCCAGCAATGCTCTGGTTCAGAAAAATTAGAAGAAGTTTTTTCTGGGCATGGGTAATTGGAATTGTTATTAATATAGGAATGTGGTTTGAGCGATTTGATATTATTGTATTGGATCTTTACCATGATTACTTGCCTTCAGCATGGACAATGTTCTACCCAACACATATTGATATAGGAATATTTATAGGAACAATTGGAATATTCTTAGTATTCTTCTTGTTGTTTGCTAGATACTTCCCTGTATTGCCATTGAACGAATTGAAAACAATATTGCGAAGCTCAGGCCAATCCTATAAGGAAGGTGATGCGCATTCACCTGCTTATTCCTTAGAAGACCAACATCTTGCTAAGGAAAACATAAAGGTTAAAATAAACTATGCGGGGGTGGCGCCACAGAAAGCAAAGCCAGACAAAAAAATGATGACTGCCGTTGATGAGTTTGTGAAAAAACTGGGTGCTGTTAAAGTTGAGGAAAAAGACGACTTGAAAGGATTAACAGGTTTAGGGCCTGTTATTGAAGAAAAGCTAAATTCAATAGGAATTTATACCTTCAAGCAACTTTCAAAATTAGATTTAAAAACAGATATTAGTATTCTTACTCAATATTTAGGTGTTGCAGCTAATGAAGGAAAGATTACTGCATGGAAAAAGGAAGCAGAAGAAAAGTTAAAAAACGATAACAAATAAGAAATGGAGTCAAACGTAGTTTTTTATGCGATGTATAATGATGATGAAGTGCTTAAAGAGGGCGCAAAGAAAGTCATCGCAAAGGGAGTAAAAGTGGCAGAGGTTTTCTCTCCCTTTCCAGTGCATGGATTGGACCCAATTCTAGGTCTTAAAGAATCACGGCTGGGAATCATGTCATTTATTTATGGATTAACAGGATTAACCCTCGCAATTATTGGTATGAATTATTTTATGATTTATGATTGGCCAATGAACATTGGTGGAAAACCGAGTTTCTCCTTTTTGGAAAATTTATTGGCTTTTGTTCCTATTTCATTTGAAATGACCGTTTTATTTGCCGCACATGCCATGGCAATTAGTTATTTGTTAGTAAACAAAACAATTCCTGGTATGCCCGCTGTAAATCCCGACCCCAGAACGACAGATGATCGTTTTATTATGGAGTTAAGATTAAATGAAAACAGTAAGTTTTCTGAGAAGGAAATCGAAGCAATGTTAATGGAAACAGGAATTGTTGAACTAGATCAAAAAAATATTAAATAATTTGCCATGAAGAAAAAAATTAAGGCAATATCAATTAAAGCAATTGTGCTCACATTTGGAGCGGGAATTTTATTTTCATGCGAAATGAATACAGATTCTCCAGGACTAGAGTTTATGCCCGACATGTATCGGTCTCCTGCAATTGAACCCTATGTGGATTATGGATGGATAAAAGAAACTACAAATGTAGATTTAACGAAAAAAGAATCTGCAAAACATCCTCCAATTCATACAATAGCTTATCATGGTGTTGTAAGCGATGAGGATATGGTGTTCTATTTACCTTATGATCGGAAAGCGAGTAAGTTTGCGCCAACTACCCACAATTTATTGGCAAAAGATGGTTGGAATATTGGAACTACGGCAGAAGGAGACTATTATAAATCTGCCGCTGATAAAAACCCAATAAAGTTGACTCCAGATAATGAAAAGGCAATTTTTGATGAAGGGAAAAATTTATTCGACATCAATTGTAAACATTGTCATGGCGAAAAAGGAGATGGCGACGGACCTATGGTAGAAAGTGGAGCTTATGCTGGGGTGCCCGATTACAAGAATTTAAGCAGTGTGACTGATGGCCAAATTTTTTACGCCATTTATTATGGTAAAGGAATGATGGGAGCGCACGCTAATTTATTGACAACTAAAGAAATTTGGACGTTGGTTCATTATGTAGACAAACTTCGGTATGATGACTATGGAAGCTCTTTTGCTGACTCTTCAAACGAATCGGATACAACAAGTGTAGCAGCAGACTCTACAGGTGCGAACGAATGATAACGCAAGTTAAATAGATATTATATTAAGAAAACAAATTAGTTAAATGGATTATCAAATTTCAAATAAAGCAAAGAAGTGGACAACAATCGCCATGATTATTGGTATTGTGTTTACAGGAATTGGTATTATTGCCTCCATGGGTGATGGTCTTCTTGGACGAAGATTTATGGCCAATTTATTATCAGATAGTATATTCTTTTTCGCTATTGCAATTAGTGCAATGTTTTTCTTGGCATTGAGTTATGTTGCCGAGGTGGGATGGGTTGCCTATGTTAGACGACCAATAGAAGCAATTTCTAAGTTTTTACCCGTGGGAATGGGTATACTATTAGTTACGTTGTTAACGCTTTCGTTTCTACATGGTGGTCATATCTATTTATGGATGGATCCTTCTATAATGAAAGAAGGTGGCGCACATTATGATGCGGCAGCAGCCCACAAAGGAGGCTATTTAAACATGACATTTTTCTGGATTAGAACAGCTGTTTATTTTACAGCTTATTACCTTATTTGGAAAGGTTTTATGAAAAGGTCAAAACTCATAGATCAAAATCCAGATGATGCTGTTGCGTTACATAAGAAAAACTTTTTAAAAGGTGCTTTATTTCTAGTAGTATTTGGATTTTTTAGTTCAATGAGTGCATGGGATTGGATGATGTCAATTGATGTTCATTGGCACTCTACCTTGTTTGGTTGGTATGTGTTTGCTGGTGGATGGGTATCTGTTATGGTTGTTATTTTATTGTTGTTATTTTACCTCAAAAAAGCAGGGTATTTACCAAAATTAAATCAAAGTCATATTCATGATGTTGGAACTTGGATATTTGCACTCTCCTTTTTATGGTCTTACCTTTGGTTTTCGCAATTTATGTTGTATTGGTACGCTAATGTACCTGAAGAAGTTGCTTATTTTGTAATGAGGGTCGAGAACTACAAGTATATTTTCTTTGGAATGTTTATTATAAACTTTGTTTTCCCTATGTTACTCCTTATGTCACGCGATGCAAAAAGACACATGGGTATTCTTACTTTTGTTGGGGTACTTATTCTGATAGGGCATTGGCTAGATACTTGGTTGATGATTATGGGAGGCTCTATGGGAGAAGCAGGAAGTTTTGGATTATTAGAAGTAGGTATGGGTGTTCTCTTCCTTGGACTATTTAGTCGTGTTGTTTTACATAAGTTGTCACTATCGCCTTTAATAAGTCAAAACGACCCTTTCTTGGACGAGTCATTACATCACGAAATATAATTTGAATTTAAGTTATAAGAATTAGTTAATTTTAGAAAAAATGGTTAATAAATTAGTTGTCATATTAGTAATAATCCTTGGTGCTATAGCTGTAGCACAGATTATGCGAATAAGTGAATTAACGTCTCAAAAGAGCAAAGAAAATCCAGAGGATATTCCTGAAAATGAAAATCAATTCAATAGGAATTTATTACTTGTTTTTATGGTTGCTTTGCATGCTTTCCTTATCTGGTTAATGATAGACTATGGTCATATTGGGCTTGGTCCGGCAGCATCAACTCAAGGAGTTATAATTGATGGTTTATTTCACTTGCAATGGATTTTGGTTTTCATTGTGTATTTTGCATGTGTTACCATCCTCTTTTATTTTGCATGGAAATATTCGCGTAAAAAAGGCGTAAAAGCGTATTACTATCCGCACAACAATACTTTAGAAATGATCTGGACAACAATCCCTGCGGCAGTATTGTCAGTAATGATTATTGTTGGATTAAAAGCGTGGAATGAAATTACTTCTCCTGCCACAGCTGAATACGTTAATGTAGAAATTTTTGGAGAGCAATTTAAATGGACTGCTCGTTATTCGGGAATGAACAATAAGCTTGGTAAATTTGATTATAAATTAACCACCGACGAGAATCCTTATGCTATAATGACAAAAGAAAACATCCAAACCTCATTAACCCTTATGCGAGACGGAGGACCTGGTGTTAGTGGAATTAAACAAATGGAGGAAAAACTGAACGATCCAACTGTAGTTTTGTCTAAAAAAGACCACAAGAAGCTTGTACATGATTTGCACCGTAACGAAAGGCTGTCAAATTTGTTAGAAGCAATGGAGGTAACTTACAATGACTCCCTAGACGCACTGGCCAATGATGATGTTATCGTTGAAGATAGTTTATACCTTCTTAAAGGACAAAAGTATAATTTTCACTTAAGGTCTAAGGACATTATCCACAGTGCTTATTTCCCTCAGTTTAGACAACAGATGAATACAGTACCAGGAATGACAACTTTTATTAAGTTACAGCCTATTTATACAACCAAACAGATGAAAAAACTCACAAAAAATCCTGAGTATGAATTTGCTTTGATGTGCAATAAGATTTGTGGAGGCTCTCACTATAAAATGAAAATGTCTGTTGTAGTATTGGGTCCAGAAGACTATTTAAATTGGCAAAAGACCAAAGAAACTTATGATGGGTCTCCTTGGATTAAAGGAAATGAAGATAAGTTACTTGAATATTATAGAAAAATTGCAAGTCGAGTAGACAAAAAATAAGAATAAATCGAGAACACTCATAAATTATTTAAATAAAGTTATAAAAACATGGCAGCTTTAACTCAAGAGGAATTGCACCAAGAAGATCACCACGAAGAAAGTTTCGTATCTAAATATATTTTTAGTTACGATCATAAAATGATATCAAAACAATTTTTGATTTGTGCTATTTTTATGGGCGTCGTTGGAATGATGTTATCCATATTTTTTAGAATTCAATTGGCATGGCCTGGGGAATCTATTGATATTCTAAATGTTTTTTTAGGTGATAGATGGGCGCCCAATGGCGTGTTAAATCAAGAAATGTTTCTTGGTTTAGTAACCATTCACGGAACTATAATGGTTTTCTTTGTTCTAACGGGTGGATTATCAGGTACTTTTTCTAACCTTTTAATTCCACTTCAAGTTGGTGCGCGTGATATGGCATCAGGTTTTATGAACATGATGTCTTCTTGGTTATTTATGATTTCTTCCATTATTATGTTGTATTCTTTATTTGTAGAATCAGGTCCCGCCATGGCAGGATGGACAGTATACCCTCCTTTAGCAGCATTGCCACAAGGTGTATCTGGCTCCGGATTTGGAATGACTTTATGGATGATCTCATTGGTTATATTTATTGCGGCCTCTTTGTTGGGGTCTCTAAACTATATTGTAACAATCATTAACTTGAGAACAAAAGGAATGACTTTTTCTCGTCTGCCGTTAACTATTTGGGGTTTCCTTATTACGGCAATTGTAGGGGTTATTTCTTTCCCCGTATTGATTTCTGCTGTTCTTTTATTGGCAATGGATCGATCTTTTGGAACTTCTTTTTATCTTTCAGATATTGTTATTGGAGGTGAAATGCTCGACAATGTGGGAGGTTCTCCTATTCTTTACGAACATTTATTCTGGTTTTTAGGACACCCTGAAGTATACATTGTTTTACTTCCTTCTTTGGGTATAACCTCAGAAATTATTTCTACTCATTCACGTAAACCAATTTTTGGGTACCGAGCGATGGTAGGTTCTTTGATGGCAATTGGATTCTTATCCTGTATTGTTTGGGCACACCACATGTTTGTTTCTGGAATGGATCCGTTCTTAGGAAGTGTCTTTGTCTTTACCACATTGTTAATTGCGATTCCATCTGCAGTTAAGGTGTTTAACTACCTTACTACTTTATGGAAAGGATCAATCACTTTTACCCCTGCAATGTTGTTCTCTATAGGTTTAGTATCAACATTTATTTCTGGAGGTATTACAGGAACAATTTTAGGAAACTCTGCTATGGACATTCAAGTACATGATACGATGTTTGTTGTGGCTCATTTCCACGTTGTTATGGGTCTCTCGTCAATATTTGGAATGTTTGCCGGAGTGTATTTTTGGTTCCCTAAAATGTATGGTAGATTAATGAACAATAGATTAGGTTATGCTCACTTTTGGGCATCTATAATTGGTGGATTTGGCGTGTTCTTGCCTATGCACTTTATCGGAATTGGAGGTATGCCTAGAAGATACTATGACTATTCAATTGTAGATACCTTCAATCCAACTTCTCATGATATGATCGTTGATTTAAATATTATTATTACTGTATTTGCTATTATCGGTGCTGTTGGACAAGCCTTCTTTATATTTAATTTCTTTTATAGCATTTATAGAGGACCAAAAGCTCCTGTCAATCCATGGCATTCCAATACACTTGAATGGACAACTCCAGTGGTATTAGGACATGGCAACTGGCCAGGAAAAATACCAGAAGTGTACCGTTGGCCTTACGATTACTCTAAGCCAGGATGGGAAGAGGACTTTGTTCCTCAAACAATTCCTCTTAGAGAAGGCGAAATCGAAGAAGGAACCGGAGAACATTAAAAGGATTGTATACACAATATTATGCCCAGCACGAATACATTGTGCTGGGCTTTTCTTATATTTGGGTTATAAAGTATTAATTGGTGGAAGAAGAAGGTTTTGATTACAGAGCAGAAAGCGAAAAATCTGAGGGGGAACTCGATAAAGTTCTTCGTCCCCAAGTCTTTGACGATTTTACAGGTCAGAAGAAAATCATTGAAAACCTTGAGATATTTGTTCAGGCAACAAAAAAAAGACAAGAACCTTTAGATCATGTTTTGCTTCATGGTCCACCAGGATTGGGAAAAACAACGCTTGCTCATATTGTTGCAAATGAATTAAATGTAGGTTTTAAGGTAACTTCAGGGCCTGTTCTCGATAAACCAGGTGATTTGGCTGGTTTACTGACCAACCTCGAAAGAGGAGACGTGCTCTTTATTGACGAAATTCATCGGCTTTCTCCTGTTATTGAAGAGTACCTCTATTCTGCGATGGAAGATTTTGTTATTGATATTATGATTGATTCTGGCCCTAATGCCAGAACCGTTCAAATTGAATTAAACCCCTTTACTTTGATTGGTGCTACTACCCGTTCAGGACTGTTGACAGCCCCCCTAAGAGCACGGTTTGGTATTGCTTCTCGATTGCAATATTACGATGCTAAAACATTAACTCAAATTGTTAAACGATCTTGTGGGTTGCTTGACATTTCTATTGACCATGAGGCAGCATACGAAATTGCAAGTAGAAGTAGAGGAACACCTAGAATTGCTAATTCTTTGCTTAGAAGAGTACGTGATTTTGCACAAGTTAAAGGAACGGGAAGTATTGATATAAAAATCACTCATATTGCCCTTGCTGCTTTAAATGTTGATAAAAACGGACTGGATGAAATGGACAACCGATTACTTCTTACCTTAATTGAGAAATTTAATGGGGGACCTGTTGGAATTACGACAATTGCAACAGCCGTTGGAGAAAGTGCAGATACACTAGAGGAGGTCTATGAACCGTTTTTGATACAGGAAGGGTTTTTATTGCGCACGCAAAGAGGACGAAAGGCAACCCAAAAGGCGTTTGAACATTTGGGAAAAAGCCCAGGAGTTTCTCCGGGTAATTTATTTTAACACCAAAATGACCAATATTGAAGCGAATACACGATTTATAAAATCGAAGGCGAAAGAACTTGGGTTTATGTATTGCGGCATTTCTAAGGCTGAGTATTTGGAAGATCAAGCGCCTCACCTAGTTAATTATTTAAAGGCAAATAAAAATGGGAAAATGGGATATTTGGAAAACCATTTTGATAAACGCTTAGACCCCACAAAGCTAGTTCCAGGAGCAAAATCAGTAGTTTCCTTATTGTTTAATTACTATACAAAAGAACGACAAAAAGATGCCGAAGCACCAAAACTCTCCAAGTACGCTTATGGCGAAGATTATCATTTTATTATTAAAGATAAGCTAAAAACTTTTTTTAAAGCCATTAATGAGGAAATAGGGGAAGTAGCAGGACGTGTATTTACCGATTCAGCTCCCGTATTGGATAAGGCTTGGGCAAAAAGATCTGGCTTGGGATGGGTGGGTAAAAATACTTTATTGATAACCCCGCAAGTGGGATCGTTTCATTTTATTGCAGAACTTATTCTCGATTTACCCCTGTTGTATGATGGACCAATTAAAGATTATTGTGGAACATGTACACGTTGCATTGATGCTTGCCCCACAGATGCCATTACTCCATACTCTGTCGATGGAAGCAAATGTATTTCATATCTTACGATTGAACTTAAAGATGAAAACCTACCAAATGAATTTAAAGGTAAAATGGAAAACTGGATGTTTGGCTGCGATATTTGCCAAGATGTATGTCCGTGGAATAGATTCGCCCAACAGCATAACGAACCGCGATTAAATCCCCATCCAAACACGTTAAACATGAAGAAAAGCGAATGGGAAGAACTTACGGAAGAGGTTTTTAAAGAAATTTTCAGGAAAGGAGCGGTTAAAAGAACCAAATACAAAGGACTGAAAAGAAACATTGCCTTCTTAAAAGAAAAACAGGACTGAACTCAGATGTTGTTGCTGAAGTGACGAAATTAAATCTTATAAAAAACCTTTTTTAATACTGCGGGATATAAATGACCATATTCAACCATGCAGTAGGCTTTAAACGCTTGTAAATCTTCGGATTTACCAATCCATTTAATGGCCTTTTCTAGCTCTTTTTGAAATAGTTGGCGATCAAAACTAACCTTTTTTAAAATGAATTTACTTAACTCAATCATAACCATTGAAAATTTAAATCCGATTACAATATAAGAAATATTTTCTAATAAAATATACAATCTGAATGTTAAATATTGTTTACAAAATTGTTGTTTGATGAAGATCAAGTGATACTGCACTTTTTAACGATTAAAAGAACATAAGTATCAATTCAAATCCCTTTAAAATTTAAAATCAGATACCTAGGAAAATAAATTAAACTTATAAATTGGAGCAATTTAAACGGTATTACTTACCTTTGCCCCCAAATTTAAAGATCCCGCCATGAGTAAAATTTTAGTGATAGATGATGAAAAGAGTATTCGTAAAGCACTCATTGAAATTCTTGAATATGAAGACTATGAGGTGGACGAGGCAGAAGATGGTAAAAAAGGCTTTGAAATGGCCACATCAAATTTTTATGATTTAATTTTCTGTGACATAAAAATGCCTAAAAAAGATGGTATAGAATTGTTAACAGATCTTCAAAAGGAGAAAATTGAAAGTCCAATTATCATGATTTCGGGTCATGGAAATATTGAAACTGCAGTTGAGGCGATTAAATTGGGGGCATTTGACTTTATTGAAAAACCGTTGGATTTAAATAGAATTTTAGTAACCGTTAGAAATGCCAATGATAAAAATAGCCTTGTAGAAGAAAAAAAGACTTTAAAGAAAACTGTACAACGATTTAAAGGTTCATCAATTATTGGAGAAACCGATGAAATTATCCGTATTAAGGAAATGATTGAAAAGGTGGGACCAAGTGAAGCCAGAGTTTTAATTACTGGTGAAAATGGAACAGGAAAAGAACTTGTTGCCCATTCTCTTCACGACAATAGTCCGAGAAAAGATGAAGCTTTTGTTGAGGTAAATTGTGCAGCAATTCCTGCTGAACTCATCGAAAGCGAACTTTTTGGTCATGAAAAAGGAGCGTTTACTTCCGCTATTAAACAGAAAAAAGGAAAATTCGAACTCGCAAAAAATGGAACGCTTTTTTTGGATGAAATTGGAGATATGAGCCCTTCTGCTCAAGCTAAAGTTTTGCGAGCGCTACAAGAAAACATTATTCAAAGGGTGGGGGGAGAAAAAAACATTAAAGTAAATCCACGAATAATTGCAGCAACCAATAAAGATTTAAGAAAGGAAATTAAAGCAGGTAATTTTAGAGAAGACTTATATCACCGATTAAGTGTGATTCTTATTCATGTTCCTACATTAAATGAACGAACTGAAGACATTCCCCTTCTTGCGGAACATTTTTTAACAATGACATGCGCCAATAACGGAAGTCCACGAAAAAAATTCACAAAGGATGCCTTAGAGGCACTTAAAAACACAGAATGGACGGGAAATATTCGTGAGCTAAGAAATATTATAGAAAGGATGGTGATTTTATGTGATGATGAAATTACAGGGTTTGATGTGAATACTTTCTCGAATCCAAGAAGTTAGTCAAAACCCACATTCAATAGCTGGGTAGTTCAAAGATTTCAAACGTATTGTATACCCAAAACTGGGGTAAAAAATTTTCGAGCATTTTCAAATGTAGCAGACGGTTTAGCTTTAGAATAGAAAACGAATGAATAAAGCTTGCCGCACTGAAGTTAATAAAGGAGTATAAAACGATTGGTAAAATGAAATATTTGATAGTGGGATTGGGAAATCCAGGAGAAAAATATGAGAATACACGACACAATATTGGATTTAAAGTGGTTGATGCATTTGCTAAAGCATGTAAAACTGAGTTTGAAACCAGTAAACTAGGTGATGTGGCAAAAGTAAAATGGAAGGGAAGAACAATTATTTTATTGAAACCCAGCACTTTCATGAACTTGAGCGGAAAGGCCGTTAACTTTTATTTACAGAAAGAAAAAATAAAAATTGAAAATCTACTTGTAATTGTCGATGATTTGGCACTTCCTTATGGAAAATTGAGAATGAGAGGAAAAGGAAGCGATGGAGGTCATAATGGGTTAAAAGACATTCAATTAAAAATTCAAACCAATAAATTTGCGCGCCTTAGGTTCGGCATTGGTAGCGACTTTAATAAAGGAAAACAAATCGATTTTGTTTTGAGTGAATGGTCGGAAGAAGAGACAAATCAAATGGAGGATAGACTAGATATTGCCATTGCATTCATAAAAGGCTTTACGACCATTGGATTGGCCCGGACAATGTCAGAATGGAATAACAAATAGTTTGTTTGTATCAATTGGATAGAGCATTAAACACACTTAATTTTCAGATTAATATTCTGAGAAATCAATTTTTATTATCGTTGCCCATTTCAAATTATGATGTATTTCCATAGTGCCATCATAATTACTAATAATCGTATCTATTAAATCCATGCCAAAATTAGTGGAAAGTTCTTTGGATATGCCTACACCGTTGTCCATATATTTTAACTCATAAGCCTTCTCTCCTGTACACTTTAAAGTGATTTTTATTGTTGGATTGTCAATACTGTCATCAAAAGCATGTTTATAAGAGTTTGTTATCAACTCGTTAAGGATGATGCCTAAGCTGATTAATGTTTCAATTTTTAAAGGAAATTCTTCAGACTCTACTTGAATTAAAACTTTGTAATGTCCTGTTTTTTGAAGAATTTTAATTAATTTCTTAAGATACAACTTTACACTGATGTCTCTAAACTCTTCTTGTTGGTAGATTACTTCGTGAACAATTGCCATTGCATTAATTCTACTAACAGCCTCATTAAAGCTAGATTGAAGCTCTTCTCCTTCAAAACGGTAAGACTGTAAACGAAGCATACTAGATACAATTTGGAAATTGTTTTTTACTCTATGATGCACTTCTTGGAGAAGAAGTTTTCGCTCTTCACTTTGTTTGGTAATGTACTTGTTTTTTTCTCGTGAAGCACGCAAACGAAAATAAATAACAAAGAGTACTGCAATCATAACTATAAACAGAAGTCCGCCAACAATATACAGGATGTTTTGATGTTGATTTTGTTTCTCAACGACAAGTGAGTTTTCTACTTCTTTTTTCTTTTCGAGAAAACGCATTTTTTCTTTATCTAATCGTACTTTTTCTTGTAAAAGTATTTGTTCTACTGTGCTTTTTTTTCTTTTTTCTGTTCGTTGAATAAGTAATTTTTGATAGTAAAAGGCTTTTTTCCAATTGTTTTGTTTTTCATATATATTAAGCAGTAAATGAATAGCGTTGATTTGTACTTTTTCAGCTTTCATTTCTTCGCCTATTTCTAAAGAGCGAGAAGCAAAATCTATCGCCTTTTCATAATTTTTGATATAAAAATAATATTTACCCAAGTTGTTTAATGAGTGAGCCCCTTGTATGTAATATTTATTGTCTGATGCAAAATTGAGGGCTCTTCTATAAAAATCTTTTGCTTTTGTAGACTCATTATTATTGAGGTAAACCTCGCCAATATTGTTAAGAATTGGAGCGATGAGTTGATTGTTTTTACTTTTTTTAGAAAGAGAAAGAGCCTCCTGTAATATAGAAAGAGCCTCTTCGATATCGCCCATCTCTATTTTTATTTGGGCAATCGAGTTTTTGATGTGAGATAAAACATAAGGGTCTTCATTAGATTTGACAAGGTTTAGTGCTTGCAATAGTGTTTCTTGTGCCTTATGTAATTTTTCTTGACTTTTGTAAGCTTTAGCAATATTAATATAAGTGAGTACAGTTTGTGTAGAATCCTTTAATTGTTTGTAAATAGAAATGGCTTTGTGATAATTATTTAAAGCATCTATTTGATTGTTTAGAGTATGATAAATGTCCCCTATACGATTATAACACAAAGCAATTTTTGATTTGTTTTCATTTATCGTATAAAGGTTTTGGGCTTTATTATAGGTAAAAAGAGCTTCGGATAATTGATTTTTCTTGACTAAGTTATTGGCTATAAATGTGCAAATATCACCCCCCATTCCAATAAGTCGGGCATCCTTAATTTTTAATGAGTCTAAAGCCTTACACAGTGTTCGACCTTTAAGGATATAATAATTTAAACTGTCTACTTCTTCTGTTGTATCAAAATATTCCAATCGATTAAGAATCCATTCTGCTTGATTTTGGTTGTTTATTTGGACATTATTTAGTCGAGGAGGACCTTGTCCAAATAAAGCACTTGCAAACTGAGATAGAAATGTTATTGTTAATAAGTTGTAAAGTCTTTTAATCATAAAATGATTGGCGTAATAATACAATAATGAGAACAATTTACTAGAATAATTGATGAAAACAAAAATAAATTCAAGGGACTTGCTTATTTTATTAACTGATTTGAAATGCAATAATCTTAACTCGAACTATTCATAAACCTAATTTGAGTAGGTTTAGGTACAAGATCTGTAGGAATATATTCATATTTCAATGGACTTGTAACGACAAAGATGTTAAAATTAAATCAAAATATCACAAATTAGCAGAACCCAAAAAATGAGGACATAAAACATATTTAATAATTTTTATAACACATTGGTTATGCATTAAATATATTTATTTTGGTGTGAAATTGGTGAATAGTTGGGGCTAAAACCTATTTTGCTTTTTTTCGAATAGACAAGACTGCTTTTACTTCCCAATTGGCTCTTATTGTTGTTGTAGTCGAAAACCAAATGATTTTTTCAGCGGCTTTATGACCGAAAATTGATCCCGTTGTCCATCTTCCATTTCTGTCTTCATCAATTAGATAATGAAAGCTGTATTTTCCCGGAGCTAAATACTCAAGGCGAGTAAGGGTATCGTTAACACCATTAAATTCTATCTTGTACTGTTTTGCATTGTTTTTATTCGTCACAAATAGTATTCCTAGGGGAGGAATTGAATCGAATTTGACAACCATGGTTCCTGTTTCTTTTTTTCTTTGTATGGTGAAATCAATTTTTACACTGTCTTTTAAACTGTAATTTATCCCTTGTACTCCATTAGGAGCAATGTTTAAATATAATTTCTTGGGAGAATTGTCTTTAAAAAGGACAGCCATTTTATTGGGGGAAACAGAGTCTAAGGTGTAATTTAAAATGTGTTGGATTGAGTCATCGTACGGGATTTCTAGTAACTGAATTTGAGCAGTATCTATTGAGCGAATGGGTTCGTTGGCAATTATTTTTAAGGTATCAATTACACCAAGTTGTTTATCAGTAAGATTTGTTGTTATTTCTAATTGTGGTTGAATTTTGATAAAGTATTTCTTGAAAAGTGTGTCGGAGAAAGATGGTGTATGGATTGCCCCAGAAAGCTTACCCGATTTTTCTGTTGTTTTATAAAATGCAGTTAATGAATCCATCTCTTTGTTCCATACAATATTGTTGGGGAGAGGAGAAAGAAATTCAAAATGTTCTCCTTCTTGAAATGGACGATTAAAACCTAAACACCAACTTGCAGTGGGAAGAACCTCATTGGAAGTTACCTTGAGCAAACTATCGATTGGTGGCATTAAACGAATTACAGGGACTTGAGAAGAGGAAGAGTCTAATAACTTAACTTGTTGCTTTAAAGTTGCTCTTTTTTCTGTTTTATCCAGACGGTTATTTCTGTTTTCATCTTCAAAAGCATAGGCATAAAAAGAGGTGTCTTTTATATTTTTGAAAGTTGCCAATCCTTTTTCATTAGTAGATGCATAATACCGCGGATTTATGGAGCTGGTATCATCAAGCAGGGGAGAAGTATATAAACCAACGGTAATGTCTTTCACTGGTTTTCCTTTATAGGCATCGACAATTTGAATTGTGGTTTGGAGCGAGTCCAAGTAATCTCCAGTAGAAAAAACATAGGCAATTATAGAGTCATTGCCTTCAGTTATGTCTTGCACAGCTCGATTTAAGTATATGGTATAGGTGGTGTTGGGCTTCCAACTTCCGTTTTTAACAGTTAGTTGAACAGATTTTCCTTTAATTGAATAATCCAACTGAACATCTGCTGGTGTAACACGAATGTTTTTAGCGGGCTGGTTAAACTTTATATATTCATCAAATGGGAGGGTTATTTTTTGTGGATTGATATTTACACTTCCCATGGGGGGCTGAACTTCTTTTTCAATTAGTTTTGGCGCTGCAAGGTCTTCATTTCCTCCAGTAATTGTTCCAACTTGTCCGCAAGAGGAGAAAAGAAAAAGAACAACAATACCCACTATAAAATGTCCCCGAGCCATGCACAAATTTGGTTTAAATATTGTTCATCTACTTCATTAAAGGCACCTATTTGATCGTGGTCGATATCGAAAACGCCAACAATTTTGCCTTTTTTTCTTATTGGGACTACAATTTCGGATTTTGACAGACTACTACAAGCAATATGATCCTTAAATTGATTGACGTCTGTTACCAAAATTGATTTTTCCTCTTTCCAAGCAGTACCACAAACCCCTTTTCCTTTTTGGATTCTGGTGCAAGCAATTGGACCCTGAAACGGACCCAAAATTAATTCTGAATTTTCTACAAGATAAAATCCCACCCAAAAGTAATCAAAGGTTTGTTTTATTGCAGCAGTAACGTTAGCAAGATTGGCCACAGAATTGGGTTCATCTTTGCATAAAGCTTTAATTTGTGGAATCAGAGAGATATATTTGTCTTCCTTTGTTCCTTTTTGAATAATGAGATTTTCTGTCATCTTTATCTGTGTCTGGGCATTTTTCTTCTCCCCTTCTGCATTTGAGCCATGCGCATTTGATTTTTGGAGGCAACCATACCCATTTGCTTTTTCATGGTTCCCAACTGTTCTTTAAGCAGGTTTTTTTCATCTAATTTTTTTGCTTGAGCCATTAAGGTTTTTGCCTCAGCTTTTCGGCCTGTTTGCATACAAATTCCCGCCAACTGCATGTGTGCAACAGCTTTATCTTGTTGCATTCGTAAACCAATACTTAAGGCTTTACGGATCATTTGTTCGCTTTTGGGTAAGCCTATATCGTTTTGCATTCCCAACATTCCTTTCAAATACAGCAAATAGGCTTGTTGTCTTTTTGGTAAAAATCTTTGTGATTTGATTCTATTAATGGCTTTCCAGGCCTTTTCTTGTTTTCCTACACGCATGTGATACAACGCAATAATTAAATTCTCATTTCTCCAGAAACTTAGCCATATTAAAGCCAAAGGAAGAATCATTGTAATTCCCCAGCCCCAAGAACCAATATAAAATAAATAAACATTAAAACCCAATGCTGATAGGGCGACGATAACTCTAATAATAAATCCAATCATAATTCTAAGTTAATTAATTGTTGCAATACATTTTAATTCTATAGCAATAGGTGTCGGTAATGAAGAAATTTCTACGGTCGTTCTACAAGGTTGATTGTCTTTAAAATACTCTGCATAAATCTTATTATAAAGTGCAAAGTCTCTTTTCATATTTACCAAGAATACCTGAACATCAATCAGTTGACCCCAACTGGAACCGTTTTCTTTGAGTACAGCGTTGACATTGTCAAAAACAGCTCTACATTGTGCTTCAAAATCAAATGTGATAAAGTTTCCGTTTTTGTCTAATTCTAAACCTGGAACTCTAGAGTCTGTTTCATCAGACCCCGCTGTCCTTGGGCCAACCCCAGATAAAAACAGTAAGTTTCCTGCTCTTCGGGCGTGTGGATATAATCCCACAGGCTTGGGGGCTTTCTTTATACTGAATTTTTCTTTATTTTCCATTTTTTGGTGTTTGTGTTGCAAATATAAAGAATAGTTGTTGAAGACAATTATTAGGAACATATAAATCCTTTTATATTAAGACATAATTGTCTAATAATTAACAATCAATGTGTTTTTGATTCTTTTTGGCACAGTTTTAGAAATATACTTTTACAGAACATTAAAATTTAGTGCTATGAAAACAATTATTACCATTGCCGTTGCTTTAGTTTTTACATTTGTAAATGGTGCATTTGCATTTGATCCTTACGATGGAGAAACACCTAGAAATCAGCCTCAAATTTTAACCTTTGGATTTGGGTATTCTGGCCACTCTGGTTATACAAACAATCCTTATTATGGAAGCCCTTATTGCCCATATCATAGACACCCACATTATGGACACCCAAAATGTGGAGGTGGACATAACAATACACCTTATTATGGAAATGGTTATCCAGGAGGAGGATACGCTCCAAACCATCCCGGATATGGATATCCTTACCCAGGAAACTATCCAAACAGTCCAAATGCAGGAGGTCAATATGCTAACAATCATCATTTTATAAATGAGAACAGTTTTAATAATTTTCTTCATGCTTTAGATAATGAAGCTTTTGATGATAGTAAATTGAAAATGGCGCAGTTTTTTGCTTCTACTGCTGTACTTAGTGTACAACAAATAGGACGTATATTGGAAAAACTTACTTTCGACACCAATCGATTGAAGTTCGCAAAATCAGCCTATGACAATTGTTATGATAAATACAATTATGTTCTTTTGAGAAGCCATTTTACATTCTCTTCTAGTTTTGAAAAACTAATGAATGATATAAATCATTAAAGAGAAATTTAGATAAACCAGAATCATTAATTTTCAGTACAGCTGGCTCAATGCGTTGCGTTGGGCCAGCAATTTGTATACACAAAATTTTTTTATTTTGAAGGAATATAAATCTGCCTCAAAATAAAATTTATTCAACAACTAGGACACAATTGTCCGAATTGAAAAAATTCTGTATCTTTGCCTTATAAATAAAACGCTTTGTGAAAAATAGAGCAGGGTGTTAATGAACAATAGAATAAGGAATCATTTCATAAAAATAATAGAGATGAATAAGAAGGAATTAAAAGAACAAGTTGTACGACTTAAAAAAGAGAAGAATGTGGTTATTCTTGCCCATTATTATCAGGAAGACGATATTCAAGAAATTGCCGATTTTGTAGGGGACAGTTATGGACTTTCGATGGAAGCCGCCAAAACAGACGCTTCAATGATTTTGTTTTGTGGAGTTCATTTTATGGCTGAAACGGCAAAAATTTTAAATCCAACTAAAAAAGTGTTGTTGCCAGATTTAAATGCTGGGTGCTCTCTTTCTGACGGATGTGAATACAATGACTTTAAGAAATTTAAAGAAGAACACCCAGATCATGAGGTGGTGATGTACATTAACTGTTCAGCAGAGGTAAAGTCAATAAGTGACTATATATGTACATCTTCAAATGCAGTTAAAATTGTAAACTCTATTCCAAAAGATAAGGGAATTATTTTTGCTCCCGATAGGAACTTGGGAAGCTATATTCAAAAGGTAACAGGGCGCAAAATGGTGTTGTGGGATGGTTCCTGTATCGTTCATGAAGCATTTGCAACGGATAAAATAATGAAACTCATTCAGGACAATCCGGAGGCTGATCTTGTGGCTCACCCAGAATCAATGGAAGATGTTTTAAAATTGGCAGATTTTATTGGCTCAACAGCAAAAATGATTAAATATGTAAAAGCTTCCCCTAAAAAGAGCTTTATCGTAGCAACAGAGGCAGGAATTTTATATAAAATGAAGCAGGAGGTACCAGAAAAAAAATTGATCCCTGCACCGATCGAAGAAGAAAACACCTGTGCCTGTAGTTTATGTGCTTATCATAGAGTTAACACATTACAAAAAGTATATGACACCTTGGTGAATGAGTCTCCTTTCATTGAACTTACAGATGAGGTGATGGAAGCGGCACGTATTCCTATAAAAAGAATGATTGATATAACTGAGAACAAGCAATTAGAGTATGCAACGAATTAAAAATGACGTTGTTGTTGTTGGCTCCGGAGTTGCAGGATTGTCCTTTGCTATCCAGTTGGCCAAGAAAAAGCCACAAGCTAAGATTGCTGTGGTTTCAAAAACAGAATTGACCTATTCTAATTCTCATTTTGCCCAAGGCGGAATAGCAACAGTTACAAACACAGTTAATGATTCTTTTGATGAGCATTTTAATGATACTATTGCGAGTGGAGGAGGTTTGTCAAATCCTGCTATCGTTAAACTGGTGATTGAAAAAGCACCACATCGACTTAATGAATTGATGGATTATGGAATGAATTTTACACTCACTAAAGAGGGGGATTTTGACTTGGGACTGGAAGGCGGACACAGTAAACCACGTGTTGTTCATGCGTTGGATAATACTGGAGAGCATCTCATCAATATTTTAATAAAAAAAGCCCAATCATTTTCCAACATTACATTCTATACCCATCGTCTTTGTATCGATATTATTAAAAACAAAGTAGGCAATGCCGTTGGGATTAGTGCATTAAA
Source organism: uncultured Fluviicola sp. (assembly GCA_964585545.1). GTDB lineage: Bacteria > Bacteroidota > Bacteroidia > Flavobacteriales_D > Crocinitomicaceae > Brumimicrobium. Next base: position 118,774 of record CAZPDT010000004.1, read on the forward strand.
TATTAACCAACAAAAAATTGAATGTTTTGTAAGTAAATTTGTTGTTCTTGCAACAGGGGGATCAGGACAAGTTTATAAAAACACAACCAATCCTTCTGTGGCGACTGGAGATGGAATTGCTTTAGGAATAGAAGCAGGAGCAATGCTATCAAACCTTAATTTTGTGCAATTTCATCCAACCGTACTTTTTGAAGAAAATAAAGAGCAATTGGATTTATTGAGTGAGGCCATTAGAGGATACGGTGCTTATGTTGTGGATAAAAAAGAATGTAGATTTCTTTTTAAATATGATGCTAGAGGAGAATTGGCTACTCGAGACATTGTTTCAAATGCTATTTTTAGTAAGCTTAATCAAAGCGGAGAAAAATGTGTTTACTTAGATTGTAGGCATTTGGAAACAACAAAATTTAAGAAAAATTTCCCTAAAATTACATCCAATTTGACCAATAAAAGCATTGATGTTTCAACCGACTTAATTCCTATCGTTCCTGCCGCACATTATCAATGTGGCGGATTAAAAGTAAATGAAAAAGGACAGACAAATATTTTTGGTTTGTACGCTATTGGAGAATGTGCTGAAACTGGGTTGCATGGTGCCAATAGGTTGGCGTCAAATTCTCTGTTAGAGGGATTGGTATTTGCTTATGAAGCCGCAGAGTTTATTTCATTTATGTTTGACGATGTTCCTTATACGGACGCACCTATTCATAAAACAGTGTATAAAATTAATTATGAAAAGGATGAACTTCTTTTAAAAATTAAAGCAGAAATTAAAGAAACAATGATGAAAGGGGCAACAATAATGTCTGATATGGAAAGTTTGATTTTAACAAAAAAAAGTTTAGAGAAAATAACAAAAACCTTAGTTGATCAAAAAGAAACATATTCTATTTCTCCAATAGGTGTGGAAACCTATAATTTGTGTCTTGTTGCTTGTGAAATTGTAAGGTCAAAAATAGAACACCTTAATCAAAAAGAACATTGTGCGAAGCAAGTAGAAGAAATCGTATAAATGATGTAAAAAGTAAAGATATATGAAGAAAATTAAACCAATACATATCTTTTTAATACTTGGTGTTATGTTCTTGCTGTTTTCGTTGACCATTTATTCAGGGACACCCAAAATAGAATCCTATAAAGACCTCGATAAATCAGAAATTGCAGAAGGCCGCTTGGTATGGCAAAAGTACAATTGTGCAAATTGCCACCAACTGTATGGATTGGGAGGACATTTAGGGCCTGATTTAACCAATGAGTATTCTAAGTTAGATGGGAATGTTAAAGCATTAAGAATATATTTTGATGGAGGAATGAAGCAAATGCCAAAATTAAATTTATCAGATAGGGAAAAGGATGTACTCGTTGTTTTTCTTAAAGCCACAGATGCTACAGGTAGTGCCGATCCCCTAACGTACAAGAGATTGTTGAACGGAATGATTGAACAAAACGATGAAAGATAAAACCAGGTATGGAAAGCAATTTTTAATTTTTGCTTTAATCTCATTAACAATTGGTCTGATTGGTGGAGGACTCTCAGCAATTACTTATGTTTCTCCTGAATTTTTACGTGAAAAATTTGAAGGACTTTTAAAATTGCGCCCCATTCATGTTTCTTATGTAATGTTTTGGATTATCCTAGGGGCAACGGGTTGTGTCTATGTAGGCCTCATAATTTTATCTAAAAAAACACCCCCCAAAAGTATTTTTTATCTCCATTTTTCACTTTGGGTCTTGGCGTTAGTAGGAATTGGATACTCTTATTTAGCTGGCGACTTTGGGGGAAGAGAGTATTGGAAGTTTAATCCAATTTGGGCACTTCCAATCATTATTTCTTGGGTTTTGTTTCTTGTCAACTTTTTTCATCTTGCAAAAGGGATTAAAAACTGGCCTGTGTATGTTTGGATGTGGATGACAGGAATAATCTTCTTCCTTTTTATCATTATAGAAAACTACTTATGGATATTTCCCTATTTTAGAGAACACTTTATAACAGACATGACTATACAATGGAAGGTAAACGGTTCTATTGTTGGTGCAATTAATCAATTGACTTACGGTGTCGCATTTTTTATAATGGACCGCATAAATGGCGTTAAAGAATATAAAGTGGGGAAAAGCAAGTTGGCTTTTGCAATGTATTTTCTAGGCTTGTTCAATTTAATGTTCAATTGGGGACATCATATTTATTCACTTCCTACTGAAAGCTATATTAGATATGTTGGTTATATTGTAAGCATGACAGAATGGATTCTTTTCGTAAGAATTATATACAATTGGAGACAAAGTTTAAAAGAAATTAAATTGAATTATTATTACTTTCCCTATCGTTTTATTATGGCTTCAAACTTTTGGGTATTTATCAATATGGGAATTGCTTGCCTAATGTCGATTCCTGTTTTAAATATTTATGTGCATGGAACACACGCGATTGTGGCGCACTCAATGGGAACGACAATAGGAATTAATACGATGATTCTTTTAGCGGGTGTTTTTATGTTTTTCACCTATAAAAATAAAATCAAAAAGAAGTCGAAAACAACATTAAATATAATGTTTTGGACGGTGCAAGCCTCTTTATTGGTATTCTTTGTTTCTTTAAATATTGCAGGTATTCTTAAAGGGTTTTGGAATCTTGCGCCAGAAAAGGAGTCCTTCTCGGCAATGATGCAACAACTTCAACCCTATTTTATGGTTTTTGTTATTTCAGGGCTTGTATTAATGACAGCATTTTTTGTTATAATTGGTATGGCTTTTTGGATTTCGAATACACAAAAAGTAAAGTTAAAAACACAAAATATAAGGAGGAATGAATAATTTGATTCGTAAATATAATGTTCCAGGACCAAGGTATACAAGTTATCCAACAGTTCCCTATTGGGATAAAAAGGGGATTAAAGCTGATGACTGGAAACAAACATTTATCAAATCTTTTGAGGAAACCAATCAAAGTCAAGGGATAAGCTTATATATTCACCTTCCTTTTTGTGAAACTTTATGTACGTTTTGTGGATGCAATAAAAGAATTACTAAAAATCATGCCGTTGAAGATCCTTATATCGAGGCCGTTTTAAAAGAATGGGACTTATATGTTGACCAATTTCCTCAAAAACCAATTATTAAAGAGATTCATTTGGGAGGAGGAACTCCAACATTTTTTCCTCCTAGAAAGCTGAGGGGTCTAATCGAAGGCTTGTTTGAAAGGGCAGAACGCGCTGAAAAAGTCGCATTTAGTTTTGAAGGTCACCCCAATAACACAAACAGTATTCATTTGGAAGTGCTCTATAATTTAGGGTTTAGAAGAGTAAGTTATGGAGTGCAAGATTATGATCCAGTCGTACAAAAAACCATTAATAGAATTCAACCTTTTGAAAATGTAAAAAATGCAACAGAAACAGCCCGAGAACTTGGATATGATTCTATAAGTCACGATTTAATATTTGGATTGCCTCATCAAAAATTAAAAAGTGTTATTGATACAATTGAAAAAACCAATATCTTAAGGCCCGATCGGATTTCCTTTTATAGTTATGCTCATGTGCCATGGATAAAGGGAACAGGACAAAGAGGTTATTCAGAGGAAGACTTGCCTTCTGGTGAAGAAAAGAGAATCCTTTATGAAGAAGGGAAAAAAATGTTGGAAGCATCGGGTTATCACGAAATAGGAATGGATCACTTTGCTTTGGAAGAAGATGAATTGTATACCGCTCGCCACAACCATAAACTACACAGGAATTTTATGGGATATTCATCTTCTAAAACACAGCTAATGATTGGTCTGGGGGCTTCTGCCATTAGTGATTCTTGGTACAGCTTTGCCCAAAACGAACGGAAAGTCGAAGATTATTATAAACGATTAGAAGAAAATGAGTTTCCTACTTTTAAAGGGCATTTATTAACACAAGAAGATTTAGTTATTAGAAAGCACATCCTCAACCTGATGTGTAATTTTGAAACTTCATGGAACGATAAACAAATGCAATTTGAAGAGATTGTTCAAGTGAAAAAATCACTTCAAGAAATGGAACAAGACCAACTTTTAACTTTTGTGAAGAATGGTGTAGAGGTTAATGAAAAGGGGAAGCCATTTGTACGGAATATTTGTATGGCATTTGATTTAAGACTAAGAAGGAATTTACCGCAAACACAATTGTTTTCAATGACGGTATAACAGGATTATAATACAGAGCGAAAGCGCAGCTTCCACTCTGTATTCCAATCTTGATTTACTGTTTTACAAAACGTTTTAAAAACGTTGATTTTCCATCTGTAAATGACAAGAAATATGTTCCTGCATTTATTCCCTTGATTACATAAGCATTTAAAGAATTGGGCTTAAGTGTCTGAACAGTTCTTCCGCTTAAGTCAATTACTTTAAGAGACGTTAATTGTGTTGCCCCTTTTAAAGTGAAGTGAGTGTTTACTGGGTTGGGGAAAAATGTAACGGAAGAATTTATCGAATTCTCTTCAAGCCCCGTACAATCTTCAACGGTTATAACAACTTGATCTGTTGCTTCACAACCATTGACACTTGTTCCTACCACAGTATAAGTAGTTGTTCCTAATAGGGGAGTAAACGAAACACCATCAGTGACACCATTGTCCCAGACATACGTATCGGCACCTGATGCAGAAAGAGAAACTGTTTCTCCTTCACAAACAGTTTGATCTGTACCGGCAGTCACATTAGGCAAAGGATATATTGATAAATCAATACCATTATCTGTGCCTACAACAACAGGTTGTGAAGAACTTACACGAATTCTATATCCATTTCCAACAGCTGTTCCAGTTGGAATAACACAAGGAATTGATAAATTACCAGAAGAGGTTGAGTTTAAAGTTCCAATTGTTATAGGGGAAGAGAAGTCTCCAGTTTCATCAGATAGTTCTGCGGTAAAAACATTTCCAGTAGTATATGTTCCAGCACTTGTAAATGTCACATTGAAATTGGATTGATCATCATAACACCATCCTGAATTATTAGAAGCTACATTGGTAATTGTTTCAGTACTTCCCCCCACACCAACAACTGATAATTCATCGATAGCAAATGCCGGATCGTTTCCACTTCCCCCATTTGTCCAATTAAAACGGAACGTCAATGATGCTTGATTGTCCCAGCTGGGAAGACTTTGAGATTCTTGTGTCCACGTACTTACACCAGAATAAGTTGCTACATCTGTCCATGATGAACCTCCATCTGTACTGTATTGAAGAGTACCAAATGAAACACCAGAAGCACCTTCACATAAATAATAAAAAGACAATGTAACTGAAGTCATACCTGTTGTTACAATTGGAGAGGCCATAGTGACATCTTGGTTTGAAGCAGAACCTGTATCGAAACTTGCATTACAAACCGAAAGATTTGAACACGCTGTAACATTATTAATGTGTAGATAATTGGACTGTGGACTTCCCGTAACTCCTGAAGGTTGGTCGGGTGTATCTGCAATAACAGGATTATATCCTGTATACGAGTTGTTTACCACCCACTGATTGTCTCCTGACCCTGTATTTAAAATCCAATTTGAAGATCCACTTTCAAAGTCATCAGAGAAAATGGAGGTTTGTGCAAATAAAGATGCAGAACATAGTAGTCCTGCCAAAAGTAATGTTTTTTTCATTTGTAGTTTTGTTTAATAAGTTATTAATAGGATAAAGCTAATAAAAATATTCATAAATAGCATAAACGATTTCATTTTGTATGGTATCATAAAATAATGGACTTTTGGTTTAACCCGCATTATTCATGAGATTATTTTTGATTTTAGATGAGATTCGTAATTTACAGATAATAGTAATCTATATCAGGAAATTACAAACGAAATATAAAATCAAAAGAATCCAAGCATTAAGCTAATCGATATCCAAAATTGAGGTAGCTTTATAACTTCTTAAAATAGAGTAATAATTTGATAATCATTGAAGTATAGTTTAAAATGAATAAATGTGGTGAATAATGTGGGTTAATTCTTATATTTGTTGGCGCAATAAATAACTTGTGTTAAGATGATTTATAAGTATCATTCTTAACTTGAATTAAGGGGGTTTAGCTCAGTTGGCTAGAGCGTTTGGCTGGCAGCCAAAAGGTCACCGGTTCGAATCCGGTAATCTCCACTACTTTTTAATAGATAAATCAAAAATGCATACCCTTAAAATTCTTCATACCAGTAATGTTACGCATGATGTCAAACGTTTTGTCTTAGAAAAACCAAAAGGATTTACTTATAATGCGGGTCAAGCAGCACATTTATCTATTAATCAACCCAAGTGGAAAGACGAAATTAGACCATTTACTTTTACTTCACTCAACAATTGGGATGATCTAGAGTTTATAATAAAGATATATGATGATCACAATGGGGTAACAAATCAATTGGGGACTTTGATTGAAGGGGATGAACTTATCCTCCATGATGTTTTTGACACCTTTAAATACAGGGGAAAAGGATTGTTTATTGCAGGAGGCACGGGCATAACCCCTTTTATTGCCATCTTTAGAGCATTGTATGCAAGCAACAACATTAAAGGACACGCTTTGCTATATTCCAATAAAACGCAACATGATGTTATTTTGGCTGAAGAATTACACAAAATGTTGGGCAATGCTTTTTATAATGTATTTACAAAACAAGGTGTAATTGGTTTTAGAGAACGTCGTATTGATCGTGATTTTCTTCTTGAAAATATTGGAGATTTTAGCATTCAATTTTATGTTTGTGGATCTAAAGAGTTTGCTCATACATTAAATGATGCATTGCTTAGTTTGGGAGCAAAATCAGAATATATTCATATCTAATAGGCAACGAATATGGTTAACCTCCAAACAAGCGACCAAAGAACCCTTTCTTCTTTTCTTCTTTATCAAAATCCTTTTCTACTTCGTCTTTTCTAAAAATGCGTTTTAAAAAACCATTGCGTTTACTAGGTGGGCAATCCATAGCCTGGAGAATTTCCTTTGATGGTTTTTTGAAATGACCCTTTGTAATAGAATTCAGGGTGGAGTCTTTGTTCATCAGTTGTAACATTCCTCCAAAAATGGGCAATGCTGAGTGGGCGCCTTGTCCAATTGCCGTACTTCTAAATTTTATTTTGTGATTGTCATTGCCCACCCAAGTAACAGTTACTAAATCGGGTAATAGTCCAACAAACCATCCATCGGTGTTGTCTTGGGTTGTCCCCGTCTTTCCACCAAGCTCATTTCTAAGATGGTAAATGCTTCTTAATCTTTGCGCAGTTCCTGTATCAACGACGTTTTTTAACATTTCAATCATGATTCGCTGTGTTCGATTGCTCATAGCTTGCTGGGCTTTCGGATCAGACTGGTGTTCGAAAATAATTTTTCCGTTCTTATCTTCTATACGCGATATAAAATAAGGATTGACAGGTCGACCATCATTTAGATAGCAACTATATGCTTTTGCCATATCAATCAAACGAATATCAGAAGTGCCCAATGCAATTGCTGGTTGATGTTCTATTTTTTGGTCGATTCCCATTTTGTGTACTTGGTCAATTACATTTTGTAATCCAGTTTTACTCAATACTTTTACAGCAATGGTATTTAGAGATTGACTTAATGCTGCATTCATGGAGTAATTCATATCGGGATCCATATCTGTTTCAGCATTTTTAGGTGTCCAATTGTCATAATCGGTATAAACAACGTTTCGAATTGAAAAATAATCGCAAGGCTCAAGACCTTTTTCTAATGCTGCTGTATATACAAAAGGTTTAAAGGTCGACCCTACTTCTCTACGACTTTGAACAACATGGTCATATTGAAAATACCGATAATCAATTCCACCAATATAAGCAACAATTGCTCCTGAATGTGGATCAATAGAGACCAAACCAGTATTTAAAAATTTAAGATAATGGCGTAAGCTATCAATTGTTGAGATTGATTTAACATTGTTTTCCTTCCAATTGAAAAGCTCCGTTTCCTTTTTTATTGCTAAGGTGTCTAAAATAGCTTTTGGACTTAAGCCTTTTTCCTTTAATCGTTTATATTGTGATAGTTTTTTGACTTGGTTTTGTACAATTTTTGACTGCGGTCGCCAGGGAGAATACTTCCTATGGGATTTTTCAAATTGATTTTGCAGAGCAGACATGTGTTTTCGCATTGATGCCTCAGCATGTTTTTGTATTGATGCATTTAATGTGGTATAGATTTTCAAACCATCTTTTAGTAAGTCATATTGTGTTCCATCAACTTTTCGGATTTTCTTTTCCGCCAATAAACTTTGGACTTTTTGTTTCACCTGTTCTCTAAAATAAGGCGCTAGTCCTACACTCGATGCGTAGTTATGATAATCAATTTTAATGTCTTCTTTTGCCGTTTTTTGCTCCTTTTTGGGGGATATATAACCGTATTTTACCATTTGATGGAGGACGACATTTCGACGCAACTTGCTGCGGTCTGGATAAAGACGGGGATTATAACTATTATTGGCTTTAAGTGTTCCAACAAGTGTAGCTGCTTGCGATAGGGTAAGGTCTTTTGTGGATGTATTAAAGAATTTTCGGGCGGCACTTTCAATGCCATAAGTGTTGCCACTAAAAGGGACGGTATTTAGATAAAGTGTAAGGATTTCATTTTTTGAGTATACATCTTCTAAACGGCTGGCTACAATGCTTTCTCGAAGTTTATTGATGACGATACTCAAAAAGCCATAATCATTTCTCCCATATAGGTTTTTTGCCAATTGTAAAGTAATTGTACTGCCTCCTCCTGAGGAGTCATTACCCATGAGAATTGTTTTGAAAAAAACCCTTAACAAACTGCGTTCATCAATTCCATTGTGTTCATAAAACCGTGCATCTTCCGTAGCAATTAATGCATGAATAAGATTTTTAGGGAGCTGCTTAAAAGGTATTGCTTCGCGATCCGTAATAAAATATTTTCCAATTAAAACGCTGTCACAATCATAAACCTGTGAGGCTTCAATTTGGGATAAATTTGACAACTCTTTTTTATTGGGAACTTTTCCCCAAAAACCCAAATATACACTCGCATAGAGGGCAAAAAAGAGTCCAATTAAGAGGAGCAAAGGAAGAACAACCCATTTAACCCACCATTTTTTCCAAACTTTTTTAAGTATAAATGACATTCATAAATTTTAACGTAAAATGTTAAATGATATTTTACAAATCTACTCAGTTGGATTGAATATTAACCCAAATCATCACGTATTATTCACTTCAATTCGACAAACGCATTACAGCGAGACGAGCTCGCAAGCTGTATTTAAAGTAAAAAGATAAAGCCCCAATATTTATCGAGGCTTTACTAAAAGAAAAACAAATTATAAAACTATTAAGTGGTTGGGTGGAAAAACAACAATATTAAAACGGATTCTATTTAACAATTAACAGCCGAGCTTTCTTCTGTTGGTTTGCGCTGGCAATGTTGATTATATAAGAACCTTCTTCTAAGTCTGAACAAGACAGGGAAACTTTATCTGAACTAGAATGAATCGTTTTTGAATATACCTCTTTTCCTATTGAGGAAAAAATTGTAATTTTTAAAACGCCTTTAAGTTTACCCAAATCAATGGTAATACTACCTTTAGAAGGGTTGGGGTATATATAAATATTTTCTTGTGTAAGTTCCTCTAATCCTGCAACCTCTATGCTTACACATGATGAGGTGTCTTGACATCCATTTTGAAAAACAATCAATGCGTAACTTCCTCCTAGAGAGGGCGTAAAAGAGATATTTGTTTCTCCTGGAATAATACTGTTGTTATTTGAGCAATCAATCCACTGATAACTAACTCCACTGTCGGTATTATTGGCAGTAATTACTCCAGAATTAACTGCAATTGAAGTGTCAATTGTTTGCCAATTGATTGCCTGTGTTTGGCTTTGCATAAGTCCATTACCATTGTCATACATCCAAACAATTTCGGTAATGGAGGTGTCTGTAATTGGGAAAGTAGTATTTGTTGTAGCGGTAACAGTTGTATTGCCACCAGAACAATTATCAGTTGCTTCTGGAGCTTGAGGTTCGTCAAGAGAACATGTTGCTGATATTGGGCTAAGCGTTTGTTGATTTAATGCTAAATTACACAAGGTATAGAGCCGTGTGATTCTTGACTCAAACGTGCCCATAGTGCCTTGTTTATCATATAGACCATTAATCAATAAATCTTTATCCATATCTCCATCTATATCACCAAAAATTATATTGCCATAACTGAACTGTTCCGTTGGTTGAAGTGGTGCAATAGAGTAGTTTCCATTTCCATCATTGATATAAAAAGTAGCATTTTTATCCCCATTAACATCCAAGCCACTAATCAATAGGTCGGGATACGAATCTCCATTGATGTCAGAAAACGCAACAGATGAGTATCTCATATCAATAAAGGGAGTACCTGCTTGTAAAGTAAAGTTTCCGCTTCCATCATTGATGTAAAGTTTTGTATTTTCATTTCCAGACACACTTCCCGTCACTATGGCATCCAGATCACCATCATTGTCGATGTCTTCAAAAGCAATATCGCCATTCGTTACTTGAATCATCGTGGACGGACTTTGTAATGTAAAATTACCATTTCCGTCATTTATATAAAGATGGCCACTGATAAAAACATCAAGGGAACCATTACCAGTAACATCTGCAAGGTCAACCACCCCGTTTTTTACACCTGCAAATGGTGTTCCCGAATCAAGAGTAAAGTTTCCATTGCCATCATTAAGGTAAAGTTTGGCAGCATCTATAGGAGATAAGTCCTTTCTTCCCGTTAACAATATATCTAAGTCGCCATCATTATCAACATCCCCAAAATTAACTGTACCATATCGGAAAGGTTCAAAAACAGAGCTTGGTGCTTGTGTAAAAACCCCAGTTCCATCATTCAAATATAATGTTGATGTTTTATCATAGGTTGCTTGGTGATAACCCGTAATCAAAATGTCGACATGACCGTCTCCATTAACATCTCCCACATCAAATGCGGCTTCGGAAACACCCAAGAACGTACTTCCTGTTAGCGCTGAATAGATTCCTGTTCCGTCATTTTCATAAACAATCACAGTATCTGTTTGATTGGAATTAAAAACCATATTTCCTGCAATAATAACGTCTAAGTCTCCATCTCCATCTACGTCTACAAAGGCAGAAGATCCACGGGTTATATCCTCAAAAGGTGAGGGAGAAACTGCTGTAAATTCTTGTCCAAGAACAGCTCCAGTTGCCATAAGAGCTGCAATAAGTATGTTTATTTTTTTCATCGTTTTTGTTTTTATTTATTAATCTTATTTTATTTTCAATATAAAGGTTTATGCTTGTTATAGCAATACGTTCATTTATTATAATCACCTCACTAAAGTAAGGTTGCCTGACGTTTTTATTTGTTTACCATTGTCTAATGTCGCTCTCAACTTATACACATAAGCTCCACTTTGCACTAATTTTCCTCTAAATGTACCATCCCAACACTCTTTTTGGTCTTCTGTTTGAAATACAATCTCTCCCCAACGGTTAAAAACGGTGAACTCCATAGAAACAATACACTCACCTAACACACATTGTAAATCATTTAATCCATCTGAATTGGGAGAAAAGGAGTTAGGAACAAATATTTTGGCACAGGGTAAAGTGACGTTAACTACAACTGTATCTGTTGAAATACAACCATTATTGTCCATTACTGTTACAATATAAGTTGTTGATTGACTTGGTGTTGCTATGGGTTTTTTACAATCAGAACAACTTAAGCTGCTCGATGGTGTCCATATAATTGTGTCAACAGTAACAGCAGTATCGATAAATAAATTAATGTTGGTGCTTTCCCCTTGTAAAATTGTTGCTTCGTTTGGGGCAGCATCTATGTAGAAAGAAGCGCCTACTGTAACATCATAAGAAACAGTTTTACTACATCCATTACCATCCGTTATTGCTACATCATAAGTACCAATTGCCAAGTTCGTTGCTTCATCAGTAGAAGATACATTAGGATTCCAATTGTAAGTATAGTTTCCTGTACCCCCTGTAACATCTAAAGAAATCATCCCATTGTCTTGTCCACAAATGGTGGTTCCTATGTTTCCAAGAACTTGTATTTCATTGGGTTCAGTAATTGTAATTTGAACGTCATCTGAGCAACCTCCGCCATCTGTAACACTAACAGTATAGTTTCCTGGAGGTAAATCAGTAGCTGTTGCTGCATTTCCTCCTGATGGTGACCAGCTATATAAATAAGGAGAAGTTCCTCCATTTGCATTCACCTCTCCACTTCCATCATCAGCTCCAAAGCAAGAAATATCGGTACTGTTTACAACGGTTAATGTTGGCCCGCTAGCTTTCCCTACAGTTAACGTTTGTGTGGTTACACAACCATTAAAATCTGTTACAGCAACTGTGTAATTGCCTTCGGCTACTCCTGTAAATACGCCATTTGTTGAAGTTTGGCCATTGTTGAGTTCATAATTTAAAGGTGTTGCTCCTCCAGAAGCCGTAACCGTGATTGTTCCATCATCAGCGCTACAGGAAGCATCTATTGAGGTGATGTTATCGATGGTGGGACCAGCTATATTAATTAGGTTTTCTGTACCCGTACCGTCGCAGCCATTGTTGTCAGTAATTACAATATTATAAGTGTTTGCTCCAAGATTAGAGAAAGTGCCACCAGATTGTGTGGTTGTTCCCCCATTAATAGAATAATCTGTTATTGTAAATCCTGGATCTGGAGTAATTACTATTTCTCCATCGTTATTTCCACAAGTTGGGTTCATTGTTGTCGTTGTATATGTAGGAGAGGGTAAGACAACTACTTCATTATATTCAATACTATCACAACCATACATATTTGTAAAATTCTGTGGGTAAATACCACTTGAATAAATGGAGTTTCCGTATAAATTAATACTGTCTCCATTACAAAGTTGATGTAGAATATAAGTTGAGTCTGGAGGCCTTACGTGTAAGGTAATCGTTGCATTTTCTATATCGCCATTAAAATCTGTAACTGTTGCATTATAAACAGTTGTAGTTGAGGGGCATACTGTATAAGGTCCTGTTCCATTAACCAGTCCGTTGTTCCAGGTCACTGTATATGGGGGTAGTCCTCCAGTAATTGTTGCCTCAAGGTTAGTACAACTTCCTTCACAAATGGTATCAGAAAGTAAATTAAGGGTTATTTCTGAACCACAATTCACAAATAAAGTATCTCTTAATGTATCTTTATATACTGAGCCACAACTGTTGTTTACCGTCACAACTGCTGTATACTCAGTAGTAGAGTTTGGAGTATCAGAATAGGGTCCTGTTGAGGTGTTTCCTGTGAAATTAGAAGGGGAGAGCCATTCAATTGTTGCACCAATTGGTGCATTTGTTATTTCTACATCAATGGGGTTTCCGCAAACTATAGAATGATTAGAAAGATTAAGTTGAGGATTTGGAGGACAAATTGTTTTAACGCTAACATCGTCGATTAACATATAATTGATTTTTATACCGAAGAAGCCAGGGTCATTTGTATTCATTAGGCTATCAGGTCGAAAGTTTCCAATAACCAGCCATTTTTCACCACCACTTGCACAAAAAGTACCTGAAATTACAGTACAATTGCTATCTATAATATTTCCAGAAGGGTTTTGTATTTGTGGTATAGCATTAATTGTAGAGCCATTGCCGATAAACTGTTGTCCTCCATTTTGCGTATCAATATTTACCTTTTGGTCTGTAAACCACATTCCAATTCCGTCCGAAGATACCATAACTGGACTTGGATAATCAGATCTCACAACCATGGATGCACAATATTCTTTTCCAGCGACTAATGGAGTGGTTAGTTCAACTTGTATATATTCACGGTTTTGTGATACTGTTCCGCCCGATACGGATGAGCCTCCAACATTGACAGAGTTAAAAACGCCAGCGGCGCCACTTCCCACTCCACATCCATCCTCATTTGCAGGGCCATTACAGTTTGGATTATGATAATCAGGGGTTGATCCCGCACCACAGTCGCCTGGAGGTTGAGGATAACATGTCCAGTCGTCTGTTCCGTACCAACCTTGAACAGATGAATACGAATAGAAGAGTTCAGAAATTGTATCTGAACACTGTGCGTTTGTAGCTTCGAAATCACCATTTGGAACAAGGTTTAGTCCACATACATTTGTGCATTGACCAAAGGAAACTTTAGGCATAAGTAAAATTAGACTCCCAAGCATCCATACTAAACAATTGTTATTATTTAATTTTAACATTTGTATTTCATTTATACAGCAATAAAACTACGTCAAAAATTAAAATATACCCTGATTAATGAGGGTTACAAAAGGTTAACATTGGCAAAACAGCTTGTTATCTGTTTTTAAATAGTTGATAAAAACAGGTTAATATCGGATCGAGGAGGTAAACCGAGTTTTTTTCTTAGACGATTTCTGCTCGTTTTGACACTTGTGGGTTCTATATTCATTATAGCAGCAATCTCTTTTGAAGAAAATTTTAACAAAAGCAAAGAACACAAACGAATTTCAGTTTTTGAAAGAGCTGGAAACTTACTTTTTAAACGCTGAATAAATTGTTGGTGCGCATGATCGATTTTTAACTCTAATTCTTTTCTGTTCTCGTCCATATAAATACTCTGGTTAACTATATCTTTAAGACTCTTCAGTTCGTTTATGTCTTGATTGGTGAATTTTGTAATTCTTTTTATTTCAGAAGATAAATCTTTAAGTAACTTGTTTTTTTCTCGAATATAGTTTGCAAAGTTTTCAATTTCTCTTTGTTTAAATGTGATGTCATTTTGCATTCGCGTTTGTTCTTGTTGTAACAATTTTTGCTTTAACTTATTATTTTGTAGGTTTTTACGCATATTAAGAAGAATTAAACATACTACAATTAACAAGACTCCAACCCCTCCAATTGTTAAATACAAATACAAGCGCTCAACTTGGAGTTTGCTTTCTCTAAGTTCTGCATTTTGTTTGTACAATTCATATTTTTGCTGTTCTTTGAGTGTCATACTCTGCATTTCTAAATTGGCGATATATTCTTGGGTTTTATTTCCTTTTAAACTGTCGTTAAATACATTATAACGTTCCAAGTGTGAAATTGCCTTTTTATACTCTCCCATTTCTTTATAGGCATCACTTAATAATTTTTCAGTTTCAACAATGTTAAAAAGTGAATTAATTTTTTGAAAATGAACCAATGCTTTTTCACAGAATTTAACGGTCTGCTTATACTTATTTCGTTGAAAATAAACACGGGCGATATTCAACAAAGCGGTTCCCATCCCGTTTTCATTTCCGGCCTCTTGAAAACGTACAGATGCTTTCTGATAAAAATCTAAAGCTACATCATAATTGCCTCGCTTAAAATCTATTTCTCCTTTGTTGTTATAAATAGAAGCCTCATAAAGCGCATTTCTTTTATTTTGAATTAAACCCAATGCGTTATTGTAATAAAAAGTAGCACTGTCTAAAATACCCGATCTTTCATAAGCAAGACCGACATTAATATAGATGCCGGCCAATAAAAGGGAGTCTTCTGATACATATTTTTCATAGAGTTGTTTTGCATTTAATAAGTAATCGATGGCTTGATCGTATTTATCTAATCGGGTATAAACATTGGCAATATTTCCTAAAATTTGGGCCCGCTTTAAAGACAATCTCTGTTTTTTTGAGTATGCGAGCGCCTCTAATAAGTATTCTAAAGAGGAGTCATAATTCCCTAGGTAATAAAACATTACTCCTATTTTTTCATTATAATAGTTTACCAGAGAATCATTATTGTGTTTTTTGTGCAGTGTAATGGCCTGTAGTGCATAACGAACAGCTTCTTTATAATTTTCTTTCCTATGATAGGAACGGCTAAGGGAATCTAAGAGCTTGGTTTTTTTACGGTAGGTTAAATTCTTGCTTTTAATTACCTGTTGGACACTATCATAAATTGAAGGGGGTTGATCTATCTTAAAATAAGGAAAAGAATATGCTGCGTTGCACCCAAGCAGTATGAATAAAAATGAAAATATATAGATATGAATAAAATTCACTTTAGATTAATTTTGATTATAAAGATAATAAATCCATTGCTTTATCAAGGCAAAGGCATTGATTTCACCCGAACTATTGACTTCAGTATAGAGGCTCACTGCATAGTGTTGTGCTTGCAAGCTGTATTCATAAATTTTTATTCTAAAGCTCAACTTCTTGCTGCTTTTGGAGATGCTCGAAATTTTTATACTTAAAATTGGGTTACAATTCCGCATTATAAAACCCCTGTGTTCAAGGCTTTGTGTTGATTTTGCTGTAATGAAGACAGCAATTCGGGTTAGTGTCCTCTAGACAATTGAACAAAACCCTGTTTTAGGTCTTCGTTTCCATTAACTGTCTTAATTTTAATAACGTAGAAATAAGTTCCATCTGTGCATAATGAACCGGAATTATTCACTTGTCCGTTCCATTTAAATTGGATATCATTGCTTTCAAAAACTATTGCTCCCCAACGATTTTGAATGCTGACATTGAGGTCGGCAATGTGTTCTGGATGAATTAGTTTAAATACATCATTTGTCTTGTCTCCATTTGGAGTAAATACATTTGGAATTTTATATTTAGCTGTTGGGTAAGCTATCGTAATTGTTTTAAACGTAGAATCCGTGCAGCCCAAATTTGTTGTTGTAACTAATGTTACAATATATTGTCCTGGTAGATCATCAGGGTACTCGTGGTTAACATCAAACCCAAATTCAGTTGAGGATCCATCTCCAAAGTCCCACAAATAATTATCGCCATGAGTAGAGCCATTGCTGAAAGTTACCATTGTTGCATTCAAATCAGATACAATTGGGTCTGCAGTAAAGTGAGCTGTAGGACTAATATATACAGTTACTTGTTCTGTTGAAGATATCGAGCAATTACCAGAAGTTTTATATTCTACAGAATAAGTTGTACCACCGACACCATTGGATATTTCACCTGTTATACTATCAATTGTGGCGCCATCATTTACAGATGGGTTAAAGCTAAAAGTACCACCCACATCTCCTGTAATTATAGCTTTATTTGCATGACCTTCACAATAATTTGTAAGAGAGAAAGAGGCGTCTGATAGAGATGGGTCTGTCAACGTTATTGTGGAAGTTATAGGACAAATTCCAGCGGCATCTGAGATTTCAACAGTATAAACTCCAGAGCATAATCCTGTAATGCTTGCTGCATTTGTTCCAATAGGATCGCCATTTGCGTTAAACCATGAGTAGGTATAAGGGAGACTTCCTCCTGATACTGTGGTTTCAATCTCACCATCGCAGACTCCATTGCATGAAGGATTTATAAAATTTAGTTGATCGATTGTTGGGCCACCAATATTTGCTACAATTTCAGTTCCCGTACCTTTACAACCATTGTCATCGGTTATTTCGATTTGATATACACCTGCGGAAATCCCTGTAAATGTTCCATTCGCTTGTGTGGATATGCCGTTATCAATAGAATAAGTGTAGGGGGATAATCCACTTGTTACAGTTAAATCAATTATTCCATCTTGTCCATTACAGTTTTCGTCAGTAATTGAGGCGGTATAGGTTACTGTAGTTACAGAAACTTGAACCTCTAGTACCACATAACACGTTGGATCGTTTGGATTTTCTGCTCTTATCCAGTAAGAACCCGCATTGGTTACTAAACCTCCTGTTGTATTTGTTGCATTGTCTGCATCTGTTTGCGTATTATAATATGTAATCGTGGCTGGATCTGAAATGGGATCTACTGCATTTGCTAAATCAGCTGTTTCTGAAGCACAAATGGTGAGGTCATTTATGGTGATGGATGGAGGCGTACAATTACAGGGAGCAGGACTTTGGTAAGTAGTTGTACTGCTACAGGTTGGTGCATCAGAAAAATAGGCTGTAATATCACAAGATAATCCGTTTGATGGAATGCCTGTTATGGTATAATTTTGGGGACTTGTAAAAGGGGCAGAAAAAGTAGTGCTATTGCCATTGCAATCTTCTACTATTAAAGTTCCTGTAGTGGGTTCATCAGTGAAAGTAATTACTCCCGAAACGGAGTAGGTGTTGCCTGGCGAAACACATGCTGTGGGTGTGGCAGTTGTAGTGATATCACAAGGTGTAATAATATTGCAATCTGTTGCTCCATTTCCTCCAGTTTGCTCTAAGGAGATGGTTCCAGGTTGTCCGTCTGCATTGGTTAGCATGACAATGTAAACTTCACCTGCGTTTGCTTGAGGAGGTGTTGAGGTGCCATCAATAAAGTTTCCAAATGGGAAGTTTGCCCAATAATTACCCCCTCCAAGTAGGCCGAGTCCTATTGTCTCTTGTGCACTTGGATCGGAACTGCATTGTATTGGACCAATTCCATTCATAACTTGATTGCAACCTGTTGTTAAATCTGAAAATGGTCCCCACATAACAAAGTCAAGGTCAATGGGGTTTTGTGAGTTGTCTTCTTGTGTAACCTGCAACTCTATACTTCCACTCTGTGATACCTGAAAGTAAAACCATTGTGGATTCACCATTTCATTCACGTCATTTGTACCGGGTATGCGATCTAAACAACCATAATCGGGACCAATAGGGATGTCCGTATTTGTCTGATTTGGAAAGGTGGGATGTGATGCGTCTGAACAAAAGGGTTGTGCATTCACGCAAAGCGGTGTTTGCGAAGTTTGTGCAATGAGCATATTGCTGTTTGGTAAACTATATATTCCTACGAATAGTAAACAAATTAATTTTTTGATTCCTTTTTTATTTATAGTTTTCATCTTTAGTCATTTATTTTTTAAAACAAATAGGAGAATTTCCATGTAAAGTGTTTGATAAAAATTGTATCCAGTTTTGATATTCGAAATTAAAGCGAATCTGGAAACAGACAAAAACAAAAGGGTTAACAAAAGGTATACAAAACCCTATATGGTTGATAACGCAAGGATTGAGAGGGTGTAGGCTTGATTTTAAAACATTCTTATAATCAATAATTGAGTAATTTATGTTAAATTCTCAATTGATTTCCTGTTTTATAACTTGCAAAATCTCATAAGTATCAACATCATAAATATAGATGAGAAAATGTAGGTTTTCTTTATCGATATCCGTTGGCAGCATGTAAGAATAATCAAGTACAGCTTTATCACCAGCTTTGGCGTCTGTGTCAAATACATTTACGCCCCACGGGTGGTTATCAATACTTCCCAGATGAATATCTCTGTGGACATAGAATTCATTGTCACTATTATCTGGCATAGTTTGCCACGTAATCAAAGAATCTTCTATAACGTATACTACTGCATTAAGCTTAAGAGGGTCATTTACCTTTTTCTCAAATTCTGTATGTAAAAATCCACCTCCTGTACTTTCAAAGTAATTGAAAACAGATTGAATATTTACTTTTAAATTATTGGCACTTAAAATAGCATCAGCTCTGCTCTGCCAAGTTCCTTGACTATCAAACATCTTACCTCCAACAGTTTTTCGGTTAACTGTTCCTGAAGGATTTCCCAAAAAATTAAACCCGCTGCCAAACGTTTCTCCATAAGCGATACCATCTGGATTTGTAAAATCAGTAAAATATTTTGGATTTTCAGGAAAGGACGCTTGAAACCCAAGCTGTGCATTTGGATCGACATGAATAGAGGCGATAAAAACACGGTTGGGATGGGCTTGATGGATAGAATGGGCTTCATCTGCAGCCAAGGGACAGTTGGAACATAAATGACCCGTATAGTCTTCAACCAAAACATTCACATCAGTATTTGTGTTTTCGGTAAAGACAGGATAATCATTTTCCGCATAATCAGCCCAGTTACCAGGAAATATTGCAGTATCTAACTGTACCCAATTACCAGGAAATAGTGTTGAGTCCAACTCCATTATATCTGCTTTTTCATAAGGGTTATCAATTTTATCACAACTTGAAAACAAAAAG
Source organism: uncultured Fluviicola sp. (assembly GCA_964585545.1). Taxonomy (GTDB): domain Bacteria; phylum Bacteroidota; class Bacteroidia; order Flavobacteriales_D; family Crocinitomicaceae; genus Brumimicrobium. The sequence continues at coordinate 138,688 of CAZPDT010000004.1, forward strand.
GTGAATCCTACTAAAATAGATAAACAAGAGAATAAATTTTTCATATTTTTAATTTTAGAAACTTTGTGTAAATGTTACAGTTAAACCGTTGGACGCTGGAACAACTCTACAGATTCCGCCCACACAAAACAATCCAGCTTTTTGTCGACCATAACCCACTTGAACACGGGTTGCGCCCCATATATGTCCTACAAAAACCATTGGATAATTGGTGCGGTCTTCTTTTACAGGATTTCCGTAGTTGGACTGGAAAATTGCACTAAAAAACCAATTGGGTGAAATGGTATATTCTATTAATCCAGTTGCCCAGGCTCCACGATCCTTATTGCCAACCGTCCACAAACCTTGCGCCTCTACTCGAATGGTGTTTTTTCTGTTGATTTTATACTGAACATCCAATACGCCAATGTGCGACTCAATAATTCCTTTAGCTTCAGTTAATTTAGAAACGTCATTGTTCATGTTAATGTTGTAATAACTTGCTTTTATCAGCCATTTTTTTGAAATCTTTTTCTTGATTTCAATGTTTATATCGCGCCAATACAAATCATCACTTTTATCAAATAACCTTGATTTATAAGTTACACGAGAAGAATCTAAAGGATCAATTCCAGAGGTGTGATGAATGGGCCCATAAGCTGTAGAAAAATTAAAAGATAAATCAGTTCCATACTTTCCACCTAATGGAGACCCTCGAGGAATGGAGTATAAAACATCAGCTTGAAAAGCAACTTCACCATTGGGTTGAGAAGCATAAGGATAAAGTGTTGCCACCAAGTTATAAGTATGGGTTTTGGTTAAAGGTGGAATAAAGCCAATGGGAACGTCTTGGAGTAATGCTGTACGGTCACTTCTAAAACTCATGTTGTCTATGGATTTTGCAGAAACCAATATTCCAAGTCCTTTTTGAGAATAACCAGCATTAATAATCATTCCTTTTCCGTAATTATAAATATAGCCGTTGTCTTCTGAAGGATCTTGTTCCTTAATAATGTATTCCCCGTTGATATAAAACTTTTTATAACCAAGTTCTAAACGACCGCCATAAGCACCGGTGTTTTCGGGAAGTACATACTTGGAATTATTGTCTTTTTGATATTTAGACACGAACGATCCTCCAGCCTCTATACGCACATGTTTTTTAGACAACTTGGGGAACAATTGAGCAAAATTAACCTCTAAATCTCCACCCCGAACAATTCCTGCACTGTACACATTTTTACCATCTTTAAAAGCATAGCGTTGGCGACCATATACTGCCTTAAGCGTTATACCTTTATAGGGACGCAAATTAATATTGATTCCATTCATCATATTGTCAAAACCTAAGTTTCTGTCTTCATAAGATCGGAAAATAAGTCCTGACCCAAATTGCTCATAAAAGTTTCCTACGGTAATATCAACCAGTTTATTTTCATATCCAACATATCGATAACCCAATCCAACGCCATCAAAGCGATCGGGGTAACCTAAAATACGTGGCAAATATCCCTCTAGCCTCATTCCTGCCTTGAAACCCATCATGCGGAAATTGACATTTGCATAAGAGTTTAAGAGTGATTTTTCATCGGGTTGTGTTGCATTAATTTTCGAATCAGCATTCAAATATTGGTATGTTGCCGCAAAGTTTCCAGTAATGGATTGTGCCATTATAGGACTTCCGAAAAGACAAAGAAACGTCCCTGCTGCAAATGCTTTAAGAATCTTCATAGTGTATACAATACCGTTTTGATTGGATTATTTTTTTTCTAATAACTCTAAAATTTCATCATACAACTCATATTCGTCACCAGGTGCATAATTGTTGTGAGAAGAAACAATATTTCCATTGCCATCTATCAAGAAAGTGTGTGGAATATTAGACACACCCATTGCACGTCTGAACTTACTGTTGGGGTCGAGTAACACTTCATAATCCCAAGATTGAGAATCAACATAGGGCACCACTCGGCTCGCTGTTCTTTGGTCGTCAATAGATACCGCAATTAAGCGCACACCTGTTTCATCTTGCCAATCAATATAGAGGTCATGAATGGCGTTTAATTCTTTTTTGCACGGCGTACACCATGTTGCCCAGAAAGAAATAATAATGGGTTTTCCATCATTTTCTAATGCTCCTGTTGAAACCTCTTCATCATTTGTGTTTTTTAGGGTAACATTGGGAACGGACTTATCGAGGATATTGTCTAATTTACCTTGTGCGAAGATACCTGATGCAGTAAGGAAAAAAGAAAGGGTTAAAAGGAATACTGATGTTTTTTTCATTGTTTATCTATTTTAATTTGGTCTTTAATATGCATACTTCATACCAAAGCACAGAAGTACAAATATACAGATAAATGGTTGCAGATAACAAAAAATGCGAGTGCTATTATTGGATTTCTAAAGGATATCCCACATTATTCACCGCATCTATTCATTTTAATTATACTTTGGTTATTTTCAAATGTTTAATTTATTTTAAGAAGTTATAAAGCTACCTCAATTTTGGTTATCGATTAGTTTAATGCTTGGATTCTTTTGATTTATCATTAAAAGACAGATTCCATTGACCACTGAATCCTCCCCCTTTATCCCCCTCCTAAGGGGGAAAACGCAGTTACTAACATTTTATAAATAAAAGAAAACGTAAATCAATAAAAGGCAGATTCCATTGATTACCTCTCCCTCTGGAGAGCCAGTCTCGAGGTATTCGGGAGAGACACAGAGGGAGGAGCTTATAATAAATAAAAAAAGAGCGCCGAATTTACAGCGCTCTTTTTCATTATTATAAAAATAAAAATTACTTCATTACAGAAACTCTTTTTACCTGTTCCCCATTTTGGGTTTTAATTTTAACAAGATAAATTCCAGCTTCTAAGTTGGCAGTATTGAACTGAACGCTCTGTTGACCAGTTGCTGCTTTCATGTTTTTACTTACCACTGTTTGTCCTACAGTATTCATTAAAGAAACAGTAACGTTGTTTTCATTTTGTATACCAAAATCAACATTTACAACATTTGTTGCTGGGTTGGGGTAAAGATTGAAATTAGAGATACTATTGGGAAGCGTTATTAAATCTAAAGTCGCAGTTGGACATTGATTTAATGCTGCTGGATAAGAATTAAATGTTGACCCACCATATCCCACATTATGCTTTATTATTGTACTCATTTCAGGATTGTCAACATCGGGACAAATCATAATAAAAAAAGGAATACCAGAAGGAGAAGGGTTAAAATTGTGTTTTATAGCATAATGGTAATATTGTGCATTGTTAGCAGCATTATAAGGAAACTTAGGGTATTCATAAAACCCACCATTCCAATTTAAGCCATTAAGAACAGAAGCATTATCTCCTGATTCAACGGTAATTGCTAAAGCTTGTAGATTACCATTTCCAGAACCATTATTTTCAACCAATTCAGACAACTCTGGAGTTGAACTTTGACAAGGACCACACCAAGACGCCATAAAGTCTAATATAATTGCCTGCCCACTTTGCAAATGATCAAATAAGTCAAAAGAGTTACCATCTGAATCTGTTGAGGTAAACTGAATAACAGGTGTTGCAAAAACGTATGTTTCACTATCTGAATTGTTTCCTGGATTCTCATCAGAGGTCGTGATTTCAGCTGTGAAAGATTTAGATCCTTGCGAAATACCATTAACAGGAATCGTAATGGTGTGTGTTTCTGTGTATGACAAGTTAATCCCTGTTACATTTTCGGTAATTACAGATCCGCCATCAAATGACCAATCTAAATCAAAAGCAGTAACGAGGTTTCCTCCCATATTGGTTACCTTTATGGTAAAAACTCTATCTCCCACTATACTTTTATTTACATCAATGCTTGTTAATTGCAAATCATTAGTAACAGAAGGCACGCTTACCTTCACATCGTCTATGTTTAAGGCAAATTCATTAGTAACATTGTGATGACGGAAGGCTACATATATTGATTGTCCATTAAAAGAACTAACGTTTACTGCTCGAGTTACATATTGATCATTTGTTGTACCAACTACTTCAGAAAAGTCAGATCCATTTGTCTCCATTGCCGAAATATCATCTGTTGTCCCAACATAGACTGAATACCTTTCATTAGCATATGATTGACTCTGTGCTTTAACTTTCCAAGTTAAAAACACTGTTCCCGTTGCTCCTGATAAATCAATAGCTTCAGAAACCATCCAATTATTTGGTGTTAAAGGACCAACATTATTGATATAAGAATCAGATCTTGCTACTTTTCCCTGATCTTGGGAGTTATATATCGCCCAGTTATTTCCATCACCATCTTCATCGTGTAATGTCCAATGATCGGTAATAGCACCAGAAAAGTTGTCTTCAAAATAGGTTTGAGCACTAAGGCTTGTTGCGATAAGCAGCGTTGCTGCAAGTAAAATTTTGTTCATAATGTTTGTTTAAAATAAATTAATTCAAAATCAAAACTAATAAAATATAAGAGGATTAACGTATTAAAAAGTTATTATTATTGGAATGCTATATTTCCCCACATACAGTAGTTTTTAAATATCTTTTGCATTTTTCATTAAAAAGCCCTATTTTTGAATAAATAAATATAAAAAAATGAAGAAACTGTTCTCAATTATTTCAATTTTTGTACTCTCAAGTATTACTTTTGGTCAAAATCAGGTCAAAATAGTTTCCAAAGAAGATGGAATTGATTATACTGGACAAACCGCAACTTTTTCATCAGGAGACAAAATAACTGTTGGAGGCTTGTTTTACGTGATTAACACAAGCTCCACAACAAACACATATAAATATGGAGTTTTACCCTTAAGCGCTTCAGAACCAACCTATATTTTTCAATTTTGTGAGATTGAGGGGGGATATAATCCAGGATTGTGTTACAATTGTCCTGAACCAATAGGAACATTTTGGGAAACGCCCACAATAATGGAGGATATTGCTCCAGGTGACTCTATGACTATAGATATTAAATTGAATGTGGGACAAACTGCGGGAACAGGAAAGGCTATTTATTATGTATTAAATGATCATGGATTTAAAATTGATTCAGTAACCCTACATTGTACATCAACAGCTTCGGTAGAGAAAGAAGAGCTCCCCACCTTCAAAATCTATCCGAATCCGGCTCAAGACGGAGTAACCATTCAAGGAGAAGGGTTAAAAAATGGAGGCACTATTGTATTTCAAGATGCCTTAGGACAAGAAGTGAAACGAGTTTATCTTAGTGAAATGCATACACTAATTAATGTGAGCGCTCTAAATAAAGGCATTTACTTTGTGTCAATTACAGACAATAAAGGAGTAAAAAGCAAGGTACAACGACTTGTTGTGCAATAGAAATAATTGATATACATTAATTTCCCCTCGCGATACTGTAAAGCGAGGGATTTTTATTTGTTTTCTTCGTAAAAACGCAACCGGTTTTTCAATTCTTGAACTTCATTTTTGAGTTCTATTTCTTTTTGTAATAAATTGAATATGATATCAATTCCTTCAATATTTACATTCAGCTCCCGATGTAATCGAATCATTTTTTCAACGTCTGCCAACTTTTCTTCTGGAATAACTTCATCGTTTTCAAGTGTTTCAATTTCTAGCAACCCGATGCTGTCCAACTCCTTAAAAAAAGTAACCTCTACCTTATATTGAACACAAAGCGTTTTTACCAATATGTAATCTTGTCTTGCCATTTTACCTGAGTTTTTGAAGTTCTTTAAATAAACGTTTTTCTTCTTTGCTAAGCCGTGTTGGGATCTTAATTTCGTAGGTAATGATTAAATCACCAAACGTCTTGGGTTTTTTATAAACGGGAAAACCCTTTCCTTTTAACTTCACCTTTGTTCCATTAGTCGTTTCTGGTGGAACCTTCAATTTGGCTTTTCCCTTAAAAGTATCTACTGTAATTTCTCCACCCAAAAGTGCAGTATATAAATCCAAACCTACTGTTGCATACAAATTGTTTTTGTCCCGTTTAAAAGAAGTATCGTTAATAATGTTGAATGTGATGTACAAATCCCCACGAGGACCACCATTGACACCCTTTCCTCCTTTCCCTTTGATTTTTATAACCTGACCATTTTCAATCCCTGCAGGAATCGTAAGTCTGATTTTGTCGCCGTTTAAGGTGACCACCTGCTTGTGTGTTGTATAAACAGCACTGAGTCTCAACTCCAGTTCGGCATTAAAATCTTGACCTTTAAATTGTGTTGATCCACGCTGTGAAAAACCTTGTGCACCACCAAACATCGATTCAAAAAAGTCGGAGAAATCACCACTCCCTGAAAAACTACCTCCAGCATGTCCCTGTTGTTGTCGACGAGAAGACTGTTGTTGTCTGGCTTTTTCGAATTCATCTCCATGCATCCAATCTTTCCCATATTTGTCGTATTTCTTCCTGTTTTCAGGATGACTCAACACTTCATTGGCCTCGTTTATTTGTTTAAATTTCTTTTCTGCCTCCTTGTTGTTGGGGTTTAAGTCAGGATGGTACTTTCTTGCCAGTTTTCGGTAGGCTTTTTTAATTTCTTTTTCCGAAGCATCCTTGTCTACACCTAAAATCTTATAATAATCTACAAATTTCATTGATTGCAATTTAAAAGAACATAAACTTGTGTTTTATTCCTGTAAAATAAGACCATCTAAGGTAAGTATTTTTGATTGTAAATAAAGCAAAAGACACTTTATTTTTTTATTTCATGTTGACCAGAATCTAAAAATTTTACAACAGGCAAATTTTTGAATTGTAGAAACATTCATATTCTTTTTTGAGAGCTGACCTCAACTTGAATATGTTAGACTCTTCTCGATATTCGAATTTTAGCTGTTCAAATTTATTTTAGGTAAGATGCGCAGGAAAAACCGTAACAGGAACTTTTATTTGATCGTTGTTAACCCGCTTTATTCAAAATTAAATCAAAATCTTCCAAATTATCGATACTCAAATTTGGGTTTCTTATAAATTGCTCAGTACAAATTTAAAGGTCTGATTATTAGACATTAATAATTTTACATTTCAAGATTGGTGAACCGATCTTGCGAGCTTACTGCGTCAAGCTCTGCGCATAGCATGAATACCTTTTAATGTTTTAAAGAATGAATAATAATTCTATCTAACTAATCAACTAAGTAACTGATAGTTCAACCATTAGGACATTTGAATTTTTCATCATCTTTTGAATAGATTTCACCCATTTTTTTCGGATTGTTAGCAATTTTATGTTACAAAGTGTCTCTGTCTTGGAATACGGATTAAAAAAGTTACAAGCAACCAATGTACACAGTTATAGTAAAGTAAAAAGGCACATTAATCACTATATCAATTATTCCACAATGATTTTTTTAACTGTTCCATCAGCATAAAAATAAAGAAGCGGTACTCTTTTTTGAACTTCTACCTCTCTCCCTAAAAGATCGGTGATTTTAATTACCGTTTTTTGTTGTTGATCATCTTTCATATTATCGTGCAACGGTGTTTCTAATAAATTGCTCCAAATTAAATTGGCATATTCAGGATGGTCAATAAAGGGGTTCCTATTGTGTTGGTAGTCATTGTAAATAATATTGTTTCTGTTGCGTTCCCAATCATCTACCGGGTCATCTTCATTCCATTGCAGCAATACAGATAAAATACCGTGAATGGGTTGAGATTTTTGAGGATTAGAAGGAATAAAGTCAACAAGTTTTAGATCAATTTCGCCATGTTCCCCTTCATAACGTGTAGCCATATAAAACATCATTCGAGCAACATCCCCTTTTACTTCATCTCTAGGTTCCCAAAGGTCTAGACTCGAATGGGTTTTACAATCTGTTGGACCATCGGGGTCAATATAAGGCGTGTTTCCTACACCAAAATACCGATTTCCTCTAGCGGAATTGACAGTAATATCACAGGGGCGCAACATGTGTACATCTGTTCCTGGGCCAGGACTTGTTCCAAAATTCCCATGTGATTTAGCCCAAACATGCTCGCGGTTCCAACCATTTCCACCATTGTATTCAGCTGATCCATTAACAGACCAACCCGTGTATAAAAGAATAACGTTATTGGGGTTGTTTGGGTCCTTATCTGTTTCTTTAAGAATATCCCACACATCTGTACTGCCGCTGGTATATGGAAAAACAGTATGATTGTCTATGATATCATTTAAAGCGGCTTTTAGAGCCTCTCCGCTCAAACCGTTGGCAGAACTATAATAACCTTGTGGAATTTGACCAAAACCAAATAAAACAACAGAAAATTGAACAAACAGCACTAAAAAGAATGACTTTAAACTGGAATTAGAATTTTTCATAGTCACAAAAGTAAAAAAACCTATTGTGTATTTAGAATATAAGATTAGATTTTAGACAGAAGACAGGTAGGAATATGTTTTATATTTCAAAAGGCCTGTAACGACATAGATGCTAAAACTAAATCAAAAATAATCTTATGAATACAGTTTGCGAGTTTAACGTGCTGTATTGAGTTTATCGAATTGAAGTGAATAATACAGGGTCACCCCATCAGTTTTTTGACAATCATTGGGACACCAGTGGAAGCACGGTCTTTTATAACCGTAAAATTATGGGGAACGGAAACCTCATTGGGGTCAATCAAATAAAACTGAGCAGTATTGGGCGCATAATTTATAATTCCTGCAGCAGGGTATACATTTAAGGATGTTCCCACAACAATTACAATGTCTGCAAACTGAATAATATCTATCGCTTTATCCATCATTGGAACAGCCTCGCCAAACCATACCACATGAGGTCGTAACTGATAACCATTAGGGCATAAATCGCCCATTTTAACAGCCCATTTTTCTTGGGGAAAGTATCTTTTCTCTGCGTTTGGTCCAGAACTTTTGACCTTACTAATATCTCCATGCAAGTGGGTGACCTTTGTGCTTCCCGCTCTTTCATGTAAGTTGTCTATGTTTTGGGTAATAACTTCAACATCAAATTTTTCCTCTAGTTTTGCTATTGTATCATGGGCAGGATTGGGTTGAGCCTCATAACATTGCTTTCTGCGTTTGTTGTAAAAGTCAGTAACTTTTACTGGATTGGCTTTCCACGCCTCTGGAGTGGCGACTTCTTCAATGTTATACTGTTCCCATAATCCGCCTTCATCACGGAAGGTTCCTAAACCTGATTCGGCGCTTATTCCTGCCCCCGAAAAAACAATTACTTTTCTTTTCTTCATACTTTGAGTTGAATCGTACACTTACTATGTTGGTTTTTATTAAATTTGCCCTCTTGCATCAGATTGTTAAAGATACAATATTATGAGTAAAATAAGAAAACAGGACGCTCTCGATTATCACGCACAAGGGAAACCCGGCAAAATTGAGGTTATTCCTACTAAACCCTATAGCTCTCAACGCGATTTATCATTGGCCTACTCTCCAGGAGTAGCCGAACCGTGTTTGAGAATTGCAGAAAACCCAGAAGATGTATATAAATATACAGCAAAAGCCAATTTGGTCGCAGTTATTACAAATGGAACGGCTGTTTTAGGACTGGGAGATATTGGTTCGGAAGCCTCTAAACCCGTGATGGAAGGAAAAGGCTTGTTGTTTAAAATATTTGCCGATATTGATGTGTTTGATATCGAACTCGATGCTAAAGACCCCGATATTTTTGTACAAACAGTTAAAGCTATCGCCCCAACAATTGGAGGTATCAACCTAGAAGATATTAAAGCACCAGAAGCTTTTGAAATCGAACGCCGCTTAAAAGAGGAACTTGACATTCCCGTGATGCACGACGACCAACACGGAACAGCAATTATTTCTGCTGCGGGATTAATTAACGCACTTGAATTGGCAGAAAAGAAGATTGAGGATGTAAAAATTGTGATTTCTGGAGCAGGAGCTTCGGCAATGGGCTGTGTTAAGTTGTACCGCTCATTAGGAGCTAAATTAGAAAACATTTATATGTTGGATAGTAAAGGCTTGTTGAGTAAGGACCGTAAAGACCTGAACCAATACAAACAAGAGTTTGCAATCCATGAAAAAACATCAGACTTAAAAACAGAAATAAAAGGAGCAGATGTCTTTTTAGGACTTTCCAGAGGTGGAATCGTAACACCCCAAATGGTAAAGTCTATGGCGGACAATCCTATTGTTTTTGCATTGGCCAATCCAGACCCAGAAATCACTTATGAAGATGCAATGGCGGCGAGAGATGATGTAATTATGGCAACAGGACGTTCTGACAACCCCAATCAAGTTAATAATGTACTTGGTTTTCCTTTTATTTTTAGAGGTGCATTGGATGTTCGCGCTAAAGCGATTAATGAGGAAATGAAATTGGCCGCCGTATATGCAATTGCTAAATTAGCAAAGGAAAGTGTTCCCGACGAGGTAAGTGAAGCCTACGGAGAAAGAAGCATTACTTTTGGTCGAGAACAAATTATTCCCAAAGCACTTGATCATCGATTGATTTACTATGTTGCTCCAGCAGTAGCAAAAGCAGCAATGGATTCTGGTGTTGCAAGAGTGCCAATTAAAGATTGGGATGCTTATGAAGCGTTGCTTAAAAAACGTTTGGGTATCGACAGTAAATTGGTGAATACCTTAACAGAAAAAGCAAAAAGAAATCCAAAACGCGTTGTATTTGCCGAGGCGGATAATTATAGAACACTTAAAGCTGCACAAACGGCTTATGAAGAGGGTGTTGCTGTTCCTATTTTGCTGGGAAGAAAGGAAAAGGTGCTTTCTATGATTGAGGAATACAATATGGAATTTCCCGAATCTGAAGTGCTCGACCCTAAGTCTGAAGATGAAAAGGAATTGTTAGAACGCTATGGGAAAGCATTTTTTGAATTAAGAAAACGCAAAGGCTTTACAGAATATGAGGCGGCAAAAATAATGAGAGAACGCAATTATTTTGGTGCAATGATGGTTCAATTGGGAGATGCAGATGCTATGGTGTCGGGAGTTGCAAGAAAATATACCGATGTTCTTCGTCCTGCCCTTCAAGTTGTTGGCGTACAAGATGACGTGAATCGTGTGGCGGGAATGTATATTTTGATCAGCAAAAAAGGGCCTATTTTCTTGGCAGATACAACCGTAAACTTTGATCCTACTGCGGAAGAAATTGCTGATATGACAAGCCAAATTGCCAAAACAATAAAGAAATTTAAAGTTACACCAAAAATTGCTATGTTGTCTTATTCTAATTTTGGTTCTGCAGACGGAAAAGACGCCAAAAAAATGGCAAAAGCAGTTGAAATCATTCACGATAAATACCCTACACTCACTGTCGACGGGGAGATCCAAGCAAATTTTGCCTTAAATAATGATTTAATGATGGAGAAGTTTAGCTTTTCTGATTTGGCAAATAAAGAAGTAAATACATTGATATTCCCTAATTTATCCGCTGGAAATATTGCCTATAAGTTATTACAAGAAATGACGGGATCAGAGGCAATAGGTCCAATTGTCGTAGGGTTAAAAAAATCAATCCATGTGTTGCAACTGGGTTCTTCAGTAAGGGAAATTGTAAACATGGTTAAAGTTGCTGTTGTTGATGCTCAAAATAAATAATTATGATTACACACCTGAATGGGAAGCTTGTAGAAAAAACACCCACCTCGTTAATTGTTGAATGTGGAGGGATTGGTTATGAAGTGAAGGTTTCCTTGAATACATACGCTGCTATTGGAAACGATGAATCAATTCGAATCTTTACCGAATTTGTTGTTCGGGAAGATGCCCAAATTTTATACGGATTTAAAACGGGCGAAGAACGGGAAATGTTTAGATTGCTGGTTTCTGTTTCTGGAATTGGACCGAGTACTGGAATCCTAATGCTTTCTGGATTAACACCTTCTGAGATAGCAACAGCAATTACAACTGAAGATGTCGAAACCATCAAAAGTGTAAAGGGGATTGGAAAAAAAACAGCAGAACGGGTCATCGTTGATTTAAAAGACAAAATGTTAAAATTTGAAGTTTCTGATGAGAATATTAGCACTTCAGACAATAGACTCCGTTTTGATGCGTTAACTGCATTGGTTTCGCTTGGTTTTGATAAAAAATCTGCCGAAAAAGCTATTAACAAAGTAATGAAAGAACAAGACACCGTTGAGCTTCTTATTAAAGATGCTCTTAAAGTTTTATAACTAGGATATTCGACAGTGAAAATACAAACACTAAATACAATATGGAATGGTTTACTGTTAACTTTAATAATAAGTACTCAGGCAATTCATTCTTTTGCTCAAGACGACGGAGACTCTACACGTCTACCTTATCCTATTCATGATTCTTATGACCCAACTGGAAATGAGAAACAGAGCTTTGACTTAGGTGATCCCACAAGCGTCGAAAAAACAATTGTGTACGACCCCAAAACGGGGAAATATATTTTTAAAGAACAGCTGGGGGATCTTGACTACAAAAGACCTTCTATGATGACTTTGGATGAGTACATTGAATATGAACGTCAACAAAGCATGAAGGATTATTGGAAAGAAAAGGTGGATGCCCAAACCAAGGAAGAGCAAGGATTAATTCCTCCAATTAAGATAAACAGTCCTTTATTTGCAAATATTTTTGGTTCAGATGAAATACAAATTCGACCAGAAGGGAGTGTGGAAATTTCTTTAGGTGTTAATTCTTCTCGTTATGACAATCCAGCTATTCCTGAAAAAGATCGACGGATAACACGGTTTGATTTTGATCAAAAAATACAATTGAATCTCGTTGGGCAAATAGGAACAAAACTAAAATTGGGAGCGTCTTATAATACCGAAGCCTCCTTTAATTTTGATAATATTACAAAGTTAACTTGGACAGGGGAAGAGGATCAGATTTTACAAGAGGTTGCCGCAGGAAATGTTTCTATGCCACTTGAAACATCATTAATTGAAGGATCACAAACCTTATTTGGCGTGAGAACAAAGTTTAAATTTGGTAGATTAACAGTTGATGCCATTGCCTCTACATCCAAAGGACAGAAAAAAGAAATTAATATTAAAGGGGGAGCCCAAATTAAGGACTTTAAACTCAAGGCAGATGATTATGAAGCCAATCGCCATTATTTCTTGAATTATTATTTTAGAGAACATTATGACCAAGCCATGGAGTCTGTTCCAATTGTGAGTTCTTTGGTCAATATTACCCGTATTGAGGTGTGGATAACCAACCAAACCAACAAAACAGAAGATACGAGAAATATTTTAGCATTTACCGATTTAGGGGAGGCCAAACCAGAAAACTGGGAAGGAAATCCAGGCAATGCTGCAAGTACTGAATTTCCACAAAACAAAGCCAATGGATTGTACAATTACCTCACAAGCCATTCCTCTATTCGTGGATTTAATGGTGCAGTTTCAACACTAGAGACAGAACAAACAAGCCCAGGTCCATTTCACCAATCAAGGGAGTATGAAAAAATTGAGAATGCAAGAAAATTAACTGAAAATGAATTCAATTACAACGCACAATTGGGCTTTATTTCTTTAAACCTTCCGTTAAACAACGATGAGGTATTGGCTGTATCTTATGAATATACTTATGCGGGCAGAACATATCAAGTTGGAGAATTTTCCACAGATGGTATTGCAGGAACAGATGCGCTTTATCTAAAATTATTAAAACCCACAATCACCAATCCAAAATTAAAACTTTGGGATTTGATGATGAAAAACGTATACTCTATTGGTGCCTATCAAGTGAGTCAGGAGGGCTTTAGACTGGACATCTTGTACAACAATCCAGAAAACAGTTTGGATGTCAATTTCCTGCCTTATCCTGGAATGGACAATCGACAAATTATAGATGTTGTGGGAATGGATCGATTGAACCAAAACAATCGAGCGCAACAAGATGGGGTCTTTGATTTTATACCAATAAATTATTCAGGGAACAAAGCAACCAATGCAGGAACGATAAACACTAGAAATGGGCGTATTTATTTTAGTACTGTAGAACCATTCGGTCAAACCATACGTAAGGAGATGGATGACGCAAACATATCATCGCAGGTTGTTGATAATGTGGCGTTTGAAGAACTTTACGATTCAACAAAAATCGCAGCCCAACAAATCCCTAAGAAAAACAGATTTTATTTTGCAGGAAAATATGAATCCTCTATCAGCGATGAAATTCCATTAAATGTACTTAATGTTCCTGAAGGCTCTGTTGTTGTTACTGCTGGTGGAATTAGATTGCAGGAGGGAACAGATTTTACCGTTGATTATAATTTGGGTCGCGTTAAAATATTGAACGAGGCCATTCTTGCCTCCAATCAAGATATTAAGGTTTCTATTGAGAGCAACTCCGTTTTTGGATTTCAAAATAAATCCTTAATGGGGACACACTTTAACTATATGTTTAATCCTGATTTTAATATTGGGGCAACATGGATGAGAAAAGCAGAAAAACCCGTTACCCAAAAGGTTGATGTTGGAGAAGAACCGTTTAAAAATAATGTCATTGGACTTAATCTCTCTTATCGAACAGATATTCCATTTTTAACAAAACTTATTAATTTTATTCCCACTATTTCAACAAAACAGATGTCTACCTTGACATTGAATGCCGAAGGAGCCCATCTTATTCCAGGGAACCCAAAAGCCATTTCAAAGAACGGAATATCCTATGTTGATGATTTTGAGGGAAGTCAATCCACTATAGGTTTAGGCAATTTTAATTCATGGCGCTTGGCATCAATTCCACATGGACAAACAGACATGTTTCCAGAAGCTGAATTGAAAGACAATCTGGCTGCAGGATTTAATCGTGCTCACCTTTCTTGGTATGTTATCGATTATTCAACCTTCCAAATTAATAGTGCAACAACTCCAGATAACATTGCAAAAAATCCAGAAGAAACTGAAAACATGAATGTTTCTTATATCAATAAAACAGATTTGTTTCCCAATAAAGATCCAGCTTTAGGCGAAATAACCAATCTGAATACTTTTGATATGACCTACTATCCAAAGGAACGTGGAATGTATAACTATGATACGACAAACACGGTTGATGCCAATGGTAAGTTTATCAATCCAGAGGTGCGATGGGGTGGAATTATGCGTTCTTTGTCGACCACAGACTTTGAAAGAACAAACGTGCAATACATTCAGTTTTGGTTGTTGGATCCTTACAACGCAGATCAGGAGGCACAAAGTCCGAACACAAATTATTCAGGTGGAAATCTGTATTTTAACTTAGGGAACTTGTCCGAGGATATTTTACCCGATTCTCGAAAAAGTTTTGAAAATGGACTTCCGAGAGAATATTCCAACACTCAAAATACAGATAAAACGAATTGGGCACGGGTTTCGACTGAACAGGTGGTAGTCAACGCTTTTGATAATGACCCAGAGACCAGGGCAGCCCAAGATGTTGGAATTGATGGATACAATGATTCAAAAGAGCGCGATAACTTTCAAAGTTATGTCAACTGGGTTACAAACAATCCAATTTTATCTCAAAATGCAAAGGACAGTATGCTTGCAGATGTTTCTAGCGATAATTATACCTATTATCGAGACGATCGGTACGATGCGGCCGAATTAGGTGTTGTAGCACGGTATAAATATTGGAATGGGATGGAAGGCAATTCCCCAACTCCAGAAATGTCTCAAAGCATTAATTCGGAAGGATATAGCACCCAGTCTACAAATCGACCAGATATGGAAGATGTGAACGGAGACAACAATTTAAGTGAGACAGAAAGCTATTATCAATACGAAGTTTCTCTTCACAAAAGTGATTTAACAGTAGGAAAAAATTATATCATTAATTCAAGAGAATACGATAAAGGATCAAAACATTATAAATGGTATCAATTCCGTATTCCAATAAGAAGTCCAGACAAAGCAATTAATGGAATTTCCGATTTCCGGTCAATTCGTTTCATGAGGATGTTTTTGAGGGGATTTGAAGAACAAACCACTTTGCGGTTTGCCCAATTAGAAATGGTTCGGAGTGAATGGAGGAAATTTAGAGAAAGCATTAAGGAACCTGGTGATGGAGTACAAGAAGACCCCGACTTAACAAGTTTCAATATTGGTGCTGTGAATATTGAAGAACACGACCAGAGAACACCAATTCCTTATGTTATTCCACCAGGAATTTTGAGGGAAGTCGATCCTTCACAACAATTCCAACGTCAACTTAATGAACAATCTATGTCGTTAGAGGTGTGTGGATTAAAAGATGGTGATGCTCGAGCAGCAACAAAAAATGTGAGTATAGATCTGGTGAGATATAAAAACTTGGAAATGTTTATCCATGCTGAAGCGATGGAGAAAACCATTCCTTTAAACGACAATGACTTGACTGTTTTTGTTCGTATGGGAACTGATTTTAGAGAAAATTACTATGAATATGAAGTCCCATTGAAAGTCACCCCTTGGGGGTCTACGAGTGATGAATCAATATGGCCAGAAGAAAACAATATGAGGATTGTCTTTGATGAATTGCTCAAGTTAAAAAAAGAACGGAATCGGAAAATGGAAGAGCCCAATTCGGGTGTTGCCTACAATGTAGAATATACTAAGGAAGTTGACCATCAACCTGGTTCATCAGATAATAATGATGTGAATCATCCCAAACGAATGATTAGGGTAAAGGGAAATCCAAACCTTAAAGACACAAAAATTTTAATGATTGGAGTTAGAAATCCGAGTCAAAAGATAGAAAACCCTTGGAAACCCGATGATGGTTTGTCTAAATGTGCCGAAATATGGGTGGATGAATTGCGACTTACTGGATTTGATAACGAGGGAGGATCAGCAGCTGTTGCTCAAGCACAATTGCAGATAGCAGATTTTGCAAACATTAAAGTTGCCGGCTCATACAGTGGCGTAAACTGGGGAAGTATTGACAGCAGGGTTTCTGAACGCCAGAGAGATACACGATTAAGTTTAGACCTTTCCGCAAATGTGCAACTGGGGCAATTGTTAGGTAAAAAAGCCAGAATTGATATTCCTTTTTTGTATACTTATTCCGTAGGTGCAATAAATCCCGAATACGACCCTTACAATCCAGACATTAAACTCTCTTCTTATGATGATATCGAAGAAAGAAAAAAGAGAAGAAAAGATGGAAGGGATTTTACCGAAAGAAAATCATATAATTTCACCAACGTTCGACGCAGAAAGAAACCAGGGACAAAGTCTAGACCGTGGGATATTAGTAATTTCTCACTGAATTTTGGCTACAGTGAAGACTTGCATCAAGACTTTAGAACCAATTACGACAGAACGAAGATTTGGAAAGGAGGCATTAATTATGTTTTCAACGGTTCACCAACCCTTTGGGAGCCTTTTAAGAATTCAAAATTGATGCGTAAATCAAAATGGTGGGGACCAATAAAAGACTTTAACTTGTACCTTGGCGTAAAAAATATTACAGTAAAAAATAATTTGATTCGAAATTATAATGAAAGACAAATTAGAAACAATATTCCCAACACCAACTTTGAGTTTGAGCCAATCTATCTTAAGAATTTCTCTTGGAACAGAAATTTTGCGTTTAAATATGACCTAACAAGAAATTTAAAATTTGACTTTAATGCCAACAACAACTCTATATTTGATGAAGCCCCAGGTCAAGTAGACAAAAGAGAGAGCCCTGAATTGTATGAACGGTTTAAAGACTCCATTCAGACACAAATAAGAACCTTGGGAAAAACCATGCGGTACGATCAAAATTATAACATTAGCTATAATTTGCCGCTCAATAAAATTCCAGCGTTGAATTTTATCAATTCAAATGTACGATACAGCGGATCCTACGAATGGAACCGATCTAATTTGGGAATGGAAGCTTTTGGAAACACCATTCAAAATAGCCGTACCATTAATGCGACTGCTCAGTTGAACATGCTCACACTGTACAGGAAGTCGGACTTCTTAAAAAATGTACTTAGCGATGGAAGAGGAGGAACTACAGGACGCCGTTCACTTAAAGGAAGAGGAAAAATAAAAACAGCTACAAAGCGAGGAGAGGGAATCCGAAACAACAGTAAGTTGTCGAAAAAAGTTAAAGACCTACAAAGAAAAAAGCAAAAACTGGACAAAGTTAATGTGGATAATTTAGATTCTTTAGCAGCAATAGAACACGAGGATGAGTTAGCAAAAGTAGAAAAGAAGCTTGACAGAAAGGAACCTCGTTTAGATCGACAAAATGAAAGGATAAAAAACAAACAAGAACGTCAAGAGGATTACCAAGATAAGTTTGGAAAACCATTCCACCCTGTAGGCGGATTCTTTGCTCGGCTCCTCATGAGTGTACGAACAATTTCCGGTACATACAGTCAAAATGATGGGATGCTGCTTCCTGGATTTAATGAAGAAGCCCAATTCTTTGGTATGAACGGAAGTATGTTCAGTGATTCTAAAATACGAGGGTTTGCTTTTGGAAAGCAACAGAGGGATGTCTTTGGACGCGATAATGGCTTTGAAATGGCTCCTTATGCTGGAACACATGGGTTTATTGTTGACACAAGTGCCTTGAACGTACAACACACCATTATGCACGCCCAAAATTATAGTTTAAGGGCGAGCATTGAACCCTTTAAGGATTTAAAAGTTGATTTGACCATGAGCAGAAACTATACAGAAAACACTTCTGAGTTTTATCGCTTTTCAGATAGTTTACAGGCTTTTGAAACCCAAAGTCGATTTATTAGTTCGACAGTTACTTATACGACTATTTCTATTGGATCTGCATTTGAAGATTTGGATAAAGATTACAACTCGGCTTCATTTATTGAATTGCGTAACCGAAGGGATAAAGTGTCTACTTTGCTCGGAAAAAACAATGGAAATAGTTTGACGGATAGCGCAGGTTATTATGATGGCTATGGACCAAGTCAGCAAAATGTTATTATAGGTGCTTTCTTAACAACATACACGGGAAATAAAGTCAACAAAAAATCCATTAATCCTTTAAGAAATATTCCCTTGCCCAACTGGAACATCTCTTATAACGGGCTAACAAAATTTGATGCACTTAAGAAGGTTGTTCGGAACTTCACTTTGCGACATGGTTACACCTCTACTGTTACGGTAAGCGGCATGCAAACCAACTTAAATGCTGAAGAAGATGCCAATGGAGATTTAACGGCAAGAGATCTTAACAACAACTTTATTTCTAGGCAACAGATACAAAACATCACCCTTTCTGAGCGTTTCTCTCCTTTAATTGGCTTTGATGCTACGTGGAAAATTGGAGGCAATGGATTGATTACAAAGTTTGAGTTCAATAAGGAACGTTCTGCAGCTCTTTCTTTATCAAACAATCAAGTGACAGAAATGACAGGAAAAGAGTTTGTTATTGGTCTGGGATATAAATTTACTGAATTTAGATTGCCGATTACAATTGGAAAAAAGAAATTAAAACCGTCTGATTTAAACATTCGTTTTGACTTGTCTATACGAGATAATTTAACAGTGATTCGGAAAATTGTAGAAAACACAGTTCAAGCAACTGCGGGACAGAAAGTATTTTCTATTCGCTCAAGTATAGATTATTTAATCACAAAGAATTTGACCATTTCTTTGTATTACGATCAACAATTAAACACGCCCGTAATTGCCACCTCTTATGTAACAGGAAATATTTCTTCAGGAATTCGACTGCGGTTTAACTTAGGTGGTTTATAAGGCGGTTAAAAGATCTTGTTTGGAAAATAATGCTTCACATATTAGAAAAGCAATTCTTGGTGATGAACATCAAATCATGGCGCTTATTCAGGAGTTGGCCGAATATGAAAACGCTCCAGATGAAGTCATCAACACACCACAACAATTGGCAATAGATTTGTTTCAAGATCAAATTTGTGAGTGCTTTGTCTATGAAATCGACAATGAAATTATAGGCATGGCTTTGTATTATGTTTCCTATTCTACTTGGCGTGGACGCTCTTTATACCTCGAAGATTTATACATTCAACCTCAACACAGAAGAAAAGGAATAGGAAAGATGCTATTTAATCGCCTTATTGATGAAGCAAAACGGATAGAAGCAAAACGTATGGATTGGCAAGTTTTGGATTGGAACTCACCCGCCATTCGTTTTTATGAATCTATCGGTGCAACCTTAGACCCAGAGTGGGTAAATGGAAGATTGTTTTTTTAAAGTTGAAGAGGTTTACTTCTTCCCCCATTGAATCATTTATAATTGTTTAATGTTTTATACCTTCGCTGAAAAGAAACGAAGAAAATGTTTAAACATCAACATCCTTATGCACCGTATATTCCCAAAGGAGCAAAAAAACTAATTGTTGGAACGCTGCCTCCTCCACGATTTACGACACGGGAATTTAAAACGGGAGATGTGGATTTTTGTTATGGAAGTCGTGATGGACAACTGTGGAAAATTATAGATGAGGTTTTTAATTTAAATTTGCTTTTTGAAAATACAGTCACCGCTATTCAACAAAGGAAAAATTTCTTAAATCAACAACATATTGGCATTTGTGATATGGTAGAATGTGCTTTTCGGGAGGAAATTAACGCAACAGACATTGGAATTCAGAATGCGAAACTCCGACCGATTATTTCTATTTTAGAAAAAAATAAAACCATTGAAACACTACTTTTTACAGGTGGTAATTCTAAGAATGGGCCAGAATATTTTTTTAGAAAACACCTTAAAAACTATCCATCTATTCATCTTGAAAAATTAATCCAAACTGTGCCAAGAATTCACCAATTTATTTTGAAGGGACGGACAATTAAAACTGTTTCTTTAACAGCACCTTCAGGATCAGCCAATAGAGCAGTGGGGAGCATGACTTTGTACAAGAAAATTAAAGCAAAAAACCCTAACTTTACAACCCTTGATTTTAGAGTAATGCAATACGCTCCTTTTTTTAAAGAATAATACAGAAGCAACAGTAAACAATTTTATTTTTATTTTGTAACCTCATAATGAATTTAAGGCGACCTAAAATTGATCTTTTCGTTATCGCAATTGCTGTGAGCGTAGCTATAGCCTATTTTTTCCCTCAAATTGGTTCGGCCAAAAGCACCATCCCTATGAATGCAATATCAAGTTGGGGTATTGCATTAATTTTTTTCTTTTATGGATTAAAGTTAAGCACGGTAGAAATAAAGAGTGGATTAAAAAATTGGAAACTCCACCTTGTAGTTCAAGGAAGTACGTTTGTGCTTTTCCCCTTGTTGATTTTGATTTTTTTCCCCTTGTTGAACAACTCTTCTTATGAATTAATTTGGCTTTCTTTCCTTTTTATGGCTGCACTTCCGTCTACTGTATCTTCTTCTGTAGTAATGGTTTCTATGGCAAAGGGAAATGTGCCGGCAGCAATATTTAATGCGAGTATTTCAGGAATTATTGGAATTTTACTTACCCCACTTTGGGTAACTCCCTTTATACATGAAGCCAATATTGATTATGACTTTACCGCTGTATATTCTACACTTATTATTGAGATCGTTGTACCACTAATTTGTGGACTCTTACTCCGAAAGTATTTGGGAAAATTAGCAAGAAAGCACAGCAGGTTATTAAGCTTATTTGATAAAACTATTATTTTGCTTATTGTTTATAAAAGCTTTGTTCAATCTTTTGAAGACCGTGTTTTTAGTCAGGTAAAAATTATAGAACTGATTGCTATAACAGGAATTGTTATTGTCCTATTTTACTTAATGTATTATCTTACGGGTTGGATAGGAAAACAATTTAACTTTAATAGAAGAGATCAAATTACAACACAATTTTGCGGAACAAAAAAATCGCTGGTGCATGGAACGGTGTTTTCGAAAGCATTATTTGGTCAGAGCAACATAATAGGCATTATTTTATTGCCACTTATGATCTTTCATGCACTACAAATATTTATCATTAGTATCTTTGCCACGAAAATGGGAAAAAATAAGCTATAGAAAACGCAGATGAATTCACATTATTCATGAATAAATCGGGTTAATCCAATGTTTCTGGCGAACTCGAAGTTATTGGATTAAGGGTATCATCAGCAAAACCATTTTTGTTGTAAAGCTCAAGTTTTTTCTTGTAACCGTCAATCTTTACCCAGAAAAGTATAGCAACAATTAATAAAGGAATTATTGCCAAGGCATTTAAAACAGGAATCATCATTGTAATCATAAGAATTTGCATTGCGATTACTGTATTTTTTCCAAAATCCTTATCCCCGGGCAAGCCCAACTGGCGGTATTCTTTTGCGATAGAGTCACAAATTTTAGGATAAACAATAAACCCATAAATAAGGTTAAACAAGGGAATAACATTAAACATTATATTACCCACTCCAGTTTCTCTGTTTTTTGGGCGTACCAATGTCATTACATCAATCATTGTCTTAAAATAAAAGGCAAAAAGGACGAATACACCGCCCAGAATAATCAGATATATAAAGATAAATAGTCCAATTGCGGGAAAAAATAATTGTGGATCAAAAGGAGGGTTCATACAAAGGGTTTTATTTTAATAAATTTTGTGTTTTGAGCAAATATAAAAAATAATTACTCCTGTTTATTAAAAAGGAAATAATCTTATTCAATCGGCTAGGAACCAGCATGCTATTTAGGTCGACGAGGAAACTGTTACATTCATACTTAACATTTCAAATGAAATGCCAATCCTTACCCCTCCGTGCACGCAATACAACCATTATTTAAAGAGCAACACAATATTTTAAGTTTTATTAAGAATAGGATTGTTTTCCAACGATTATTTTTGTAGTTTACTATAAAAGTAAAAGGAACCCCAAATACCTAAAACATGGAAAAACCAGACAAGATAAGAGCTGTTGTTTATCCAAACACAGCCTCTCCAAAATTATTTAAAAATAAGGTTTTGGAGTATTTAACCAAATCTCATCCAGCAGTAATCAATGGAATGTATGTTGTTATCTCCTTTTTTTTAATTTCTTATTTTTATTCTCATTTTACTTCCAACTTAGGATTAATTACTGCTGTATTTTTTGCGGGTTTATTTTCTTGGTCTTTTGCCGAGTATGTGATGCACAGATGGTTGTATCACAAAATAGGAGATGCTACTTATGACACAGGGTTTCAGCATTTATTTCACGGTATTCATCACGAATACCCCAACGACAAAACAAGGTTGGTCTTGCCCGTTGTCCCCTCTTTAATTCTTGCCAGTATTTTCTTCGGGTTGTTTTATTTAATAATGGGGAAGTATGCTTTTGTTTTTGCCCCCGGATTTGTGATGGGATATGGGTTATATATGACAATTCATTATCTCATTCATACACGTAAACCTCCTAAGAAATTTAATTTTTGGTGGAGGTATCATTTAATTCACCATTTTCAACAGCACGATAGGGCTTTTGGTGTTTCTTCTCCTATATGGGATTTTATTTTTAGAACTTTACCCGAGAAAGGTAGAAAAACAGTGGACATTATTACCAAAAAAGAAAAGAAGAGAAGATAACAGTTTTTCTATGAGATTCTTCCCTCTTCTTTTAATTTCCAATACCGCAACAGTCCTGTTACCGACATGTATGAAGGATTTCCTTTTTCATAACGCTCGATGTTTTCTTCAGAAACATTTTTATTCTTTAATTGGTTTTGTGTATATTCTACAAACTTTGGAACAATGTCCTCATGAGGAATAGACTTATCATAATAGGGTTTTATCCAGTTTTTCCAATCGTCTAAAATTGAAACTAGGTTAGTCAAATGTGTTTTCGGATGGTCTACTGCTCCGTAATGAGCAAGGTACAACCTTGTTGGATTGAGTGCACGTAACTTCTGAATAGATCGTTTCCAGTTTTCAATATGGATGTCTGGAGGAGGACAAGGAGGAACAACAGGACCATTGTTTATTTTAACTCCAGCCACATCGCCTGTAAACAGAATTTCTCCCAATTGGTAAGTATTGTGATGTATAGCATGACCAGGAGTATAGTGGACCTTAAATTCAACATTTCCGAGATGTAAAACTGCTCCATCGTCTACAGGAATCAATAAGCTTTCATCAATGGGCTTCATTTCTCCCCAAAGTCGTTCCATGTCGTCTTTGTAGATCCTTTTTGCCGAATTCCACAGTTTTTCGGGAGCGTTAAGATGAGGCAATCCAATAGGATGAACATATATCTGAGCTCCATTTTTAGCAAATTTCCACGCTGCTCCTGCATGGTCAAAATGAATGTGGGTCAACAGAACATGTTTTACATCTTTCCAGTTGAATCCTGCTTCTCTTATTGCTTTCTTAAGATGATTAAAGGCTGTTTCAGGCCCTGTTTCAATTAAAATAAGTCCATCATTTGATTCAATTAGATAATTGGCAATAACATGAGTCTCACCAAGGAAATGGATGTCTAGAATATTAATTTTTGGTGTCTTCATCGTGTTCTTTTTTGGTATTGAAAATATACAAAAAAACCCGCACAAATTTGTACAGGTTTCTTATAATTCGGGTTAATTACTGGTTACAGATCAAACTTTATTCCTTGTGCCAATGGCAACTCAGTAGAATAATTAATGGTATTTGTTTGTCTTCTCATATATACTTTCCAAGCATCAGATCCAGATTCACGTCCACCACCTGTTTCTTTTTCTCCTCCAAATGCACCTCCAATCTCAGCACCAGAAGTACCGATATTTACGTTGGCAATGCCACAATCAGAGCCTTCAGCTGATAAAAATGTTTCGGCTTCTCTTAAGTTATTGGTCATAATAGCAGAAGAAAGTCCTTGAACAACTCCATTTTGAGTTTTTATGGCATTTTCTACTCCACCAGTATATTTCATAACATAAAGTATAGGAGCAAATGTTTCATTTTGAACAATATCATAATGATTTTCAACCTCAATAATTGCAGGTTTAACATAACACCCTGATTCATATCCTTTGCCTTCAAGAACACCTCCCTCAACCAATACTTTTCCGCCTTCTTTTTTGGCTTTTTCTATAGCATTGAGGTAATTGTTTACAGCATCTTTATCAATCAGTGGTCCCATGTGATTGTTTTCATCCAATGGGTTACCAATTTTTATTTGTTGGTATGCATCTGTAATGGTATTCATAACTTTATCGTAAATACTATCATGAATTATTAATCGACGTGTTGATGTACAACGTTGACCTGCCGTTCCAACAGCTCCAAATACTGCTCCGGGAACAACAATTTTTAAATCAGAATCAGGAGTAATAATCATGGCGTTGTTTCCGCCCAGTTCTAAAAGAGATTTTCCTAAACGAGCAGCTACAGATTGAGCTACAGCACGTCCCATTCGCGTAGAACCTGTTGCTGAAACCAAATCAATATTCTTATCGGCAGCTAATGCTTTTCCAATTTCAGCATCCCCAATAACCATAGAAGAAACGCCTTCGGGAACATTGTTTTTAGAAAACACTTCGTTGGTAATGTGCTGACAAGCAATTGAAGTTAATGGAGTTTTTTCAGAAGGTTTCCAAACACAAGCATCTCCACAAACCCAAGCTAAAGCAGTATTCCAACTCCAAACAGCAACAGGGAAATTGAATGCAGATATAATGCCTACTACACCAAGGGGGTGGTATTGTTCATACATTCTGTGTGAAGGCCGTTCAGAATGAATTGTAAGACCATACAGTTGTCTTGATAGTCCAACAGCAAAATCACAGATGTCGATCATTTCTTGAACTTCTCCCAGCCCTTCTTGGAAAGACTTTCCCATTTCATAGGAAACAAGTGCTCCAAGGGGTTCTTTATATTCTCTTAAGGCATTACCAACTTGACGAACAACCTCTCCACGCTGGGGGGCAGTCCATTTTCTCCACTCTAAAAAACCTTGTTTTGCAACGGTAACAACTTGGTTATAATCTTCAACAGAAGCAAGTTTTACTTGTCCTATTTTTGAGCCATCAACAGGAGTAAATGAATCATACACTTCTCCCTTGGTCTCCAACCAGTTTTCACCAGTTGATGCACCATTGTTAACGCCTTCTTTAATTCCTAATTGTTTTAATACTTTTTTTATATCAATTCCTGATTGAACAGCTGTTTCTGACATATAACTATGTTTTTTTATATTCTATGCAAAAGTACAAAGTTCTTTTGAATTTACGAAGGAATGTTGGGTTATATACACTCATGAAGAGAGATGAAAACAGACATTCCTCCTAAAATTCGTTTAAATTTTGAAAAAATCAGTCAAGATTACCAACGCAATGAATTTGATATCCGTTAAGGTAGACAGTAATCACAAATAAAAATTTATAAAATGAAAAAACTGGTTTACCTAGTAAGTCTCCTTATTACAACAGGAGCGTATTCACAAACTACTGTATCACTCGTTAAAAACATTAATGCTACACCCAACAATGGAGGAATGGCTTATGGCTTTACCGAATTGAATGGAGAATTCTTTTTCCGTGCAGATAATGGAACAGACGGAACCGAATTATGGCATTCGGATGGTACAGAAAGTGGGACACAAATGTTTATGGACATTAACACAACCGCATCCTCAGGCCCGAGTAATTTTAGTTCTGTTGGTGGAGTTTTGTATTTTTCAGCTGATAATGGAACAGACGGTCAAGAATTATGGGTTTCTGACGGAACAGTAGGAGGCACTCAAATGTTGAAAGACATTAACCCTTCGGGAGATGGATTCCCTACTGAACTTTATGCGTTTGGAGGAAATGCATTTTTTTCTGCAGATAATGGTACTGATGGGAGAGAACTATGGGTAACAGACGGTACTTCAGGAGGCACTCAAATGTTAAAAAACATCAACACAAGTGGAGACAGTTATCCTAGTGGATTTATGGTTTTTGATGGTAAGTTGTTTTTTAGAGCAAATGATGGAATTAATGGAACAGAATTATGGGTAACAGATGGAACAGCAGGAGGCACTCAAATGCTAAAAGACATCAATACAACAGGAGGTTCTAATCCCGGTTATTTTACTGAATACAACAATCAACTGTTCTTTCAAGCCGATGATGGTAATAATGGATCGGAAATATGGGTAACAGATGGAACAGCAGGAGGCACTCAAATGTTTAAAGACATTAATCCTTCTGGGCCTTCGTATCCACGTAACTTTATTGTTTATGATGGGATGTTGTATTTTACTTGTGATGATGGAACAAGTGGACAGGAAATATGGATTTCAGATGGAACGGCAACAAATACGACGCTTTTAAAAGATATTAACACCAGTGGTTCAAGTAGCCCTAATATGTTTATAAAACATAAAAATAGGCTTTACTTTACAGCCAGCAACGGAACAGATGGAAATGAATTATGGGTGACAGATGGAACTTCTGCTGGAACCAACATGGCGATTGACATTAATACTGGGGGAGGTAGTTACCCCAAACACATTACAGAATATGCAGGCAAGCTTTACTTTATTGCCCGACCCAACGCAACAGATGAAAAATTGTATGAGTTTGATGCATCTGGACCTTCTGTTCAAATACTACAACCAACAAATACTACAGAGGCAACACCTTTTGCTGGAACATATTCCTTTTTTGAATTTAATGACAACCTCTTTTTTAGTGCAAGCTTTAATGATTCAATCAATACAGAATTGTATCAGTTAAGCAATCCTTTTGCTGCTGTACAAACGCAAGAAATGGATTCATTTGAGGTATATCCTAATCCTACAACAAATTCCCTCACAATTGTAAATCAAAGTCCTGCTACATTTTCTCTTGTAGACTTAAAAGGGGCGGTATTAAAAACGTTTAAAACTCAGGGAACACAGCAGCAGGTTGACCTTTCAAAACTACATCCTGGTGTATATTTATTGGTGAATAAGACCAATGGAAGCATGAAAAAGATAATTAAACAATAAAAAACCCGAATTATTCATACATAATCTATTGATAAAATATTTTATTCCTACTACGAATAAAAAATAGAATACCCTCGCTTTTATGATAACCTCCCATCAATAAAAGCGGGGGTGTTTTTTAATCTGTATTTTATCTTGTAGATTTGGGAATAGATGATGCATGAATAATGTAGGCTAAAACCTAAATCATTCATATAAATCGTTTGGGATAAAAACAAACGGAAGTCATTGTATACCGTTTAATTGGCATAATTTTCTTATCTTTGTGTACGACAAAAAATCACAGATTGTCAAATTTTATGACAAACGAAAATTACAGTTTTGGAACAAAAGCAATTCATGCAGGTGTGGAAGCAGACCCAGCAACAGGGGCAATAATGACTCCCATTTATCAAACAAGCACATACAAACAAGAAAAGGTTGGTGAAACAAAGGGTTATGAATATTCACGGTCTTTAAACCCTACACGACATGCCTTAGAAAAGGCGTTAGCGGCTTTAGAAAACGGGAAATACGGTGCGTGTTTTGGGAGCGGAGTAGCAGCAACAGATGCAGTATTAAAAATGCTCGATCCAGGAGATGAAGTAATTGCTACTGGCGATTTATATGGGGGAACTTATCGGCTTTTTACCACTATTTTTCAAAAATATGGAATTAAGTTTCATTTTGTAGACTTGAATCATTTTGAAAAAGTAAAAAGTACAATCAATAAGCATACAAAACTGATTTGGGCAGAAACACCAACAAATCCACTTTTAAATATAATCAATATTGAAGCGATTGCTAAAATTGCTAAAGAAAAGGGGATTTTGTTGGCAGTAGACAATACTTTTGCTACGCCCTATTTACAAAACCCAATTGATTTGGGCGCAGATATAGTCGTTCATTCTGCCACGAAATATCTAGGAGGACACTCTGATGTTGTAATGGGCGCAACGATCACCAACAATAAAGAAATTGCCAAAACAATTTATCACATCCAAAACAGTTCTGGGGCAATCGCTGGACCTATGGATTCTTTTTTGGTTTTAAGAGGTTTAAAAACACTTCACCTTCGCGTTCAGAGACATTGTGAAAACGGTGAAAAAGTGGCCCAATTTCTTAAAAACCACCCGAAAGTTGAGCATGTATTCTGGCCAGGACTTGAAGACCATCCCAATTATTTAATGGCTAAAAAACAGATGCGTGGATTTGGGGGAATGGTCTCTTTTTCAATAAAAGGAAACAACATGAAAGAAGCCCACAGAATAATGGAAAGTTTTAAAGTGTTTTCTGTTGCAGAATCGCTTGGCGGAGTGGAGTCTCTTGCGTGTCACCCTGCAACCATGACACATGCTGCAATACCTGAACAAGAGAGACAGGGAATGGGGATTGTTGATTCTTTGGTTCGATTAAGTGTTGGTGTCGAAGATGAAAAAGATTTATTAAATGATTTAAAACAAGCTTTGGCTTAAAGAAAACTAATGAGAGGAAATAGATTTGCTGTAATAGGTGTTGGAAAATATGGATCAAATATTGCTCGACGGCTTGCCGAAAAAGGAGCACAAGTTTTTGTGTATGACAACAATGAAAGAAAAATAGAAGACATTAAGGATGATGTTCTAATGGCAGTAACACTTAATTGTACAGACTTTAAAGCCATAGCCTCTCAGAAAATTGAGGAAATGGATGCTGTGGTTGTGGCAATTGGAGAAAACTTTGAGGCAACGGTATTGGCGGCAGTTCATTTGATTGATCTTGGAGTAAAGCGAATTATTGTTCGTGCAAATGGCGTGGATCAAAAATTAATTTTGGAGAAAATAGGAGTGAAAGAAATTTTAGCTCCTGAAGATGAGGTGGCTTTTGTGATTCGAGAAAAATTATTGAATCCTTCAATTCAATCTTTCTTACAACTTTCTGAAGAATATGAAATAGCAGAGATTAAACCTCCAAAAGGCACTTTAAATCGGACAATAGAAGATATAGATTTTAGAAATAAGTACCAATTAACGTTAGTCACTATGCGGCGGGAATACGATATTAAAAAGAAGGGACAATACGAAGTTGAACGACATGTGATTGGTGTTCCCAAAAGTGATACCGTTATAGAATCGCGAGATACACTCGTGGTGTTTGGAATGGCCAAACACGTACAACGCTTTATTGATGTAAATGAGACATGATTTATATTATAACAGGAACATCGTTTGGAATAGGTAAGGCTCTGGCCAATTATTATTTGGATAAAGGGCATAAGGTTATTGGAATATCCAGAAGCAACAGTATTGTTCATAAGAACTTTAAACAAGTCAATATTGATTTATCAAGCAAATTAAAGCTGCATGATCTTGCTTTATTAAAGTACACTTCCAAAGAAGATTACCCTATTCGTTTAATTAACAATGCTGGTTCTATTGGTGATATAAAAAGAACTGATGAATTAACCCTCACGCATTATGTGGATGTTGCCATGGTGAACATCGTAGCTCCACAATTTTTGTGCAGTTATGTTCTTCAAACTTTTGGATTTGACAATGTAGATATGATTGTCAATATTACTTCTGGAGCAGGAGAACGGCCTGTGCCCTCTTGGGGAGCATATTGTGCCTCCAAAGCAGCAATCAACTTGTTTGCAATGTCTTTATATGAAGAAATTAAGGAATTGGGTAAATCGACAAAAGTATTTAATGTTGCTCCAGGAGTTGTAGACACTAAAATGCAAGATGTGATTCGTGGCACCAAGGCACGTAATTTTTCGAGATTGTCGGAATTTATAGCCCTAAAAGAAAACAATGAATTGCGTACCCCAGAAGAAGTGGCTGAATTATTAGATGAGTTTTTAGAGAAAGACCATCCAGAAGAAGAAGGTATTATTCACCGGATATAATCCGTATTGTTAACCCAATTCTAAGACAAGCGTTCTTTGTAACATAAAATAGCTAACTTTTATGCTTAGCATACTCAAAGGAGTATTTTGTCATGATTTTTGGGCAAAAATACACGCCAAAATGGTTTCTGCCTTCGATACTCACCCTGAATAAACGCAACGCAGTGAAGTACAATTCAGGGTTAATAAGATGTCGCACCTACGGCGCTTCTTTCCAGTATGCTCATGAATACAAAAGAAATAAACAGAACTGAATTAAAAAGAGATAAAATATAATCAATTGATTGTGTAGCGAATAGCTGATTTGTTAGATAGAACTATTCATGAGATTATAAGCGAAATATAAAATTAAAAGAGAAAGAGCGCAATGAATATTACGGGTTGAGCTTATTTTTCTCCATAAGTGTAGGAAAATCGAACCCTTCTTATGGGGTCAACCATTAAAGAATCTTCACTGTTAAATATTCCTACAGATTGAGGCTTTTTACTTTTGTATTTTATTTTCCCTTTCTCTAAGTGCAGAAATTCACCTCCTTTTGTGACTAAGCTGTCTAAAAAACCTACACACAATCCCAAAGAATCGTATTTGTAATGTCGTTTGGTTATAAATCCATCATAATGAAAATACTGGCTTTTAAGTGTGCCAGTGGAATAGAAATATTGCTCTTCTTTTTTTGTTTTTTCTACAAGATTTTTTAAAGTAAACGAAGCAACAAAATCTTGTGGAGAACCAAAATAAAAAACGTCTTTTCCCTGTGGGTCAAAATGCTCATCTATATAGGAAACATTCCAATTGGCACTATCTAAGATAAAATAATGGTGCACCCTTTTGCTGCTGTTTTTATCTATATATTTTAACAATGTACTGTCCTTTTCTTCTAATTCTAGTCGTTGATATTGTTGTAATTCCTGCATTGTATTTATAAAAGAAAGCATATTTTTCTCTCCGTATTTAATATTACTAGAAACATTTGGAGAAGAATAGCCATAAGCATCAGGAGGAGTGTTATAGGTGAAGATATTTTTTGCAATTTCAATTCCAGAACTATATTCTTGAATAATCATTTTGTTTGTCGTTCCATTTTTTTTAAAATCAATTGTGATGAGTTGATATGGAAGTGTATCAGTAACTTGTAAGTTGGTATCTGTAAAGTTAAAACTTGTAAATTCTAACTTTATTTTTTCAATATTAAATGAGTCAATCCATTTTGGCACAAACCAATCTGGGAAGCTTATATTATCCCATCCTTTTTCATTCAAGGAACTCCAGTTAACCAATTGTGATAGCTGAGCAGGGAGGGATTCCACTATGGTTTCTTTTTTTTCCGTTTTACAGGAAAAGAGAAGCAGGGAAAACATTAAAACAAAATAAACAAAATCTTTCTTCATGAGAACAGCGTCTGCTCACGTAAATTAACATGAATTTCTATAAGAACAAAGAGAATTTGTGTTTTTTTAAAAAAAGAAGGCATGATTTTCTACAAACCATACCTTTTATTCACTGTTACCCCTATTCATAGAAAGCGATTTTTTGTAACATAAATTCTGCATTCCAATACGGAGAGGGATAGATTTGGATCAAGTTAGAATTGTTTTGAACTTTCTCGTATTTTCCATGCCCGCCATAAATCATAATAACTCTTTGTTTCTAAAATAATTACACCCCCTGTAGTGTCTCCATATTTTGCTGGAATAGCACCAGTATATATGGTTACAGAGTTTATCCCTGCGCTGGGGACGTTTTGGACAGCACCCATTTTCACGCCATCAATAAAGTAAATTAAGTCATTTGCACGCCCCCCTCGAATCATCATTTCTCCAGCGTCATTGACCAATATATCAGAGTTACGACTGGCCACTAAGCCTTTGATGTCGTTCTTTAATGGACTTTTTGAGATATCAAGAGCATCAATTCGACTTTGTCCAACATTATGATTGATCATACTGGGTTTTGGCGCGTGGATATTAACAACATCTTTTACTGTGACCTTTTCAAAAATATTAATTCTTTTTAGAAATGTAATATCATCTGTGCGTACGGTTACCGTTATGGGCTCAGTTAGTGTGTCTTGAAAATGATTGATGTGTAAAACATAAAGTCCTGTAGGAACAGAATGGATTGTAAATCGGCCTTCTTCGTCTGTAGAGGCTCCAAATTTAGTTGCCCCTCTATTGACCCATACTTTTGCGTATGCTGCAGGCACATCCGACTCAGCACTTTTAAATATACGTCCTTGTATATCACCAAACGAACCTTGTGCCATTCCGAAATTTACCATAAGCAAGGTTGTCATTAATCCAATTAGCGTTTTCATAATATTAATTTTTGATTCCCTATTGAGATGAACAACAAATACAGATTCCATAAATTCAATTCAAAAATGATTGAATTATTATCTAAATTGATGATGAATGGTTGGAATTATGATGGAAATATCTATAGTAAGCTACTATATGTTACAAAAGATGGCAGTCTTAGAATACGGGTTAAAGTCAGACTATGAAAAGAACAATATGATGTGTTTTTAATTAAAGTTTATTTGTCCTTATCGTCGTTTTTCTTTTTTTCTTTTTTTTCTTTTTCTTTTCTTTTCATGGCTTCGCCTATTTGGTTAGAAGCACTAAAAGAGGCCACCATTTCGTTCAGCATGTCGCTCCCTGCCTGGGGTGAGTTAGGCAACAGTATAAGGTTGGTATCCGAGTCTGCACCAATTGACTGTAATGTGTCGTAATGTTGAGTTACCACAATTAGAGCAGAAGCTTCTTGAGAATTAATCCCAACGGTGTTTAGTACATCTACACTGTCTTGTAAACCACGAGCAATTTCTCTACGTTGGTCGGCAATACCTTGTCCTTGTAAACGCTTACTTTCAGCTTCGGCACGTGCCTTAGCAACGATTTTAATGCGCTCTGCTTCTCCTTCAAATTCTGCGGCAACTTTTTCGCGTTCTGATGCATTAATTCTGTTCATTGCTTCTTTAACTTGCTCATCAGGATCAATATCTGTAACTAGGGTTTTAATAATATCATATCCATAATCCTGCATGGCTTCATTAAGTTCAGACTTTACTGCAATAGCAATATCATCTTTTCTTTCAAAAACATCATCGAGTTTCATTTTAGGTACTTCGGCACGAACAACATCAAACACATAAGAAGTAATTTGGGCGTGAGGGTTTTCCAGTTTATAAAATGCATCATATACCTTATCAGCAACAACTTTAAATTGAACAGAAACTTTAAGTCGCACGAAAACATCGTCTTTTGTTTTTGTCTCAACCATTACATCTAGTTGTTGGATACGTAAGTTTATCCTTCCTACTACACGATCAATAAAAGGTATTTTTAACTGTAATCCTGAATGCCGAATTGATTGAAAACGCCCGAAACGCTCCATTATTGCAGCAGTTTGTTGTCGAACAAGAAAAAATACATTAACGAGTAGTATAACACCAACGATTATAAGTACAATTCTAATAATTGGTAAGCCTTCCATAATTGATAAGTTTTAACCAAAAATACAATAAAAAGGTTATAAATCTATATTTTAGAGTGTTATTTGTTTAGGAAATTAGAAATTGTTAATTATTGTATAAAGTAATGATCGTAT
This sequence comes from uncultured Fluviicola sp., assembly GCA_964585545.1. Taxonomy (GTDB): domain Bacteria; phylum Bacteroidota; class Bacteroidia; order Flavobacteriales_D; family Crocinitomicaceae; genus Brumimicrobium. The sequence goes on from CAZPDT010000004.1 coordinate 172,898, forward strand.
TGAAACTTACCATTTGAAACCACAGCCTTTTGGTCGTATATGGAACGAGCAGTGAATGTAAAAGTCCCTTCTATATGCTTACCAGATAGAGAGGTAATTTTCACTTCTCCTGTATCTTCACCAGAGGAGGCAACATAATCACCTGTCCCCGCCATTATTATTTCTTTTGAACCAGTAGAAAAATTGAAAACGTCTCCTTGATGGATTCCATCTATGCTGTTTATATAAATCGATACGATTGGTCCATCAATCTCTTCTCCATATTTGTCTGTGCTTCGAAATCTAAGAATCAGAGCCGTATCCCCATGGTTAATCACTTCTCCATAACCATCTTCTTCATAGCATTTAAAATCTATAGTTTTCCCTTCGTCTATAAGATTAATATCTGCTGTTGCAACTAAAGGCTGAACAGTTTTTCCATCGTTTAAGTTGGAGTCGTTTTTAATGTTATCTTTTTTACAGGCAAAGCCCAAAGCTAAAATTAAAGCGAACGATGTTAAGCCTATTATATGGAATGGTTTTATTGAAAATAACTTCATAATTTCTATTAATATTAAAATAAGACAAAGACTAATTAAGGACAAAATCACAATCAATTTTACCATTAGATACAACCACTTCTTTTTGTGGTGAGGGATTCATTGGATTTGGGAAAGTGTACCCAGTGAAATAAATTGTTCCCTTTACGTGATTTCCATCTTTAGAAGTAATTTTTAATTCTCCTGAATTAGAATAAGGGCTTCCTACATTTGATGCGGTGTAGCCTAATTCTGGAGCGTTATTAGCATATACAGAGAAAGCAATTGCTTCACTATAACCACCATTCACAGAATAAGTGTCTCCAACATTGATATCGGTAACTCCAGCAATCATAACTTGTAAAACTACAGTATCTCCTTCCGAAGTTTGATTGTTACCAAAAATCATGTGTAAGGTATCATTTTTAATGGTTATGTGATCAACACCATCATTTTTGTCATAGCATTTGAAATCAAAGGCTTTTCCTAAATCCACAAAGTTGAGGTCTGCCGAAGCAATAGGAGATCCGTTCCCACCACCACCGTTGTTTGAAGGGTTGGGTTCGGGTTTGGGATCATCTTTTTTACAGGCAAAGCCCAAGGCTAAAATTAAGGCGAACGATGTTAAACTTACTATACGGAATGCTTTTATTGAAAATAATTTCATGATTATTATTTTTATTGATTAATACAGCACAAAAATACAGTATGAAAATCAAATTTTTACAAGGGTTTTCCCTAAAATTAACTTTTATTGTTCATTGTACTTGCGAACTCAACAGAGTTAATAATTTTATCCAACGAATTAGCTGTTCGACACAGAATCAGACAACTATACTTATCTCTTTTTGATTCATCCACTATTTTATTACAGCGTTTGCTTTTTTGAGACAGCTACGACATTTAATTAACTTTGAATAAACGCAACGCAGTGAAGTGCAATTTAGGTTAAACAGTGCGGATCAAAAAAAAGAATACACCATAAAGTTTATGGTGTATTCCTCTTTAATGGTAGTGTTAAATGACATATAGAAAAGAAGATTTACGGTTTTAAACTGTATAAATCTATATTTCTTAATACATACCATTAGCTAAAATAACCCATAATACTGTTTTAATTGACTGTGTGCAGTATGTCTATTGGCAAATCTTAGTGTTTGACTCTAACCAGAAACCATTTAGGGGTTACCTTATTTTAAAACTAAATTAATTAATTCAAAAGTAAGGTTAATTATCCAATACAATACAAGGGTTTTCCCGCTATTTGTGAGGAAAATCAAAAATTATAGTCCTTGCATGGTACTTAATTTATAATACAATCCTTTTTTATTGAACAACTCTTCATGCGTTCCTTGCTCCGCAATTTCGCCTTTATTGAGGACCAATATCGTGTCTGCATTTTTAATTGTGCTTAATCGGTGAGCAATCACTAAAGAAGTGCGATTTTTCATTAAATTATTTAATGCTTCTTGGACCAACTTTTCACTTTCGGTATCTAATGCTGAGGTGGCTTCATCTAAAATCATTATAGGGGGATTTTTTAATACGGCGCGAGCGATACTAATTCTTTGTTTTTGTCCCCCAGATAACTTATTTCCCCGCTCGCCGATATTGGTTTGATAACCCTCTTCAAGGTTCATGATAAACTTATGGGCATTGGCAATTTTTGCTGCACGAATTACCTCTTCCTCACTTACACCACCTACTCCAAAAGCAATATTATTAAATACAGTATCATTAAATAAGATGGATTCTTGACTCACAATCCCAATTTGGTTGCGTAATTCTTCTAAAGTAAACTTTTTTATATTGATGCCATCATAAGTAATCTCTCCTTCTGTAACATCATAGAAACGGGGCAATAAGTCTGCAATTGTTGATTTTCCACTGCCAGACTCCCCCACTAAAGCAAGGGTTTTCCCTTTTGGAATCTCAAAGCTTAAATCTTTAAGCACCCGTTCTTTATGGTAGGCAAAAGAAACGTTTTTAAACTCGATTTTGTGTTGAATGGGTTGAATGGTAATGGGGTCTATTGGACTATGAATTTTTTCATCTGTATTTAGAATCTCCTCAATACGTTCTTGACTTGCTTTTGCCTTATTTAGATTTGCACTGTTTTTAGCAATGTTTTGAATGGGGACTAGAAGTTGGGAGAAAACAATAATAAAAGTAATAAATTCATTGGCGGTGAACCCATCTGAAGATTCGTCCAATATCATTGATCCACCATACCATACAATCGCAATCATTACAACTGCTCCCAGAAATTCATTTAAAGGGGAGGAAAGGTCTCTTTTCCGAAAAGCTCTAGTAAATAATCGTTGATGATGTTTATTAATAGCCGCAAATTTCTGAACAGTTTTGTATCTTGCATTAAAGGCTTTTACAATTCTAATTCCGCCTAAGTATTCGTCTAGGAATGAAAACAGAACCCCTGATTGCTTTTGACCTTTAGTTGCTGTCCTTTTTAAGCTTTTCCCTATTCTGGAAATAATTAACGCAGATAATGGCAATAAAATAAAAGAAAAGAGCGTGAGGGACGGACTCCAATAGACGAGCACGCTGACTGTAATGATTATCGACACGGGATCTCTATAAATCAACTCTAACATAGCAACTACTGCAATTTCTATCTCATTGACATCGCTGTTCATTCTCGACATAAGGTCGCCTTTTCTTTTTTCAGTAAAAAAAGACATCGGTAATTTCATTGCTTTTGAAAACAATTGATCGCGATAATCTCTTACAACAGCCATTCTCAATTGAGATTGATGGTAAATGGCCAAATATCGAAATACATTTTTCAAGAAAAATGCAATTACAACAGATATACACACGAAAAGAAGGGCATTTTTAGGATCTTCTTGTGCCATGGTATTCATAAAATAGTTGTAGGCTTCTTTAACATAGTCAATATAGGCGCTTACGCCACCACCATTAAATATGGGTTTTTCAATAATAACTGTTTTTTCTTCAGAAGGAAAAATAACTTGTAAAAACGGCACAAATAATACCAGTGATATAAGATTGAATACAACATACAGCAAATTAAAAAAGATGGTTGCTATGGCACGCCATTTATAAAAAAATGTAGCCTTAAATATGGTGACTAACTGTTTCATCCATTACAAATATAGCGGGAAATTACAAATCTCATCTAAAATCAAAAATAATATCATGAATAATTAGTTTCTGGTCGGAAACACAACAATATTAAAATTGATTCTTGTCTTGGAATGCAGGTTAATGAATATCACTATCTTTGTCGGTATGAGTTCAATTCGACAAAATAAAATTGAAAAAGTTATTCAGGAGGAACTGTCACAGGTTTTTCAACGGAATGCACGTGAACTATGTCTGGGCGCTATGGTTACAGTAACTGTAGTAAGGATTACCCAAGACCTAAGCTTGGCACGTGTATATTTAAGCATTTTTGCGGGTCCACCAAAGGATGAGGTACTGGAACACATTCAATCATCAAAAGGGAAAATACGTGGGGAAATGGGAAAAAGATTAAAAAACATGCGTCACATTCCAGATCTTACTTTTTCTATTGATGATTCCTTGGATTATGCTGAAGAAATTGATCAATTGTTAAAAAAATAGCCCATGAATGTTGCTCGATTCATTGCACGGCGGTATTTTAAAGCAAAAAAGTCCAGAAATGTAATCAATTTAATTACCAATATTAGTGTGGTTGGAATTACAATTTCAACAGCAGCCTTGGTGATTTTGCTTTCTGCGTTCAATGGAATCGAGAAAATGGTTATTGAATTGTATTCTGATTTTGATTCCTCTATTAATATTCACTCAGCACATGCTAAAACTTTTGACCAGAGTTTTATTCCTGTTGATAAAATCCAATCTGTAGCCGGTGTAAACAGTATATCACGAGCAATTGAAGAGGTGGTGATTCTAAAAAACCAAGATAAATGGGTGCATGCGCAAATGGTGGGAGTTGACACTAATTTCCTGACCATGGCTAAAATGAAAGACCATTTGGTAGACGGCATTCCTAAACTGTATATCGATGGAAAACCACAAGCTATTTTTGGTGCAAATTTATTGGATAAATTAGATGGATATATCCCCATATCTGGTACTGTTCCAGAGAAAATTACTTTTAACGTTCCCCTGAGAGAAGGAAAAATAAGACCGGGCAAGCAGCCGATTAATAAACGTTTAGTAAACGCTTCTGCTCGGATGAACTATAACCGTGAGGTCAATACAGGCAAGGTTGTTGTTCCTTATGCGCTTGCTAAAGAACTGTTGGAGTATGGAGATGATATAACAGCTTTTTATGTAGATGTGGATAAGGACTATAATTTAAACTCAATAAAGACAGAGATTCAAAAAATTGTAGGGAAAGACTTTGTTGTAAAAACCAGCTTTGAAAAAAATGAATTAATTTTCCAAACGAGCCAAACCGAACGGCTTATTATTTATTTTATTCTCGTCTTTATTTTTATTTTGGCCTCTTTTAATTTAATTGCCTCTATCGCTATGCTTTTTGTTGAAAAGAAGGAAGATATTGTGACTTTATTTAGTTTAGGCGCCAATAAGAAAATAATTTTTAGAATTTTCTTTTATGAAGGATTAATGATTGTTGGGAGAGGTGTCGTTTTAGGACTTGTTATAGGTTATGTTGTTACCTTCGCACAAATATTTACGGGAGCAGTATCTATGCCGAGTGCACCAGGAGAACATTTTCCGATGCAAGCCACTTGGATTGATGCTGTAACCATTATTCTATCAGTAGGGGTTTTAGGTTTTCTTATTTCTTATTTTCCAACAAAATTACTTGTACGGAGACACGAGAAGATTAATGGATAACTAAGAGAGATGTTAATATTGTATGAATCGCATTCTTTCTTTTTAATTTTTATATTTTTGGAAAAAAGACACTCAAAATGCAAATTCTAGACGGAAAAGAAACTTCAAAAGCCATTCGAGAAGAATTAACCAAAGCGGTTGAAATTAGAAAAGCAAAAGGTCAAAAAACACCCCATCTGGTTGCAGTGCTAGTAGGCAATGATGGAGGATCGCTTACCTACGTGAATTCTAAAGTAAAAACATGTAAGGCAATTGGTTTTGAGAGCACATTAATTCACTTGGAAGATACTATTACCGAAGCGGAACTGTTAAATAAAGTAGACGAATTGAATAATGACAATACTGTTGATGGATTTATTGTTCAGTTGCCGCTCCCCAATCATATTGATGAAAAGAAAATTACTTTGGCTATTGACCCAAAGAAAGATGTCGATGGGTTTCACCCTACCAATATTGGATATATGGTTTTAAATCTCCCAGGATTTTTGCCCGCAACGCCTGCTGGGATACTGGAGTTTTTTAAACGTTATAGTATTGAAACAGCTGGGAAGCATTGTGTTGTAATAGGGCGCTCTCACATTGTTGGAACTCCAATGAGTATTTTAATGGGCAGAAAAGCTTTTCCTGGAAATGCTACTGTTACTTTAACACATTCAAGAACCCAAAATCTCAAAGAATTAACTTTACAAGCAGATATTATTATTACAGCGCTTGGAAGACCCAACTTTTTAAAGGGAGAGATGGTTAAAGAAGGTGTCGTTGTTGTTGATGTAGGAATTACAAGAGTCCCCGATAAAACAAAGAAAAAAGGATACAGAATTACAGGAGATGTAGATTTCGAAACAGTCGCTCCAAAAGCATCTTATATTACACCTGTGCCTGGCGGGGTGGGACCAATGACAATTGTTTCATTGATGATGAACACCTTAAAAGCAATGGAGTTGAATGGGAAATAACCAGTAGTTTATGTTTAATTTCAACAGTATATACCTTTGACAACAGCGCTCTATATCAACACATTACAATTCTCTTCTAAAATCAAAATTAATCTCATGATTAAATCAGTTTAATATTATTATCTTGGACAGCTAAAATTATTAAATATGAAGAAAATTATATGGTGTGCCATAACAGCGGGTATTCTTTTTTCCTGTAATGAGGCACCAAAAGAGGAATCTGAAGAAAAAGCACAACAGACAGAAACAACAAATGATGATTTTGAATATGAGGCTGATCGATTTGCTGATATTCGTGTATTAAGATATAAAATCAATGGTTTTGACCAATTAACATTGGAACAAAAAAAGTTGGCTTATTATCTTACACAAGCAGGATTAGCAGGAAGAGATATTATTTATGATCAAAATTATAAGCACAACCTCGAAATTAGGAAAGCTATCGATAATATCGTAAGAAATTACAAGGGAGAAGAGAATGAAGATTGGAAAAATTTTATGACTTATGCAAAGCAAGTTTGGTTTGCCAACGGAATACATCATCACTATTCAATGGATAAATTCACGCCGCAATTTAATCGGGAATATTTCAATCAACTTCTTTCTGAAACAGGAGCCACCCTCAGTGATGAGGCCAAAGAGGCAATATTTAATCCAGAGTTGGATGCAAAAAGAGTGAATTTAGCATCAGATGTAGATATTATTAAAGAAAGTGCAAATAACTTCTATGGTGAAGGTGTTACCCAAGAAATGGTTGAAGACTACTATAATAATATAAAAACAAAAGGTGAAAAAAACCCGATTTCTTATGGACTGAATTCAAAAATGGTATTGGATGATGGAGGCAATATAAAAGAAATTCATTGGAAAGTTGGCGGAATGTATGGCAAGGCGCTAGAAAAAGTAGTTTACTGGTTAGAAAAAGCAGAAGGTGTTGCAGAAAATGATGCACAAAAAGAAGCACTTGGACTACTGATAAAGTACTATAATTCGGGTGATTTAAAAGATTGGGACAATTATTGCATAGCATGGGCACAAGCAACTGATGGAGACATTGACTATATCAATGGATTTATTGAAGTTTACGGCGATGCTAAAGGACACAGAGGAACCTATGAAACAATCGTTCAAATGAAAGACTTTGAAGCTTCAGAGCGTATGAAAGTAGTGGCTGAAAATGCACAATGGTTTGAAGACAACTCTCCAATTATGGATGAACATAAAAAGAAGAAAGTGACGGGGGTTACTTATAAAGTAGTTAATGTTGTAGGAGAGGCAGGAGATGCTTCCCCAGCAACTCCAATAGGTGTTAATTTACCAAATTCAGAATGGATTCGTGAACAATACGGCTCAAAATCCGTGAGTCTTGGAAACATTATTGAAGCCTATAACAATGCTTCTGGAGGATCCATAATTGATGAGTTTGCATATTCTGAAGAAGAGGCAGAAATGGATAAAAAATATGGGAATTTGGGGTCTAAACTGCATACAGCACTACATGAGGTGATTGGCCATGCTAGCGGAAGGTTAAATGATGGAGTTGGAACTCCAGCTGAAACATTAAAAAGTTATGCCAGTGCACTTGAGGAGGCACGAGCTGATTTGGTAGGATTGTATTATTTAATGGATAAGAAGCTTGTCGAACTTGATTTAATGCCTTCTTTAGATGTTGGAAAAGCACAATATGACGGTTACATTCGCAATGGTTTAATGATTCAATTAAGAAGGATTAATCCTGGAAAGGACATTGAGGAATCGCACATGAGAAACCGTCAATTGGTGGCTGCATGGGCGTATGAGAAAGGAAAAGAAAACAATGTTATTGAAAGGATAGAAAAAGACGGCAAAACCTATTTTAAAGTGAATGATTACAATGCGCTCCGTGAATTATTTGGTGCGTTATTAAGAGAAATTCAACGCATTAAATCTGAAGGTGATTATGACGCTGGAAAGAATTTAATTGAAACTTATGGAGTAAAGGTTGATCAAGATCTCCATAAAGAGGTGCTTCAACGTGTTGAAAAGTTAAACATTGCCCCGTATAGTGGATTCATTAATCCCGAACTTGAACCAGTTAAGGATGACGAAGGAAACATTACAGATATTAAAGTGAATTACCCAACCAGCTTTAAAGATCAAATGCTTAAATATGACGAGGAATATCACTTTCTAAAACCATAATAAAATCTAAACACAATCTAAAAAGAGACGGTTTTTTTTAAGGCTGTCTCTTTTTTTATGTGTACTGTGCTATCCCGAATTATTATTCATTCTTTAAAATAGTAATAGGTATTCATGAGCTCGCAAGCTCGGTTCACCAATCTTAAAATATAAAAACTCCTGTGCTTCCCAAACCTATTGCCATTTTAGATTTTCATCATGAAAAACTATGAACCGAGTTTGCGAGTTCAACGCAGTTAATAGTTCAGTTAATTAATTGCTTCATCATCATCATAATCATATCCATCAATTAACAACCGTTTCCTTTTGGCATTAAACTGCTTGTTAAAAACACTTCTTTGTGGATTAAATATAGAGGCTTTTATTCCTGATATGTCGATTAATGAATGAAAAAGATCATCAGTTACATAAGGTAATTTATAGTTTTCTTTAATTGCTTTACTTTTTTGTGGAAAAGTGGTGTTGTACTTTGGCGATAACCAAACCAGAAATGGAATTTCAATTAAACTTTTGGGCATTTTTTCTACATAATCATGCCCGACATAATCACCAAAATCATAAACGTTTTCCCCATGGTCTGAGATGTAAATGGCATTTCCTATTGTGCCTGTTTTAACGCAATAATCTCTAATAATTTTAAAAAGACTGTCTACAACATAATCATTGTATAAAACGGCATTTTGATATTCTGATATTGTTCTGTTCTTTCTTGTTGAAAAATCTGTAAAATGCTCAAATTCTTTAGGATATCTAGATGCATAAGACGTGTGGGTACCAATTAAATGAAGTACAATGAATTTCTTCTTTTCTTCTTCCTCTAAAACTTGAATAAAGGGCTGAAATAATTTACCATCATAAGAACGCTTTTGTAAAGTTTCTTTAGAAGAACTTCCAATATTATTTAGAAATTTTACTTCATTATACTGCTGTGCAAAAAGAGTAATCATATTGTCCCATACACCAATAGGTGATTGATTGGACAACCAGTATGTTTTGTACCCAGCCGATTGATATACTTCTGTCACTGTTACCGTTTCTCCTCCTGGTCTTAAACCATTTTCTAAATTGGACGCACTTAATGAATTGGGAACAGATTGCAGTGTATGGGAATATCCACTTACAACATCTGTATATACAATTAAATCTTTGTGCTTCGATAACAATGGGTTGGTTGGATGCAGGTCCTTGTTGTATAAAGACATGTGGTTTCTATTGGTTGATTCCCCTAGGATAAGGACAGTTACTTGGTTTTTCTTTGAAGAAAATGCCGTTGCATCTAATTGACGCACTTGAAAATTTAACTTTTCTTTGAGTTGGCGGTAGGACTTAACCTCTTGATTAAACGAAAATACACTTTTGAATAAAACAGGAGTTCCCAGTCGAACAAAACGTTCTTTCATTGTGTTTTCCGAAATAAAAGCAACAATACAAAGCAGCAATCCTCCAGCCAAATAATAATGGTTTTTATGGATTGAAACTTTTGTTTTGGGGGGATACCGCAAAGCAAGAAACAATAAAAAAAGATAAGGAATAAATAACAAGTAAGCAAATCCTCCCTTTAGGGCTGAAAACCCAGCAGCTTCTTCATAAGTTGTGTTAAACAGAACAAACATACTTGATGCTGTAACAGGATGCTTAATCATTATCCAACTGCCCAAGTTGACAAATCCATTAATAAAACAAAGAAGAGTGATGATGTAGTAGAACACTTTTGCTCGGAAAAAGAAGAAAGGAATAGTTAAAATAGGAATCCATACTAAAAGAATAATAATTTGTCGAACATCAACCAATTCATAATTGATAAATACCCCAATCAACATTGGGAATAGAACCAAAGCCAATACAAAAACAGGATATACAATGGGAAGAGCATTTAATGCTGAAGCAATGAAAGAGGGCTTTTTTTGTGCAGTGTTCTGCTCCATTTTATAATTGTCTTAAATAAAAACAGAAGTGAATTATTGTCCTGGTGTAAAGCTCATTCCTTTTTTGACTTGAGAACCATTTTTATATTCTATTTCTTTCTTTACTTCCCCGTTCTGATCATAAATAATGGTTTTTCCATCCAATACTCCTTTTTTATAATTCATTACAGATTTTAGTTGATGTCCTCTAAAACTATAGGTTTTCATCTTTCCGTTAAGTTCTCCTTTTTTATAATGAGTAACAACGGCTGAAAGTTGTCCGCCTGGATGATAGGTAATCCATTCTCCGTGTTTCTGTCCATTTTTGTACGTTCCTTCTTGAATTCGAGAGAAGTCTTTTGAAGAAAAGGCAGTATAGTCACCATTTTCTACGGCAACACGATGGGTTCTGTTTTTCATCGGGCCAAATTTTATTTTTGATTTCTTTTTGGTGATTTTATAGTGGGTAATTTCCTTGGGCATCCCATTTTTAAAATATTTTGTCCACTCACCTGTTTTTAGACCCATATCATACTCTCCACTGGTTAATGGCGTTCCGTTTGGATAAAATGAAGACCATTCACCATTTAATTTTCCTTCTGTAAATGTGGATTTGTCTTTGATTTGTCCGTTCTCCCAGTAATTTTTCCAAAGTCCTTCTTCAAGGTCATCTTTATAGATTCCTTCCATTAATAGATTGCCATTTTCATACCAGGTTGACCACTTGCCATTTTTTAAGTCGTTTTTGAAGTGTCCAACTTTAAATTGAGATCCATCTTTATAATAATATTTCCATTCGCCTGATTTCTTACCGTCTTTATAGTGGGCTTTATACGAAATTTTTCCAGATGGATAGTTATAAATCCACAAGCCATTTTGAAGGTCATTTTTAAAGCTGCCTTTCATGTCGATAACTCCTTCATTGGTGTACCAGACCCATTCCCCTGTTTTTTTGCCATTTATATATTCCCCCTTTATTTTTACTTGTTCATTGTCATAGTAATAAAGATAATTACCATCCAGTTTGCCGTCCTTGTAATGAGCAATTTTCTTAAGATCACCGGAAGGAAAATGATAAGTCCATTTGCCATGGGGTTTGTTCTTAATAAATGTGCCTTCTATTAAATTATGTCCGTAGACAGAGGCTTCAATAAAAGGACCGTTTTTCAACCCATCTCTATAATGATATTTGGCTTTAAGATTGCCGTTGGAATAATATTCTTGCATTACTCCGATTCCATTTTTAACTGTTTGTTCATGAAGAGAATCTGCCGCATAAAATTGCCAGATATATGAAACACTGTCTATTATTTCTTCTACTGATTTTAAAGCGCCGTCTTCATAAAAGTAACGCCAATAATCTGTGGGGTGGCCTAAATGATAGTAACCAACTTTACTGGTATCGCCATTTCGATAAAAAGCAACAAATAGACTGTCTTGTATTCCATTTTTGAAATAGCCAATATCTTTGGGCTGATTTTTACCGTAAAATGTTCGGACTTCTCCATTGAGCTTGTTCCTGTTGTAGTGACGAACTTCTACCAATTCTCCTTGCTCATTATAAAAGGTCCATTCGCCATGGCGATCTGTGGTTGCACCAAGTTCATCAACATAATAATAGCCACGGCTTTCAATTTTTGTTTTATTTATAGGATCGTAATAAAACGTTTGTCTTTTTGATAAATTAGGGTCTTTAACCCTTTGACCGTAGCTCGTAAACAATAAACCGACAAAAAAAATGAATAGAATATTTTTAACCATAGTTGTTTAACATTACATAATTAATATAACCAAGTAATTCAGTATTTGTTACATTATCTAATCCAAATCACAATACTATTGATTACTAAAAAAAGTCCAAATGCCACTAAAATAGCTCCTGTTATTTTGTTCAAAGATCCTAAAAGCTTTGCAGTCAAAAAAGGACGTAATTTTTTAGCACCAATAATTTTAAGTAAGTCAATAGCTCCAAAAGTAGCTAATACAGCAAAAATATAAACAACCATCTCGAATTGAGAGACTACATTATTGGAACCTGAATGGCCAAAAGCCATAACCGAGAACCAATAAAAAACAATTAAAGGATTGATTAAATTAAGTAAAAGTCCTTTAACATAAAGCATCCAATAGTCATTGGTTTCAATACTTACCTTTTTGTTTTTATTGGTTTTTATATCACTAATTTTTTTTGCATAAGTAAAATATCCATAAATCATTAATAAAAGTCCGCCACCAGCTCGAAACAGGGCATTGTTATCACCATGAGAAATGGCTTCAACTTGTTGAATAAAGACATAAGCAATAAAAATGTATATAATGTCGCTGGTTAGAACGCCAGCATCAAAAGAAACTGCTGCTCGTATTCCTTTCTTAATACTTGTTTCTATTAATAAAAAGAAGGCTGGACCAAGCATAACGCTTAAAATTAGTCCTGTTCCTATGCCTTTAAGAATTAATTGACTCACATCTGTTATTTTGAGTTTTTAATCATTCAATTTTAGAACCGCCAAAAAGGCTTCTTGAGGAACTTCAACCTTTCCTACTTGTCGCATTTTCTTTTTGCCGTCTTTTTGTTTTTGTAACAATTTTCTTTTTCTTGTAATATCCCCTCCATAACATTTTGCTGTAACATCCTTACGCAACGCCTTAATGGTTTCCCGAGCGATAACTTTAGCTCCAATACTTGCTTGTACTGGAATTTCAAATTGTTGGCGGGGAATGAGTTCTTTTAATTTTATACAGATTTTTTTCCCTAAATCGAAAGCATTATCGCGATGAATAAGTGCAGAAAGTGCATCTACTTGATCATGATTTAGGAGAACATCTAGTTTCACTAAGTCCGACTTTTGATATCCAATTGGGTGATAATCGAAAGAAGCATAACCTCGAGAAACAGATTTTAATCGATCATAAAAATCAAATACAATTTCTGCCATTGGCATATTGAAAGTAATTTCAACACGATTTTGAGTTAAATAGATTTGGTTTTTTAATTCCCCCCGTTTCTCAATACACAAGTTCATAATTGCGCCAACATAATCCGATTTTGTAATAATACTGGCTTTAATAAAGGGTTCTTCAATGGTCTCTATAATCGAAGGGTCGGGCAATTCAGACGGATTGTTAATTATAATTCTTTCGTCGGGCTCTTTTCGGGTATAACAATAATAAGAAACGTTGGGGACAGTTGTTATTACCGTCATGTTAAATTCTCGTTCCAATCTTTCTTGGATAATTTCCATGTGAAGCATTCCCAAGAAGCCGCATCGAAAACCAAACCCTAGTGCAGCTGAAGATTCTGGTTCATAAACCAGAGAGGAATCATTTAATTGCAATTTTTCCATCGAGTGTCGCAATTCTTCAAAATCATCAGTATCTACTGGATAGATTCCTGCAAATACCATGGGTTTAACATCTTCGAAGCCCTTTACGGCCTCTTCACATGGATTATCAAATAGCGTAATTGTTTCTCCTACTTTTATGTCTTTTGCCTGTTTAATTCCCGTTATAATGTATCCAACGTCTCCTGTTTTTATAACATCCTTTGGTTGGGGAGACATTTTAAGAATCCCGATTTCTTCTGCAAAATAAGTTTCTCCTGTATTGACAAATTGGATTTTATCTCCTTTTCTAATTGTACCATTCATTACTCTAAAGTTGGCAATAACGCCTCTAAAAGAGTTGAAAATAGAGTCAAAAATCATCGCTTGAAGAGGGGCTTTCGGATTACCTTTAGGTGCGGGAATACGATCAATAATTGCAGCAAGGATTTCTTCCACACCCCAGCCTGTTTTTCCTGATGCAGGTATTACATCCGAAGCACTACAGCCAATTAAGTCCACTATTTGATCAGTAACCTCTTCGGGTTCTGCACTTTGCAAATCCATTTTGTTCAAAATGGGAATGATCTCTAAATCGTGTTCTAAAGCGAGGTATAAATTGGAAATGGTTTGTGCTTCAATGCCTTGTGAGGCATCTACAATAAGAAGAGCTCCTTCACAAGCGGCGATAGATCGAGAAACCTCGTAGGAAAAGTCAACGTGTCCAGGGGTGTCAATTAAATTAAGTGTATAGTTTTCATTGTTGAACACATATTCCATCTGGATGGCTTTACTCTTGATAGTAATGCCGCGTTCTCGCTCTAAATCCATATCGTCAAGTGCTTGATTTTGCATATCTCGGTCGGAAATTGTACCAGTAATTTGCAATAATCTATCTGCCAAGGTACTTTTACCATGGTCAATATGTGCAATAATACAGAAATTGCGAATGTTCTTCATTTACGTTTTTTTGTAGCTATTTATATACGATAACATTGAAAATGCGAATTTAATAGAATTCGTTGATTTTTGAATAATTTGTTTACAATAATGAGGGTTTGACAATGTGTTTAAAAAACAATTAGAGATGGAAGCGGGCGCCTCCATCTCTAATTTAACACTACTACTTATGAAACCTAACACTGCAAAGTTAAGAAAGAAATAAGTTTAAACAAGAATAAAAACCAACTTTAATTTTAAAGAATGTTAATTTTAAAGAATGAACCTGAATTCTAATCCCTATTCTAAGACAGCCTTTTTTGAGTTTTGAATGCGTTTGCCTTGTAAAAATACATGAATACAAAGTAAAAGTTCTAAAAATTTACTATATTTGCGCTCCAATAAATGGTCCTGTGGCCGAGTGGTTAGGCAGTGGTCTGCAAAACCATCTACAGCGGTTCGAATCCGCTCGGGACCTCAAAAACAGCCCTTGTTAACGGAGTTTTATACCTCAACCTCGTTAACAAGGGTTTGTTTGTTATAGATAATTGATGTATTGTTAACCTGAACGATTAACTGCGTTGCGATGTATTGAACTTGCCCAAATAAGCTCGCGAGCTGTATTCACGCATTTATTCTCAAACCTACTATCTCCCATCTACTATTACTGATACTGACTTACACATTCTGAAACACATCTGTTAACGCAGTAACAATTTGTTTTTTACGGGAAACAATGCCTTTAAGCAATGCACGGTTTTGATTCAATTCTACATCAAATGCTTTTTCCACCTGTGCTTGACCCTCACCCATTGCCAATACTTCGGAGTTATTGTTGATGATATCGGTAACCACAAGTAAAAACAATGACAGTCCTTTGGTTTCCACAAGTCGTGTTATTTCTAATTCTAAATCCCTCTGATTATCATAAATTTTATTTATATCAACAGCATTCACTTGCGCAATTTCAACATTTTTCCCCGCCATGGTAAAAGTCTTGGCATCCATTGATAACAATTGATCAGTTGTTTTGTCGCTTAAGTCTGCTCCTGCTTTCAACATCTCAAAACCATAACTCTCAAGATCTACTTTTGCAATTTTTGCTAGTTTATTTGCAACTTCAACATCTTCTTCTGTGCAAGTAGGAGATTTTAATAATAAAGTGTCAGAAATAATTGCTGATAACATCAAGCCAGCTATATCTTTTGGTATTTCCTTTTTATTCTCTTGATACATTTTATAGAGGATGGTTGCAGTACATCCAACGGGCTCTATTCGAAAATAAAGGGGATGTTTTGTTTCAAAATTAGCCACTCGATGATGGTCGATAACTTCTAGGATATTTGTTTCTCTGATATTATCAACGCTTTGTTGAAATTCATTGTGGTCTACAAGAATCACCCCTTTTATATCATTTTCGACCTTTTCAATCAATTGTGGTGCTTGCATTTTAAAGTAGTCAAGGGCAAATTGTGTTTCTTTATTGACTGTTCCAAGTCGAACAGGTGTTGCATCAATGCCTAATTGTTGCTTTAAATCTGCATATGTAAGCGCAGAACAAATTGTATCTGTATCTGGGTTTTTATGTCCAAAAATTAATATTTTTTTCATCCTTATTTTAACTTTAGTAAGGTCTCTAATTATACAAAAAACGATAGTGTAGATTAGAATTTGCATTTAACCACAACGACACGTCTAATGCAATGGCAAAAATAAGAATATAATCGCTATTTACAGCGTGGATATTTTGTTTTTTCTTTTTGGCGGGATATAGAAATGTAAAACTTTAAAGGCTTACTCATTTTTATTTCTATATCTTCTCTTTCTTGATTAATTTCAAAAACGAGAGCGAAACACTTTATTGAGTAGCTTTTAATTGTTTTGTTTTTCAACGAGTGAAGAGCAAAATGTTTTGTAATTAATCTAATGATTAAGAGCAACTTATAATAAAAACATATTCGAATACGGTAAGTTTAACTATATTTACTATGGAACGAATGCTAAAAAGTTTAAAAAACTGACGCAACTTTAAAGAAAAGTCTATTTTTGTAGGTGCTAATAACTATAAACCAATATCAATTATGGTCAACAAAAGTTTTATCGTCCCTTACGATTTTACTAAGGTTGCAGAAAACGCCTTAAATCATGCTGTTATCACTGGCCGAGTAGTGAAAGTTAAGATATTTGTTCTTCATGTTGTTTCCAAGAAGAAAGACATTAAAGAGGCAAAAGAAAAATTAAAGAATACCATTTCAAGGTATGAAAAAGATCCGATAGAAATTGTTCCTATAGTTCGCGTCGGAAATATATTTGACGAAATTGGAGGTTTTGCTACTGAACACCATGCCGATTTAATTTTTATGGGCACTCATGGAGCTTCTGGATGGCAACATATTTCTGGCTCACATGCTTTAAAGGTAGTTACACATTCTTTAGTCCCTTTTATAATTGTTCAAAATAAGCCATCCAAAACCACAGGATACAATGACATAGTGGTACCTTTGGATTTACACAAGGAGACCAAACAAAAATTATCGGTTGTTGCTTCAATGGCAAAATATTTTAAATCTCGCGTTCACATGGTTATTCCTAAAGAAACAGATGAGTTTTCAAAGAATAAAATTGCTGCTAATATTTTGTTTTCTCAACGGTTTTTTGATGAAAGGGATATCAAAACATCTGTTACAAGGGCGCCAAGAGGAGGTTTCGATAAAGAAATTGTAAAAGTAGGTGTGGAAAAAGACGCCGATTTAATTGCAATTATGAACTTGAATAAAAACAATTTATTTGGTGCTCTTGGTTCAAGATATGAACAATACATCATCACTAATGACGCTCAAATTCCTACTTTAATTATTAATCCAATAGAAACACCTCATGGGGATAGTGTTTTGTTTTCATGAAAAAAGTAAGGTTAATCTTTATAGTTGTCTTCTCGAATGCGTTGTTTTATATCTTCTAGGTTTTGCATTTTCTTTTCAAGTCTAGTCTCAATGGAGGTTTTGGTGAAGTAACGATGCATTTTAAAGAATTTTACTTGAGTTTTATCCCATTCTCGATCGCTGTTGATTTTTCCGTGTTCTCGTAATTCTTTGCGCAAGCGGTCAGAAATTTCATGAAAATCGTCTCGACCTAAATAATCCAAATCGGCATCACAGATAATTTCTTCTAACTTATCTTTTGGATGGTGAGGGACTTGTGTGACATAAATTAATTCTTTAATGCGTTCTAGATGTTCTTTGGAATATCCAAACTTAGGAAGGATTTCAGCGGCCATTCTTGCTCCAACGGGTTCATTTTTTTCATATTGTTCTACAAATCCCGCATCGTGATAGGAGGCTGCCGATTTTAATAAAAACAGGTCTTCATCTGTAATTCCTTCTTGAATAGCGATCCTTTCAACCTGTCTTGTAACATCTTTAGAATGCTGGTAGGAGTGATAATGTAATTTGGGACTCAATTCTTTTTTGAGTTTTGACATAATGAACCGTTCGGCTTTATAGTAATTGATTTTACTATAATGGTGTAGAGTAATGAGCTCTTGGAAAGCGTCATTGGGTTCTACGCCTAATCCATCAACAGAAAGCTCTGGTTTTATTGAAACCACCTCATACATCATTATTTTTGCACCACTCTTTGTCTTAACACGACCTACTTTATTGCATTCGAAGTAAGGCTCAATATAATCAAAAGTGTCCTGAGTAATGGCGATTTTACCAGGTTCACAAAGTTGTTCCATTCGTTGGGCATGGTTCACAGCACTGCCCCAAATGTCATAAGCATATCTTTTTGTTCCTATTACACCCGCTGAAACAGATCCTGTGTTGATGCCAATACGCAGTTTCCAATAGGGTTCACCTTTTTCTATTTGCGCTTTCCTGTGGTTTTGCATATAATTCTTGATTTGAACAGCAGCCAATGTGGTGTCAACGGGATGTGTTTTATTCCGTATGGGAACTCCACCAGCGCACATGTATGCATCTCCAATGGTTTTTATTTTTTCAAGGTTGTTTTTATCAATGATTTTATCAAATTGTCTAAAATGTTTGTCGAGTACAGAAACCAATTCTTTTGCGGACATTTTTTCTGCAATTTTAGAAAAACCTACAAAGTCAGTAAACATAATAGATACAACTTTAAAGTCACGCGCTGCTGATCGTCCATCTTTTTTCAATTGACTGGCTGTTTCCTTGGGCAGGATGTTGTTTAAGATACGTTCCGACTTTTCTTTCTCTTGCTCAAGTTCTTTTGTTTGTTTTTCTAACCGGTTTTTTTGTTCTTGAATTTTTTCATTTTTTTTACGAAGCTCTCTTGTCCTATCGGCAATACGCATCTCTAAACGCACCTGTCTTCTTCTTTCCGTTTCGATACTTTTTCTTACTCGGTATAAAACAAATAAAGCAATTACTACAAGAATAATTAAGTAAAACCACCATGTTAACCAAAAGGGGCGCTCTACTTCAATCGTTAATTGTGCTGGATGAACAGTCCATTTTCCATTTGTTGTTCTTGCATAAACTGAAAGTTCATAAATTCCTGGAGCAAGACTTGTAAATCGCAATTGATTGGAGGAACCAAGATCTTCTTTTATCTCGTCTCCTCCAGTCATTACATACTTGTATTGAATTCTGTCGGGGTT
The DNA here is from genome assembly GCA_964585545.1 of uncultured Fluviicola sp. Taxonomy (GTDB): domain Bacteria; phylum Bacteroidota; class Bacteroidia; order Flavobacteriales_D; family Crocinitomicaceae; genus Brumimicrobium. The sequence continues at coordinate 192,188 of CAZPDT010000004.1, forward strand.
ACTTAAATCATTAGCAAAGAAGCGCAGTTTTAGACTCCTTTTGTCATAAGGCAATTTAATGTGATTTGTAAAAGCAATATTTTGTGATAAAATGCCATTTTTCTTTGGTGTTAGGGTTTTGTTTTCGATTTCAATTTCTGAAAAGAATACCCGTATGTTGTTGTTGATATAGAAAACAGTAGAGGGCTTGAAATAATTGATTCCCTCGATGCTTCCAAAGTAAATTTCACCATTTTTTGAAACAAAGCTAGCTCCAATGTTGAATTCATTACTCATTAACCCATCCTTTTCGGTAAAAGAATAGAAAGTGTCATCTTTTGTTTTAATTGCTACAACTCCTTTGTTTGTTGACAACCAAATAAATTTTGGGTTTTCTCCCACACCCTCAATTCTATAAACAACATTATTGGGTAAACCATTGGTTTTATCATAATGTACTATCTCTTTGGTTTTTGAATTTAATTTAAAAACACCATCTCCTAGTGTAGCAAACCAAAACTCCTGCTTGTTGATTTGGAAAAAATCAGTGAAATAGTCGCGTGTTGCACGATTTAGAAAAGAAAATTTATTTTTATAATAGGCTTTTAGTTCATCGTTTTCATATTTGATTAAGTATATTCCTCCCGATGAAGGAGAGGTGTAATAGTTTCCTTCATTTTTAAAAATAAAACGACATGCGCCCAAACCAATTGAGTTTTTGACGTTGTTTTGATGGTATAAATATTGAAATTGTTGGGTATTATAATTAAATAGTATAAGACCTCCCTTTGTTCCAATTAGATATTGTCCTTCTTTTTCAAAGGGTGTAATTGTATAGATGAGGTCAAATCCCCTTTGAACATCGAAGGGATGTGTTAGTTTTGTAAAGGTATACTTTTGGGGGTTTTCAGTATCGATAACCAACTTAAACAAGCCGTCTACACAGCCCACTAAAAGTGTATTGCTCGAAATCACCTGAAGAGAAAGTGCTGTATAGTCCTCATTGTCGATGGAAACTCTGTTATAATGGTAATAATACTGCTTGTTTCTATCGTAACATGAGACGCCTTTATCAGTAGCAATATAGAGAAACCGCTGATCTTTTGACTCTTCAAATCCCCATACATTTTGGGCGGGAAGTCCCTTTGTTGGGTCAGCAGAAACACCTACGCCCTTAAAACCTACTTGATTGGGATTAAAACTGCTTAATCCCTGTTGAGAAGTAATCCATATGATGCCTTGATTATCTTTAAACAGACCAGTTAATTTATTGGAGATCAACGTTCCTTTTTGGAAAATATCAGACGAATAATTTAAAACACTAACAGTATTGTCTTTGTTTTTAGTTACTTGATAGAGTCCAGAGTTCTCACTTGCGGCAATAAGTCGGTTGTTTGAAAGGTATATAGCATCAATGATGTTTACGTCTTTCAGCTCAGAAAAGAGGTTTCTTAAGGGCAAAAAACTTTGAGTTGATTCGTTGTAATAGAAAACCCCCTCATTGGTAGAAATAACAAGATTGTGTATCGGAGATTCAATTAATCCGTTTATGACAAACTCATCTTTGTTCTTAATTTTGGGTCGAAGTAACGCTTTTTTATTAAAAGACAAATCGGTTCTTAAAACGCCTTCAAACTCACTAACAAAAAGGAGTTCATCTTTTTGATAACGAATATCTATGACGGTAGATTTAAATGACTCGCTATCAACCAAGTGATAAGTGGTGGTGTGTGTATTGAATTTATAGATTTTCCCAAAAACAGTTCCAATCCATAAATTTCCACTATCATCTTGGGCGATAGAAGAAATACTTACGCGCTCTTTTAATGGAAATGAAGAAAATTTTGCTGCTTTAATGTTATAGTTAGTGAGTCCATTAGATGTTCCAAACCACAGATTCCCATTTTTATCAATGAAACTTGTATTGATATATTCGCTGGAAATATCATACCCTTCAGCAACAGTAAAAACCTCAAAGTTTTTACCATTGAACTGATTAATACCATCTTGAGTGCCCAGCCACATTGCACCTATTTGATCTTGAATAATACAAGAAATAGTGCTTTGTGAAAGACCGTCATCAATGGTATAATTTTTAAACTGAATATTGTCTTGAGCCCTTAACAAAAGACTTGATAAGAACCCAAAACAAACCAGTAAAAAGTATTTATTAATCAAAGCTTTATCCATTTAACTCGCCTCTATTTAACCCAAACAAAAAACTTCTGTGCTCTTAAGGTCTATGACTATTTTATCTTTTCATCACTAAAACCTATGAATACAGCTTGTAAGCTCAATGCAATGCAGTGAGTCTGGTACACTGAAGTTAATAGTTCAGGCCAAAGGGATAAAGTTAAACATTATTCAATCGAATTGAAAGCTTATTCAGAAGTATGTAAGTTTTCCATATTTCTATCAAATTGATAAAGACCACCACTATCTTTTCCTATGAGTTTAAGGCTGTCAATAATATTGCGAGCCATAGCCTCTTCTTCAATTTGTTCAGAAACATACCATTGTATAAAATTATGTGTGGTATAATCTTTTTCTTTAAGACAAGCGCCAACAATATTATTGATGCTTTTTGTCACCATTTGTTCGTGTTCTAAAAGCGATTTAAAAAGATGCAAAGTGGAAGAGAAGTTGACATCGGGCTTTCCAATAGCGGGAATAATTGCTACTCCTCCACGCTCATTAATAAACTTTACCAACTTCAACATGTGTTCTCTTTCTTCATCACTATGGGCGTATAGGAAAGTTGCCGTTCCATTTAACCCTTTGTTTTCTGCCCATGAAGCCATTGCTAAATAAAATTGGCTTGAAGAGTATTCTTTTTCTATTTGTTCGTTTAAAAGTTTTTCAATTTTTTTATTCATTTTCTTGGTTTTTAATTTATTGATTTACTTCAAAAATAGGCATTATTAATGGGGATATGAAATGATTGTGCTAGTTTGAAATTAGTCCAAATTAAATTGTAATGTATTTTAGACTTATTTTGTCTCGATAAAAGATAGAATTGACAATGAGGAATTGCTAAATTCAAAATAAAAAAATAAGATTTTAGAGCATCGTTTTCTATTTTCTGTTATCTTTAAAAGAAAAAACGAATTCTAATGCTAGAAAAAATTAACCTACAAAAAGTATTGTTTCTCGATATTGAAACAGTTCCCCAAAAATATGACTTTAAGGATTTAGACGAGACAACGGCTGCGTTGTTTGACCATAAAACCCGATTCCAACAAAAGGAAGGGAAGTCTGTGGATGAAATCTATGAAGAAAGAGGAGCAATCCTTTCTGAATTTGGTAAAATTGTGTGTATTTCGGTAGGATTTGTACATGAAAAAACAACAGGGAAAGAGATGAGACTAAAGTCTTTTTATCATGATGATGAAGAAACTTTATTAAAAGATTTTGCCCGATTATTAAACGACAATTACAACTCACCATATCACCTTCTCTGTGGCCATAATGCAAAGGAGTTTGATTTTCCATATATAGCAAGGAGAATGTTAATCAATGGAATAAAACTACCCAATGCTCTTGACATTGCAGGGAAAAAACCTTGGGAGGTACAGCATCTAGACACCATGGACTTATGGAAGTTTGGAGACTATAAACATTATACTTCACTTGCTTTGTTGTGCCATATTTTTAATATCCCTACACCTAAAGACGACATTTCGGGAGCGGATGTAGCAAGGGTTTATTATGAGGATAAAGATTTGGAAAGAATCAAAGTATACTGTGAAAAGGATGTTGTCGCTTTGGTACAATTGTTTTTAAAAATGAAAGGAGAAGCCTTGGTCGAAGAGGCTGATATCATTTTCTCATAAAAGTATGAATACAACCTACGAGTTCAGCGCTTTGAAGTGAGCTTTCTGACTAAACTTATCCGTAAATTTCATTGAGGATACCCGCCAATCGAACACCTCCTTTCAGCAATTGCTGCTTGAGGTCATCCCAATGGTTATAGGAATATTTGTATCCTAATTTTTTATCTGAATCAAATTTATAAATATCGGGTCTTAAATCCATGTTTTCTTGAATCCATACATCAATATTGTCTGATTGCCATTTTTTAACTTCTTTAGGCGTTGTAATATTCACGACATTAGCCAATTCGGTATAACTATAAAGTTTATCATTAATCATTTCACTGTCCCAAACTTTATGTAGATTCGACTTTTTTCCAAACCAAGAAACAAAAATTTTATTCCCCCCTAGATCATCTTTTCTTCCCGTATGCAATGGTTGATGAATATCCCCCACTAAGTGAATCAGAATTTTTAGATAAAAAGCCTCATCTTCTGGACTTAATTGATGTGATTTTAACTTTGAAATAGCTATATTGATACCTTGGACTACGTCTCCTTTTGGGTTGTGGTTGACATCGCTATATTTCATGCCATCAGGGACGCTTACGTAGTGATAGGGTCTCAGTGTATCATATTTTTCTTGGTGGTCAGACTTAATATCGTCTAAAAAATTAGAAACTTCTGCCATGGTGTGTCCTTTGAGAATTTCTTGGACTTTTTCTTTTGATTTTTTTGTTAAATATTTACTTGCAACCTCACCAACAACACGGTGTCCTGTTTTTCCCCAAGCCAAAGAGTTTTGAGAAAGAAGAAGAGAAAAAGTGATGAGAACAAAAGTGATAAAGGACTTCATATCAGATATTATTTTGAATTATCTTGTAAAGATACATAAATTGTGCTATTCTTTAAAAACCTGTCCACATTGCTTGCAAAAATTTGCCGTCTTTTCATGGTCTTCTGCTCCACAGTTTGGACATTCAAAAGCTTTTAATCCTTCATAACGAATTGCGGTAAACTCTGAGGACACAATTCCTGTAGGAACGGCAATAATAGCATAACCAAATAACATGATAAAAGAGGCCAAGGCCTGACCAAGTGGAGTAATTGGTGCAATGTCTCCATACCCCACAGTTGTGATGGTGATTACGGCCCAATATATGCTTCTCGGAATACTTGTAAAACCAGCTTCGGGAGGTTCAATAACATACATTATTCCACCGAGAATAATTACTATTGTAAGCATAGAAATCAGAAAAACTATAATTTTGTGTCTGCTGTTTTTAAGCGCTCTTTCTAAAATATCTGCGCCCAATATATATCGGCTTAAACGAAGAATTCTAAAGATGCGCAAGAAACGTATAGAGCGCAACACCAATAACGATCCCGCTCCATCAATCATTAAGCTTAGATAGGAGGGGAGAAAGGAGAACAGATCAACCAAACCCATAAATGAAAAAATATATGATAGAGGTTTTCTCAGACAAACAATGCGTAAAATATATTCGATTGTAAATAGCCCCGTGATAATCCATTCAATGGTTAAAAATGTAAACTCATATTTTAAATTTAAGTGGGCAACACTTTCAAGCATTACCACAACAATTGAGAGCAGAATAACGATTAATAGAAGAACATCAAAAATTTTTCCGGGTGTGGTATGGATGCCATAGATGACTTCTTGAAGCTTTATTTGCCAAGGTCTAAGTTTAAATTCCTTTTCTCGAAAGGCTAAAGTTTTGTCGATGCGTTTTTTCATGCTTGTCGGCTTAGGGATATAAATGTACAATTTCTTGAAGAAAAAACTATTAAAATGTGTGTTATAGAAAGACCATTTATATTCAACAAGTGTAGATTCCATAATAAAAATTAATTTTGTAGTATGGAAACAAAACGTATTGCAATTTTTGCTTCGGGTTCGGGAAGTAATGCCGTTAAGTTGCTTGATTATTTTGAAAAGTCAAAAGAAATCGAAGTTGTGTTGTTGATTACCAACAATAAAAATGCGGGTGTTCTCGAAAAAACGAAAAACAGAGTTGAACAAATAATAATCAATAATGAGGAGGCGAAAAACGGGACGTTTCTTAGCGAAATTATGCATAAGTTTCATGTTGATTATATTGTATTGGCTGGTTATTTAATAAAAATACCTATTGACTTAATCCAAATCTACCCTGAACACATTATAAATATTCATCCTGCATTATTACCAAAATACGGAGGAAAAGGGATGTATGGAATGAATGTTCATCGAGCTGTTGCGGCAAATAAAGAAACGGAATCTGGTATTTCTATTCATATTGTTAATGAAGCCTTTGACGAAGGAAAAATAATAGCTCAATATATGACATCTATTTCACCAGAAGATGATGCCCAAACCATTCAGCAAAAGGTGCTTAAAATAGAACATAAATATTATTCCAAAACAGTAGAAGATTATATTTTTTCTCATTCTCACTCAGCATCGCTGCGGCACTCGAACTGACGAGCTTTACTTTTCCCAAACATTATTAGAGGTGTCGGTATCCATCCAAATTTCACCATCAAGTGAGATTTTTTTAATCCCTTCTACATTTTTTAGGCTTATCGTGGTGGTGTTTAAATTGTCTTCCCAAATGCTTGGATTTTGATGAAAGATTTTTGTTGTTCCTCCTTCCAATTCTACAATTACATCAACTGGTGCAGGCATACCCCCGATGTTTTCTAAGGTGATCTCTACGTTTCTGCCGTTTTGTTTTACTGTTTTTATTGCAAGATCAATATGATTTCGATTAAAGAACCACGCATTCCAAAACCAATTCAAATTTTTACCAGACAGATCATTAAATGTATTAAAAAAGTCCCACGGATTGGGATGCTTTCCATTCCACCGGTCCATGTAACCGTGCAATACTTTTTTGAATTTCTTGTCTCCCAACAGGTCTTTCATAGCAAGATAACCCAGTGAAGATTTTCCGTATTGATTGGTTCCCATTGTCCTTCCGCTCAACATATCTGTAGGAATTATTATGGGTAAATCTGCCAATATTGTATTGTTATTGTTCCAACCTCTTACTCTAAAATCTTGATAAAACTGCACAGCTACGTCCTTACCCAAGTCTTTTTTTCCAATCAAATATTCAAAAGTAGTGGCCCAGCCTTCATCCATAAATCCAAAACGGGTTTCGTTGGTTCCCATATAAAAAGGGAAGTAACTGTGGGCAATTTCATGTTCCGCTACAAAACGTGTAAAAAACGGTTGATTGGGGTTGGAGCTGTCGTTAGCCATCATAGGATATTCCATATTGGCTTCTCCTCTTACGACTGTCATTTTAGGGTAAGGATAAGGAACACCTGGCCAATTGTTTGAAAACCATTTAAGTGCATCTTTTATATAGTCCACCATTTCTTCAAAGTCTGTGGCAACACTATCATAAGCTGCATGAACACTTGTTCTTCTTCCCGTGTTTTCATCTACAACAACACTCCCCGCATCCCATTTGTATTCATTGCTTACTGCAATAGCAATATCGGTGATGTTTTTGGCCTTCCACTTCCAGGTATTGGTCGCATTTTGTTGGGTAATTTGTTTTTTATTAAGATCGTTCTGTGTCGCAATATGAATTACTGAATCACTCGTTTTTGCTTTTTCAAACAACTCATAATAGTGTGGTTGTAAAACCTCTTTGGCATTTTGCAGTTCTCCTGTTGCCCAAACGATATAGTTTTTAGGAACGGTAACTTCAAAAGAATAATCATTAAAATCATTATAAAACTCTTGTGAAATAATATGTGGTGTTCGGTCCCAACCAAAATAATCATCATAAACTGCTACTCGCGGAAAAAAGTAAGCAAGAAAAAAAGTATTTTCACTGATGGCGCCTTCTCTCCCACTTCGTTTAGAAACAGAATAATGCCAATCAATATTCAGCGTAACATCTTCTCCTGGGGCAAGTGGTTGGTTCAGTTGGACAAATTTATTGGTGGCATCGTTGCTGTCGTCCCACTTCATCGTTTTTCCATTTTCTTTATAAGAATCGATGTGGAATCCAGAAGTTAAATAATCTTCTGTCACTTGTCGCCCTCTTGGAACTCCCGGCTTATGATGATTGACAATGAGTTTAAAGTTGAGTCTTTTTAATGTATCAGGACTTTCATTGGTATAAACAATTTCTTCACTTCCATAAACTTTTCGATCTGGTGGATTTACTTTAAGTTTTATATCATATTTTGCATGATTTTGCCAATACTTTTTTCCTGGTTTCCCGTCTTCACTACGGGTTTGATTGTGATAAGCGTCTTTAATATTACGCGGGGTATAAAGTTCTTGGGAAAAACTAAAAAAGCTGAATACGGAAATAAATCCTATTAAACCTATTGTTCTTTTGTGCATGGTTAAAAAAATGGTATGTTTTTTCAAAGATATCAATATCCTTAATAAAAGCATATAGAAGAGTTTTAAAAAAGCTTAAATTACTTCGATTCACTTTTTAGAGTGATTAAAATCCAAGTACAACAAAAAGAAGATTCAAATTGGGAAGAATGATGCATTCCTGTACTGTCCTGGAAGTCAATACTCTTTTGGTCTTTAAAAGTTCTTTTGTTCCAATTCGTAGGTATCTAGCTTTTTTATTACTTTTATCACACAACTCAAATTCAATCAAAATGAAAAACTTATTCCTTATTGTATTATTTGCTATTATAAGTATCACGACTACTCAAGCACAAAAAGTATATTCCGTAGACAGCAAATATGACGCAGATGTTAAGGTGTTTGTTGCTGATAGTAAATATGATGCGGATTTATTGGTGTACAAATGCAGCTCAAAATACGATGCCACTGATAACAAGGGGTTATGGTTTTTTGTGGACAGTAAATACGATGCAGATAAAAAGATTTATTTTGTAGATAGTAAATACGATGCAGATTTAATCATCTATTTTGTAGATAGTAAGTATAGCTCTGAATGGCGAAAGACCAGCAAAAGACAATTGATGTATTAAAATTGAAATTATATTTCCCCGTTCTGGATAAACTTCTAAATTATGCAGCACATTTTGTCCTGCACAATTATTAGAAGAATTGATTGAACCTATTTTTTGGCTCTTTTACGGTCTGTTTCATTCAGAAGTATCTTCCGAATACGCAATGAATTTGGTGTTACCTCAACATATTCATCAGATTGTATGTATTCAAGGTGTTCCTCCAAAGACATCTTGATTGGGGGCGCTATTTTCACCTTGTCATCCGCACCTGAAGATCGCATATTGCTCATTTTTTTGGTCTTGGTGACATTAAGAACCAAATCTCCTTGTCGTGTGTTTTCTCCAATAACTTCCCCTCCATAAACTTCTTCATTTATATCTACAAAAAATTGACCACGGTCTTGTAAATTACTTAAAGAGTAGGGGATTGCAGCACCTTTTTCCATTGAGATTAAAGAACCGTTTACACGACCGGGGATAGATCCTTTATAAGGTTGATATTCCAAAAATCTATGGTTCATTATAGCTTCTCCCGCAGTTTGCGTTAACAAGTATGTACGTAAGCCAATAATACCTCTTGAAGGAATCAAAAAGTTAACCACCATTCGGTCGCCCTTTGCTACCATATCGGTCATTTCACCTTTTCGTTTAGATACTGCTTCTACAACAGTTCCCGAATGTTCTTCAGGCAAATCAACAGTTAATTCTTCAATTGGCTCACATTTTTTTCCATCAATTTCTTTGATAATTACTTGTGGTTGACCAACCTGTAATTCATAGCCTTCACGACGCATAGTTTCAATTAAAACAGACAAGTGCATTACTCCCCTTCCAAAAACCAACCATTTATCTGCGGAACCCGTTGAGTTAACACGCAATGCAAGGTTTTTTTCCAATTCCTTATTGAGTCGTTCTTCGATATGACGAGAGGTTACAAACTTTCCATCTTTTCCAAAAAATGGAGAATCATTGATGGAGAACAACATACTCATTGTAGGCTCATCAATTGTAATGGTGTCCATAGGTTCGGGGTTTTCAATATCGCAAATGGAGTCTCCGATTTCAAATCCTTCGATTCCTGTTACAGCACAAATATCGCCTGCTTGGACTTCATCTACCTTAACACGGCTCATTCCAGCAAAAACAAAAACTTCTTTTGTGCGGCTTTTAATTTGAGTACCATCGCGTTTAGAAAGTACAACAGGCATATTGGGTTTCATTATGCCCCTATGTAAACGACCGATAGCAATTCGACCAACATAAGAAGAAAAATCAAGTGAAGTAATTAACATTTGTGTGTTTCCTTCCTCAATTTTTGCAGGTTGAAAGTATTCTAACATTTTGGTGAGCAAGGGTGTAATAGAATCCGTAGGCTTTTTCCAATCCTCAGACATCCATCCCATTTTTGCTGAACCATAAACTGCAGCAAAATCGAGTTGCTCTTCATTGGCATCCAATTCAAACATCAAGTCAAAAACTTTCTCGTGCACCGCTTCAGGATCACAATTGTCTTTATCTACTTTGTTGATTACAACCAAAGGTTTTAACCCTAGTTCCAATGCTTTTTGTAGGACAAATCGGGTTTGTGGCATAGGGCCTTCAAAGGCGTCTACCAATAAACAAACACCATCTGCCATATTCAAAACACGTTCTACCTCACCTCCAAAATCGGCGTGACCAGGTGTGTCAATAATATTAATTTTTGTTCCTTTATATTCTACTGAAACCGTCTTGGATACAATGGTAATTCCCCTTTCTTTTTCAAGGTCATTGTTGTCCATCTTTGCTTCTCCAACAGCTTCTGTTTGTTCTCCTGCTTCAATAATTCGATTTACCAAGGTTGTTTTACCATGGTCAACGTGTGCAATAATTGCGATATTTCTAATTTCCATTTATTCTATTCGTTTTAATTATCTTCGGGTTCGTCTATTCCCTGTATTTCTTCCTCTTGATCTTCGCGCACCTCCTCTTCTGCTGCTTCGACCACCTCTATTCCCTTTTGCCGACTTAGATTCAGTTTTCTCAATATTCATTTGTTTGCCTTCAAAACTCATATCATGTGCCTGGGCCAATATTGTATCAACATGTGATTTGTCCACATCAAAGAAAGAAAATGCAGGCATAATGTCAATCCTTCCAATAGCGTCAGATTTTAGTCCGGTATTGTCGCAGATTAAGCGCAGCAATCCTCCAGGATTTAAACCGTCTTTCTTCCCTAAATTAGCAAAAAAGCGTTGTTTATTTTCATCTGTTTTTCTTCCATTTCTACTTGATTTTCTGCTGTCTCCAGGCTTATCAGAAGGCTTTGCATTTAAATCACCAGCTCTCTTATAATAGTCTAAAAAACGATTGAATTCAGCAGAAACAAATTTCTTGATTACCTCTTCTTTGGATAAATCCTCTAAATCTTCAAGAATATGAGGAATAAAGGGTGCAATTTCATCTTCATTCACCTTGGTTCGCTTTACCCCGTCAATCATTGCTTCCAACTGTACTGCACAAATAGCCTCTGGAGTTGGAATTTCACCAAAAGTGAATTTTTGACCAATTATCTTTTCAATTTGATTGATTTTATATTTTTCTCTTGTATTGATCAATACTAAAGACTCTCCTGTATTTCCTGCACGTGCCGTACGACCACTTCTGTGCGTATAATTTTCTACCTCATCAGGTAATTTATAATTAATTACATGGGTGATATCGTCTACATCAATTCCTCTAGCTGCAACATCGGTTGCAACAAGTAATTGAATACTTCTACTTCTAAATTTCTTCATTACATGGTCTCTTTGTGCTTGAGACAAGTCGCCGTGTAATGCATCCGAACTGTACCCTTCTTTTCCTAGTTTTTCAGCAACTTCTTGGGTTTCTCTACGTGTACGGCAAAAAATCAAACCAAATATTTTCGGATTAAAATCGATTAAACGTTTTAATGCTGCATATCGGTCTTTTTCTTTTACAGAAAAGTATATATGATCGATGTTTTCATTGGTTTCATTTTTATTTCCAATACTCACTTCAAGTGGATCGGTCATATAGTGCTTTGCAATTTTAGAAACTTCCTTAGGCATTGTAGCTGAAAACAACCAAGTGCTTTTTTCCTTAGGTGTTTTATCCAAAATAAAATCTAGGTCCTCCTTAAAACCCATATTCAACATTTCATCTGCCTCATCGAGAACAACTCCTTGAACGTCTGAAAGATTGAGTGATTTTCGCTTAATAATATCTACTAGTCTGCCAGGAGTTGCAACAATAATTGAAACGCCTTTCTTAATGTTATTAATTTGTTTACGAATATCAGCCCCACCATAAACAGCTTCTATAACAACTGCTTTTTCGTATTTAGAATAGGCTTCAAGATCTTTGGCGATTTGAAGGCACAATTCTCTTGTAGGACAAATAATTAATCCTAGAGGGTTTTGTGATTTTTCGGTAATCCTGTGCACTAATGGTAATCCAAAAGCTGCGGTTTTTCCTGTTCCAGTTTGTGCTAATCCTACGAAATCACTCTTGGACTTGAGTAAATGGGGGATCGCTTTTTCCTGAATTGGCGTTGGCTGCTCAAACCCCATGTTTGTAACTGCCTTGACCACTTGACTTCTCAGCCCTAATTCATTAAAGGTCATATTTTTATTTAAAAGTGGGGGCAAAGATACGATATTCTTAACACAATCAAGACTTTGATGACATTTTAACGGAAAACGAAGTATAAATTTTTTTAAATTCTCTTTATTTTATATTGGTTTATTGAAGGAAAGGGAAGGAGAGAAGGAGAAATATTTGCTCATCTTACATTGCTGCATCTGGCATTTTTAATTACCTTAGTATAATGAAGCTAAGAATCTTAATATTGGTTTTGTTAGGAGTATTTTGGCAAACTCATGTTTGTTTATCTCAAAAATTTTCATTGACTGCTTTTGGAGGAGCTACTGCCAGTCAGGCAAGTGGTGATGGATTTTTTGGGTTTGATCAATTTGGTGTTGTTGCAGGTGCAGAGGTGAATTATAAAATCAATGAAAAATGGTTTACATCATTAGGTTTGCAGTTCAATCAAAAAGGTGCCAGGACGTACGCAAACAAAAAGTCATCTTTTGTTTATCGATTAAGGGTTAATTATGCAGAAATGCCTTTTTTATTATCCTATCATTTTATGCACGTGTATATTCGTGCAGGAGTTTATTTAGGAGTAAAAATCAATCAAAAAGAAAGAAATAGTTTTGGTCCAGTTGTCCCTAAAAGACCTTTTAGAGCAATCGATTTTGGCGGACTATTGGGCTTGGGTTATCAATTTGATTCCCACTGGAGTGTTGAATTGAGTTTTCAAAACTCTGTAATTCCAGTACGATCACATAGGTTGGATCAACCGATTCCCCCTGCTCTTTTTACGATGGGTGAATGGCATCAAAAATTATTGGCTAAAGGACAATATTTTACAAGTTTAAGTTTAATGGTTAAATACTGTTTTAATAATAAATAATAGCCTTTATACTTTTCCCATTATCTTCAGTTATGATTATTGCAGTTTCAATGTATATTGTACCATCACCGTTCGTGGTTGCTCAATCTTCAATGGTCTTAAAGAATAAGAATTGTTCAGTAAATTGGCACTAATTACTGCGATTTTGTGCTTTTCATTCAAGCTGTAGGAGACACGGGCATCTACAATCCAAATACCATGTTGATGTTCCTTAAAATAATCCATATATTGAATGGTTTGAATAAAAGGACCTTGAGTTGCATTTTCAAATTCTTCAATTACACCGTCCATGTTTTGGATTTTACTAAAATATTTAAAACTTCCCCCGATGGCAAAATGTTTTAAGAAGTGAAACTCAAGATCCCCTTTAAAGTTATGAAGGAAACGGTACTTTAGGATGTTATTTGAAGGATCCAAAGATGTTTCTTTGTAACTGTATTGCTTGTGCAACAATACAGTGTCAACAGCATAAACATAATCAGGGTCTGTTGTCTTTGGTAATACAAAATTATAACCAATCATATAATTAACAAAAGAATGCTTTCCTGTTTTAGCTTTTCCAGAAAAAGAAGCGTCTATTCCTACAACTCTTGAGCTTCCAGTATTCAAAAATTTAAAGCCCCAGCCATCACTTAAAACGGTAAATGAATTTCCCCAAAACCCAAAAAGGTACTCAATGGTATTATCATATTCTTGCCAATAGGCCGCAACATCAAGGTATCCAAATATATTGCCAAATTTCAGTCCTTGTTTAATACCAATTTCAGCATTCCAACTGCTTTCAGATTTTAAGTCTGGATTAGGAAAAACACCAAAATTCCCCACACCTGTTCGGATAAAACGCTCTGTAATTGTTGGAAATCGATAACCTTGACCATAAGAAGCTCTGAAGTAGGTCTCTTGAAACACTTTTATACTTGCACCAGCTCGAAAAATCGGTTTCATCTCTTTAATTGAATCATTCAATTGAAAATATTCTAGTCTTCCTCCTATAGAAAGATTCAAAACATCAAATATTTTCTTTTCAATTTGCGAATAAGCCGAAACGTTCAAGAGGTTGTTATTTGGAGAACCAGAGCCGATGTACATGTTGGCATAAGAGTCTGTATATTGACCTGTAAGACCAGCAATAAAATCAATGTTCTGTAATTTAGCAATCTTTTTTTGGAACATATAATCCCCATAATAAGTTGTAGTTTTATTCGATTGATTGGCTGTAATTTCATTATTGGTGTACATTACTCTAGTTCGTAAGTGATGTTTTCCATCAGTTGAAGTAATGAAATTGATATACGGATCAACATTAAATACAAATTGTTCTTTTAAAAATACTGCCCCTGGATAACCGCGGTATAAACCTGTGCTATCGTTAAGCCAAGCAAAAACCATGGGCGATTTTGACACCATAAAATTTCCATTCATTCCATAATTGAGCCCTTTAAGTTTTTTACTTCGTCGGCGAATATTAAAATTTAGTCGTGCCCTTTTTGAAACCATCTGTTGCTCAGAAAAATTAGAGATAGTATCTGGATTAAAAGCTTCTACTAAAGAATCTTGAACAGGTGGACCCATGTAGCCATGATCATAGTTTAAATTTGCACCTAAAACCACATCCCAATTGCCTATTTTCCTTGAATGCAAGAAATTAGCTCCAGCTATAAGTGGTGTTTCATTCCACCATTTCGCACCTTCTGTACTCGGTTTGGAATACGCACCACCATACAGATGAACTTTTGTTAGGGGTTTTGTGGTTGGGTATGCGGTTCGCACATGAATGGCTCCCGACAATGCTGAACTTCCCGATAAAACAGAAGAAGCTCCTTTTATGACTTCAATTTGACTGATGTTCTCTACAGGTATAAATTCCCACACAGGTCTTCCTGCATCACCAGAAAGCATGGGCATATCATCTACAATTACAGCCACTTTTGAACCTACTCCAAAGGTAAATCCACTACCTCCTCTAATTTGGGGCTCCCCATCTAAAATGTTAAGCCCTGGAGTTTGATCAAGTATTGTTTCAATGCTTCTGGTGTTTTTGTTTTCAATGATGTCTGGTTTAATTACTTCAATTGAAACCGTCTGCTCTTCAAAAGGCTTATCAAATTTCCCTACTTTAATATCAACACCTTCCAATTGGGTAACAATAGGTTTCATTTGAAAATCTCGCTCTTGTAAATCTCCAGGTTTAAGATTAATGGTAATTGTATCTGTTTTCATTCCTGAATATCGAAATACAATAATGGCTTCTCCTGCAGGAATCTCCAGCATATAATTACCCTTTTCATCGGTATAATTGCCAATGGTAATGTCTTTTTTATAAATTACAGATGCTCCAAATAATGGGTTATTGTCTTGGTCGGTAACTTTTCCTACTAATTTGGCTTTTTGAGAAAAAAGAATACCTGAAACTAAAACAAAAAGGGCCAATGTCAAAAATCTCATAAGGTCTTTTTTTAAATAAAAATTCCCTTTTCCCTTAATAGGGAGAAGGGGAATTCAAAAGTATAAAATATATTATAGTTTAATAATACGCTGGGTAAATTTGTTTTTTCCTTGTCGCAATTGAATAAAGTAAGTGCCTTTTCTTAATGCTTTTATATCGATAGCATTGTTGTTCTCTGATAGTTGACCTTTTTGAACAGTTTCTCCTAGAACTGTCATGATTGAATAATTCGTTTTTTGTTGAATGTTATCGATGACTATAACCCCATCTGTTGGATTTGGATAAATAGCGACTTTTTCCAAATCATCAGAGTTATTTACAGACGCCTCATTATAAACCAAGGTTACATCGTCAATATACACTTCATCTCCTCCACTGCCTCCACCAGGAGTCATATTGGTTGCAAACGTAACAAGAATGTACTGTGCATCAGTGGCGGGTCCAGTATAATCAAATTTTACCGCTTTTCTTTCCCAATTGTTACTTGTTGAAGGATAATTAAGTTCCGCAATTCCAACTACATGATCAGATGAATTGGCATCCTCAGGATCTCGATAATCATAGTCATCATGAATAGTAGCCTTCATTCGTGCTTTATCTCCTGATCCTCCGTTAGGGTTAAATTTAACCCAAAATACAATAGAGTCGGGAAGGTCTGTCATTGTTTGACTAAAATCGGCATCACTCCGCACAGTTCTGTTGTAATTATTTGGATCCGCAGCTTGGACTGAACCCATGTGAATTCTTCCAAGGGTAACATTTCCATTGGCAACAACTCCAAAAATTGATTTGGAAAATATTCGTACACTCTTTGTTCCCGAAGAGCCTGGACGCACATCAGTAGATTCTTCAATTTGAACCTGAGCAAGATTTGATAATCCGCCATCTGCAGTTATAAAACTGTTCCAGTTAACAGGTTCAGACCCTTCTGGAGCACTTTCCCAATTTTCAAAATCTGAATTATCAATTTGTGTTTGTGCATGAATAGATACAACCAATAGAGTTGTAAATACAGTTGTAATTATTTTTTTCATAATGTGCCTTTTTATTCAATAATAGTATCTAAAGTAAATAAATTTTAGGACAAATTTAAACTGTTTTTTATTTAAATGGGTATCCCCAACATCAAAATTGAAAAAAACAAACTGCTAAGTGTTTAAAACCATAGTGTTTTCAAAGAAAGACTGGATATTTTAAGACGCATATACTGAAATCTATTCTTAAATCTAAAAGTACATTTATAAAGTGTAAAAACAATATAAACAAACCACTGATAATTAATTGATTTAACAAATAAGGTGCACCAATTAATGATGTGTATCTAAAATTTTAATATACGTTTGTGCAACGCTTTGTCCTATTTTTATGTCCTATATAAATAAACTTAAAGAATATGAGAAGGTTTTTACTGTTTTTACTTTTATTTCTATTTCCGTACTTTATTTATTCACAGTTTTGTATTCGAGACACTTCCTTACATGAGTTTCAATATCTGGCTCCCGATAATTTTGGATGGGAATTTATTGTTGAAGATACGAACTTTGGATATATGAGAGGACAATCACTATACAAAAAAGCATATAACGTTGATTGTCAGCAAGATGGAAAAATGATAATTGTATCCTCAAGAACAATGAACGAAACCTATATAACCAGGTCTGAAGAAAATGGGAGAGTAGATACTTCCTTTGCCAATGGAGGAGGTTTTACACTCAACACTTTATTTCCTACATTCGCTAGATTCTATGGATTCAAAATTTATCTAGACAATATATACTTGATATTTTCCAATACGGATGCTCTTGCTGGTGTTGTTACAAATTACATAATTGGATTAGATGCCAATGGTAATCCATTAGGTTCCTTTGGGAACAATGGAGTTGTCCAACTTGATACCAATATACATAATGTAGCTTATACCGCAATAAATATAGATACGAATGGAGATATTTTTCTCTCTGGAGGGAATACTGTTTCAGGACAAATAGAGGTTACAAAAATAACGACTACAACAGGAACTGAAGTATCTTCATTTGGTAATAACGGTATAGGTGTAATTTCTACGTCAGGACTTCCAGAGATAAAAAGTATTTTATTTGATAATGGTTCCATTTTAGTCTCTGGATCCCAGTATAATTCAGCAGATATAGTTGCTAAATTTTTGGCGAATGGGACGGCAGACCTTTCATTTAATGGAACGGGACATAAAGCATTTACTCATGCCACTTATAAATATGGTGATCAGTCCAACTTACATAAAACTCAAAATGGAAATTATATATTAACAGGTAGCTTTTGGGATGACGATACTTGGCGAAGAATGGTTTATGCGCTAGAATTTAACAGTCAGGGTGTTATTAATACCAGCTATGGAAATAACGGGTGGTCCATTATCGATATCGGTATAAATACAACCATAGGCGCTGTAAAAAGTCATTTACTTGACGATGACCGATTAATTGTCTCATCAATGAAAGCTCTTCATAAAACAGTGAGCACTATAGATTCATCTAAAATAGTTATTCTTATGCTTAAAGCTGATGGGACATTAGACAACACATTTGCTCCGGGCGGATTATTTTACGACCAACTATTGTTTCGTAATTACTCAGCTTATATGAGCGAGCACGGATTATCAGGAATGACAATCGACAAAAAAGGGAGAATAGTCATTGTTGGACGAGGAAATGATTGTACCCATGGTTTTTGTGGTGATGATGGTTTTCTTGCTCGATATATTTTCCAGAAAGAAACTGCTTCTGTGTATGCTGATGAATATGTCGATAAAGTTAGTGTTTCTATGTATCCTAATCCAACAACAGGAAAAGTTACTCTCGATTTAGGAAGAGAATTCACTAATTTTACTGTAATCTTAACCAACAGTTTCGGGCAACAATTATCTTCTCAACATTATGAATTAGCAAACCGTTTTAATTTTGAAATAGTTGCTCCGGCAGGGATTTATTTTTTAACTATAAGGTCAAAGAATAGTTTTATGAAAACAATAAAACTCATAAAGAATTAATGTTTTAAAAAGTAAACGTATAGTCATCTTTTAAGTTATCAAATTAACAGAACTTAAGGATTACCAAACGACAAAGTAATAGACAATGAATAGATTTGTTCATAAATCAAAAAATATATTTTATGAACATTAAAACAATCGTATTATCATTAACCTTATTCATTAGCTCTGCCACTTTATGGGGACAAAATAAATCTATAAAACCAGCGCAAAAGAAAGAAACAAAGAAGGTTACGGATCAGGAATCAACTTCAAAAAATGCAAGCTAAATTTCAAGAAAACATTGCTGGAATGATAGAGCAAAAAGGATTAACCGTTCAACGTTATCAAGAAATCAATCATGCAGTACAGCAAGATAAAGGATTACAAGAAAAACTACAACAAATGATTAAAGGCTAGAAAGCCCTTCTGACTTAATACTTGGTTGGAAAAATATTATTATACAAAAGAGGCAAATTGGAAATTTGTCTCTTTTTTTGTGTTTTTATTGATGTTCTCCACCGAATTTTCTACTTTTAGAGGAAAATAAATGTTATGAAAGCTCCTTTTAATTTATTCAAATGGATTGAAGAAAATAGAGATCTCTTAAAACCTCCTGTTGGAAATAAAAATTTATACAAAGAGGCGGGAGATTACATTGTAATGATTGTAGGCGGTCCTAATGCTCGTAAAGACTATCACTATAATGAAACAGAAGAGCTGTTTTTCCAATTAGAAGGCAGTATTACAGTGAAAATTCAAGAAGATGAGAAAGCTGTTGAAGTTCCCATAAAGGAAGGGGAAATGTTTCTTCTTCCAGCAAAGGTACCACACAGTCCAATCCGCACAGCAGGCTCTGTTGGATTGGTTATAGAAAGAATACGTGAAGGAACCGGATTACAAGACGGACTTATGTGGTTTTGTGAAAACTGCAACCACCCTTTAAAAACTTATAAATTTCCATTAAAAGATATAGAAAAAGACTTTTTGCCTCGGTTTAAGGAGTTTTATGGGTCTGTTGAAAATCGAACTTGTGATCGCTGTGGAACAGTTATGGAAGCTGATGAACGATTTGTTTAACAAGTATAGTCCCCAATTTTTGTACTTGTTCCATATTTACATCGAAAGATTTTGGCGCTCCATTAAACAGGGGAAAATCTATCTTAACCCTCCCAATGGTGGAGTGATTTAAGAAATAAAATAAATGAATATATGGAATTTTACAACAATGAAAGACGGCATCAGGAAATTGGGAAAGTACCACCGAATGAGTTATATTTTGAAAAAAGGCCACATCTTAGCAAACATAAGAATATGTTAAAAGTTGTCTGAACGCTGGGGAGGGGCTCAAAGTGATTAACCTGCGTATGGCTTGGTTTTATCAATAAAAGCAAGTATTGGGCTTTCCCAGTTTAAAAGTTACTCCAATACCAAACATGGAATACCAGTCTTTCGTAGCTGGGTTACCTCTTTTACCCGTCATGTTGACGTCAGCAGGAGAACGGTCTGATAATTCGGCGGCAATATTGCCATTTTGAAGTATCAATTCTTCTCGGTTAATAAAATCTCCCTCCCCAACATCATCTAGATAATCAGTGAATGTCTTTCGTATACCATATTCAACGGTAAGCGCTGCCCTTTTTCCGAGGTTAATTTTAAATCCAATACCAAATGGAATTACAAACTGTATTAAAGAATAACGTTTTAAATCACTCAACTCACTTCCTTGTCCTTCGGTTCCAATACTTCTTAAGTTAACCATTTCTCCGTTGTAATTTGTTCTTGGATTCATCTTAAAAATGCCCATATCAAGAAACATATAGGGCGTAAAGAAATATTTATTATTGCCCAGTTTATAGTTTAAAAAATTAAACTCTATTCCTGCGGCAAATTCAAATATTTGAGATTCAAAAGAAAAATTACGCAATTGTTTATACGGATCATTTGATTGTGAATCATATCCTTCTACTTTTCCATATCGCAGCGCTCCCCTAATGGCTATACGAGAGTTTACATGATAACGATAAATTAAAGCGCCTGAAATATTGGTGTTTTTAAAATGACCAAATTGATTTAAATCACCTATATAGTAACTTCCTCCAATCATTACACCAAGTGATGATCGGGCACTAAAACTTTCGGCTTGTGCGTTGCTATTGTTATAACAAACTATAGCCATTAAGCCCGTCAAAAATATTTTTTTTAGAATGGCTCTCATTTGCTTCATCTAAACGACAAAAGTAGAAAATTATTGTTTAATCATTTCGTTGATCTATCCCCCACATCATTTTTTCTCGAATGGTCTTAAAGAAATCATTCTCTTTAAACTTAATTACATTAATCATAAAATCACTTTTATGTAATGTAATTTCGGTTCCATTCTTCACTGATATAGAATGGGAGTCAAGAGACAATAAGAAATTTCTATCTCTACCAATTACTTTTAGTGTAATGGGTAAATCATCGGGGACAATTATAGGGCGAACATTGAGATTGTGTGCGGCAATTGGCGTAAGAAAGTGAACGCCACATCCTGGACTAATAATCGGTCCACCACAACTCAAACTATACGCTGTTGAGCCTGTTGGCGTTCCTACAAGCAATCCATCAGCAAAATAAGAATTGAGGTATTTATCTCCAATATAAGCTTCTACTGTAATCATAGAAGACCTGTCCATTTTGTGAACAGCCAGTTCGTTGAGAGCTGTGTTATGTCCTCCAAAGAAATCTTCTTTTGTTTCAACTTGAAGGAGAGATCGTTTCTGAATGATGTAATCTTTATTTTTTATCCTTTCTACTGTTTGGTCGAACTCTGTAACATTAGTATCCGCTAAAAAGCCTAATCTTCCAGTGTTAATTCCTACAATTGGCACTCCGCTTGAACGGATATAACTCACACATTTTAGAAAAGTGCCGTCCCCACCAATGCTGAAAGCCAAATCGACACCTTCTATGAAATCTTTATAACTTTTAAAGGTATCATAATGTTCTTCAAGTTGAATCTGTAGTTTTAACTGTTGATAAAATTCATTCTCGATAATTGGCTCCCAATTCAATTCTTTCATCCGTTCAAAAAACAGTTTGAAGAAAGGAACTTCGTGTTTTAATATCTTTCGAGAATATAAAGCAACTTTCATGATTAAATATTCAAATAATTCATTAATTCATCGTATCTATCTTTCATGTCATCTTGATAGCTATCGCTTTGGTATCTTGCCTTTACAGTATAATCATAACGTTCTAGAGCCTTAATAATTCGTCCCAAATCGAGTTGACTAATTTTTAAGGTAAGTTCGAGCTTCTTTGATGAGGCGTTTGAAGTAATAAAAGAACTCAATATTTTGGCGTTTTCACTTTCAATTATCTGAGCAATTTGAGCCAAGGAATAATCAGTTTCACTCATTTCTAACACAATAATTCCTCCTTGTTCTTTTATACTTCCCGTATCAGCCAATTGATTAATAAGGTGTGTTACGCTGATACTTCCGAGATAATTTTCCTTTTCATCAAGAACTGGAACAACTGTTAAATGGTCGATTGCAGCAATATTAAGCACTTCATAAATATGTGAATCTCCTTTTACATAAGGCCTCGGTAAATGATCGAACAATCGTGTAAGTGTTTGGGAAAGATCTGATTGATCTAATAAATCATCTTCCGATAACAGCCCCACAAAGTTACCTTGTTTAATCACAGGCAAATGACTAATTTTTAAATCATTCATCCATTGTAAAGCTTTTTCTCCAGTATCCGTATGCTCTAATGGTATAATTTCTTCTGATATAAGTTCAATTCCTCTCATTCTATCGACCAAAATAGTAATTCTATATTAATGTATTTAACTTTGTTGTCAAAAAGTTATCGAAACTATGACAAGATTAAGTGTAAATATCAACAAAATTGCGACAATACGAAATGCAAGAGGAGGAAATATCCCTAATGTGTGTCAGGTTGCTATTGATTGTGAGCGATTTGGAGCTGAAGGAATTACGGTACATCCACGACCTGATGAGCGACATATAACAAAACAAGATGTTTACGACCTTAAAGAGGTGGTAACAACAGAATTTAATATTGAAGGAAATCCAAATGAACGCTTCATGAAAATAATTGAAGATGTTCGTCCTGCACAAGCCACTTTGGTGCCTGATTCACCTGATGTTTTAACCTCAAATGCAGGTTGGGATACGGTGAAATATAAAAATCAACTCTCTGATATCTGCAAACAAATAGAAAGCTGGGGCGTTAGAACATCGATATTCGTGGATACTGAACTCAAAAATATTGAAGGTGCAAAAGCGATAGGTACAAACCGCATTGAACTCTATACGGAAGATTTTGCTTTGCAATTTGAAAAAAACAAAGAAGCTGCAATTAAAGATTATGTAAAGGCCGCCCAATTAGCAAATGACTTAGGGTTAGGAATTAATGCTGGTCATGATTTAAATTTGGATAACTTATCCTTTTTTAATCACTCTATTCCTTATTTAGAGGAAGTGAGTATTGGTCATGCTTTAATTTCTGACGCTCTTTACTATGGCTTAGAAGCAACTATAAAAAAATACAAAGAATTACTTCAATGAAATTAAATTATAAAAAATATGGGGAGGGAACTCCATTTATTATTTTACACGGTCTTTTTGGATCATCTGATAATTGGCATACCCACGGTAAAAAATTAGCTGATTACTTCGAGGTTTATCTTATTGATCAACGCAATCATGGGGAATCGGAATGGAGTGAAGAGTTTAGTTATGATATTATGGCAGAGGATCTTCATGAATTTGTTGTTCAGCATAAATTGGATGAATTTATTCTTATGGGCCATTCAATGGGAGGAAAAACAGCAATGCGTTTTGCTCAAATGTATCCCGATAAAATCAAGAAATTGATTGTAGTGGATATGGGTGTAAAGGAATATCCTATTACACATCAAAAAATTATAGAAGGACTTCAATCCATTGATTTGGAAACAACAAAAACGAGAAAAGAAGCCAACGAAAAACTGTCTGAATACGTTAAGGAAAATACCGTTCGTCAATTTCTACTTAAGAATTTAACCCGAAACAAACAGAAAGGTTTTTCATGGAAAATCAACTTAAAAGTCTTGGATGAAAAGCTACCGGAAATTGTTAAGGCCTTACCTGTAGAAGAGGTATTGGTTGACACCTTGTTTCTCTCAGGGAAACGGTCGGATTATATTTTGCCTGAAGATGAAGCTACGATTAAAAAATATTTTCCTTTGGCCAGTTTTTACGCTATTGAAAATACAGGACATTGGATTCATGCCGAGGCACCAGATAAGTTTATGGAGGAAGTTCTGGAGTTTTCCTTGTTGTAACTTTATACTATAAATTTAAAAAAAAGCCCAATTCTTAGATGAATTGGGCTTTTTTCATATCTTTTACAGCTTCTGGATTTACTCCTATTCTGTCTTTTCTTCCGTTTCTGTCTCTGTCGTCTTTTTCTTAGAAACATAATCCATTCTTACAACTTCCCCTTCAGTACGACGGTTGTACTGATGAAGTTTTTCAAATAATTCTTTATCGGATGTTTTGAACTGATTAATGTATTTTTCCGTTAATTTAATAGTTTCAAAATCACCTTTAGGTTTTGCGGTATAATACTTACCATTTTCCAAATAAACTATACGTGGGTCGTTTTCTCCTCTACCTTCTGTTTTTAATCGGTTGGGATCAACACCTTTTTCTTCAACTAAATATTTTACACACGACTCTGCCCTTCTTTCAGATAAAGATTGGTTGGATCTACTGTTACCACGAGAGTCTGTATGAGAAACAAGTTTCAGTACCATTCCTGGATATTCTTCCAGCAGTTCGTACACAAAGTTTAATGAATCTTTTGAATTAACAGAATCATTTACCTGTAATATCGCCTTACCAAGGTCATAACGCACTTCAGGTAAAACAATAGGTTTTTTTGGAATCAAACTCATCTCTAAGATAAAGTTTTGATCATATTCCAATCCTTTTGTAGTAAACTCTTCAATTTTATCGCTTGGGTGAAATCCTTCTAGGGGTAAGATTTGAACAGCGTAATCAGTTTCTTCGTTAATGTATCTACTGCCATCTGGTTTTTTATCCCAGAATACAACACCTTCATCGTTTGTAGTTCCTGTAAAGGCATCTCCTTCTTCGGGAGTTACCTGAACTGTTGCGCCTGGTATTCTTTCTTCACCTCCAACAACTGATACGATTACTTTGAGGTCAAATAGGTTGGGAGGCAACTCGTAAGACCATATATCTGGATTGTTTTTGGTTCCTAAAGACCCCGTTCTATTAGAGGTGAAATAACCTGTTTTCTTATCCAATTCAATAAGGTGATAATCGTTTTCATCGGAATTGATAGGCGACCCTAAATTAACTGGATTTTCAAATTTCAGCTCCTCATCTGTTTTTGAGGCACGATAAATATCCAATCCTCCCAATCCTTTTCTTCCATTAGAAGCAAACAACAAATCACCATTTAGTGCATAAGTTGGGAACAGTTCATCTCCTGCGGTATTGATTTCGGGACCGAGGTTAACGGGCTTCGACCAGGCGTCACCTCTTCTGTCATACTTTGTATACCACAAGTCTTTTCCACCATGTCCACCAGGAATATCTGATGCGAAAATAAGAATTGTACCATCTTCATTAGGACAAGGATGTCCAACACTGAAAGAATCCCGTGGAGCTAAAGGCAATTTTTTAGGATAACTAAACGATCTTCCTTTCTTTTCGGCCATCCAAATTTGGCAGCCAAGATCTTTCTTTTTTACAGAAGGGCATCTTGTCAAAAATACATGTCTAAATCTACCATCAAAGGCAAGGGTTCCTTCATTTTGTTCCGTATTCATACTGTCAGCTTCAAACAATTTTGGTGCTGTCCAGTTTCCTCCTCTGTCTTTTTCAACTTCCCATATATTAAAATAGCCTTCACCAGTAATTGGATCTGTTCCTCCTCCAATAGTTGAAGGTCTGGTTGAACCAAATACAATTGCATTACCTCGTCGATTGGCAATTGCGGGAGCCATATCCATTCCTTTCGAATTGATTTTGGTTTCAGATTTAACCGTATATCTTTTACGGTTATCCTTCATCATATTCGCTGTTTTTAGAGAACCTAATGCGTTTTTAGCTTGTTGATCTGTTGGAACTAACTTTAAAAATTCTTCATAGTTCACTCTCGCTTTATCGTAATCCCCTTTCTTCTTGTAGATATTCCCCAATCTAAAGTAAACAGTAGGGTTTTGCTCATAATACTTCAAATCAATAGCCCTTTGATACCACTCAACAGCTTTATCATTGTTTAATATTCTGTCAAAAGAATAAGCTGCTTTGTAGGCCAATGACGATTTTAGAGCCAATGCCCTATCGTTTTTAGGCGAAATACTGTTATATGCTTTTACAGCAAGTTCCGTGGTTTCAAAGTATTTTCCACTCTCATAAGCTGCATTTGCTTTAACAACCGCAGCGGGTTGAGCCAAGGCTAATGTGGATATAAATAGTAAAACAATAAATAGATACTTTTTCATATAGGCAATGTTTAACATATAAAATTCTCGAAATTAAGCAATTTTAAAAATAAAATACAAATTTTATTGACACATAAATCTAAGATTTTAGCCAAATTATTGTATAAAAGTAATATTAATATCTTAATTAAGGTATAAATCATTTAAAAATTATTAGAGCAGCCCTCTTATTTTAAAGTAAAGTACAACTTTTATCTTCTTTTTTATAGGAAAAATGACTTAAGAACCGACTTTAATTCATTGATTTAGGAATTGTACTGTTATGACTTGTGTTACCCTGTTTAAAATGAAAGTGTTATGTATATTTTAAAAATTGGACGAGTTTTAGAATTGCTCTTCCCCTATGACTTCTTTGATTTTTTTCCACTAAAGACATTTCTGCAAAAGTTTTCCCGTAATTTTCTGGTTCAAAAATAGGGTCATATCCAAAACCTCCATTTCCGCTCCGTTTTTCACGTATTTCTCCTTTTACTCTTCCCTCAAAACAAAATTCTTGACCGTTTAAAATTAAAGCAATAACTGTTCGAAATTGTGCGCTTCTATTGGATTTTCCTTGAAGCTTTTCCAGTACCAAATCCATGTTTTTATCACTGTCTTTTTCTTTTCCTGCATAACGTGCACTATAGACGCCTGGTTCTCCGTTGAGCGCATCAATTTCAAGTCCAGTGTCATCTGCAAAACAGTCAATATTGTATTTTTGATGGATGTATCTTGCTTTGAAAAGCGCATTCTCTAGTAAATCTGGTTGATCTTCAGGTATGTCATCAGTACAGTTTATTTCTTGCAAAGACTTTACAGAATAGCTTTCGGGTAAAATATTTTGAATTTCAAGAACCTTATTTTGATTCTGTGTTGCAAAAATAAGTGTTCTTTTTTCCATAGAACCGATTGATTTTGAGTAAATGAAATTTAAAGAACGGGACGTATTATTGTCCCTGTCTCATGCTTTTCATTTCTTCAGCTGTCATTATCGTATACTTTTCAGGTACTTCAAGGCTAAAAACCTCTTCAGGTTTTTTAATTTTCTTTTTAAACTCAAAAGCTACAATCTTTAGATCCATACTTTTACGGTAGGTAGTATTAATTTCCAATGGTAATCCTGGTATTTTTTCATACAAATATTGACCTTCTCTATATGGTGGAACAATCTCCTCCGTGTACCATACTTCAGCCTTTCCCCCGTTTTTTAAAGTAACAATTGCTTTTTTGCAGGTATACCCTATAATTTCTTTTGTTTCTCCCGAAACAAAATCAACACTTTCTACTTCGGTTGACTGACGTTGTTCTTCGTCCATATCTTCCTTTGTCACCTTCATAGCTATCCTTCCCATCATTCCATCAAGAAGAACCAAAGTAGTATCTTTTCCTTCAACCGTAATAGAGTTGGTTGTCATTAAATCGCCCATAAAGAAATTGCTTCTTGATTTTCCTTCATCGAAATAGATTTCAAGCAAACTGTTTTCTAAACGATCAATGTATGCTGATACCTGAGGGTCATCTGTTGAAAAATACATGTCATACGATATTTTTCCTTTTGTAATCTGTGCAAACGACACCAATGAAATCACCAACGCCAATCCAGTAAATAATGCTTTTTTAATCATTCTACTTAAAATTTTATGCAAGTCTTTTTTATTGACCTATCATTTTCTCAATCTCTTCAAAAGACTTTTCACTATATCCCTCTGGAATTTTTAAATCGAATTTTTGTTTGGGTTTTTCCACTTTTTCTTTTAGGTCAGTAGCTGTATATTTCATTTTCATTTCTGGTCGATTAATTGAGAATTCTAGTGGTAATCCAGGCAATCCATCTTTAATCATTGATCCCAATATTTCCTCGCTGGGCTTAAAATCTTCTGTATACCAATAAACAAACTCCATATCATTATCACCGTATACAATTGCTTTTTTACATGTATGACCTAAAATTTCTTTTGTCTCATCTACAAGCTCAATATCAAATTCAGTATCTTCTTCACCATCTTTTTTGGCGTCCTTAAATTTGTCTAAAGAATCAAGGTTAAAAGGAGCTGCAATTTTGCCCATCATTCCATTCATCAATACAAGACCCTTTTTTTGATCTAAATCTGTAATATTCGTGGTAACCATGAGCCCGCCTCCCATATTGGATTCAATACGTGATTGCGTGCCTTTCAAGTACATCGTATATGTAGAACCTTGCATCATTGCTAATTGTGATTGAACTGCTGGATCAGATGATTCCATAGAAATGTCATATTTTACCGTTAATTCTTGTGAAAAAGAGAATGTTAATGTAAAAATTAATGTTGTTAAAAGTGTAATTATTTTCATGTTTTAATATTTTATCTTCAAAAATACAATTTTTATGCCGAATGAGGAACTGATTTAAAATAAAACTTAAAATCAACGTAATATTTATTGAAAATTGAATCCCAATATCCATATTTAAATAATTTTAACCTTCTTCATTAAAAAATATATATTGCCTATTTCACAAAACCAGGCGACCGCAGGCGGTATTTCAAATTAAGTAAAAATTTTTTAGAACTCAATTTAAAAAAACACAAAGAGATTGTTTCAGACGAATTGAAGATGTTCAAAAAGATACATGCGCACAACAGTCAATACAATCAGGCAAAATACAAGGACAATGAAGCGTTTCGAGACCTTTATATGAAACATCTGACCAACCTGCTTGAAAATTTGGAAAGTACAATTAAAAAGATGAATCAATTAGAAAATTAGTTAGACACAATCTCATGAAAATTGAATTTTGCTAAATGTTAAGGAATGACTAATTACGGAAAAGTTTTTGCGTAAAATATTTGTTTTTTTTACAAAGTTCATGTTATAGAACGGCGAACTTTCATAAGAAAACTTCATTAAATAGCGAGTTATTTGCATTTTATTTTGTTAAGTAAACAAAATTTCCTGTTTTTGAATGAACATGCAAAGAAAATGATTATGAAAACAAAAATACTTTATATATTATTCATTTTACTTACTTTCCAAGGTTTTTCACAAAGTCTGACGCCCGAGTTTGAATTTCAACTATACTTTGAAGATGCTGCAGGGAATAGAGATACCGTTACTTTGGGGTATGATCAATTGGCGACAGGAGGAATAGATATTGATTTTGGAGAAGTAGATATAATCGGACATTCATGGGATGATAGTTTGGATGTACGAATTGGAAATATTGTCTATCACGGAGGCTCTCCTTGGGATGGAATTGGAGGAGAATGGTGTTTACAACCTGATGATACTGCTATCTTTGATTGTTCAATAGATACAAATACTTATTTATTAAAAAGACAGATTATGCCTTCTATTTGTTCTTCAGGAAACAATAATAGTATAAGAAGGGCGACTGTTCAGTTCTATACTCCTTCTTACCCTGTTGTTGTTCGTTGGGATAAGGGACTTTTCGATAACACCTGTGGTGGCTCTATTTTTATGGGAAACTCTGACCATTATAATTGGGATAGTGGAAATGTAATTTTCTTGTCTTCTACGGATTATCTTGAATTTAATGATTTAGGAGACTCATTAAAAATAGACAATATTGAAATTCCTCTACCTGCATATTATAGCGGTAATAAAAAAATTGGCACTCTACAATTTGAGTTTAGAGAAGTAAACACTTCAGGAATCCAAAACTTAATTGTACACAATAATGATATATACCCTAACCCTGTCAGAAATCACGAATATTTGCATGTCAATCTTAATGGCAATTTTGAAATTACAGACCTTAACGGGAAAATTATTCAAACAGGAGAGATAAAGAATAAAAAAATATTTATTTCTTCTATTCAAAAGGGACTATATCTACTTAAAGTACATTCGACTTCTAATACATATTTAATTACTAAAGTATTGATAAAATGAAAAATCTAACTATTACAATCATTTTACTTTTCTCTTTCACACTTTACAGTCAAATTGAATATCAATGTGGAGGACCTGATTATAGCGAAGATTATACACCTAAGGCGGGAGGAGAGTGTCTTCAATTATCTACGGATGGGAATGACTATTTTAGAAGATATGATTATCAAAAGGATTTATATTCAAAACGTAATTCAATGGTCATTCCTGTTGATATTTATGTTTGGCAAAAGGATGATGGAACTGGAAATTATTTAGATAATCAAACAAATAGAGAACGATTAGAACAGATTATAGAGTATTTAGATGAATCATTTTATAATAATAATTCTTCTCCGTCTTTTCAGCCTTTGCCTAATGTTATTGATTATGACTCAACAAAAATAAGATTTAGGTTAGAAAATATTTATTTTGAAAGGGACTCTTCATGTTGGATTAAAGGATCCACGGCATCATATAATGACGGCGTATATTTAAATGGGGTTGCAAATGGATTACATTCAGAAAGCGAAAAAAATTTTAAAATACACATAACGGGAATGAAAACCAGTAGTTTTTCAGGTTATGCTACCTTCCCTTTACCTGATTTTAGTCATGAACATTTTATTGTAACGAAAAACGCATATTATGACACTTTAATAAATGAGTGGATTCATGAAGAATTTGTAAATCCATCAGGTCTTTGGGGTTTCGCTGGACATTTGGCTCATGAATTTGGACACAATTTCAACTTGTATCATACATATTCATACAACTTTAATGCGTGTGATGAAACAGCTGCTGATTATTTGGACGATGTTTTTGGTTCTTCGTAAAACAACTCTAAAGAATGTCCACAAGATGCAGGATGGAGTTGCAATATTAATGATCCCAGTAATAGTTGTACAAACAACATAATGGGCGGGACGAAAAGTGCAGGATATTTCTCTCCAAAACAAGTTCAACGAATGCACAGAGCTTTATCTTTGCTTTCTATTCGCAAATATGTAGTTGCTTATAAATTTGATGAAAATCGATTTATTGAAATCGATAGCGATGAAATTTGGGACTTCAACACGAAACTATATAATAATTTAAAAGTGAAATCTGGTGCTACGTTAACTATTAAATGTGATGTACACTTTGTACCAGAAGCGAAGGTGGTAGTAGAGCCAGGGGCAAAACTTATTATAGATGGAGGAAAATTAACGAATGAATCTTATTACAACGATTTTTGGCAAGGAATCCAAGTCTATGGAACTACAAACAAAACCCAGTTTCCCGAAAACGATCCAACTTATCAAGGATTATTGGTCATTAAAAACGGAGGAGTCATCGAAAACGCTCACAAAGCTGTAACCAATTGGCATCAAGGTAAATGGGATGAAATAGGCGGGGTAATTCAAGTAACTGATGGCGTTTTTAGAAATAATCGCAGAGATGTTGAGTTTATGAGTTATCAAAATTATACACCCAATTATAGTAATAAATACAGAAATCTATCCTACTTTAGGAATACAGATTTTACTTCTAACGATGACTTTATTGAAAATGGACTGCCAAATCAAACACATGTAACGTTGTGGGAAGTGGATGGTATAGGTTTTACCAACTGTCATTTTTCAAATGAAATTACATCAAATAAAAATAATAGTTCTTCTCCAAATAGGGGGATTTACTCTATCAATGCAGGGTTTAAAGTTATAGCAAGTTGTGATGCTCCATTTTTACCAATTGGACAACCCTGTCCTAATAATAAATTATTAAAATCAAGCTTTAAAGGTTTAGGAACGGCTGTTGAAGCAACAGGGGCAGGTACGACAGAAACAGCAACTATTCAGCAAACTGATTTTGAGGATAACGTATGGGGAGTAGTTATTGATGAGCTGGATAATGTTTCAGTCAATAGAAATGCTATTGAAGTGGGAGATGCAAGCTACACCTTGTTTTGGCCTTTAGGGGCAGGTGTTATGGTAGATAATTCAACTGGTTATATTGTTGAGGAGAATGAAATAACAACAAATTTAACGGGTGGAATGCGTGTAGGAATAAATGTAAGCAATAGTGGTACGGATGATAATAAGGTATATAAAAATGAGTTAAATACTTTGGACGTCGGTGTTGCTGGAAATGGTTTAAACCATGATAATAATTACCAGAAAGGGCTACAGTTTTTATGCAATGATTTCCTAGGCAATGGTACTGCAATTTCAATTAACTCATCTCCAACCAATGATGGTGTACGCTTCTATCAAGGGAACTTTTCGCCTTTGAAATCGGCAGGAAACACCTTTGTCAACAACCCTTTAGATATAGTCAATAACGCTAATTCAATTGTCTATATTCATAATGGAGCAAATACCAAGCCAATAAATTATCAAGGCATGGTGACGCTGCAATCTACTTCAACTGCCAATTCATGTCCAACAAGTTTTAGTGGTGGAGTTATATTTGGTCCTGTTTTATTAGCTTTGGATAGTTTGAATACGCAATTCAATAATTTAACAACATCTTACAACGATTTAAATTTTACTTATATTTCGTTAATCGATGACGGAAATACAGAAGATTTTAAAGATAATATAGATATAAACTGGTCAAATGATGCTTGGTTATTAAGAGGAAAACTCCTTGAAAGTTCGCCATATTTGTCCTCGGAAGTTTTACTAGAAGCTGCAAGACAAAATGTTCTTCCTAATGGTATGTTGCTAGAAGTACTTCTTGCTAATCCAGATGCAACAAGAGGAGAAAAATTTATAGAAGCACTAAAAGAGGCGACTCAAAATACTTTTCCTGAATATATGTTGGATTATATAAGAGGAAATTACGACAGTAAAACATTGAGAACAGATATGGAGGGACAATTATCATCCATTCATTCTGAATTATCAAGTACACGAAATTGGATAAAACATTTAACCAAATCAAAAGAAGAATATAATGATTCCGATAAATTAGATGTTGTTAAAATGGGCGATGAAATATACAACAAAGTGGGGTTGATGGATTACTATATTGAACAAGGAAACTTCAGTCAAGCCTTATCAATTTGAATTGTTAGGTTTTGGCTTTGCTTCTGTAGTAAAGAAAGGAGTGAAAGGGCGTTACCAACTGGTAGTATCAGAGAAGGCGTGGAAACGTCTCAAACAACGCCTAAAATGGGCGACAAGAAAGACCAGTCCATTAACGTTTGACGAGCGAGTAGCCAAGATTAAACAAATCCAGCGAGGGTGGTTAAACTACTTTCGAGGGACGAGAATCAAGCGAAAACTCAAGGAATTAGATGGTTGGCTTAGGAATCGCCTGAGGTATTGTATATGGCATGATTGGAAGAAGTGGCGTAAGCGCAGAGCGAGTTTGCTCCGATTAGGAGTAGGAGAGGAGGATGCCACGGCGTGGAGTAAGAGTAGAATGGGCGGTTGGGCAGTAGCTCAATCCCCGATACTGAAACCACGATAACGCCCAGTCGGCTTAAGAGAGGAGGCTACGAGAGTTTGTTGGAGGTTTACATCAAGTTAAACCCATCTATCTGCGAACCGCTAAGTACGTGAACCGTACGCTTAGTGGTG
>CAZPDT010000005.1:0-31018 GCA_964585545.1 uncultured Fluviicola sp.
TGCGAACCGCTAAGTACGTGAACCGTACGCTTAGTGGTGTGAGAGGCGCACTCCGGTAGTGTTTACTGGCGGAGCCGTCTACTCGATTACCTGCTGGTTAATTTTGAATAGTTTTAGTTTTTAATAAATAATTTGGTATATGAACCGTTTCTGTCAACCACTTTAAGGATATAGGTTGAGTTTGAAAGAAAAGAACAATCAATTTTACACTCCCCTTCAATATTATGGTGATTATATATCTTTCTTCCCTGCAGATCATAAATGAATACATCAAAAATACTTTTCGGGTATTTAATATTGAGAATTTGCTTAGTGGGGTTTGGATAAACCTGTAAAACAGTGTTGCTTTTGTCAATATTTTTGATGTTTTGAAGATATGAATTCGATAGCACAATACTCACCAAGCCAGCATCTTTATTGAAGTAACTTCCGGAAGTGATGCTATTATTAAATATTAAGCTGCCGCGAAGTATTACATCTAAAAAAACACGATTGCCACTTCTTGATATTTCTCCAAAGGTTCCATATCCAGTGCTATTATCATCTGCAAACTTTGTAAAGCCTACACTTCCGGCAGAATCGTATTGCAAAAAGAATGGATAAGCTGTGCCGAGAGTCGGTATTGTATATGTCATAAAACCTGTACTGCCCTGTAACCGAAGGGTACTTTTTATTCCAATTCCCATAATAACACCTCCATTTCCATCCGATTCGATTTCACCACCGTCTAATATATCATAAACCGAAGAAATGTGCCGCAACCATTCTGTTGTTCCATTCGAGCTTAATTTCCACATAAAAAAGTCATTGTCACCTGCAGAAACAAGTGTATCTCCATCAAAATTCACACTATTAGTGAAATGTCCGGCAAGGTAAACATCCGAATTGTTTGTGGTAGCAATGCCTTTGCACATTTCATCTCCAATACCTCCCCAATTTTTAAACCATCTTAAATCACCTGAAGCAGTCCAACTTGTTACAAAAGCGTCACGACCGCCATTGGATGTTAAATGATGGTGAACGCCCAATTCATCTACGATATAGTTACTACTAATAAAATCTCCACCACAAAACACATTGCCGTTGCCGTCAACTGCAATAGCTTTTGCCCTACTTGCACCAAATCCTGAGATAGTTCGTGCCCAAGCTACAGTTCCATCAGGGTTTACTGAAATAACATAAGAATCACCAATTCCCGGATTGGGATTCGTAAAGCTGGTTGTACCGATTGTAATATTGCCCAATGACTTTGCTCCTACTATGATTTGTCCGTTAGCGGCAATAGCCACTTCATTACCGCCTTCATCGCTTGTTCCACCATATTGCAGTACCCAAATTACATTTCCATCGGAATCTAATTTCGCCAAAAAGGCATCAAACCCTCCGGAGGAAGTTATGCTAATTGTATCTATTTGGATCGTATTTTGAAAATAACCACTTATGAAGACATCTCCGTTTTGATTACAAACCGCATCAAAGACATTATCTTCTCCTGCTGCACCATATTGTTTAACCCACTGAAAAGCACCTAAAGAGTCGTATTTTACGAGCATAATATCGGCCATTCCATTGCTAATAAGAGGAGTAGGATACCCAGCAACGTGAAGCGTATCTTCAAACTTACCACTTATATACACATTTCCCTGATTATCTGAAGCTACTGCATCAATTTCGTCTTCGTTGGACGGGCCATTTATCGATAGTGCCCAATCCCAATTACCTGTTTGTGCATTACATAAGCAAGTTGTAAAAAGTATAATGATTATATAGGTAAATTGATTTAATTTCATTTTTATATTTTGTAATTTTCTGTCATAAATATACTAACTATGAGCGACTTGGCAAGCAAAAATTTGGTTGAGCACTTTAACCCGCATTACTTATAGCCTTTATTATGGCTCGGAAGCAGTGAAATCAACTATAAAACGTGGTCACTCTTTATAAATACTCGTATTTTTCAACAACTAAACAAAATCAACTAAATAAAATTTAAGATGTATACCCACTTTCAGGGCTTTTCATTGTGTCGTTAAACAATGCGGTGCTGTTCGTATACATTGGTATATAAAACTGGTTTTTTCTGTTCCAGAAGCAAGCCAACACATTATTTAATAAAAAGGTAAGATATACCAATTGGAGTTCTTATCTTTACACTATGCAACAAGAAATACGGGATAAAATAATCTTGAATATGAAACACATCCTACTTAAAGATCTTCAACAAGATAGGGAGAACTCTTATAGCAAATTTTTATTGTATAATAAGCTAAACCACATCGGCTTAAAAGCGCTAATATTTTTTAATTAATTGAAGGATGAAAAACAATCGAATACTCCTTCTTATAATCATTGTATCCATTATTGGTCTTGGTTTTGTGTTCTATCTCAATTCAAAAACAGACAAAAAACCTGTTTCAAATATTGAATTTCAATCGTCTAATTGGGAAGATCAATTTTTATTGAACAACAAAGATCCTCGAGGGCTTTATGTTTTTAGGGCATTGACCATTGCCGATGGAGGATTCACTCAATTTAATGAGTATTCCAATTATAAACTGTTGGATTCTATTGTTGCACTTGACTCTTCATTGTTGATGTATATCGGCGAAAACTTTACTCTAACAGATAACGAGATTGATTTGGTGTTAAAAAGCATTTATCAAGGCAATCATTTTTTCTTGTCTTCAGAAGAAGTTCCCAACTATTTATACAATCGTATTTTTGAACAACCAACATTACAATTTATTCCTAAAACTAAAGCCATATTTAAAATACATAAGCAGCAATATGAGATGTATGATATATATGAGAACGATACTTTAACTGGTTTATGGAATGTTTTTCAAAACAAACAATTGACAGTTGATGAGGTCAATGTTATGTCAACTCTTCATAGACGTGCAGTTTTTATTTCGATTCCTTATGGAAAGGGGAAAATATTTCTTCATTTAAACCCTGAGGTATTTATGAATTATCAATTATTAAGAAAAGAAGGAGGAGATTATTTAAAAGAAGTTTTATCTTGTTTTCAGCAGCCTCATATTCAGTGGTTGACATTTGCTAAATACAAACCGATTGCCTATGATGATTCATTCGGGAAAAACCCTCCCAATATGAGCTTACTGAAGGAGTTGTCAAAAAATCCAGCATTCCGTTGGGGCTTCACATTTGCTGTTTTTGGTTGGCTTCTTTATTTAATTTTCAGAAGCAAAAGAAAGCAACCCGTAATACCTGTTATTGAAAAACATAAGAACACAGGGTTTAGTTATGTAGATACTTTAGCAGGAATTTTTTATGATAGGAACCACAGTGGTAAAATATTAAAAATAATGCAACAAAACTTCAATCAGGCTGTATTGGAACATTTTTATGTTGACCTTAACAAAAAAGATAAAAAAGAGGCTGTATTATCGCTTTCTAAAAAGTCGAATGTTTCAACAGAAGAGATTGCAAGTTTGGTAAAGCGACTAAAGGTAACCACCAAAGTAAATGATGCTTTTCTGATTGAGACCTATAATGCACAACGTTCTTTTTATTTTAAATCGGGAATTTGGGGAAAAGAAGAAAAACAACTACAAGAAAGTGAAGGTATAAAAATATATCGAAAAAAGGGATGGGGTATAGGCACAATACTTTTGGGCGTTTACTTTCTTTTACAAGGATTTTATCTTCTCACTGTATCATTTGGTGCGGGTGTATTGTTTTGGCCTTTGGGTCTTGCAATATGTGTTTTGGGAACAAGAATGCTCAACACACCAGCCCTTGAATTGCGCCCAGATTCTATATGTCTTCATCATTTAATGATGAAAAAAACTACGATATTAAAGGAAAACATTAAATTTATTGAAAGAAACAATACTGTTTTGATTGTGCATTTGAAAAATGCCAATAAAATCACTATAAACATTGTGTTATTGGGATTAAATGAAGAGCGTTTAAGAGCCATTCAAAAACGATATAAAAACTGAAAACATGGAAGAAAAAGACAACGAAAAATACATGCCTAAAGAAGAAGCTGCTCCGAAAGAGAAATCGAATGATGATTCGAATAAAACTTCAAGCAAAGAGAATCCACTCGAGAAAATGCCGTATGAAAAAGAAAACAAAGAAATGATTTGGCTTTCACAACGGGTCAATGAGATTCGAATGAAAATGGGTGAATTTATTATTGGACAAAAAGAAATGGTGGATTTACTCATGGCAGGGATATTTTCAGCAGGACACCTATTAATTGAAGGCGTTCCAGGAGTAGCAAAAACATTGTCAGCAAAGGTTTTGGCAAAATCTTTAGACACGGACTTCTCTCGTATTCAATTTACACCTGATTTAATGCCTTCGGATGTACTTGGAACTTCTATTTTTAATATGAAAGATTCTGAATTTGTGTTTAAAAAAGGACCCGTTTTTTCGAATATCATACTTATTGATGAAATTAATAGGGCGCCGGCAAAAACACAGGCAGCATTGTTTGAGGTAATGGAAGAACGCCAAATTACTTATGATGGAGAGTTGTATAAAATGGAGTTCCCGTTTGTGGTAATTGCCACGCAGAATCCAATTGAACAAGAGGGGACTTATGCCTTGCCAGAAGCACAACTTGATCGGTTTTTATTTAAAATCTCAATTCAGTACCCAGACTTGGAGGACGAGGTTAAGATTTTACAACGGTATAAACAAGAAATTAAACCTCCAAATTTGGATGATGTTCAACCCATTATATCAAGTGAAGAAATTCAAAAAATTCAAGACTTAGTTAAAACGGTGGCCATTACTGATGAACTGATACAATACATTGCAGAAATTATAGATAAGACCAGAAATCATGGAAAAATTTATCTCGGGGCATCTCCTCGTGCTTCGCTTTCAATTTTGAAAAGTGTAAAAGCAATTGCAGGCATCCGAGGAAGAGCATTTGTAACTCCTGATGATATCCAGTTTGTTGCACCCTATGTTTTAAATCACCGACTCATTTTAACACCAGACGCTGAAATGGAGGGGTCTTCAACACATGATCTTATTGCTGGAATTATCCAAGAAATTGAGGTGCCTCGATAATTTATGTTTCGCTCTTTATACATATCTCGTTTCTTTTTTGTTGCTTTTGCACTAGGAGTGGTTTTTATTGTTGTTGGGTTTTATGTTCCGTCATTATTATATGTAGGGCAGTTTTCACTTGTTGTTTTGTTTTTACTCACCTTTTTGGATGGGCTGATTTTATACGGCAATAAAAAACCAATTTTAGCACAAAGGAGACTTCCAAAGCGATTGGATTTAGGGGAAGATGTCTCTATAGAGATTTCTGTTTTAAATGTAGGAAACCAGCCTTATAGAGTAGGTGTAATTGACCAACCCCCAGATGAAATGCAAGCACGGAAGCTGTCTTTTTCTGCCTTTGTTAGAGTAGGTAAGAAAAAGCGATTTTCCTATATTTTTCGTCCTACACAAAGGGGAGCATACAAATGGAAGAACATTCATGTTTTTGTTTCTTCTTTCTTGGGGTTATTGGAACGAAGAATTGTTTTTCCATACCATCAAGAGGTTCCTGTTTATCCATCGATTCTACAAATGAAGAATTTTGAATTTTTGATGTTTAACCGACAAACACAGCAAAGAGGAATAAAAAAACTCAGAAGATTAGGACACAATAACGAATTTGAACAAATTCAACCTTATGTACAAGGAGATGACATCAGGACGATCAATTGGAAGGCAACTTCGCGGACTTCACAACTCATGGTGAACCAATATCAAGAACAACGTTCACAATCGGTTTATGCTATTATTGATAAATCTCGTCCAATGGAGCATGAATTCAATGGACTGACTCTTTTGGATCATGGAATCAATAGTGCGCTTGTTTTTTCTAATATTGCTATTCGTAAAGGAGATAAAATGGGGCTTTTAACTTTTTCTCATAAAATGGGAACCCAAATAGCACCCAATAATGGGAGAAAGCAATTACAACTTATTTTAGATTTGCTTTATGTTCAAAAAACAGAGTTTAAAGAGGCCAATTATCCTCTGCTTTATTTAAATATCCGCAAATCGATTCCTTATCGGTCTTTATTAATGCTCTACACCAACTTTGAAACAGAATTATCTATGCGGCGCGCTTTGCCTATGCTAAAAAGAATCAATAAGAAACACGTATTGGTGGTGGTACTCTTTGAAAATACAGACCTGGATGAAGTAGTGATAAAAAAACCCTCTACTTTAAGAAGTCTTTATGTTTCTACGCTTGCAGAGGATGTAATGAACATTAAAAAAAGAATTGCTTCAGAATTAAAAAAGAACGGCATTTATACTGTATTAACTACACCTGAAGAGTTGAATGTGAATACGATTAATAAATACTTGGAACTAAAATCGAAGGGGATTATTTGAAATCAACCAATCTCACGTGTCCACACATTAAAACATTAGGGTTTTCCCTACCTCTCATTATGATTTTAACCTTTATGTTTGCATTGAGATTTATAATTGTTTAACTTAAAATTTATCAAATATGAAAAAAGCTACAATTTTATCAATAATCATTGTTTTTATTTCTGCGGTTACATTTTCTCAATGTCTTGTAGATACTACAAAAATGTACGAATATCCTTATGGAGGAGGTACGGAGAAAGAAATATCTACGAGATATATACACACCTACGATAACAACAATAATGAAATTAAATTAGTTACCCAAAATTTGGCAAGTGGAACTACCAATTGGGAAAATGCTTATAAATGGATCTATAGCTATGATGTTAATGATGTACAAAAAGAAGCTGTCCTATATAAGTGGGATGATGTACAAAGCTCATGGGGAGAAAACCTAAAGTATACCAGCAATTTAACTCCACAGGGTTTAATTACAGAAATGATTAAAGAATTTTGGGACGACGTATCGAATGATTGGGAAAATAGTGTTAAAGACACTTACACTTATGATGCTAATGATCGGTTAATATTAGAAATTCAAGAGCATTGGGATACAGGTACAAACGGATGGATAAATAAAATAAAAAAAACCTATACTTATGATGCAAATGGGAACAATACACTATATGTAAAAGAAGTTTGGGATACAGGTTTAAGCAGCTGGATTAATAGCATTCAAAACACTTTAACATTTAATTCTGATGGGAAACCAACAACAAAAATTATAGAAAGTTGGGATACTGGGATGAGTTCTTGGAAAAACACATTAAAACGGTTGTATACATATAATGGCAGCGGACAAGAATTAGAGGAACTTAAACAAATATGGGATTCAGGCAATTGGGTAAATGACTTTAGATATACAAGTACTTATGATGCTAATGGAAATAAAACAGAAGAGGATCGTCATTCTTGGGACGATGGTTCTGCCGATTGGGAAAAAGACTCAAAATATACATATGAATATAACTATTTAGGTGTTCAAACGGCTTATGATTACTATTATTATTGGAATACTACAGAAAATTTGTGGAATACACATAGACGAACAGTTTATGTACTTGATTGTAGTACAGCAAGTATTCCTTTTCACCATCAACTCCAGACCATTGAACTTTTTCCCAACCCTGTAAACAGTGATTTTGTTACAGTTAAAACAGTAAAAGAAAGTAATTTTATGCTCATCAACACAGCTGGGAAAACAATTCAAAAAGGAAAGTTTGACAAAGGAGAAAATCAATTAAAAACCAAATGGTTAGATTCTGGTATTTATATTTTAAAAACAGATAATGAGAGAATAAAAGTGGTTGTTCCTTAGTTCGGGTTAACTTCAATTCGATGAACTTATTACTGCGTGTTGATTTCGCAAGCTTGGTTCATGAGATTAATTTCATTAATGGATTTTACCACTCAATTATATTGGCACCATGGGAGGCAAATAAATCCCTTGTGTGTTCGTGGCATGTAAAGTACAAGACTTGACGGGTTTTGGCAAAATCAGTAATGAGTTGGACCAAATTGTTTGTTCTTTCCTTATCGGAATTAACCATAATATCATCAAATGCAACGGGAAGAGGTTCGGCATTTTTTTCATACTCGGCAATGAGTCCCAGACGCAAAGAAAGCAACAATTGTTCTTTTGTTCCGCGACTCAATTCATCAACAGTCTTAGCATTGCCTGAAGCATCAATAATACTCACGTGTTTTTCACTCAATGAAATGCGTAAATCTTCATACGCATTCTCTGTAATGGTCCGGAAAAAGTCACGGGTTTGCGTAATTACTTCAGGTTGCCGTTCCTTTTCATATTTTTGTTTGCTTTGCTCCAAAACCTTTAATGCAAGCTGGGTTGTTAACCATTCCTTGGTTTCTTCTTTTAATTGGGCTTGCAGACTTTCTTTTTCGTTTTGAAAACCATACATATCATCCACTTCTAAAATTAGCCGAATTTCAGTACGCAAAGAAGCCGATTCTTTATTTTGTTCGTCATACCTAAACTTTACCTCTTCAAATTCAGTTGCTGTTGCTTCCTTTTTTGCTTCCAGTTCGGAAGGTGTATATTGTGCTAATTTTTCTATGGTTTCTTCCAATTGATCAACACCGCATAATGTTTTGATGGTGTTGATGGCGTTTTGTTTTTCTGATTGGGCCTCCTCAAGCGTTTTTTGTTGCTCAAAGTGATGGTATAAAGCAGTTTCGTCTTTTGCCTTTACCTTTGAAAGAAGAGCCTTAATTTTATTATGAGTTTGCTGCAGAAACTCAGTTTTTAATGCTTTGACTTTTGACTGTTTTTCAAGGTCTTCTAAAACCTGTTGTCTTTGTGCATGAACCTTTTCATTTGCCTCTATTTTCTTGATGAGTTGATGAACATAAGATACGTCTAAATCTGTACTTTCGGGAGCAACCTGTTTTAATTTATTTTCAAAATCTGAGATGAGTTTCTCAAAATTTTCTATTGCTTTCTTCGCTTCAACTGCATTGGATTTTTGTCGTTTTAGTTCCTCAACATTACTGATAAAGTCATTCATACTTGCAGGAATAAGATCTTTAGGCAAATTCTTTTCTTCAAGTAAAACAATCCAATTGTCTATTAAATCAGCACGTTTCTTCTTTAGCAAATCAACTTCTTCAGTCGCTTTTTCAAGTTCTTGTTTTTTAAATTTAAATTGGCGAATAATGTCTTTATGCT
The DNA here is from genome assembly GCA_964585545.1 of uncultured Fluviicola sp. Taxonomy (GTDB): domain Bacteria; phylum Bacteroidota; class Bacteroidia; order Flavobacteriales_D; family Crocinitomicaceae; genus Brumimicrobium. Next base: position 9,116 of record CAZPDT010000005.1, read on the forward strand.
TTTCCTGCAATTGATCATAACGCTGTAGTGCTGTTTTAACCGTATTTAATTCTTCGTTAATTGCATTCGGACTTTGACCCATATAGGTTTGAACAGGGTCGCGTTTCTTTTGTAAAAATACGATTATTAGGCTGATTGTTGCCACACCAAGGACTGTCCCGCCAGAAATAAGATCCATAAACATTATGGCACCACCCACACCCATAAAAATAAGTGCCAAAATAAAAGGTAGTTTGTTGCCTTTTGAAAAATTTCCTCCTCTTTCTTCTAATGCCGATTTAAATGCAGTCTCAAGTGCTATAAATTTTTCTTCTTCTTTGGTTTTTTGTGTATCATCTTGGATAGAATGGTCATTTATTGCTTTCTCCAGTTCGTTTTTCTGTGATTTAAACTGTGAAAATTCTTGCTCTAATCGCGCTGCTGATTCGGTCTTGGCATCGATGCGCTGATTTATCTTATTCTGTTTATCTGCTACACGTGTTGCTTCAGATTGTAATTCAAAAGAGCCTTTTAAATTGATGAGGTCTTCAGCTTTTAAATTTTTGCCTAACCGACTGAGAATCGATTGGCTTCTCGATTTTGCATTGGACAGTTTTTCTTTTTCCTGGTTGTATTTGCTTTTTGCCTCCTCGTATAATTTGACATTCCTTTTAAAAAAATCCAACAAACCTGCTTTCTTGGAAAGTGCTTGATCCCAGTTTAAATGATTAAGTGTTTTCTCTAATTGCTTGATTTCTTGATCAATTTCTGCGATTTCGGCTGTTTCATTGTCTATTTTTTTCTTTTGGTTTTCGTATTCTTCTAAAACTTGATTTGCATGAATTTCAATTTCACCAATAGCATTGATTTTTGAAGTCATTTCTTTGTACTTTACATAATCAGGATATGCTTTTGACCAATTTGTAAAGTCGTTCTTTTTTTCATTTAATTGAGATTGTTTTTCAGAGAGTATTTCGAGTTCTGCATCAATTTTTTCCTTGTCTTCAGAAAGGCGGTTGTATTTTCCAAGTTTACTTCTCAATTCATTAATAGATGCTTCTTTCGATTGAATTTCTTTAACTAGTTTGGGGAGAATTTGAACGGATCCTCGGGTTAAAAAATAAGTTTTTGCGTGTTGAACGAGTGCATCCTCAAAACTCCCAAAATCGACACCTGAAAGTCCCATTCCCATGCTAAAAATTCGATCTTCCATTCCCGACTTGCCCAGTTGCTCTACATCGTTGAGCTCGTCCAAGCTAATGGCATAGATGTTTTTATATAAATCTATTGATGCATTGCCAATAAGGTTGTGATAACGGGACTCATCCTCTGTGGTTTTCCCTTTATATTCCAGTTGGAAACCTTTTGCGTTGCCGTGGCGGTAAACAGCTAAAGATGCGCCGGTACTGTTGGTTAAATAGATTGTTCCAGAATGGTCTCCTCCATTTATTGGTGCACGGCGATCGGCTAAATGGTGAGGATACTCAAAAAGTGTAAAGCGAATAAAATCCAATAAGGTAGATTTTCCCGCTTCATTTGGACCATACATAACGTTAATGCCTTGCGTAAATCCTTTGATGTTCTTATCATGAAAAATACCAAATCCATCGATATGTAATTTTCTTATTTTCATGATTTTGTTTCACTTTTTATCAATCCATCTATACATTTCCATTTGGCAGCGATTAAAATCTGTTGGCGCTCGTCTCGTACTTCTTTGTCAAAATCGGTGTGTTTTAATTCTCGACCAATTTGTGTACTTGATATTTGTTCCATTATCTCTTCAATTAAAGCATCTGTGGCGTTTTCATCATTTTCTAAATGGTCAAAACGTTGTAATAGGTCGGCAATAAAATCAGAAGACTTTTTGCGTTCTTCAAGATTAATTTTGGGTAAGCTTTCGTTGATGAATTTATCGATAAATACAAAATGACTTTGATAAATGTTGCTTTCGTTGAGTTCATTGGTCAGGTTTTCCATTTCTGTATGATTCGAAAATACGCTGTGTAAGTCACTCTTTCCTTGCAAACGAATCCGCAATAATAAAGACTTTTTTTCTTGGATTTCTTCTTCTTTCATTTCCTCGATTGCAGCAAAGAAATCAGAAGTGCTTTCCATCCCCGAAACGTTCATTTCAATATATTTATAAACGATATTAGACAATGGAATAAATTCATGACGGGTCACTTTCCCGTGTGTTACCTCTACCAAGGAACAGCCTTTTTCTCCGGTTTCATTAAAATGCCGTCCTTGAATATTTCCAGGATAGACGACCATAGGATTTTGTTCCGATAGAACCTCTCGTTTGTGGATGTGACCCAAGGCCCAATAATCCATGTTTGATGCCCTAAGGGTATCCATATCAAAAGGACAATAAGGAGTGTGTGCATCATTTCCAGCTATTGTTCCGTGTAACAAACCAATCGAAAATCCTGTTTTGTCCTTTTTATGAAAAGTAGCCGCCAAATTGCGGTATTCTTCTCTTTCCCCAAAGCTCACTCCGTATATTTCTGCTATGGGTTTACCTTCTTTTGTAACCGTATGTTGTTGTACTTTGTCTGCTTCAAATAAAACGACGTTTTCAGGCAGCTTCAGATGTTCAGACCAGCTTTTTAAAGGATCGTGATTTCCACAGATAATATAAACAGGGATATCGGCTTTACTCAGCTTTTCCAGTCCACGAACAAATCGGTATTGTGCACTTAAACTTCCCGATTGACTGTCAAAGCTGTCACCGGCAATTAATAAAAAATCAACCTCGTTTTCCAACGCACTTTGAATTAATGCTTCGTAAGACTTTATTCCATGATCTACGAGCGCTTCACTTAGTGCTTTATTCATTTTAGCCACTCCTTTATACGGACTTTCAATGTGTAAATCGGCAACATGAATAAATTTAAAGTCTGACATTTTCGGGGTTTTTACTAAGGTAATAAAGTTATTTTGATTGTTCCTCTATTTTTTACTCTTGATAATTGTATTTTACTTTAACCCATATTACAATATAGCACTATTTATTGTTTTTCTTGGAGCTCTTTTTTTAATTCATCAGAAACCCCTAAGCTATCTGCCTTTTTTTTAAAGTTTTGGATATCATTGAGATCAATATTGTTTTTGTCCATATCTTGAAACAGGGAGTCGATATTGTTTTTGAGCCAAATAGAGCTTTCTTCTATGGCTGGAATAGTTGATGTTGCAATGTTCTTAATGGGGAAATACAAAGCTGAATTTTCTTTGGTTTCTTGTGGAACAAAATTTCCTCTTTCATCATAAGACTCAATTAAGATAATTATAATAGCGAGAATATATACCATCTTAATCATGCTGAAGAATAAACCAAATATTCTATTCACCAATCCAAGTTGTGCTATTTTCACAACCTGTTCTAACATTTTTCCAGCAAAATATACGAGTACTGCAACACCAATAAAAGTAATTGTAAAAGCAATAACAGGTAAATACCTTCCTTCAATCTCTAGACTTTCTATAATCAGGCGAGATGTCCAGTCTGAGAAGTGGATGCCCGCATAAATTCCTACCAATAAAGCCAACAGCATAAAAATCTCAATGATGAAACCTTTTTTAAATCCTTTCCAAGCAGCGTAGATTAGGGGTATTACAAGGAGAATATCGATGGTGTTCATGGAATTGTTTTATAATTTAATTGTGGGCAATATTTAATCAATATTGGTGAACACCTGTTGAATATCATCGTCCTCTTCAATTTTATCCAGTAGCTTTTCTATTTCATCCATCTGTTCGTTAGTGAGCTCAATAGGGGCCGTTGGAAAGCGTCTTAGCCCTGATTTTTCAACTTCAATCTTTTTGTTTTCGAGTGCTTCCTGAAGGGATCCAAAGCTTGTAAAGTCACCGTATATGAATATTTTACCTTCTTCTTCATCTTTTTCTATTTCTTCAAGTCCAGCATCTATTAACTCCAATTCTAAGTCCTCTAGGTTGAGGTTGTCAATATCTTTTTCTATTTCAAAAACGGCTTTTCTATTGAACATAAACTCTATTGAGCCATTGGGTACAACTTGTCCACCAGCTTTGTTAAAATAAGATTTTACATTGGCAACTGTTCTTGTTGGATTGTCTGTGGCACACTCAACATAGACCAATACGCCATGTGGCGCTTTACCTTCATAATTGATCAACTCGTAATGTTCAGCATCTTTTGCCGATGCTCTTTTGATGGCGCGGTCAATATTGTCCTTTGGGACATTATGTGCTTTTGCATTTTGTATAGCTGTTCTTAATGCTGAATTCATATCAGGGTCATCGCCCCCATCTTTGGCGGCCATAGTAACCGACTTTAATAGTTTGGGGAAGACTCTAGACATCATTCCCCATCTTTTTTCTTTTGCTGATCTTCTTGCTTCAAAGGCTCTACCCATAATTTTTTGCTTTATCCAAAAGTACTGTTTTACGAGGTTTTTTGAAAGTGTTATTGATAAAATTTCATTTCGAACGCCTTTCGTTTTAGATGCCTCTTAATAAAAAAGGCCGCAATACACTTGCGACCTTTCCTCTTATTTGTTTTGGGAGTTTGTTTATTTTACTTTTAAACCTTTAACAACTCTGTCTTTTCTTTTGTTTTTCTTATAATTTTTAAGTCTGACCATTAAATAGGCTGAAGCGCTTTCTCGAACTGCATAATAGACAGCACCTCCATAATCGAGTTCACCTTTTCCATTTTTCCACATGGCTTTTAAATACAATCTACCATTGGAAATATTTTGTCTGGTACTGAACCTTAAGAAGCGACCTGGTCCCATTTCAAAACGGATTAGGATTGAACCATCATCTTCCATTTTTTCAAAAATACACCGTCTATTTGCTGGAATAACTATTCTTTCAGACGAAGCTACGGAGGAGGATACCAAATCACCTTTCTCACTTGTAGTTGTCATTTTATTTTGTTTTTTGCTCCGTTCTAAAATAATTGTTTCTGAACTATAAAATTGAACCTTTTTAAGTTTTTCGGGTGTCAAGTTAAATTCTTTCTTGAGTTCTTTTGTGTAGGGAACCTTTGTTCCACAACTCGCTAAAAGAGCGATTGTTAAAAGCAAGTATATAATTCTCATTTTTTCTGAGGGTTTGTTAAATAAATTCATACGAACAAATATACGAACAAATTTTATTCCACAATATTTAACGCGAATTAATAACTTCAATTCAATATACTCATTACAGCTTGTGTGTTCAACACTATGCAGAGAGCCCGCCGCACTGAAGTTAATCCACATTATTACATGAAATCAATTTTAATGCCGTCCTCAACTTGCTCGTTCTACAACTATAGATTTCCAATAAAAAAATGCTGTGGATAATTTTTTCGATTATTGCTGCAAATATCTATAGTTAGCTATTTTTATGTTACAAAAGATGGCTGTCATAGAATGCGGATTAATTGTTTGGGTTAAGAGACCAATAAATTACAGCCTCTGATATCACTTTGGTCGAACCTACCAAGTACCTTGAACTGATTTCCTTTTTTCATTCCTAAATCATCAGTGGCTATAAATGAACAACTATAAAAGTTGGCCAAATCAATGATATTTAAACCACCTGTTCTCCCTTCTGATTTATAGCTTAATGGATCATTCACATCTCGAATGAGCGCTTTCATCCATGGGGGAGGATAAAAAAACGAATTTCCTTTTGTATAGGCTTGTGAAAGCAGTTCGGTCATGCCGTATTCGGAATAGATTTTTTCAACATTAAATCCTGCACATAAAATTTGATGTAACTCTTCTCGAATGATTTCTTTTCGTCTCCCTTTCATTCCTCCAGTTTCAATTATTTTTACTCTAGAAAAATCTGTTTTTTTCTCCGCCAAATCAAGTAAGGCATAGGAAACTCCAAATAAAACTACGGTTTTACCTTTTCTTTTTGATGCTTTTATAATTGGGATAATCTCTTGAGGATTGTTTAAGTAAAATCCCGACAATGCATCTTCTGAAGCATTTATTAAAGCATCCACCATATATACAAGCGAAGAGTTGCCCTGTTCAATATAATTTGGTAATAAAGCCAAAATTATACTTTCTTCTGGATGGGCAATTTGCTTTTTAAAAGTTGTTTCAAAAGAGCGTTTGTAGATTTCTGGGAAAGGTATAGCGTGCCGACTCCTTTTTGCATGGGTGGTTCCAGAACTTTTAAACAATAAATGGCCTTTATTTTTGAATTCATTGGATTGCACCAAATGGGATTTAAAAAATGAGATGGGAAGAAAAGGAATTTCTGTGTAATGTTGTGGAGAAGAACAACCAATAGCATCACAAAAACTGTGGTATACCGAGACATTTTGATATTGATAATGGAAAACCTTCAATGCGGTTTGATTAAAGTCTTCTTCTGTTGATATACTAAATATTGAATCGATAATAGGGTTTACCACTCTTCAAGTTTTGAAAGTTTTTGGACAAAGGTATGGATTAAAATTCCTATATAAAAGAATAAGAGTTCGGAACAGGCGTCCCAAACTCTTATCACACTAATCAACCTAACCTACTACTACTTCCCTCAAAGGTAGGGTATTTTAATCGATTGAGAATGGAATATGGATATAAACTTTAAAGCATTAAAATGAACGACTTAAAAATAAAGAAGATTAGAAATAATGCAACAAATTTTAATCGAAAAATATACTTCGTTTAACGACAAAATAGTGCCTTAAGTCAATAGTTTGTAAAAAAATTAGGTTAAAATCTTAGACGAACATGTTTGTTTTTACAAGTTAGGAATCCAATAATGCGTGGATAATTCGGATTGAAAATGCGCGTTTAAACCAATGGTAAAGAACAAATGATCTTGTCTAAAATTGGTCTTGGTTACATTTAGACTATATCCTCCTTGGATTTGTAGTTTTATTTTTTCAAATCCACCCCGAAGTGTTAAAGCGGGCTCTATAAGAAAGAGAGAAGAGTTTCTGTTTAAGTAATCTATTTGACTTTCATTAGAGTACATTAGGTCACCTTGAATTTTATGGTAAGACAAGTTCATAAATCGTGATGAAATTGCGGCTGAAAAATACTTTGTTTTAAATCCAAAATTTGGTTGTACCCCAAGTCTAAGCATGTTGGCACTTATTTCTCCTTTTGTATTTGGGTATTCTTCAATTGTTGAAGGCATTTTATTTTGCATTGAACCAATTCCACCAATTCCATAGGCTTCAAACACCCAGTATTCACCAAACTTTTTAAAGTATCCCAATCCCAGTTCAGCAAAATTACCCGAACCATGGTTTCCATTGTCTGCTTCTTCCGGAATTATTAATCCGCCATTGATTTCAACGGCTAGTCCATCAAGAATTCCGTAGGCACCATGAATAGAAACTTGGTGATCATTACCAGAAAGTGTGAGGTTGGTTTCTCCTTTTTCTGAAATCAAGGGGACATTTTGTGTATTTGGGATATAATATTTGGGGCTGCATGCACTTACACCAACCAATAAAAGCAACAAAAGGAAATAAAATAATTTCACAACTTTTAATTTTAATATGTTGTGGGGGTGGTCAGGGTACGCTTTTCAATATAATAAAATAAAAGCGTTGTTTTGTGTTCAATTATATTAAAAAAACCTAAAAGTGTTTAGTATTTCCAATCAACCACTATTTAGAAATAATTTTAAACTCAGTTCTTCTGTTTCTTTGATGAGCAGCTTCTACATCAGATTTCCTTGTCATTTTCGCAATTTCTGCATCCGTTACCATTGGTTTCTCTGAACCATATCCAACATATTCTAAGCGGTCTTTGCTTATTCCTTTTTTGATTAAATAATCAACAACAGATTTTGCCCTGTTCAATGAAAGTTTTTTGTTGTAAGCAGCAGATCCACGAGAATCTGTATGACCTGACAACTCAATTTTTATTTTTGGATTATCAACAAGGAATTTAACCAAACGATTCAATTCAATTTCAGATTCTGTTCTCAATGAATATTTGTTGAAATCAAAGAAAACATTACGTAAAACAATGGCTTTTCCAACATTAACTTTCTTTAAGTCAATGTTTTTAACCACTTCTTTATATCCAGAAGCTGATTTGACATCGAAGTTTTCAGAATGGAACAAATACCCTTCAGCCTTAACTGCAATACCATAGTTCTTACCACCCGGCAATGAAACAAGGTATCTGCCCGACTTACTATCAGAAGAGAAATCAGCAATTACCTCTCCTGTTTCGTTGTCAACCAACTCAATACTTGCTTTAAGCGGATCTTTTGTTTCTTCATCTCTAACAATACCTTTTAATAACATTAATTGACTAGAAACTTCAACTTTTGGTTCAATTCGAGCAGCCCGAACTGGCGCTGTTGCATTCGCAAGTAGCATATCTTCTCCACTTAATATGGGGTCTTTCTTTTGCCCCAACAATGTAACTTTGTATAAATCTTTGTCTCCAATTCCTTCTTCTCTGTATGAAGTCATATAAGCATCACGGCCGTTGGCGGCAACAACGAAGAAAACATCATCGTCAGGTGTGTTTATAGGATACCCCATGTTTTCTGGATTAGACCAAGTACCGTCATCTTGTCGAACAGCTTTAAAAACATCAAATCCACCCATGGAATTGTGTCCTTTTGAAGAAAAATAAAGGGTTTTACCATCAGGGTGCATAAAAACACCGTCTTCATCGTATTTGGAGTTGATGTTTGCGGGTAAGCGTTTTACATTAAGCCATTTTTCTTTGTCTTCGTTCCATTCAGCTACAAACAAATCTCTATCAGCAGGAGGATTCCCTTTTACGGCGGGGCGTTTAGATGCAAAGTAAAGCAATTTCCCATCAGGAGAATACCAAGCGGAAGATTCATGGTATTTACTGTTGACTTCTTTGTTAAGTTTTTTTAATTTACTCCATTCATTTCCATCCCTTACACTTTCGTATAAATTTCCATCACCATTATCGTCAAGATATATAATCATTCGGCTACCATCGGGACTTAATGAAACAGCTGCATCATGTCCTTTTGTATTAATAGGTGAGCCAATATTTGTGGCGGGTGTCCAATCTTTGGTCGTATATCGGTTGGAAGTATAAACATCTTCATAATATCCTCCATCATAAGGTGAAATTCCACCTCCCGTTGTATTGGGACGGCGACTTGTAAAGAAAATTTCAGAGGCATCTGCTGTCATAATCATTCCATAATCAGGGTATTTAGAATTTACATTTTTTCCCATATTATCAATCCATACACGAACAGGGTCTTTTTCCAATTTTTTTCCCGACCGACATTCTTGTATTTTTTTATTGACATCCATATAGGCTTTTAAATCTTTTTTGGGATTCAAATGGTTTTTATATACTTCGTATTGACCAACTGCTTTATCCCATTTTCTTATGAGGTGATATCCTCGTCCGAGATAATAATGAATATCAGAAAACAGCTTTCCATTCAATTCAAAAGCACTTTGAAAATAGGGAAGTGCTTTAAACTTTTCTGCTGTGTGCAGATAGCAAAGCCCAATATTGTAATTAACATGAGCGCTCCTTGGATTAAAATCTTGAGCAATCAGATAATGGTCTAGTGCTTGTTTATACTGTGGTGCTGGCAAAGACTCCATTAGCTTGTCAGCTGTTTCTACTTCTTTGTTCGCTTCTTTAAACCCTTTTTTATTGTTTTTAAAGTTCTTTTTGTCAAAAGTCACTTCCTGTGCAAAGAAAGAAAAACACAAAAGGATTAAAACGGAGGATAAAATTATTTTTTTCATTATTTTTCAATTAATTTTCTACAATCATTAGTGGAGTAATATTCTTCAGCGCTATTTATTCCTAAATCAGCAGCCTTACTCCAATCTTTACATGCCAAGTCTGTTTTGCGCAACATTTCGTAGGCTATGGCACGATTATAATAAGCTGCACCCAGTTGGTCGTCTTTTTCAATTGCCTTTGTACTGAAAGAAACCACTTTATCATATTCTTCCATTTCCATATATACACCCGCAATATTATTGTATGCAATTGCATAATCGGGTTGAATTAGATTGACCCGTTTAAAGTCAGATAAAGCATCTTTGTAATCCCCTTTTTCGAACTTGGCATATCCTCTGTTGTTCCATGCCAAATAATTGTTCTTATCAACCATAATTGCCTTGTCGTATGCCTTTATGGCGCGAACATAATCTTTTTGTTCTCGGTATAAACTACCCAAATTATTGTAGGCATTTCCCGATGTTTTGTCCAATTGCGCTGCCTTCTGGTAATCAGCGATTGCTTTTTCATAATTTTCGTTCATTTTATAGGCGCTTCCTCTATCATTATAAGCGTCTGCAAATTGACCATCTATTAAAATCACTTTAGAAAAATCTGTAATTGCTTTATCGTACTCCCCCAATTTAAAATATTGAATTCCTCTTTGATAGAAAGATTCTTTTTTCTTTTTCCGGTCTATTGCCTTAGAATAATATGAAATAGCCAGTCTTAAACTGTCTTTCGCTTCGGCCAACGCCCCTAGTTCAAAGAAGGGTTGATCCGCTGTTTGATCAATTTTAGTTATCGCCAGAAACTCTTCTTCTGCCAATTCAGGTTGATTGTTGGCCAGGTAACTGTTGGCTAAATTATTGTGAGCTTGTATAAATTGGGGTGAAATTTCTATTGCTTTTTTAAAGCTAGAAATTGCCAAACTGTAATTTTTATTTTGATAAGCTATCGTGCCTTCATTATATATTTTTTGTGCTTCTGGCTTAATTCCAGATGCATTTATTTTTGCATTCTTTGCAACAACAACTTCAACAGAATCTTCCTGAGAATAAGCAGAAAAGACAAAAAGACAACAAGTCAATACGAGAAAAGATTTTAAGTTCTTCATAAGAGTTTATTATTTTGAAGGACTAAATGTAAACAATTTTATTTAAATTTCAAGTTTTTTAAGATGAGATAAAAATTAACTCGAACTCTAAAAACCCTCGTGCTCCCCAAATATATTAGCATTTGATCTTTTCGTTACGAAAATTTATGGATAGTTCGGGTTAAGTGCAATTTGTTTTGAACTAAAATATATAAGTGGAGGATACTGGCACAAATAAAAAAGAGAATAGTGCTTTTATTTGACATAATCTTGCTTGTGTACCAACATGTATTGGTTATCATCAATTTTAAGATAACCTTGGTCGTAACAAAAAACATATTGGCTGCCTTTTTTGGTGGTGTAAATATTGGTGTAATAATGGAAGTTAAACCCATCTTCTGCCAATGTTATTCCATCGACAGTTTTTTTCCCGTTGGGATTTAGTTGAGACAGAATACGTCTGTTTTTGCGAAGAATATTATTGATTCTCCGCATGTATTTATTGCTGTCTTCATTCAATCTATTGTTGAATGTATTTCTGCAATAATCTCCACAAAATTTCTGATCTTTTCTACCGTTGAGCTTTGTGCCACACTCTAAACATTCTCTTTTTTCTTCGGGTTTCTCCATAAGCTTGCTGTACAGTTCGATTTACTAATATAGTGTTTTTGTATTATATATAAAACAGGAACTGGATTTAAACCGAATTATTCATGAGATTGTTTTAGATTGTAGATTGCGGATTTTAGATTGTAGATGGGTTCTTAATTTACAGATAATAATTTATATCAGGAAATTACAAACGAAATATAAAAAGAGGCTAAAAAAGCCGTCTTTTAAGTTTTTGTTTTTTACATCCTTTAACCTGAAAGTATTTAGAGTTAGCTGTTTTATGTTACAAAAGACCTCTGTCTTGGAATGGGGTTAACAATCTTTAACTACACCCATATTTTTCTAGTTAAATATTATCAACATCTTTGTATCTATCAAAGTAAAATTATGGAGGAAAATAAAACATCTGCATTAACGCCTGCTGATGGAATACGAGAATTGACAGAAAAAATACAATCAGAGCGCCCTTTGATTAATATGATGACCAAGGAGCTCAGCAAGGTTATTGTTGGTCAAGGTCAAATGCTTGACCGTTTGTTAATAGCACTGCTTGTCGATGGGCACATTTTGTTGGAAGGCGTTCCAGGATTGGCTAAAACATTAGCAATAAAAACACTTTCTGATGTGATCGGAGGTGATTTTAGTCGTATTCAATTTACACCAGATTTGCTTCCTGCCGATGTTACAGGAACTCAAATATACAACCAAAAAACACAAAGTTTTTCAGTAACAAAAGGGCCAATATTTGCGAACTTTATCCTAGCAGACGAGATCAATAGAGCGCCTGCAAAAGTGCAGTCTGCTTTGTTAGAGGCAATGCAGGAAAGACAAGTTACAATTGGAGACACCACCTTCCCATTGCCCAAACCCTTTTTGGTTATGGCAACTCAAAATCCCATTGAGCAAGAAGGAACATATCCTTTACCTGAGGCGCAAGTTGACCGATTTTTAATGAAGGTAACATTAGATTATCCCAATCCTGAAGAGGAGATGCTGATTCTTAGAAACAATGTGCGAAAGGAAGGGTTAGATAAGGCAAAAACTGTTGTTAAACCAGAGGATATTCTTCGAATTAGGGAACTGGTAAAAGATGTTTATCTTGACGAGAAGATAGAAAAATACATTATAGATATTGTTTTTGCAACACGCGTACCCAAACAATTTGAACTGGGTAATTTAACTGCTCTCATTTCCTTTGGGGCTTCGCCAAGAGCCAGTATTAATCTTGCACTCGCAGGTAAAGCCAATGCTTTTCTGCACGGGAGAGCGTATGTAATCCCCGATGATATACGCGCAGTAGCTTCTGATGTTATTCAACATCGACTGGGGCTCACTTATGAGGCGGAAGCAGAGGGAATTGATGCCAAAAGTATTGTAGGAAAGATTTTGGCACGGGTAGAAGTCCCTTAAATCAATAAACATGGATACGAAAGAACTTCTGAAAAAAGTCCGTGAAATAGAATTAAAAACACGAGGGCTCACAAAACAGGTGTTTTCAGGGGAGTACAGTTCCGCCTTTAAAGGGAGAGGAATGACTTTTTCAGAGGTTAGAAATTATCAATTTCAAGATGATGTAAGAAATATTGATTGGAATGTTACCGCCCGATTTAATGAGCCTTTTGTAAAAGTTTTTGAAGAAGAGCGAGAACTTTCTGTGTTCTTAGTATTGGACGTTTCAGGGTCGAATAATTTTGGTACAAAAGAAAAATCTAAATTTGAATTAATGCTTGAGCTTGCTGCAGTCTTGTCTTTTTCAGCAATTGCAAACAACGATAAAATAGGTGCTATTTTTGTGAGTGATCAAGTGGAAAAGTATATTCCTCCAAAGAAGGGTCGATCTCATGCTTTGAAAATTATTCGAGACCTGATTCAACTCAAAGCAAAAAGCAAAGGAACATCCCTTAATGAAGGATTGCGTTTTTTTAGAAATGTAGTAAAAAAAAGGAGTATTTGTTTTGTAATAAGTGATTTTTATGATGAGCACGACTTTATTGAAGGACTAAAAATAGCCAATAACAAACACGATATGGTGGCTCTAAGAATCAATGACCCTTCAGAAAGGAAGTTGCCCAATTTTGGTTTGGTTAAAATGTATGATGCTGAAAAAGGAAAAATTAGGTGGGTCAATACGGGTTCAAAAAGTGTACGAGAAAGATATGAGCGTAAATTTTTAAGGAATGAGAAAATTCTGAATGATAAATTTAGACGATCGGGAGTTGATTATGCCATTCTTTCTACGGAAGGGAAATATTTAAAAGAGTTGAATAAACTTTTTCAATTGCGAAGCAAATGAGAAAATGGAGTTTAAATATTGTTTTTTTGGTGGTTTCACTTTGTTCGTTTGGACAAGAACTTAACCTTTCTATTGATAAGGATGAGATAAAAATAGGAGTTCCCTTTACCTTAACACTTACTGTAAAGAGCGATATAAAAACAGACAGTTTAAGATACGGAGCCTACAGTTCTATATTTCCTGCAGAAAGCAGCTCAAATACCACAAAAAATGGTATAAACACAGCGTATAATTTAGATATATTGATGCCGTTTACCGACACTTCGTATAAAAAGGACAATCAATTTATTTGGGAAGGAAACTATCAACTTACTGGATGGGATAGTGCTTATGTGGTGATACCTCCCCAACAAATTTATATTAATGACAGTTTGTATTATACTCCAGCGGGATTAATTCATATCATTAGTCCTGTTGCAGACCCCAGTAAACCAATTTATGACATTAATGAATCATTTACCGAAGTAAAAGACCAAAATTCAAAATGGATTCACTTTTTTAAAAATAACTGGTGGTGGTTGGGTTTGATTTTACTGGCAATTATTGTTTTAATATATATTGTTCGTAAACGCTCAAAAGAGACCAGCACACCTTTGAGTTTAAGACAAAAAACGCTACAAAAAATAGATCGATTAGAAAATGAGAAGGGATATGAAGTTAACCTTAAAGAATATTACTTCGACTTGTCTATAATTTTAAGAAGGTTTTTTGCAGCCCATTATCGAACCCCAATAATGGACAAAACAACAACAGAAATCGAACATGTTTTACTGCTCCATAAACTCGATAAAGAGATGGTTTTTCTGGTGCGACAATTGTTAACCCAATCGGACATGGTAAAGTTTGCCAAATCGAGGCCCAAAGAAGAAGAAATAAAGGGCGTTACAGACAAGGCGAGAAGGGTGGTTAATGCGATTGCTGATTTAGATTTAAATGATGAGTAGTGCTGTATTTTTACATATTGGCTTTTTGAATTATCAGTTCTATGCACCGAATTGGTTGTGGTTATTATTGCTTGTTCCTGTTGTTCTTTTTCTTCATTTTCTCCAATTTAAAAAAGAAAAGACAGGCATAAAATTCTCGCGTCCAGCGGCAGATTTAGAAGCCCTTTCTTTTCAGCCAATAAACATTTTAATTTTTGGTGTTTATACTTTTATCGGACTGGGTTTTGCGTTACTTATTTTGGGTATAGCAAAACCCTATCTTCCCTATTCAGACGACAATCAAAAAGAATATGGAGAAGGAATAGACATTATTATTTCTATGGATGTTTCAGGAAGTATGATGGCAACTGATTTTTCACCGAATCGTTTGGAGGCAGCAAAGCAGGTAGCCAAGGAGTTTATTGATGGAAGGAAATCAGATAAAATTGGGTTCGTGGTGTTCGAAGGAGAAGCATATACTGCCTGTCCAACTACTCGAAATTATGATTATCTGAAGCAAACGATAAGCGAAATACAATCTGGAATGTTGGATCCAGGAACGGCTATTGGAACAGGACTAGGAACAGCAGTTGCCCAGTTGAGAAGTGATACCATTGCTTCGAAAGTAATTATTCTGTTAACAGATGGAGAAAATAATCGGGGAAAAATTTCACCTATGGCTGCGGCACAGCTCGCTGAAAAAAAGAACATTACGGTTTATACAATTGGTGTAGGAAAGAAAGGCTTTGTAGACATGCCCGTTCACACTCCATTTGGAACAATGACTCAAAAAACCCAAGTCAATATCGACGAACACCTTTTAAAGAAAATGGCCGACTTAACAGGGGGAAAATATTTTAGAGCAACAAATGAGAACTCTTTACGGTCGATTTATAAAAAAATCGATGAAATGGAAAAAAGAAAGATGGTAGATGATACGATAAAACGGGATCCTCCCTATCGTCCTGAAGGGTTTTTAAAATATGGTTTGCTCCTTTTGTTTTTAGGGTTTGCGGTAGAACAAATAGTATTAAGAAAGAATGCGTAGTAACAAGTATAAATACAATAGACCCATTTTAATCGCTGCCATGGTAGTTTGGGAGCTCATTTTTTGGGTTCTTATCTGGCAGGTTTTGGCGTTATTCGACGTTTTCTCTAAACCTACTGTTGGTGATCAGCTTGTTTTCTTAAAACCTGATTATGGATGGTGGCTTTTAATCATTGTTCCTGTTTTTATTGCGGTTGTTTTTTTTCAGGTTGGGAAAAGAAATCAATTAATTAAAAAATTGGGAGATAAAAAAACAATTCATACTTTTTTAAATCCAGTTTCCACTTTTCGAATGTTTTGGAGGTACTTTTTTGTCCGAAACATTTTAGTATTTACCGTTTTTGGATTAATGCAACCGTCTTTTGGAACAAAAACCATTCAAGGAAAAAAGTCAGGTGTAGAATTGATTTTTGCAGTGGATGTATCAAACTCTATGAACGTACGTGATACTAAAGGAGGGGATTCACGTTTAACGATTGCTAAAAGAGCGATGACTCAAATTGTGAATCGATCTGCTGTTTCTCAGGTGGGATTGATTATTTTTGCTGGAAATGCCTATCCTGAATTACCACTAACTCCAGATATTGAGGTGTTTAAAATGTATATAGACGACTTAAACACATCGCTTATCTCAAATCAAGGAACCAATATTTCCGGAGCAATCAAAGCATCTAGTAAGTTCTTCTCCAAAGAAAAATCAAAAAAGGTCTTGGTTCTTATTACAGATGGAGAAGACCATGAAGGAAACATGGAAGCAGCTTATGCTACAATAAAAGACAAAAACATTCAAGTACTTATTTTGGGTGTAGGAACAGAAAAAGGCGGAATTGTACCCAATGGAGACCACCCTAATGCGCCACCGTTAAAAAATGATTTAGGACAAGTTGTTGTTTCGAAGGTAAATCTTCAAATGATTCAATCAATGGCGAAGTCAATGAATGGGGACTTTATGTTGACCAATGCCTCTTTTCCAAATGTTTCGCATTTTTTAACTCAAATTAACAATAGTTCAAAAAGGAACACTGTAGATTTGGAATTGAAAGTGAAAAAGAACAGATATCAATGGCCAGTTGGTCTGGCGCTGTTTTCTTTGATTGTTTTGTTGCTTTGGGAAGCTGCCCCAAGAAAAAAGAGAATGATATAGATGAAGTTGTTTGTACCCATAATGATTGTTTTACTTTCGGTAAATTGTGTTGTGGCACAATCCTGGAAAGACTCATTGTATGCTGGGAAGCAGCATTATAAGGAGGGTAATTATGAACGGGCATATCAAACCTTACTAGAGGCCCAAAAATTAGCTCCAGACCATGTGAATTTATCTCGTGATATCGGGAATGCAGCCTATCGAAAGGGAGATTATAAAACGGCAGAAAAGGCTTTTCAATCTGCAGTTTCAAATGAAAGCAATAAGAAAGTACAGTCTCAACAATGGCATAATGTAGGCAACAGCCAGATGAAAGAAAAAAATTATGAATCAGCCATTCAAAGCTATAAAAAAGCATTATATATAAATCCCAATGATGATAAAACAAGGTATAATCTTGCAGAGGCCAAAAGGAGGCTAAAGCAACAAAAGCAGAATCAGAGTCAGAACCAAGATCAAAAACAGAATCAGAAGGAGAATCAAAACCAACAGAAGAACAATCAAAAATCAGTTAAGTCTGACGATAACAAACAAGATAAAAGCAATAAAAAAGAAGAGAACAATCAACAGCAATCAGGAGGAGAAAACAAGCAATCGGACCAACAACCAAAGGGAAAACTGTCGGACAGAAAGACAGACAGGATGTTGGAGGACTTATTAAAGGAGGAAATGCAAACAAAAAGAAAGGTAAATGGAGTGAAGTCGCAAACCAATCAAGAACATTCTAAATCTGGAAAAAGATGGTAAGGAATGTGGGTCTATATCTTGTGTTTTTAGGTCTGTCTATTGTTCTTTTTGGCCAGGATGAATTTATAGAATTAAAAATTGAGCCGCAAACAGTTGAAGTAGGACAACCTTTTAGTATTACCGTTAAAACCAATGTTAATGGAAATATTGAATTGAATTTGCCTGATGAGTTTACACAGTCTGGAGCCAGACAATCGGGGATGTCGTCTTCAATTAAAATTGTGCATGGGAAACGAAAGGCCGTTCGATTTAGTTTTCAGTCTTTTTCTGGAAGTATAGGTCAAAAAGGAAAGTATTTGTTTGGTCCGGCTAAAGTTGTTTCCAGTACAGGAGAACAATACAAATCCAAATCATATACGATTAAAATTATTCAACCGCGTAATATGATCAGCGAAGACCCCAGCAAAAATTTGGATAAGTTAGTTTTTGGTATAATTGAGCAGTCTAAGAAGAAAATTTATGAAGGACAACCCATTGTTGTTTCTGGAAAAGTCTATTCCAAGGTAGATGTAATGCAGGTTGCTGATTATGCTCCGTTTACTTTTTCGGGGCCAGCAGACACTCGAAGTTTAGACCCTTCTAATCGTGTTTCTGTGAGCTATACGGTTGTCAATGGTAAAAAGCTCCAAACTTTTGATATTGGGAAGACATTAATCTTTCCCGAAAAAGTAGGTGTTTTTGAATTACAGCCTTTTAGAACTACAATAGTATACAATGATCCGAGGAAGTTCTTTCCCGACCAATTAAAGATTGTTTCGAACAGTTCAAAAGTTATAGTTAAACCCTTGCCCAATGGTATTCCTAAAAACTTCATTGATGGAGTTGGTCAATTTAAAATTTATGCAAACATCGATAAAACCCATATATTGCAAGGCAAAGTAGTTGAACTTCATGTTAAGATAAAGGGGCAGGGCAACCTCCAGAACATAAAAAAGCCGAAGATAAATCTTCCTGCAAACCTTTCTTTTTATGGAGATCCAGAAGTAAGAGATACGATTTCATACTCTTCTTTAGGGGCTGAAGGCAGCAAGACATTTATCTATTATATTCAAGTGAATCGTGCTGGAGACATTCAATTTGATCCCATTAAAATTGCTTATTTTAATCCAGTTGCAGAACAGTATGAAACTGCAGAATGTCGAATCAAAACTCTACATGTAAAGTCTAACGGTAAATCCATTCAAAACAATTCTCTTCCTCCACAAGAAGTCTCTCAAGAACCAACGATGCGTCCCTATGTTACTGAAAAAAAAGGAGACAATAAAGGATGGACAAACTTTTTTAGTGGTTGGGGAGGCACTTTAGTTATTTTATCCCCAATTATGCTTGGGGCAGTAATCGGTTTGGGATTTCGTATTAAGAAAGAAAAAGAAGAAAGCAATTGGGATAGAAACCAACGTATACAGTATAAATTAGGAGCGTTGGCAAAATTAGAAAATTTAGGAGAAAAAGAGCAAACAGAACAAGCCATTACTATTAGTAAAATATTAATTCGATTTTTAGCTACACAATTTAATGCTGGAACAGGAGAGATTACTCGCACTTTTTTAAAAGACAAGGTGCCCAATGCTATTTCTGAGGAGATATATTTAAAAACGATTGATGTTTTGAATGAATTGGACACCATTAAATATGGCGGGAGCATTAATCAAAAAGCAAGGGTTCATCTAATTGATGAGGTAAAGGAAATCATTAATTCTTTTGAACAATGAGAAATGGTTTTTTCGTCATATTAATTTTTTGTTCTTTTGCGTTAGGAGGAAAATGCGCCACTACTTTATTTCAGAAGGGAGTAAAGGAATTAACACAAGGCAACCACCTTGAAGCACAGCAATATTTTTATGAAGACATTGCAAATGCGCCTTCTTTTTCAGGGTATTACAATCTTGGAATTGCAGCGGGTAAATTAGGAGATTGGCATAAAGCCAAGTGGGCTTTTGAGTCGGCATTAAAGTACAGTCCTTTAAATGAAAATGCTCAGTACAACGCTACATTTGCAACACGTAAATTGAATCAAAATGAAGTGTGGGAAAATCCTTATAGCGTGGGAGAAAAGGTGGTTGTTGGCTTTGGAAGTGTTGTTTGGGTTATACTCGTTGTTTTCTTTTCATTATGTATTGGATTGTTGGTTTATTTACTTATTCTTAAAAAAGAAAACAATACAAACGATATAAAACGAAGGTGGAGTCAAAGGTTAATTTTCCCTTTTGTTTTTCTTTTTATAATATCTGGAATTTGCGTGTATTCAATAAACAATCATTTTAAGCAAGAGCGTTATGCGATTTTAAAAAGCAACAGTGCTAAATTTTATATTTCTCCCAATGGAATAGAAGTCAATAAAAACGTGGATTCTAGTTTGCGTTTTCAGATTGTAAAATACTCTAAAGATAGTACCTGGGTTCAATTAAAGTCTTTAAAACACGATATATTGTGGGTTAAGAATGAAAATGTTTACCGGTATTAAATTGGTTTAATGATGCTCATGCAACCTTTCTACTAATATATCCGTCTACGTAATACAATGATGTATTAGTAAAATTTATTTATTATGCATAAACTACTGTTTATAATCGGGTTTTCTGCAATCACTTTTTATAGTAATGCACAGATTTTCTATTCCAATGGAGCAACAATACAAATTAACAATGGAGCTGTTTTGTTTGCAAATGGCGGCGTGCTACTCTCAGGAGCAACTCAGTTAAATAACGAGGGAGAATTAACAACAACGATCAATTCAACACTTGCTCAACTGGGTGATTTTCAAATTAATACTACAGCGGTTGTTTCTGGGGATGGAATATACAACATTCAACAAAATTGGATCAATAATGGAACATTTAATGCTGGGGCAGGAGAGGTTGTTCTCTACGGAGACTTAGAGCAGTTAATTACCTCGAGCAATGGAACACCCACAACGTTTAATAATCTTACACTCACTGGAAATGGTGTTGGTCAAGACCGAAGAAAAACTTTATTGGATGTTGATGCTTCCACAGGAGTACAAGGTATACTTCAAATAAACGATAGAGAATTGTATACAGAGAACAATAGTTTTACTGTACAAAACGAGGATCCCAATGCCGTGTTAAATTTAACAACATTTAATAATGAAGGATTTGTAAGCAGTATTGATAATGGATTTTTAATCAGAAACACCAATCAGATGGATGCTTATATTTTTCCTGTTGGGTCAAGTGATGGAGTCCGCAGATATCGTCCTGTAGAAATTAGTCCAAACACGAACTTATCGCAAGTATATGCTGTTAGAATGAACAATTACTCAGCGATGGATGATGGTTATCAATTATCTCAACATGAATCTATAATTGATGAGGTTAATCCATTGTTCTATCATTCAATTGAGAATTTATTTGGAGATGTTCAGCCTGATTTGAAAATTTACTTTGTGCCGAGTAAAGACAAAGATTGGGGAAGCATAGCCAATTGGCATAATGCTGACCAAGAATGGAAAGATATTGGAAACACTGATAAAAGTAACGGTAATAATTTTAGTGCCATTCTTAAAACAGACTGGAATGCAACTGATAACAATGCTTATGTTCTTGTCAATACTTCTTTTCCTTTCAAAATTCCTAATGTCTTTACACCTAATAATGATGGAGAAAATGACCTTTATTTTGTTACATCTACTGGTTTAGAAGATTATAATTTATTGATTCTAAATCGATGGGGAAATGTTGTTTTTGAAACCAGTGACCCAGAAGAGGGTTGGGATGGAACGATTAATGGGAATCCTTGTTCTGAAGGCGTTTACTTTTATAAATTAACAGCAAAACAAAACAATAACGAAATAAAAAAGCACGGATTTTTGACTTTAGTCCGTAATAAATAATTAAATAATAATACCTATGAAAGTTTTACGAAATATTATAAGTATAGTTTTTGTCGGATTGACAACTACATTTATATACGCCCAAGACAATGTGGGAATTGGAACAACAAATCCAGATCCAAGTGCAGTTTTAGAAATGAAGTCAAATGAAAAAGGGGTTTTAGTACCTCGAATGACGACGGCTCAAAGGAATGCAATACCAGCACCAGCCGAGGGGCTTTTGGTCTACGATACTGACTTGGATTGCTTTGTATATTACGAAACGATAACGCCTTCTTGGCAAAGTCTATGTACTGCTGGTCCACAAGGTCCCGCCGGTCCACAAGGTCCACAGGGTGATCCTGGTCCTGCTGGTCCACAAGGTCCCGCCGGCCCGCAAGGTCCACAGGGTGATCCTGGTCCTGCTGGTCCACAAGGTCCCGCTGGCCCGCAAGGTCCACAGGGTGATCCTGGTCCTGCTGGTCCACAAGGTCCCGCCGGTCCACAAGGTCCACAGGGTGATCCTGGTCC